>NZ_JBWKSN010000006.1:175848-365323 GCF_059419825.1 Pseudomonas sp. GW821-FHT05D12 | reverse complement strand
GCGAATGTTGGCGAAACACCTCGAATCCAAACCCGGACGATGATCAAAACTGTGGGAGCGGGCTTGCTCGCGAAGGCTGTGTACCAGTCACCTCATGCAGTGGCTGACCGACAGCTATCGCAGGCAAGCCAGCTCCCACATTTGGGTTGTATTTCAAGTTCGAACCGGGTCGTACCGTCGGCGCGAATGTGGGCGAAACACCCCAAATCCAAACCCGGACGATGATCAAAACTGTGGGAGCGGGCTTGCTCGCGAAGGCGGTGTGTCAGTCACCTCATGCAGTGGCTGACCGACCGCTATCGTAGGCAAGCCAGCTCCCACATTTGGGTTGTATTTCAAGTTCGAACGGAGTCGTACCGTCGGCGCGAATGTTGGCGAAACATCCCGAATCCAAGCCCGGACGACGATCAAAACTGTGGGAGCGGGCTTGCTCGCGAAGGCGGTGTATCAGTCACCTCATGCAGTGGCTGACCCACCGCCTTCGCAGGCAAGCCAGCTCCCACATGGGGTTTTGTATTGTGGCTTAGGGCACCGCGCAACCTGTGGGAGCTGGCTTGCCTGCGATGGCGGGCTATCCGTCGATACAAGGTCAACTGACCCACCGCCTTCATGGGCATCTCCACAGTGCTGCTATCAGCGAGCGTCAACACTCCACGCTGCCTTCTTCACTTCAATCGCCTTGGGCAGCAGGTGGTTCTGATAGAACAAATCTGCCGTCGCCTGCTGCGCGTTAATGATCCCCTCATCAATCGGCAAGATCGGCGAAGGCGGGCGGTTATCCATGTAGCGTGCGATCACTTCGCGGGGCAGGCCCATGAACTGTGTCAGCACGCGCAGGCTGTCTTCGCGCTGGCTGCGGGTGAGGGCTTCGGCGCTGCTGAGTTCCTCCAATAGATCATGGATAAAGCCGCCGTTGTCCTTCGCATACTCGCGCCGCGCGGTATACACCGGCCCCGATAGGCCCAGGCCTTCGCCGTTCGCCAGCACATGGCTGGGGCTCTGGCTCAAGGCGAGTGACGAGTAGGGTTCCCAGATCGCCCAGGCATCCACGCTGCCTTGTTCGAACGCCGCGCGCGCGTCAGCGGGGGGCAGGTACACCGGCTGGATATCCTTGTAGCTCAGGCCGGCTTTATTCAGGGCACGCAGGATCAGGTTATGGGAGCTGGAGCCTTTCTGGAACGCGACTTTCTTGCCCTTCAGGTCCGCCACTGAATGCAGCGGACTGTCGTTGCGCACCAGAATGGTTTCGGCACTGGGCTTGGCGGGTTCGGCGCCGATGTAGACCAGGTCGGCACCGGCGGCCTGGGCGAACAGCGGCGGGATGTCGCCGGTCGAGCCCACGTCCAGCGCACCGACGTTGAGCGCTTCGAGCATCTGCGGGCCGGCGGGGAATTCGATCCACTTCACCGTCGTCTGCGGGAAGCGCTGTTCGAGCAAGCCATGTTCCTTGGCCAGCACCAGGGCGATCGAGCCTTTCTGGTAGCCGATGCGCAAGGTGTCCGGTGCGGCCGCCAACGCAGTATGCGTAACCGCCAGCAGACTGAGCAATAACGCGGCAATCCTCATGCCTGAACCTCCTTGAAGCGATTTTGCGGGCGCGCCAAACCGAGGTTTTCGCGCAAGGTCGAGCCGCTGTATTCGGTGCGAAACAGGCCGCGCCGTTGCAGCTCGGGCACCACCTCGCGGGCAAAGTCTTCCAGCCCCCCGGGCAGATGCGGCACGAGGATATTGAAACCATCCGCTGCACCCTGTTCGAACCAGCGCTGCAGCTCGTCGGCGATCTGCGTGGGTGTGCCGATCAGGCTGTAATGCCCGCGACCGCCGGCAATTCGCCGGCCCAGTTGTGCCAGTGTCAGATGCTCGCGTTCGGCCAGTTCGCTCAACAGTTGCTGGCGGCTGCGCTGCCCGCTGTCGGTCAACGGCAGCGTCGGCAACGGCCCGTCCAGCGGGTAGCCGGACAGGTCGAAATTGCCCAGCATGCGCCCCAGCAACGCGACGCCCACTTCAGGTTCAACCAGCGCCTGGAACGCGGCGAATTTGGCCTGCGCCTCGGCCTCGGTCTGCCCGACCACCACAAACACGCCGGGCATGATTTTCAGCGCGTCCGCGTCACGTCCATATCGGCTCAAACGCGCCTTGAGGTCGGCATAGAACGCCTGGGCATTCGCCAGCGACGTCTGCGCGGTAAACACCACCTCGGCGGTCTGCGCCGCCAGCTCGCGGCCCGCCTCGGAAGAGCCGGCCTGCACGATCACCGGCTGGCCCTGGGGCGAGCGCGCCACATTCAACGGGCCCTTGACCCGGAAGTGTTCGCCGACATGCTCCAGCACATGCCGCTTGCTCGGGTCGTAATAGGTGCCACTGGCTTTGTCGCGTACAAAGGCATCGTCTTCCCAGCTGTCCCACAGGCCGGTGACCACTTGGTGAAACTCGCGCGCGCGGCTGTAGCGCTCAGCATGGCCCAGGTGTTCCTCGCGCCCGAAGTTCTGCGCTTCGGCGGCGTTGTCCGAGGTCACCAGGTTCCAGCCGGCGCGCCCGCCGGACAAGTGATCCAGCGAGGCGAATTTACGCGCCACATGGTAAGGCTCGTTATAGCTGGTGGTCGCCGTGGCGATCAGGCCGATATGCTCCGTCACTGCACTCAACGCCGACAGCAACGTCAGCGGTTCGAAATGGTCCGAGCGCGCCATATGGCTGGCGACCTCACCGGTGGCGGCAGCGATGCTGTCCGCCACGAACAGCGCATCGAACTTCGCCGCCTCGGCCACGCGCGCCAGGTGTTTGTACTGGGCGAAATCCAGCCCGGCATTCGCCGGCACGTCCGGGTGGCGCCAGGCGGCGACATGGTGCCCGGTGGCCATCAGGAAGGCGCCGAGTTTCAGTTGACGGCTCATGCTTAGAAATCCTTGCGCAGTTGCACGCCGAAGTAACGTTCATCGTCACGGGGCACGGCGCGGTAGATGTAGTTGCCGCCGGTGGCCAGCAGCGGTGAGTAGGACTTATCGGCAAGGTTCTTGGCCAGGAATGCCACGCGCCAGCCGTTGCTGTAGTCGGCCAGGGCCACGCTGGCGTTCCAGATGCCGTAGGCGCCTTGCTTGGTGTCGACATTCTGGCTGATGTCGTACTGCACTTCGCTCTGCCAGCTGTAATCGGTGCCCAGTTCGATGTCCAGGCCGTTATCCAGCGGGATTGTGTAGTCGGCGCGCACGTAGCTTTTCCAGTCCGGGCTGTACGGCAGCGGCTTGCCATTGACATTACAGGTGGCCGCCGCGCCCGCCGGGCAGGCGAATTCATCGATGCGTGCACGGGTGTAGGCCAGGGCACCCGAGAATTTCAGCTGTTGGGTGGCCTGCAAGGCGTAATCCAGTTCGACGCCCTCGGTGCTGACGCTGCCGGCGTTGATCAGGCGCGTGACCACCTGCCCGGCGACCGTGTCGAAAAAGTTGGCCTGGTAGTTGTCGTAATCGCTGTGGAACACCGCCAGGTTGGTGGTCAGGCGGTTGTTCCAGGCCGTGGCCTTGATCCCGGCTTCCCAGGTGTTGGAGGTTTCCGGCTTGAGCGCGTCGGTGTCACGCGCCAGCATGTTGAAGAACACGTTGTACGCCGGGCCTTTGTAGCCGCGCGAGTAGGTGAGGTAGCTGGTGATGTTGTCGGTGATGTCGTACTGCACGCCGAGGCGGCCGGACCAGCCATCCTCATCCACCGAGCCGGAACTCGAGGTGGCCGGTTGAATCCCGCTGACCAGGGTGGCCGAGGTGGAGGTGCGACGGTGGTCGTATTTCAGGTCGTCGTGGGTATAGCGCAGGCCGGCGATGCCGCGAAAGCGCGAGGTGAAATTCAGTGTGGTCTCGCCGAATACAGCGTAGCTGTCGCTGGTGGTGCTGTAGTCGGCGATCCCGCGGTCGGTGCGTGTGGTGGTCGTCAGCGTGCGCTGGTAGGTCTCTTTGTCTTTGCCGTGCATGTAGAACAGGCCGCCGACGTACTCCAGGAATTCACCTTTGGGCGACGCCAGGCGCAGTTCCTGGGAGTATTGGTCGAAGGCCAGCTCGCCTTTGTCGGCGGTGCCGGGGAACGCGGCGGTGACGCTGCCGAGGCGGTCGCCATCCTGGTACTGGGTGTTGTCCCAGCCGCGCCAAGCGGTGATCGAGGTCAGGGTGTAGTCGCCCAGGTTCCAGTCCAGTTGCGCAGACAAACCCTTGTTGGTGTCTTCCACATGGCTGCGGGTGTCGGTGTTGATATCACGGTTGTCGCTGGAGGCACGCACCGGGTTCAACGCATTGGCGAAGGCCGGGGTCAGGGACTTGCTCACCACGCCATTCGGCGCATCGTCTTGGGACTGCATGTAGTCGGCGATCAGGGTCAGTTTCACGTCGTCATTCGGGGTGAATTCCAGTTTGCCGCGAATGCCCTTGTGGTTGTAGCCGTTGACCTCCTGGCCATTATGTTGGTTGTCGACGTTGCCATCGTAGCTGCCGAACAACGTGCTGATCGAGCCCTTGAGCACGTCCGGCACCAGGCTGCCGCCGATGCCGAAGCGGGTACGGCTTTCATTGCCACTGTAGTAGGACTGGTCGATATAGCCATGGGTTTCGGCCGTCGGCGCCTTGCTGGTGATGTTCAGCACGCCGGCCGAGGCGTTCTTGCCGAACAGCGTGCCTTGCGGGCCGCGCAGCACTTCGATGCGTTCCAGGTCGAGCAGGTCGAGGGTGGCCTGGCCGGGGCGCGCGTAGACCACGCCGTCGACTACGGTGGCCACGGTCGGCTCGACGCCAGGGGAGGTGGAAATGGTGCCGACGCCGCGCACGAACAGCGACGTGTCCTTGTTCGATGCGCCGGTGCGGAAGTTCAGTGACGGCACTTGTTGTGCGATGCTCGCCACGCCGTTGCGGTTGTCGCGCTCCAGTTGCTCGCCGTCCAGGACGGAGACCGCCACCGGGACCTTTTGCAGCGACTCTTCGCGGCGGGTGGCCGTGACCGTGACGGACTTGAGCGTCGGTTCCGCTTCGTCGGCGGCAAAGGCGCCGGGTACGGGGAGGGCCGTCAAGCCGGCGAGTAAAAACAAGTGAGTGCGTTTGTGCATGCTGTGTCCGCTCGAAAGAAATGCCCTGAACCGCTGCGGTTCTTGCGACCGTCAGCGCCTGTGAAACTGTCTTGGGCATTCGCTCGAGCGAGTAGCAGACAACGCGCTTTGTTAGCGCTAACATCGGCATTATTGGTAGGTCTGGTTTAGAGCGTCAAATACTAAAAAATTAGCCCTATATTCTTTTTGGTTTTTAACAGGATCATCCCGTGAGCGAAGACAAACCGCGCAAACGCCGTGGCGCCGGGCGCGTCACCTTGAACACCGTGGCGCGCCAGGCCGGGGTATCGGCGATTACCGTGTCGCGCTATTTCAACCAGCCGGAACAGGTCTCGCCCGAGCGTCGCGAGCGCATCGCCGCGGTAGTCGCCGAACTCGGCTATGTACCCAATCTGGTGGCCGGCGGGCTGGCCTCGGCGCGGGGGCGGATCGTGGCGATGGTGATCCCGAACATCTCGGGGCCGATCTTCGCCAATACCATCCAGGGTTTCAGCGACACGCTCAGCCGCCACGGCTACCAGCTGTTGCTGGCGTCCAGTTACTTCAGCGCCGAACAGGAAGAAAGCGCGGTGCGCGCCTTCCTCGGCTGGTCGCCGGCGGCGCTGGTGCTGACCAGTCGCTTCCACAGCGCGGGCACCGAAAAGATGATCGCCGACGTCGATATCCCGGTGGTGGAAACCTGGGACTACGTGCCCGAGCGCGAGCCGTTGCAGATCGGCTTTTCCCACTACGACGTGGGCGTCACGGCCGCGCGCTACCTGCATGGCCAGGGCTATCGGCGCATCGCCTTCGTGCAGAACAGCGCCCCGGGCGACTTCAGCGCGTTGGAGCGGCGAGACGGGTTCGCCGCGACGCTGACGGCGTTGGGCGTCGACCCCTGGGTATTCGCCCCCGACGCTGACCGCGCGCCCTTTGAAGCGGGCAAGCAGGCGATGGAAACCCTGATGGGCCATGCGACACCGCCCGACGCGATCTTCTTCGCCAATGACAACCTGGCCGCCGGCGGCCTGTTGGCCGGGCAGCGTGCCGGCGTGAAGATCCCGCAGGACTGCGCGGTGCTGGGGTTCGGCGATTATCCGTTTGCCGAAATGTTGTTGCCGAGCCTCAGTACGATCAAACCGCCGGCCCTGGATATCGGTGTATTAGCAGCGACGCGGGTTCTGCAAAGTTTGGGCGTATTGCCGGTTGAAGAAGAAGTTCAGCGCTTGAATCTTTTGCAATGTCGCTTGATCGAGCGCGAAAGTGCCTGAATAACTAAGCACGTGGCTAATTGCAATTAGCCAAATCCTGACGGCAGGTAACGAAGGCTTTAAATGAAGGGTTGTACCGGAAATTCGGGACAGTCCTTGGCTATTCTTTTCAGTTTGTTTCCGAGCTTCCGGAACTAGCGTTGTAACTTCCAGTCGATAACCCCGGTTAACTTCGACTGCGGCGTGGCGAACTAATGGCCTTTTACCTTTAATGCCCAGTAGTTCCAAATAGCCATACTTTCTCGCAATCAGACACCCACTACTATGTCGTCCATGCCTATCGATGCCTGCCATCTGCAGATACCGCACACCGACCAAGTGTGCGCGTGGCTGATGCAGCACGCCGGGCTGAAAACCGTCGACCTGGAGCGTGCCCGACGCTTGTCCACCGATGCCGACGACCTGCTGGGGCTGCTGACGCGCCTGGGGCTGGTCTCGGAAGTCGAGCTGGCGCGTGCCTGGGCCGGCCTGCTCGGTGCGCCGCTGTTGCTGGCGGACGCCGCGCCGCCGCTGCTCGACCCTTTGCCGGCGCTCACCGAGCGCTTCATGCGCCACTACCAGGTGGTGCCCATGGGCTGGAACCAGGGCGGGCTGCGCGTGCTCGCGGCCAACCCCGCGCAGGCCTATCCGTTCCAGGCCCTGGCCTACGCCTGCCAGGTGCCGGTGTGGCTGGCGATCGGCCCGCGTACTGAAGTCGACACGCTGATCGAGCGCTATTACGGCCAGGGGCGTTCCGCCATGGGCACGCTGATCGAGAACCTCGATGAGCAGGGCGGCGCGCTGGAAGATATCGAACACCTCAAGGACATGGCCTCCGAAGCGCCGGTGATTCGCCTGGTCAACCTGATCCTGCAGCGCGCCGTGGAACAGCGCGCGTCGGATATCCATATCGAACCTTTCGAAAACCAGCTCAAGGTGCGCTACCGCATCGACGGCGTGCTGCACGACGCGGAGGCGCCGCCGGCCAGTTCGTCGGCGGCGGTGATCTCGCGGGTGAAAATCATGGCGCGCCTGGACATCGCCGAGCGGCGCCTGCCCCAGGACGGGCGGATCATGTTGCGTATCCAGGGCAAGGAGCTGGACCTGCGGGTCTCCACGGTGCCCACCAGTTTCGGCGAATCGGTGGTGATGCGCCTGCTGGACCGGCAGACCGTGCAGTTCGACTTCCCCAGCCTGGGCTTCGACGGCCAGCGCCTGGCGGCCTTCCTCGATCTGCTGGAGCGGCCCCACGGCATCCTGCTGGTCACCGGGCCCACCGGTTCGGGCAAGACCACCACGCTGTACACCGCGTTGGCGCGGCTCAACACCACCGAACGCAAGATCATCACCGTGGAAGACCCGGTGGAGTACCAGCTCGAAGGCATCAACCAGATCCAGGTCAAGCCGGCCATCGGCCTGGACTTCGCCGGTGCGCTGCGCTCCATCGTGCGCCAGGACCCGGACGTGATCATGATCGGCGAGATCCGCGACCTAGAAACCTGCCGCATCGCTATCCAGTCCTCCCTCACCGGCCACCTCGTGCTGTCCACCCTGCACACCAACAGCGCCGCCGCGAGTATCACGCGGCTGCTGGTCATGGGCGTGGAAAGTTACCTGATCGCCTCGACCGTCAGCGGCATCCTGGCGCAGCGCCTGGTGCGTCGGCTGGACCCGGCCACGCGCGTCGCGTTCGAAGCACCGCCGGAATTGGTCGAGGAACATGGCCTCGACCGCCTGACCGAACAGCGCCCGATCCTGCTCTACCGCGGCAGTTATCACGGCCGCAGCGCCATCACCGAACTGTTGGTGATGAACGATGAACTGCGCAGCCTGCTGATGCGCCACGCCGACGCCGACACTCTGGAGCAGGCCGCCCGTCGCGCCGGCCTGCGCACCTTGCATGAAGAAGGCCTGCGCCAGGCCTTGGCGGGCGTTACCTCGCTGGAAGAAGTACTGCGCGTCACCCGTGGAGAGGGCGCGTGAGCCTGTTCAAATTCCGCGCCCTGGACAGCCAGGGTGCCACGCAGAGCGGCACGTTGGATGCCGCCGACCAGGCTGCCGCCGTCGCTGCGTTGCACAAGCGCGGCTTGTTGCTGCTGCACATCGAAGCGGCGGGCAGCCGGCTGCTGCGCAACACGCGCGGGCCGTTGAAGGGCGCAGCGCTGGTGAGTTTCACCCAGCAACTGGCCACGCTGTTGGGCGCCGGCCAGCCCCTGGAACGTGCCCTCGGCCTGTTGCTCAAACAGCCCGGCCCGCCCGCGGTGCGCGCGTTGATCGAACGCATCCGCGAGCAGGTCAAGGCAGGCCAGACGTTATCCGCGGCGCTTGCGCAAGAGGGCGACAACTTTTCCCCGCTGTACCTGAGCATGGTGCGTGCCGGTGAAGCTGGCGGCGCGCTGGAAAGCACCTTGCGCCAGCTCAGCGATTACCTGGAGCGCAGCCAGTTATTAAGGGGCGAAGTGATCAATGCGCTGATCTATCCCGCGTTCCTGGTGGTCGGCGTGCTCGGTTCCCTGGCGCTGCTGCTGGCGTACGTGGTGCCGCAATTCGTGCCGATCTTCGAGGACCTGGGCGTGCCGATTCCATGGATCACCGAGGTGATTCTCGCGCTCGGCCAGTTCCTCGGTCGCTATGGCCTGGCGGTGTTGGCGGCGTTGATCGTGACGGCCTGGACACTCGCCGCGCGCCTGCGCGATCCCCTGCGCCGGCAACGCCACGACCGGCGCCTGCTCGGCCTGCGCGTGATCGGTCCGCTGTTGCAGCGGGTCGAAGCCGCGCGTCTGGCGCGCACCCTCGGCACCTTGCTCAGCAACGGCGTGGCGCTGCTGCAAGCGTTGGTGATCGCGCGCCAGGTCTGCAGCAATCGCGCGCTGCAGGCCCAGGTGGCGCAGGCGGCGGAGTCGGTGAAAGGCGGCGGCACCCTGGCCAGTGCATTCGGCAGCCAACCGCTGCTGCCGGAGCTGGCCCTGCAAATGATTGACGTCGGCGAACAGGCCGGGGAACTGGACAGCATGCTGCTCAAGGTGGCCGACATTTTCGACGTCGAGGCCAAGCGCGGCATCGACCGCCTGCTCGCCGCGCTGGTGCCGTCGCTGACTGTGGTCATGGCCGTGCTGGTGGCGGTGATCATGCTGGCGATCATGCTGCCGCTGATGAGCCTGACCAGCAATATATGAATCTTCAAGGAGCCAGACTGATGAAATCTTCACGCCGCCAACGCGGTTTCACCCTGCTGGAAATGCTCGCGGTGATCGTGCTGCTGGGCATCGTGGCAACCATTGTGGTACGCCAGGTCGGCGGCAATGTGGACAAGGGCAAATACGGCGCGGGCAAGGCGCAGCTGGCGAGCCTGAGCATGAAAATCGACAGCTACGCCCTGGATGTCGGCTCGCCGCCCAACAACCTGCAGCAGTTGGTGGACAAGCCCGGCAACGCGGCCAGTTGGGCCGGGCCATACGCCAAGCCGTCGGACCTCAAGGACCCGTTCGGCCACGCCTTCGGTTATCGCTTCCCCGGTGAACACGGCGCTTTCGACTTGATCTTCTACGGCCAGGACGGCCAACCGGGCGGCGACGGCTACAGCGCCGACCTGGGCAATTGGGAGTAACCCGGCGATGGCCCAGCGCGGCTTTACCCTGCTGGAGATGCTGGTGGTGATCCTGCTGCTGGGCGTCGCTGCCGGGCTGCTGGGGCTGGGGGTGCGCCAGGGGCTGCAGGCGGCGCAGGAGCGGCGGGTGGTCGGGCAACTGGTCGATGCGCTGCGTACCACGCGGGCCGGGGCGATTGTCGACGGCCAGGTAGCGCGCACGGCATTTGATTTGCCGGGCAGGACATTCCAGGCGCCGGGCCGTGCGCTGCAACACTGGCCGCCTGAGTTGCAGGTCAGGTTGCACACGGCTGAACAGGCGGGATCGGCCATCGAGTTTTACCCCGATGGCAGTTCCACCGGTGGCCATCTGGTGTTGGCCAACGGCAGTCGGCGTTGGCGCATTGATATCGGCTGGCTGACCGGCAGCGTCCAGTCCAGGGTGCTGCCATGAAACGCCAGGCGGGATTCACCCTGCTCGAAATGCTCGCGGCGTTGACGCTGATGGCGGTGTGCAGCACGGTGCTGCTGGTCGCGTTCGGCCAGAGCGCGCGCTCGTTGGCACACGTCGCCCGCAGCGATCGGCTCACCCACGTGGCGCTCACCGTGCTGGACCAGGAAGCGGCCGGGCGCCTGGTCGAAGGGCGCAGCCAGGGCGAACTGGATGGCATCCACTGGCAACTGACCCGTACCCGCCAGCAGCCGCAGCTGTTTCGCCTCGACTTGAGCGTGCGCGAAGGCCAGCACCAGGCGCACTTCAGCACCCTGAAGGCACGCCTGTGACGCGCCGCGAGCAGGGCTTCACCTTGCTGGAAATCCTAGTGGTCCTGAGTTTGCTCAGCGTGTTGCTGGTGCTGGTGGGCGGCGCATTGCTGGGCGCCAATCGCGCGGTGGCCAAGGCCCAGCGCTACACAGTCAGCCTGGATGAAAGGCGCGCCGCCCAGCAGTTCTTGCGCACGGCGATCAGCGAAGCGCTGCCCCTGGATGTGACCGAGGACGACAGCCAGGCCGATGGGTTTTTTGTCGGCACGCCCGAGCGCCTGCAGTTTGTGGCGACCTTGCCCGGTGTGCTCGGCGGCGGCATTCAACGCTTCACGGTGCAAAGGACCGGGCAGCAATTGCAGGTGGCGTTTTCGCGCTTGGAATCGGCCAGCACCGTCGCGCGTGATGAGCCGCAGGTGCTGCTCGACCACCTGCAAAGGCTGCAACTGAGCTATCGCGGGCTATCCCCGCTGGGCCAACCGACTGGTTGGATCGACACCTGGCCGTGGCCCCGGCGCCTGCCGGCGGCGGTGCGTATCGCCGCGCATGTCGACGGACCGGTGCCCTGGGTGACCCAGGTGATTGCCCTGCGCCTGAACCTGTCCAGTGGGAGCGTCGAGGAATGAGGCGCCAGCGCGGTGCCGCGCTGCTGCTGGTGCTGTGGGTGCTGGCCTTGCTCGCCGTGTTGCTCGGCGGCCTGGCCGGCTGGGTGCAACTGGAAAGCCGCCAGGCCCTGTGGCTGCGCCAGCACACCCAGACCGTACTGGCCGCCGAAGCCGGCATCGCCATGGCCATGGCTGATCGACACTGGATCGCCGATGGCCGCGACAGGGCCTTGAGTTTTGATGACGCGCAGGTGCAGGTGAACCTGCGCAGCGAGCGCGGCAAGCTCTACCTGATCAACGCCGAGGCGCAGGACCTCATGCGCCTGGCCCTGGCCTGCGGCGCCAGTCCGGCCGAGGCCGGGCAGTGGGTCAAGGCGCTGGAGGCGCGACGCAACCAGGGCCTGGCGCCGTTTCGGGTGCTGGAAGAAGTGCGCCAGTTGCCCGGCATGACCCAGGCGCTGTACAGCCAACTGCTGCCCGAGATCACCTTGTGGAGCGACCTCGATCGCCCCGACCCGGCCTTCGCCAGTCCCTTGATGCGCCAGGCACTCAACCTGCCACACGCGGACGCCGAGGGCGCCGACCCGGGAGAAGTGCTGGTGGTCGACAGCCGCGCCCAACGCCCCGGCGGCTATCAGGCCCGGCTGCAAGTCACGGTTTTATTGAGCCCATCGGAGGACAGCGCACAACCCTACCGGGTGCTGCGTTGGCAAGAATGAATCGACTCGAACCCATTGCCCGGCACTGGCGTGGCAGCCTGCTGCAACAAGGCTGGCGCCTGTGGCTCGCGGAACTGCGCGGTTGCCTGCCGCGTTGGCTGGTGCTGCGCGAACCGCCGGAGCAGATCCACCCGTGGCCGCTGACGGCGCCGGTTGCCGTGGATAGCACGCGCCAGGTGCTGATGCTCGCGCCCGAGGCGGTGTTGCTGCAAACCGTGCAACTGCCGCTGGCAGCGGCGCGCAACCTCAACGCCGTGGTCGGCTATGAACTGGACCGCTACACGCCGTTCGAAGCCGAACAGCTGTACTTCGTCGCCCGCCAGGAACGGCGCACGTCCAGCCACCTTGAGGTGACATTGGTCGCCATCCTGCGCGAGCGCCTGGACCAGATCCTTATCGACTGCGCAGCGTTCGGTCTGCATCCCCATCGGGTGGATGTGGCCAATCTGGGCATCGACCTGCTTCCAGCGCCGCTGCGTCCGCGTCAACGCCCGGTGGGCAAGGGCTTGCAACGCAGCCTGCCGTGGCTGTGCGGCGCCTTGCTGATTGCGGCGATGCTGCTGTGGCTCAACGACCGCCAACGCGTGCTCGACGCCATGCACGCCAGTGTCCAGCAGCAAAAGGCCGAGGTCGCGCATGTGCATGCGCTGCGCCAGCAACTGCTCACCACGCGTGGTGCGGCGCAGTACCTGACCCGGCGCAAACTGGCGCAACCGCCCCTGGCTGCGCTGCTCAATGACTTGACCACCTGCCTGCCCGCCGACACCTGGCTCGACCAGCTGGATGTGAAGGACGGCGAGATTTCGTTTGCCGGGCAAAGCGCCAAGGCCAGCGCCCTGATCACCCGGATCAAGGGCTGCCACAGCCTTGAAAACGCCCAGTTCGAAGGGGTGATTCAACCCGATGCCCGCACCGGCAAGGACCAGTTTGCCTTGCGCGCGCATCTACGCCAGGAGGCCGCCGATGCGCCGACCCCTCACACCCCGTGAACGTCGTGGCGCTGCCTTGCTGTTGTTGGCCATGGTGGTCGGCGCGGCCTATTGGCTGCTGATCGACAGCTGGTTCGCCGGCCCCCTGCGCGCCATGGGCGAACAGGCCGAGCAACTGCGCGAGCAGCAGCAACGCTACGCCGGCGTGCTGCGCCAGGGCGATTCCCTGCGCCAGCAACTGGAGCAGGCCAGGCAGGACCCGGCCAGCAGCACCAGCCTGTTGCCCGGGGATGACCCCGACGTAGTCGCCGCCGACCTGATGCAACGCCTCGCCGATCTGATCAACAGCCACGCCAACCTCGGCGGCGGCTGCAGCCTGACCCAGCGCCAGCCCATCACCCCGGAGCAGGACGACGGCGAGCCCTATCGCCAGGTCAAGGTCAGCCTCACCCTCAACTGCGCCATCGAGCCGCTCACGGCGATCCTGCACGAGCTGGAATACCAGCCGCCGTTCCTGTTCGTCGATGCACTGCGCGTGCGCCGTAGCCAGCAGGCCCCGGCCAGTGGCGGCGCGGGCCAACTGGTGGTGCACCTGCTGGTGCGCGGCTACCTGCAACCGCAGGGGGCGCGATGATCAGTGCCTTGCGCCCCCTCGAATGGGGCCTGCTGGTCCTGGCTGCCGCCTTGGGCGTGTTGATGGCGGTGATCCTCAGCAGCATCGGCGATGAGCCGCAGTGGCTGCCCGAACCCGCCGCGCGTGCCCATCCTTCGGCCAGGGTGCAGGTGGCGCCCAGCGTGCCGTTGGAAAGCCTCGCCGCCACCTGGCAGGCGCCGCTGTTCAGCCCCGATCGCAGCCCCGATCGCGTGGTCGGCAAGGCCCAGGTGTCGAGCCTGGCCAACCTGACCCTCAGCGGGATCATGATCACCGGCAACCTGCAGATGGCGATGCTCAAGCAGGCCGATGGCCGCGCGTTGACTGTGCGCCTGGGGCAGACCCTGCCCAACGGCTGGCGCCTGGAACACCTGACCCCGCAATACGCCCGTTTTGTGCTGGACGGCCGCACGCAAACCTTGAGCCTCTACGCCAGGCGCTTGCCGCCGCCGTCCTCCCGCCCACCGACTTCTCTTCCCCGCGAGCCCCTCCCTTGATCGATATGCGCACCTCAACGTTTTGCCTGGCCACCGCCATTGCCCTGGGTGGCTGTGGCGCCTTTCCCGAGCGTCTCGAGCCGGACGACGATCTGCTCCACGAAGCCATGCAAGGCACCGGTTCGCAACGTCCGCCCAGCGCACCGCCCGTGGCCGAAAACCCGCAAGCGGCCATCCCTGCGCCGCCGCAGCGCCAGCTGATTCGCGGCAACCAGCAGTTCGTGCGCCAGCCCGCCGCCACGGCGCCGGGGAAGGAGGAGGGCAGCGGCGATATCGTGTTCAACTTCCAGGACCAGCCCATTGAAGCGGTGATCAACAGCGTGATGGGCGACCTGCTGCATGAGAATTACACCATTGCCCAGGGCGTGAAGGGCAATGTCAGCTTTTCCACCTCCAAGCCGGTGGACAAACAGCAGGCGCTGTCGATCCTCGAAACCCTGCTGTCGTGGACCGATAACGCCATGATCCGCCAGGGCCAGCGCTACGTGATCCTGCCGGCCAGCCAGGCCGTGGCGGGCAAGCTGGTGCCGCAAATGCCGGTGGCCAAGCCGTCCAGCGGCTTGTCGGCGCGGCTGTTTGCGTTGCGGTATATCTCGGCGACCGAGATGCAGAAACTGCTCAAGCCGTTCGCCCGGGAGAACGCATTCTTGCTGGTGGACCCGGCGCGCAACGTGCTGAGCCTGGCGGGCACCCCGGATGAACTGGCCAATTACCAGGACACCATCGACACCTTCGACGTGGACTGGCTCAAGGGCATGTCGGTGGGCGTATTCGGCCTGCAACGTGCTTCGGTGGCCGAGCTGATGCCCGAGCTGCAGAGCCTGTTCGGCCCGGACAGCGGCATGCCTCTGGCCGGCATGCTGCGGTTTTTGCCGATCGAGCGCACCAACTCGGTGGTGGCGATCTCTTCACAGCCGCAGTACCTCAGCGAAGTGGGCGACTGGATCCGCACCATCGATGAAGGCGGCGGCAACGAGCCGCAGATGTACGTCTACGATGTGCGCAACATGAAAGCCTCCGACCTGGCCAAATACTTGCGGCAGATCTACGGCAATGGCGCGATCAAGGACGACACCCCGGCCAGAGTCGCACCGGGCCTGCGCACCACCACCCTGTCATCGCTCAACAGCAGCGGCGGCGGCTTGCAGAACACTCCGCCGCCGCCTGCCGATGAGCCCGAAGCCACCGGGGAAACGCCACCCGCCGCGCCGGATAAAAGCCTCGAGGCCGGCACCCGCATCACCGCACAACAAAGCAGTAACCAACTGCTGGTGCGCACCCGCCCGGCACAGTGGAAAGAGATCGAAGCCGCGATCAAGCGCCTCGACAACCCACCGCTGCAAGTGCAGATCGAGACCCGCATCCTCGAGGTCAAGCTCACCGGCGAGCTGGACCTCGGCGTGCAGTGGTACCTGGGGCGCCTGGCGGGAAATTCCGCCAGCACCACAGTGGCGAATGCGTCGGGCAGCCAAGGCGCCCTGGGCGGCGGCGGGGCAGGGCTGGGCGCGACGGATTCGCTGTTCTACTCCTTCGTCAGTTCCAACCTGCAAGTGGCCTTGCACGCCCTGGAAACCAACGGCCGCACCCAGGTGTTGTCGGCGCCGTCGCTGGTGGTAATGAACAACCAGCCGGCGCAGATCCAGGTCGGCGACAACATTCCCATCAGCCAGACCACGGTGAACACCGGTGATGCGGACACCACCTTGAGCAGCGTCGAATATGTACAGACCGGGGTGATCCTGGATGTGGTGCCGCGCATCAATCCGGGTGGCCTGGTGTATATGGATATTCAACAGCAGGTCAGCGACGCCGAGAACCCGGGTTCCAACAGCGACACGCCGGTGAACCCGCGCATCTCCACGCGCTCGGTGTCGACCCAGGTCGCGGTGCAGAGCGGGCAGACGGTATTGCTCGGTGGGTTGATCAAACAGGACAACGCCGAGAGCGTCAGCGCGGTGCCGTACCTGGGGAAAATCCCCGGGTTGCGGTGGTTGTTCGGCAATACCAGCAAGTCCAAGGATCGCACCGAGTTGATAGTGTTGATCACGCCCAAGGTGATCACCAGCAATGGCCAGGCGCGGCAGGTGACAGATGATTATCGGCAGCAGATGCAGCTGTTGCGGCCTTGAGGCCGACCGGTGTGGTCAACATGTAGGCGCTGGCTTGCCTGCGATGGCGTCACCTGGGTATGCCTGATTTACCGAGGTGTGCGCATCGCAGGCAAGCCAGCTCCCACAGAAAAGCCAATCAGCCTTTGATCCGGCTTTTGATCTTGATCCTCAGGCGCCCCATTAACCACGCTGGCCGGAATTCGATATTGATTTGGGGGGTAAACCGGCAGGGATGCCGGTTTAGCCGCCCCGCGCCATGGATGGCGCGTGGCGGCGGCGCCCCAAATCAATGTCGGATTACGGGCACGCCGAGCCTAGGCGAGGTGCCGAGTGGTGGGGCAAGAGCGTTTTGCTTACTTTTGCGCTTTTCAAAAGTGAGCCGCCGTAAGGGCGGAACCCATAGCCGCCGTCACCCAGATAACGGATATGCACCCTCGCCCCGCACCAAACATAATCTCAAAAAGACATTACCAACAAGAATAAAACAAATAACAAATAATGAATTTAGAGAATATTAGCTTATACCCAAATAGCATTATATTTTTGATATCCATTCCTTTATGTTGAATCCAACAGCCTACCCCTGACCTCGGATGGTACCCAGCGTAATTCAGATTCTGCCCGCCACAACCGGGTCACGCGCCCTGCGGCAGAATCGTTGGAAGGGAGTTCAACGTATGTTGCCAATTCAATCCCCACACCTGCCCCACACCTAGTTCCAATCGCCGCGACACCCCTTGAAAAACATCGAGCACCGCGCACGACCGCGTGATTGCCCGACCTCGCGATTTGGAAAGTCTGGAGTGGCTATGAAGCACGTTTTACAACCGACCGCCGTAGTGGCCCTGGCAATCCTGGCCGCTGCGGCCCAGGCCCAGGACGACAGCACCCTGTCTACCGTGGTGGTCACCGGTAACCGTGGCGCCGAACAGCGCACGGTCACCAGCAGCCCGGTGCCGATCGATGTGGTCAGCGCCAAGCAATTGCAGAGCACCGGCAAGCCCGGTCTGATGGAAGCGCTGAGCGCAGTGATCCCGTCGCTGACCCTGCCGGAAAAGACCGGCTGGGACGCCAGCGGCATTGCCCGCGCACCCAACCTGCGTGGCATGAGCGCCGCCGAAGTGCTGGTGCTGGTCAATGGCAAGCGCCGCCACACGGCCGCGACCTTGAATATCAACGGCATCAACACCGGCGCGGCGCCGGCCGACCTCGACCTGATCCCCATCAGCGCCATCGACCATGTGGAAGTGCTGCGCGACGGTGCCGCTGCCCAGTACGGTTCGGATGCCATCGCCGGGGTGATCAACGTGATCCTCAAGGCCGACACCAGCGGCACCTCGGTGACCAATGTCGGCCAGGGTTATGACGGCAAGAAGCAGACTGTGCAGCAAAGCCTCAACAAGGGCTTTGAAATCGGCAACGGCGGCATCGTGCAACTGGCGCTGGATGCGCGCAGCCAGAACGATGACAACAAGGCCAGCGCCAACGGCTACACCTACGCCCAGGCCTATGAGCAGGCCGGGCGCTCGACCTACGGCGGCTACGGCCCCCCCAAGACCAACCTGCTGACCCTGGGCTACAACGCCGAGTTGCCGATCGGCGACAGCTTCAGCCTCTACTCTTTCACCACCTATTCGCGACGCAAGGCCGAGCAGGGCCAGAACTTCCGCCTGCCGACCATCACCAACACCATCACCACCGGACCCAACGGTTACCCTGGCGGCTACACGCCGACCTGGTTTATCGACGAGGACGATTTCCAGGCCGCGTTGGGTGGCAAAGGCACGGTCGGCGAGTGGGACTGGGACTTGTCCACCACCTACGGGCGCAACGACGCAGAGCAGGGCACCACGCATAACCAGAACCCGTCGCTGGGCGAGGCCACGCCGAACCACTTCACCTCCGGCACCTGGATTTCCACCGAGCTCACCACCAACCTCGACTTCAAGCGCGGCTTCGACATCGGCCTGCAAAAGCCCCTGGACCTGAGTTACGGCTTCGAGCATCGACGTGACACCTATGAGGTCCAGGCCGGTGATTACGCGTCCTACGCCAACGGCGGCTACTGCGTGGCGCCGGGCAACTGTGCATCGTCCGGGGCGCAGGTCACCAACGGCATTTCGCCGGATGAAGAAAGCAGCGCCTCGCGCAACAGCCTGGCCAGCTATGTCGACGTCGGCTTCAACCCCGTGCCGGACTGGTACGTGGGCACTGCCTTTCGCTACGAACACTACAACCAGGGCGTGGGTGCGACCCGCAGCGGCAAGCTGACCACCCGCTATGACTTCACCCCGCAGTTCGCCGTGCGCGCCACCGTGAGCAATGGCTTCCGTGCACCGTCCCTGGCCAACAGCCTGTTCAGTGCGCGCTCGACCACGTATGGCGTGGTGAACGGGGTGTACCAGTCGATCAACTACGGCGTGCTGCCGGTCGGTTCGGCGGCGGCCAAGGCCCTCGGTGCCGAGGAACTCAAGCCCGAGCGCTCGACCAACTTCAGCCTCGGTTTCACCCTGACGCCCACCGATCGCCTGAACTTCACCGCCGACGCCTACGTGATCAACCTGCGTGACCGCATCACCCTCACCGGTACCTTGCTCGGCCCGGAAATCACCCAGGTACTGCAAGGCAACGGCATCACCTCCACGTCCGGCGGGCAGTACTTCATCAACGGTGCCGACACCCGCACCAAAGGCCTGGACCTGGTCGGCAACTACAGCCAGGACCTGGGCCAATACGGCGCGCTGAAGTGGACGGCGGCGTTCAACTGGAACCAGACCAAGATCCTCAACTACAAGGAGTCGACCACGATCCTGGGCACCGCCTATGACCTGATGGACCGCCAGGCGCGCAACCTGATCACCGGTGTGCAGCCCAGCACCAAGCTGATCCTGGGCGGCGACTGGAGCATCGACCGCTTCAACCTCAACCTGGCCCTGACCCGCTACGGCTCCTACAAGGAGGTCAACGTCTCCGATGACCGCAGCCTCGACCGGGTCTACAGCGCCAAATGGATCACCGACCTCGACCTTGGCTACAACCTCACCAAAGACCTCAACGTGGCCATCGGGGCCAAGAACCTGTTCGACGTCTACCCCAAGAAACAAGGCGTACCCAGCAGCACCATGGTCAGCAGCTACGGCACCTATTCGCCCTTCGGTTTTACCGGTGGCTACTACTACACCCGCTTGACCTATGCCTTCTAAGGCCGAGGAATAAACCATGCCCATTGTCGCCAAATCCTATGACCTGATTGATGAGGTCACCGACCAGCCGGTTCGCCAGAGCCGTGTCTCCACGCCGATCAAGGCCTTGCAGGTGGTGCCGGCCCGGCACCCCTGGCGCTGGGCAGGGTCGATCTTTGCCGCGCTGGTGCTGCTCGCCATCGTGCACTCCCTGGCCACCAACCCACGCTGGGAGTGGGGCGTGTTCGGGCAGTGGTTCTTCTCGCCGTCGGTGCTGCGCGGCCTCGGCCAGACGCTGTTGCTGACCCTGCTGAGCACCGTGTTCAGCATCATCCTCGGCACCGCGCTGGCGCTGGCGCGGCTGTCGGGGTCGCCGTTGCTGGCGGCCCTGGCCTGGGGCTATATCTGGTTTTTCCGCTCGATGCCGGCATTACTGGTGCTGATCATCCTCTACAACTTCGCCTACCTGTACGACCACATCGTGCTCGGCGTGCCATTCACCAGCGTGGTCTTCGCCGAGTGGTCGACGGTGGACGTGCTCAGCCAATTCACCGTGGCGGTGCTTGGCCTGAGCCTGATGCAGGCGGCCTATGCGGCCGAGATCATTCGCGGCGGCCTGATCGGCGTCGACGCCGGCCAGCATGAGGCCGCGGCGGCCCTGGGGCTGCCGGCTTCGCGGCGGATCTTCCGGATCATCCTGCCCCAGGCGCTGCGCTCGATCCTGCCGTCGGGTTTCAACGAAATCATCGGCCTGGTCAAGGGCACCTCGATTGTCTACGTGCTGGCCCTGCCGGAGCTGTTCTACACCGTGCAGGTCATCTACAACCGCACCCAGGCGGTGATCCCGCTGCTGATCGTCGCGACCGTCTGGTACCTGATCATCACCACCGTGCTCACCAGCGCGCAGTACTACGTCGAGCGCCACTTTGCACGGGGCACCGCGCGCGTGTTGCCGCCCACGCCGCTGCAACGCATACGCGGCTGGCTGAAGGAGAAAACCCATGGCTGAAGCACGCGCCGGGCGTATCCAGATCCAGGGCGTGGGCAAGCGCTTTGGCAACCAGCAGGTGCTCAAGGACATCGACCTGACCATCGATCCGGGCAAGGTCACGGTGATTCTCGGGCCTTCGGGCTCGGGCAAATCCACCCTGCTGCGCACCATCAACCACCTGGAGAAGATCGACAGCGGGCACATCACCATCGACGGTGAATACGTCGGCTACCGGCGCAAGGGCGACCTGCTCTATGAACTCAAGGAGCGCGAGATTCTCAAGCGGCGTATCGACGTCGGTTTCGTGTTCCAGAACTTCAACCTGTTCCCGCACCTCACTGCCTGGGAAAACATCGCCGAGGCGCCGCTGGCCCACAAGCGCTGGAGCAAGGCCGAGGCGCAGGCCAAGGCCAGTGAACTGCTGGCCAAGGTGGGCCTGGCCGACAAGGTCGACGCCTACCCGCGCCAGCTCTCCGGCGGCCAGCAACAGCGCGTCGCCATCGCCCGCGCCCTGGCGCTGGACCCCAAGGTGCTGCTGTTCGATGAACCGACCTCGGCCCTCGACCCGGAACTGGTGGGCGAGGTGCTCGACGTGATCAAGGGCCTGACCCAATTGGGCGTGACCCTGGTGATCGTCACCCACGAAATCGGCTTTGCCCGCGAAGTGGCCGACCACGTGGTGTTCCTCTGTGACGGGCAACTGATTGAAGAAGGCCCGCCCGAACAAATTTTCCGCCAACCCCGACATCCCCGCACCGTGGCCTTTCTCGGCAAGGTGCTTTAGTTCAAGGAGTGACTGCCCATGTTTATCACCACAGCCCGCGTGGCCCTGCTGGCGCTGGCCGTCAGCACCGCGCAAAGCGCCTTCGCCGTGCAACAGGTTGACCTCAGCCCTGACCGCGTGCGCATCCATGTGCCGCGCAATGAAGCGGCGATCGCGCAGATCCCGCCAGGTTTCAAGTTCGCCCAGCCGGGCAAGTTCACCGTCGCCGTGTCCGGTGTCGCCGGGCCGCCCCTTGCCCTGCTCGCCAGTGACGACAAGACCACCATCGGCAGCGAAGCCGATACCGCGCAACTGGTGGCCGACAGCCTCGGCCTGCAACTCAACGTGGTGCAGACCAGTTGGGAAGACTGGCCCCTGGGTGTCAGTTCGGGCAAATACGACGCGGTGATCAGCAACGTCACCGTGACCGAGGCGCGCAAGAAGCGCTTTGACTTCGCCACCTATCGCCAGGACGTGCTGGGCTTCTACGTGAAGAGCACCAGCAAGATCACTGAGATCAAACAGGCCGAGGACATTGCCGGGCTGAAGATCATCGTCGGTTCCGGCACCAACCAGGAAAAAGTCCTGCTGGCCTGGAACGACGCCAATGAAAAGGCCGGCCGCAAGCCTGCGCTGTTGCAGTACTTCGACGACCAGGCCGCTGCGCAACTGGCGGTGCAGTCCGGGCGCAGTGATGCGCTGTTCGGGCCGAACTCGGTGTACGCCTATTCCGCCGCGATCACCGGCGGCATCAAGCGCGTCGGCACCGTCAACGGTGGCTGGCCGTTGCAGGCGGATATCGCCGTGACCACGCGCAAGGACAATGGTCTGGTCAAGCCGATCCACACCGCGCTGGAAGGCGCGATTGCCGGCGGCCAATACGAGCAGGTGCTGCAACGCTGGGGCCTGGACGTGGAGCGGGTCGACAAGTCGCTGATCAACCCACCGGGCCTGCCGGATTAAGGAGGATTTGACATGGGACTGACACGACGTGAAGCGCTGTCCAGCATTGCTGCGGTCGGCGGCGAAAAAGCCGTCAAGGATGCGCTCGCGGTATTGGGCCTGGGGCCTTCATCCCACCGCCGCCCGCAACCGCTGAAACTCAAGGAAGGCCTGGGGCAGGGCACCCGCGTGCTGGTGCTCGGTGCCGGGATTGCCGGGCTGGTCACCGCCCTGGAATTGACCCGCGCCGGCTTCAGTGTGCAAGTGCTGGAGGCGCGTGAGCGGGTCGGCGGACGCACCTGGACCCTGCGCAACGGCGACCGCGTCGACTACAAGGACGGTCGCACGCAGACCGTGGCATTCGATCAGGGCCTGTATTTCAACGCCGGCCCTGCGCGCATCCCCAGCCAGCACCGCACGATTCTCGACTACTGCAGCGAGCTGGGCGTGCCCCTCGAAGTGCTGGTCAACAGCAGCCATGGCGCCCAGGTGCGGCCGGATGTGAGCAAGCCGGCGTTCACTGTCGGCCAGGCGATCAACGATGCGCGCGGGCACCTGTCCGGGTTGCTGGCCAAGGCGGTGCAGCGCGATGCCCTCGATGATGTGTTGAGCAGTGAAGAACGCACGCGGTTGCTGGCGTTCCTGCAGGTGTATGGCGACCTGTCCCAGGAGCTGGCCTTCGAGGGCACGATTCGTTCCGGGCACCTGGAATCGCCCGCGCATCCTGGTGCCTTGCCGGCCAGCCGTGGTCCGCTGGCGCTGGATCAACTGCTGCACCCGGAACTCTGGGGCGCTTTGTTGCATACCGAGTTTCCGGAATTCTCGGCGACCATGTTCCAGCCGGTCGGCGGCATGGACCGCATCACCGATGCGTTCTACGAGCGGGTCCGTGGACAGGTGCAACTGGGCGCGCAGGTGCGCCAGATCCGCCAGCTGGAAGACGGCGTGGCTGTCACCTACCACGACACCCCGAGTGGCCGTGAACAGGTGGTTCGCGCCGATTACCTGGTCTCGACCCTGCCGTTGCCGCTGCTGGCCAGGCTCGATACGGACTTCAGCGACCCGATCAAGGCCGCCTTGCTCAGCACCCGCAGCGACCAGGCCACCAAAGTCGCCTGGCAATCGCCGCGCTTCTGGGAGACCGACTATCGCACCTACGGCGGCCTGTCCTGGATCGAGCACCCGGCGCGCCTGCTGTGGTACCCGAGCAACGACCTCAATACCCGCGAAGGCCTGCTGGTGGCGGGCTACGTGACCGGGGAGGGCGCCGCTGCCTTTGGCGCCCAGCCGTTCGACAAGCAGTACGCCACCTCCAAGGAAGCCGTGGAGCTGTTGCACCCGGGCTACTCGAAACACCTGCGCAACCCGCTGGCCGTGTCCTGGGAACAGATTCCCTACAGCGAAGGCCCGTGGCTGCAACGCGAACACTTCCCCGCCGACGCCAGTGCCTTGCTCGAACAGGCGCATGGGCGCGTGTACTTCGCCGGCGATGGCCTGGTGCAAAGCGGCGTGGGCATCTGGCAGGAATCGGCGGCCAACTCCGCACGGCATGTGGTCGCGCAATTGGCTGAGCGCGTGACCCAACAAACCCACCTTGCGGCCCTGGCCGCCTCCTGAGGATCAACACCATGAGCGACAGCATTCAACGTACCAGCGTCGGCGATTTCCCGATCTCGCAGACCGTCACCGTGCCGGCCTCCGCCAGCCTGATCTTCGTCAGCGGCACCTTGCCGGACCTGCACGACGCCAATGCCCAGGCGGGCACGCCGGCGGCTTATGGCGATACCGAAGTGCAGACCGTGTCGGTGTTCAACAAGATCCGCAGGATCCTTCAGCAACACGACCTCGACCTGGGCGATATCGTGCAATTGCGCGTGTTCCTGGTCGGCGCCGAAGAGACGGCCGGCAAGCTCGATTTTGCCGGCTTGCAGCGTGGCTATACGCAGTTCTTCGGCACGCCCGAGCAGCCGCACAAACCCGCGCGCACGGCGTTGCAAGTGGTGGCGTTGCCACTGCCCGGTGCACTGGTGGAAGTCGAAGCCATCGCTGCCCGCACCGCTTGATGCCAACCAGGAGACCTCCCATGTCCACAGCACTACGGCAACTCAAATTCGGCGCCATCCTCACCGGTGTCGGCACCGCGCAAAACGAATGGCTGCACCCGCAGATCCCAGGCGATGCCAGTGTCGATATCGACTGGTACCGTGCCCAGGCGCGGCAGGCGGAAGCGGCCAAGTTCGACCTGGTCTTCATCGTCGACAGCCCCTACATCACTGCGGATTCGGCGCCGCATTTTCTCAACCGCCTGGAGCCGCTGACCCTGCTCTCGGCCATCGCCGGGGCGACCTCGAAGATCGGCCTGGTGGCGACGTTGACCACCTCCTATACCGAACCTTTCAACGTCGCGCGGCAGTTCGCCTCGCTGGACCTGATCAGCGGCGGGCGTGCCGGCTGGAACGTGGTCACCACGGGCCTGGAGGGCGCGGCTGGCAACTTTGGCCGTGAACAGCATATCGACCATACCGAGCGCTACCGCCGCGCGGCCGAACACCTGGAGGTGGTGCAAGGCCTGTGGGATTCCTACGAGGACGACGCCTTCGTGCGCGACAAAGCCAGCAAGGTCTTTCTCGACCCGCAGCGCCAACATCGTCTTGACCACCATGGCGAGTTTTTCTCGGTGACCGGGCCGCTGAATATCCAGCGTTCGGCGCAGGGGCAGCCGGTGATTTTCCAGGCGGGCATCTCCGAGTCCGGGCGCAGCCTGGCGGCCAATTATGCCGAGGGGATTTTTGCCGGCGTGGGTAACTTCGAGGATGCCCAGGCCTACTACAGCGACATCAAGCGACGCACCGCAGCGGCGGGGCGCAACCCTGACCACGTGACCATCCTGCCGGGCATTTCGCCGATCATTGCCGACACCGACGAAGAGGCCCAGGCCATCGACCGCGCGCGCAATGGCGAGCTGGACCTGGACAAGGCGCTGGTACAACTGGGGCGGCCGTTCAACTACCACGACTTCAGCCAGTACCCGCTCGACGAACCTTTTCCGGAACTGGGCGACCTGGGCAGCAACGGTTATCGCGGGCATGCCGAGAACATCAAGCAGGTGGCCCGTGACCAGAAGCTGACCCTGCGCCAGGCGGCGCTGCGTTTTGCCAAGCCGTTTTCGAGTTTCGTCGGCTCGCCGAAGACCGTGGCGGACGAGATCGAGCGCTGGTTCGTCGAGGGCGCGGTGGATGGTTTCAACATCCACGTGGGCGCGCCGGATGACTTTGCGCGGTTTACCGACCAAGTGTTGCCGCTGTTGCGTGAGCGTGGGTTGTTTCGCCATGAGTACAGCCACGACACTTTGCGTGGGCACCTGGGCTTGCCGGTGCCGGTGAATCGCCACACGGCGGCGCGGGTGACGGATGAGGTTTTGAAGGTTGTAGGGGCTTAGATTGTGTGGGGATCCGTTGTTGGGTAACGGCTGCAATGGGTTCCGCCCTTACGGCGGGTCACTTTTGGAAAAGCCCCAAAAGTAACCAAAAGGGCTCTTGCCCCAACACTCGGCACCTCGCCTAGGCTCGGTGTGCCCGCACGCAGGCTTGAATCCGTGGGCCGCCGCAATGGGCCATCCCTGGCCCAGTGCGGCTAACCCGGCGTCCTGCCGGGTTACCCACGGATTCAAACCTGCGTGCGGCCAGCGTGTTTAATGGGGCGCCTAGGATCAAGATCAAAAGCGGCTCGCTTCGCATCGTGGATGCGCTTTTTGATCTCTGCGGGAGCCGGTTTGCCGGCGAAAAAATGTGATGGCGCTGCGTACATTCTGATATTTCCGCGTCATCGTTAACGACCATCGCAGGCAAGCCAGCTCCCACATTTGATCTCCATATGCCCGGTTGCCTGAGCCATACCTTGAGCCCCCTGTGGGAGCGGGCTTGCCCGCGAAGGCGGTGTGTCAGTTGATGCATCAGGTGCCTGACCCACTGCTTTCGCAGGCAAGCCCACACATTTGATCTCCATATGCCGGGGGGCCTGAGTCAAACTTAAATTCCTGTGGGAGCGGGCTTGCTCGCGAAGGCGGTGTGTCAGTTGATGCATCAGGTGCCTGACACACTGCTTTCGCAGGCAAGCCAGCTCCCACATTTGATCTCCATATGCCCAGATGCCTAAGCCATACCTCAATTCCTGTGGGAGCAGGCAAGCCAGCTCCTACACATATCCGCTCTTGATCTAACCACTCAGGCCGGCTGCCAGGCCGCGGTGCTTTTGCTTTTGATCTTGATCTTGATCTTGATCTGGGCGCCCCATTAAACACGCTGGCCGGAATTCGATATTGATTTGGGGGGTAAACCGGCAGGGATGCCGGTTTAGCCGCCCCGCGCCATGGATGGCGCGTGGCGGCGGCCCCCCAAATCAATGTCGGATTACGGGCACACCGAGCCTAGGCGAGGTGCCGAGTGTTGGGGCAAGAGCCCTTTTGGTTACTTTTGGGGCTTTTCCAAAAGTGACCCGCTGTAAGAGCGGAACCATAGTCGACCATCACCCAAATAACGGATATGCCCCCCATCCCCCCAAACCCCAAAAAATGCAATTAACTGATCATCCACCGCAAGCATATTAAAAAAAGCTGATTATTAGCATATGACTACAAAGCCTTTTACAGACGTTTCTTAGACGAATACCTTTCAACCCAGCGACAACACACTCGACCCGACCCCTCGCATGGTGGAGGTGAGCACCGACTATACCCACCTGCGAGGGCGCCCCTGATCATGACGACCTGACCACACTTCCCGCCGCCACACCGTCCTTGCGTTTTCACAGCCGGCCCTGCCGAGCCACGAATTCGCTCGCCTATAAAAACTGCCTGATCAGGGGTTGCCTGTATGAGTCATTCCACACTGTTCCCACAAACCATCTACACCTTGCCCTACGACAATAATCGCCTGGCGCTGGGCGCCGTACCCACCCATGACGACCCGCTGCAAGAGCGCCTGCACCGCAAGCAACGCCTGGCCGCCGCCTACCGCCTGTTCGGCCGCCTGGGTTTCGAGGTAGGCGTGGCGGGACATTTCACCGCCCGCGACCCGGTCCATCCCGAGCAGTACTGGATCAACCCGCTGGGCGTGCCGTTCTCGCAGATCACCGTGTCGCACTTGTTGCGCGTCGATGGCAATGGCCAAGTGGTGGAAGGCGAGGGCCTGCTGAATACCAGCGCCCTGGAACTGCACCACGACCTGCAACAGGCGCGCCCGGACGTGGTCGGCATTGCGCACTTTCATGGTTTTCATGGCCGCGTCTGGTCGTCGTTGGGCCAGCTGTTCGAGCCGATCACCGCCGAGTCCGGCGCCTTCCTCAATGACCAGGTGATCTTCCCGCGTCACGCCCTGCGCACCGCCAGTGGCGCGCTGGAGCAGGACCGCAACATCGTCAGCCAGGCGTTCGTCGAGACCTTCGCCGAGAACAACCTGTTGGTGTGGCAGAACCATGGCCTGTGGGTCACCGGCGCGACGGTGGAAAGCGCCGCCTGGCGGTTCATCCTCGCCGAAGACACCGCCCGCGTGCACCTCGCCGCGCGGTCGGCCGGGCAGCCGCTGGTGCCGCCGGCGGACGCCTTGGAGGGCGGCATCGACAAGGCCCGCCACGAGTTCTTCGCCTGGCTCAACTTCCTGCCGCTGTGGGACCAGATCCGCACCGAAGAACCCGACCTGCTCGACTGAGGCACCTGCCATGCACACCCTGACTCGTCGGCAATTACTGTTGGCTGGCGGCACCCTCGCGGCTGGCGCGCTGCTGGGCGCCCAGGCCGCCGAACCCTTGCGCGTGTGGCGCTACAAGGGCACCGCCGCGTCGTTTCTGGCTGACGCCGGCCAGGCCGACACGCCGTACCCGGTGGAATGGGTGGATGTCAGCGGCGGCAACCTGGTACTCGAAGCCCTGAGCAGCGGCCACCTGGACTACGCGTTCATGAGCGAGATCCCGCCGATCTTCGCCTCGATCGCCAAGGTGCCGATTGCACTGGTGGCCCAGTACGCAGGCGACCGCAACGACACGAGTCTGGTGGTGAAAAAAGGCGCTGGCATCCGCACGGTCCAGGACCTCAAGGGCAAGACCATCAGCTACGTACGGGCCACCAACACTCACTACTTTGTGCTGAACATGCTCGCGCAGAACGGCCTGTCCCTGGCCGATGTGACGGCGGTACCGCTGCCGATGCAGGACGCGCTCACCGCGTTTCGCAACGGCCATGTGGATGCCATCGCCACCGGCGGCATCAGCGCGCTGCAAGCCACCAGCCAGATGGACGGCGAACTGCTGGCGGACGTCAGCCGCTACTACTCCGGCAACTATGTGATTGCGACCACGCAACAGGTATTGGCCAACCCTCAACGCCGTAGCCAGGTAGGCGATTTCTTGCGGCGTGAGCAAGCCACCTGGGCCTGGGTCAACGCCCATCCCGAACGCTGGGCCGAGCGCAGTGAAGCGCTGACCGGCATCGATCGTGCCCTGTACCTGCGCCAGTTCCAGCAGCGCAGCCGGCCGGGCCGCCTGCAAGGCATCGATGCCGACGCCATGGCCTCCCAGCAGCAGGTGGCCGACCTGTTTTATGCCAACCATTTGATCAGCCAGAGCGTCGATGCACGACCGCTGTGGCGTGACGACTTCAACCCTATTCTGAACAGTTGACCTGCCATGAAACCCATTGCCTACCGTTCCACCCTGCAACTCGCTCCCTTGATATTCGCCGGCTTTTCCATGCTGCCAGCCTACGCCGCCACCAGCGATGACACGCTCGACACGGTGATCGTCACCGGCTCGCGCGGCAGCGAGGCGCGCACCGTCACCAGCAGTCCGTCGCCGATCGATGTGATCAGCGCCCAGCAACTGGAGAAAACCGGTTCCAGCAGCCTGCGGACCGCCTTGCAGAAAACCCTGCCGTCGTTTTCCCAGCGGCCTTCGGGCACGTCCAACGACAGCATCGCGCGGCCCTACAGCCTGCGCGGCCTCAACGGTTCCAACGTGCTGGTGCTGGTCAACGGCAAGCGCCGCCACAACAGCGCGGTGATCAACCTCGACTCCACGGCGGCCTACGGCACCAACCCGGTGGACCTGGACATGATCCCGGTCAGCGCCATCGACCATATCGAGGTGCTGCGCGACGGCGCCTCGGCGCAGTACGGCTCGGACGCGATTGCCGGGGTGATCAACATCATCCTCAAGCAGAACGACAACGGTGGCTCGGTCAGCACCTCCTATGGCGAGTACACCAAGGGCGACGGCGGCACGATTCGCCAGACCCTCAACAACGGTTTCGCGCTGCCCAACGACGGCTTTTTCAACCTGTCGCTGGACGCCAAGTCCCAGCAGACCGCCGTGCGTGCCCGCGATGCGACGGGCGCGTTCTACTACCCGCAGGCCAACGGCTCACCGGACCCGCGCGAGGCCAACGACAAGGACGTGCAGAAAAACGGCCTGCCGAAAATCAAGGCGATCAACGTCGCCTACAACGCCGAACTGCCCCTGGACGACGTGACCCTGTACTCGTTCTCGACCCTCAGCCAGCGCGACGCGCGGGGCGGGCAAAACTACCGGCGGCCCAACTCCACCAACATCATCCCGTCGATTTACCCCGACGGTACGGCGCCGTTCTACACCCTGCGCGAAACCGACTACCAGGTCGCGGCCGGCGGCAAGGGCAAGATCGCCGAGTGGAACTGGGACTTGAGTTCGACCTTTGGCCGCGACAAGGGCGTGGCCGGCGCCGACGAGACCCTCAACGCCTCGCTCGGCCCGTCGAGCCCCACGCACTTCACCACCTACACCAACTATTTCGACCAGTGGACCAACAACCTCGACCTGACCCGCGCCTTCGACATCGGCCTGAGCAAGCCGCTGCAAGTCTCGGCCGGCCTCGAGCATCGGCATGAGCGCTACAAGACCGAGTCGGGCAACCCGCTGTCGTACATCAACGGCGGCTATGTCTACCCCAGCGGTCCGCTGGCCGGGCAACCCGGCGCGGTGGGCGCCCAGGGCGCAATCACCCTGACCCCGGATGACGAAGGCCAGGCCAGTCGCAACAGCTACGCCAGCTACCTGGATGTGGGCCTCAACCCCACCGAGAAACTCTATGTGGGCGTAGCCGGGCGCTTCGAGCATTACGACGACAGCTCCGGCAACACCAGCAGCGGCAAGCTCTCGTTGCGCTATGACTTCACCCCTGAATTCGCCTTGCGCGGCACCCTCAGCAACGGCTTTCGCGCGCCGTCGCTGTCGCAATCGGTGTATGCGCAGACCGCCAACCAATACACCACCGTCAATGGCGTGGCGCAGTTCGTCGAGGCCAAGTCGGTGCGGGTCGATTCGCCGCTGGCCCAGGCGCTTGGCGCAGAGGATCTGAAGCCGGAGAAGTCGCGCAATATCAGCCTCGGCTTCGCCTATAAGCCGGTGCCCGAAGCGAATATCACTGTGGACGCCTATCAGATCGAGATCAGCGACCGCATCGCCCAGACGGGTTTCCTCTACGGCAGCGGCGTCGACCAGATCCTGCAGGCCAACGGCTTCCGCCCTGGCTACCGGGTCAAGTACTTCACCAACGCCGCCGACACCACCACGCGCGGCATCGACCTGGTCACCGACTACCGCGTCGATTACGGCGCCTTCGGCACCGTCAAATATGGCGTGGCGGCCAACTACAACAAGACCACGATCGACAGCATCAAGTCGACGCCCGCTGCACTCACCGCCGTGGGCAGCAACCTGGCGCTGTTCGACCGCGTGGCCCAGGGATACCTGACCGTGGCCAACCCCAAGACCAAGCTGATCCTCAGCGCCAACTGGAAGGTCGACAAGTTTGACATCAACGCCGGCCTGACCCGCTACGACAAGGTCATCGCCCGTGACACCAACCCGGCTTATGACGTGACCTACGGCGCCAAGTGGCTCACCGACCTGGAGGTGGCCTACAACCTCACCAAGGACCTGAACCTGGCGGTGGGCGCCAACAACCTGCTCAACGTCAAGGCCGACAACAACGCGTTCCCCCAAGGCGATATCAACGGGTTCCCCAAGTTCGGCAGCATCTCGCCATTCGATCCCTACGGTGCGTTCTGGTACACCCGCGCGACCTACACCTTCTGATGAGGACTGCGACATGAGCCAACAAGAACGACAGATACTGCTCGGCGCCTTCATTCCGAGTGCCGGGATCATGGGGTCGGCCTGGCGCCACCCGAGTGCCGCCGCCGACTCGTTCCGCGATTTCGAGCACTTTCGCTGGATCGCCGAAAAGCTTGAAGCGGCGCGTTTTCATGCGTTGTTTTTCAACGACACGGTGAACGTCGACCTCGACCCCCTGGCCCTGGCGCGCGGCCCCAACAGCGTGCGCTGGGACCCGCTGGTGCTGTTGCCGGCGCTGGCCCTGGCGACGCGGCATATCGGCTTGATCGCCACCGCCAGCACCACCTACAACGAGCCGTACAACATTGCGCGCAAGTTCGCCAACATCGATCACCTCAGCGGTGGCCGGGTCGGCTGGAACCTGGTGACCTCACTGGGCGGCGGCGAGAATTTCAACCGCGACGACCACATCAAGCACGCCGACCGCTATGAGCGCGCCGAAGAGTTCTACGACGTGGTCACCGGCTTGTGGGACAGCTGGGCCGACGATGCATTTATCCAGGACAAGGCGTCCGGGCAATGGCTGGATACCGACAAGCTGCACGTGCTCAGCCACCACGGCAAATACTTCCAGGTGCAGGGCCCGCTCAACGCTGCTCGCCCGGTGCAGGGCTACCCGGTGATTGCCCAGGCCGGCTCCTCCGATGCCGGCCGGCGCTTGGCGGCGCGGGCCGGGGAGTTGATCTTTACCGCCCAGCACACCGTGGAGCAGGGCCAGGCGTTCTACCGTGAAATCAAACACACCGCTGCCGGGTTGGGGCGCAACCCCGAGCACCTGAAAGTACTGCCGGGCGTCTCCACCGTGATCGGCCGTACCCAGGCCGAAGCCCAGGCCAAATACGATCAACTGCAGGAGCTGCAGGACCCGAAGGCGTTCCTCAGTTCGATCTCGCGCTTTACCAGCTTGGGTTTCGATTTGTCGGAGCTGCCGTTCGATTCATTGGTGCCGCTGCCGCCCGAGCAGTTCGACACCAACACCCACAAGAGCCGGCAGAAGCTGGTGTTTGACTTGATCCGCCGCGAGCGCCCGACCGTGCGTGAGCTGTTCAACAAGCTCACCGCCGGTGGGCATCGGATCCTGATCGGCACGCCCGAAAGTGTGGCGGATGACTTCCAGGAATGGTTCGAAAGTGGTGCTGCCGATGGCTTCAACGTGATGTTCTCCGGGCTGCACCAGGGCATCGCCGATTTTGCCGATGGCGTGGTGCCGCAGTTGCAGCGCCGCGGTTTGTTCCGCCAGGAATACCAGGGCCAGACCCTGCGCGAAAACCTCGGCTTGCCGTACATCGCCAACCGTCGTCAGGGAGCGCGTTCATGAAGCCGTATTCAGTCGCACTGTTGGCGCTGCTGCTGGCCGGCTGTGGCGGCCCGTCCGGCGAGGTCAGCCAGGCCGACCCGTCCAAGCCCCACAGCGGCGGCACTCTGCGCGTGGCCCTGGACGGCGATCCGCAGTGCGTCGACCCGCAGCAGGCGGGCAATAACACCGCGTTGAACGTCGGACGGCAATTGGTGGACTCCCTCACCGACCAGGACCCGGTCACCGGCGCCATCGTGCCGTGGCTGGCCGAGCGCTGGGAGGTGGATGCGGATTCGCGGCGCTTCACCTTTGTGCTGCGCCAGGGCGCGACCTTCAGCGACGGCGCGGCGGTGGACGCTGCGGCGGTCAAGGCCAACCTGGAAGGCATCCTGGCCCTGGGCGCGCGCTCGATCCTCGGCTCGACCTACCTGGCCGGGCTCAAGCGCATCGACACCCCGGACAGCCACACGGTGGTGGTCGAGTTCGAGCAGTCCAACGCGCAATTCCTGCAAGCCACCTCGACCATGACCCTGGGACTGTTGTCGCCCGCCAACCTGGCGTTGTCGTCAGGCGAGCGCTGCCAGGGCCAGTTGGTCGGCTCGGGGCCGTTTGTACTGAAGTCATTCGTGCATAACCAGAAAGTGTCGCTGAGCCGGCGCGAGGACTACGCCTGGGGTTCTTCCTTGGCGGCCCACACGGGCAAGGCCTGGCTCGACGGCATCGAGTTCCTGATCATTCCCGAATCCGGCGTGCGCCTGGGCAGCCTGGCGTCCGCGCAGATCGAGGTGAACACCAGCGTCGCGCCACAGGATGAACCGGGCATCGAAGGCCAGGACCTGGTGCTGTTGACCCGGGCCAATCCCGGCGTGGTGTTCAACCTGGCGCTGAATGAATCGACGCCGCTGTTCGCCGATATCAAGGTGCGCCAGGCGCTGAACAAGGCGATCGACCGGGCTGAGTTGCAGCGCATCATTTCCCGCTACCAGAAACCCGCCACCGCCTTGCTCGCCACCAGCACGCCGCTGTACCGCGACTTTTCCAGCCTGTTGGCCTATGACCCGGACGGCGCGCGCCGGCTGTTGGACGAGGCCGGCTGGCAAGTGGGCGCGGATGGCGTGCGGGTCAAGGACGGCAAGCGCCTGGCGTTTCGCCTGGACTACTGGCAGCAGACGCCCATCCTGGAGCTGGTACAGCAGCAATTGAAGGGCGTGGGCATTGACTTCCAACTGAATAAATCCACCATCAGCCAGGTCACGGCGATCCAGGCCGGTGGGGATTTCAGCGTGCGCTTTCTCAACCTGACCCGCGCCGACCCGGACGTGCTGCGTACCGTGTATGACGCCCGGGGCTACAACATCAACAAACGCGAACCGGGGGAGGTGGACCGGCTGTTGAGCGAGTCGTCCAAGACCCTCGACAGCGCCAAGCGCCAGGGGCTGATCGACCAGGCCAGCGAGTTGCTGCTGCGTGACGGTCATGCGATTGCCCTGGTGGAGTTGGCGACGGTGCTGGCCCACGGCAAGAAGGTCCAGGGCCTCCATTACGAAGCGTCCTCGCGGCTGCAGTTCTTCGACACCTGGTTGCAGCCATGAGGGGCACCGCGCTGTACCTGTTGGGCCGTGGCGGCCAGGCGTTGCTGGTGCTGTGGGCGGCGTTCAGCCTGTCATTCGTGATTCTGTACGCACTGCCCAGCGACCCGGTGAGCATCATGCTTAACCAGAGCGGCGAGCAGAGCACCGTCAACCAGCAGCAAGTCGCGGCGCTACGCGCGCAGTACCACCTCGACGAGCCGCTGGCGGTGCAGTACGGCATTGCCCTGTGGCATGCCGTGCAGCTGGATTTCGGCAACTCGATCCAGAGTGGCCAGCCGGTATCGGCGTCGTTGGCCGAGGCGTTGCCGAAGACGGCGGCCCTGGCGCTGGTGTCGCTGGCGGTGGCGCTGGTGCTGGGCGTGAGCCTCGCGCTGATCGCCAGCCTGACCCGCCGGCGCTGGCTGCGCGACCTGTTGCTCGGGTTGCCGGCGGTGGCCGTGTCGTTGCCGACCTTCTGGGTGGGGCTGCTGCTGTTGCAGTGGTTTTCCTTCGGCTGGCACTGGTTTCCGGCGATGGGGAACCAGGGGGTTGCCTCACTGGTCCTGCCGACCCTGACACTCGCGATTCCGACCAGCGCGGTGATCGCCCAGGTGCTGGCGCGCTCGTTGGCCGCCACCGCGCGCCTGCCATTCGTGGATGCACTGCGCGCCAAGGGCCTGAGCCCGCTGCGGGTGCTGTTGACCCATGTGCTGCACAACGCGGTGATCCCGATCCTCAGCTTGAGCGGGGTGATTGTCGGCTCGCTGCTGGCCGGCTCGGTGGTCACCGAGACCGTGTTCTCCCGTGAGGGCGTCGGACGCCTGGCCCAGGGTGCGGTCAGCACCCAGGACATTCCGGTGGTACAGGGTGTGGTGGTGTTGGCGGCATTGATCTTTATCGCGGTCAACCTGCTGGTCGACCTGTTGTATCCGTTGCTCGACCCACGTATTCGCGGAGCCGCACGATGAGCCTTGCCTTGACCGCTGTTTTGCCGCGTCCGCGCCACTTGCGCGCGTTGCGCCGCCGCCCGTTGCTGCCGCTGGGCGTGATCGTCCTGCTGCTGGTGTTGGGCTGGGCGTTGTGGCCGCAGCTGTTCACGCATTTCGACCCGCTGCTCGGGGTGCCGGCCAATGCCTTGCAGAGCCCGTCCCTGGCGCACTGGTTTGGCACCGACCACCTCGGCCGCGACCTCTATAGCCGTACGGTGTACGGCGCCGGACTGTCGTTGCGCGCGACCTTGCTGGCGGTGCTGATTGCGTTGGTCAGCGGCATCCTCCTCGGGGTGTTGGCGGGGTTTTTCGGCGGCTGGGTGGACGCGGTGCTGATGCGCCTGGTGGAAGTCTTGATGGCGATCCCGGCATTGCTGTTGGCCATGGCGGTGATCACGGTGCTGGGGTTTGGCACGCTGAACATCGCCCTGGCGGTGGGCCTGTCGTCGGTCGCGACCTTCGCGCGCCTGGTGCGCGGCGAAGTGTTGCGTTGGCGTGCAAGTACGTTTGTCGAGGCCGCCTCGGCCTGTGGCGTCGGGCCGTGGACCATTATCGCGCGGCACATCCTGCCCCACGCCAGCGCGCCGGTGCTCGCGTTGGCCGCGCTGGAATTCGGCAGTGCGGTGCTGTCGGTCTCGGCCTTGAGTTTTCTTGGCTTCGGCGCGCCACCGCCGCAACCCGAATGGGGTCTGCTGGTGGCCGAAGGGCGCAACTTCATGATTGCCGCCTGGTGGTACACCAGCCTGCCGGGCCTGGTCGTGGCTGCGGTCGTGGTGTCGGCCAACCAACTGGCGCGGGCGTTGCAACAGGATCAAGGAGGCACACGATGACAGACCACCTTTTGCTCGACGTACGCGACCTGCGTATCGCCTATCACGGCCGCGATGGGCGCACCGAAGGCGTGGCGGGCATTGATTTCCAGCTCAAGGCCGGCGAGATTCTGGCGATTGTCGGCGAGTCCGGCTCGGGTAAATCGACCACGGCGGCGGCCTTGGTGGGCTTGCTGGCGGGCAACGCGCAGATCGAATCCGGCAGCATTCGCCTGGCAGGCGAGGAGTTGACCACTGCCAGCGAACGCCAGTGGCAAAGCATTCGCGGGCGCAGCGTGGGCTTTGTGCCGCAGGATCCGGGCTTGTCCCTCGACCCGGTCAAGCGCATCGGCCACCAACTGGTCGAGGCCCTGACCCTGCACGGCGTGCCCAAGCCGCTGGCGCGCCAGCGCAGCCTGGCACTGTTGCGCGAAGTCGGGCTGGTGGACGCCGAGCGTGTTGCTCGCGGTTATCCGCATCAACTCTCCGGCGGCATGCGCCAGCGCGTGCTGATCGCCATCGCCCTGGCCAATGACCCGCCGCTGGTGATCGCCGATGAGCCGACCAGCGCGCTGGATGTGGGCGTGCAGCGGCAGATTCTCGACCGCCTGCAAACCCTGGCACGTGAACGTGGCACGGCGGTGTTGCTGATCACCCATGATCTGGGCGTGGCCCTCGACCGCGCCGACCGGCTATTGGTGATGCACCAGGGGCGCATCGTCGAAACCGGCGACGCCCGTCGCGTCTTCGAGGCGCCGCAGCATGCCTACACCCGGCAGTTGCTGCAGGCGGCACCGAGCCTGTTGGTGCAGCAACGCCGGCAGGTGAGTGCGCAGCGTGTGGAGGCCACGCCGCTGTTGACGGTGCAGGAGCTGCGCAAGGATTTCTCGAGCTGGCGCCACCCGACACCGCTGGCGGTGGACGGGGTGTCGTTCCATCTGCCGCGTCACGGCACCACCAGCCTGGTGGGGGAGTCGGGTTCGGGCAAGTCGACCACTGCGCGCCTGATTCTCGGGTTGGAGCGTCTGGACAGCGGCAGCGTGGTGTTCGATGGGCAGGACATCAGCCACGTGTCGCGCCGCGAGTGGCTGGCGTTGCGGCGGCAGATCCAGGTGGTTTACCAGAATCCCTATGCGTCGCTGAACCCACGGTTGAGCCTGGAGCAGATCATCAGTGAGCCGTTGCAGGCCTTTGCGTTGGGCGACAGCGCCTGGCGCCGCCAGCGCGCGGCGACCTTGCTGGAACAGGTCGAGTTGCCGGCGCGGTTGCTGGGGAGTCGGCCGGTGGAGTTGTCGGGCGGGCAGCGGCAGCGGGTGGCGATTGCACGGGCGTTGGCATTGGAGCCGCAGTTGCTGGTGCTGGATGAGGCGTTGTCGGCGCTGGATGCGTCGATTCAGGGACAGATTCTGACGTTGCTCGCGGACCTGCAAGAACGGCTGGGCTTGAGCTACCTGTTTATCTCCCATGATCTGGCGGTGGTGCGGCAGATTTCCGATCATGTGGTGGTGATGCAGGCGGGCAGGGTGGTGGAGCAGGGCGCTTGTGAACAGATCTTCACCGCGCCTGCCCATGACTACACCCGTAGCCTGCTGGCCGATATTCCCGGCCAGCACACCCCCTGCAGGCGCCGGCTGGCCGGCGATGAGGCGTCTTCTTTGAGCGTCAATTCGGCGACCGCCATCGCCGGCAAGCCGGCTCCTGCCAGGAGGGTGGTGCAGCTTTAGGCCTCGATAAGCTGCGGGCTGCCACTCTCCACGACAAAGTGCTTGAGCGTCGACACCGTGGCGTTGGGGTCCAGGCGGTCGGAGATCGCCTGCATCTTCACCGCCAGGCGCTCCGGCGTCAGGTCCAGCGACAAATACCCACGGGGCCGACTGTCGTAAAAGCGGATCTGCGGATTGGCCGGCAATATGGACTGCACCGCCTCGTAGCTCGGCCCATTGGAGGTGATCGAGGTGCCGACAAACTCCGCCGCCACCAGCTTCGACTCCGGATCCTCCGGCCGCTCATACAAATGGTTGGCCCAGAACGAGTGATAGTCCCCGCTCAATACCACCGGGTTCGCCACACGGCTGTCACGCAGGTTGTCGATCAGCCGCCCGCGCGCCGCCTGGAAACCGTCCCAGCTGTCGGTCCAGTACCGCGCGCCATCGGTGCCCGGCCGTTCCGCCCGCAACGGCGCCACCAGCAGGTCCTGGGCGAGCAGGTTCCAGCGGCTGTCGCTGCGGCGCAAACCGTCGTACAGCCAGCGTTCCTGCTCAAACCCCAGCAGCGTGCGCTTGGGATCGGAGAGGTCCACGCAACTGCTCAGTTCCATATGGCCTTTGCCGAAATTCGGCGCCTGGTAGCACGGCTGGCGCGAGCGGTACTGGCGGCCATCGAGCACCGGGATCGCGGCGAGATCGCCATAGGTGAAACGCCGGTAAATCTGCGGGCTGCCATTGCTGCCCAGCGGCGGGCGCCGCAACGGCATGTTCTCCAGGAAGGCCTGGTACGCCGCCGCGCGGCGTTGCTGGAAGGCCGCGAGGGTCACGCCCGGATCCTTGGAGGACACGCCGGAGTAGTCGTCCTGCACCTCATGGTCGTCCCAGGTCGCGATCCACGGTGCAGCGGCGTGCAGCTGTTGCAGGTCCGGGTCGGTCTTGTGCAGTGCGTAGCGGTACCGGTAGCCGGCCAGGTCGGTGGCTTCGGGGGCACCGTATGAACGGGCCAGGCCCTGTGTGCCGGGGGCGTTGGTGTATTCGTAGATGTAGTCGCCGAGAAACAGCACCAGGTCGGGACGCTCGTCGGCCATGTGCCGATACGCACTGAACAGCCCACGCTCGTAATGGGCGCAGGAAGCGACGCCCAGGCGCAGGTGATCGACTTTGGCGTTCAGTGCCGGCAGGGTCAGGGCGCGGCCGGTCGGCCCGCGCTCGCCCAGGGCGATGAAGCGATACCAGTACTCGCGGCCCGGTTGCAACCCGTGCAATTGCACGTGCACGGCGTGGCCGTTGATCGCCAGGGCCTGGGTCCGTCCGCGCTGGGCAATGCGCTGGAAGTGTTCATCCAGGCCGACTTCCCAGTCCACCGGGATGCTCGCCGGCAGCGCGTATTCATTGCCGGGAAACAGCGGCAGCGTGCTCAATCGAGTCCAGATCACAAAACCATCGGGCCAGGGATCGCCACTGGCGACCCCCAGCGTGAATGGCGTGGCGACATTCGCCAGCGCGCTGCCGTAACGCAACACCAGGGGCGCAGCCGCCGCCCCGGCCAGCAGGCGCAGGGCCTGGCGGCGGTTCAGATCAAAAGTCATGACAGGTCCCTAGAATTTGTAGCTGGCCTGGACACCCACGGTGCGTGGGTCGCCCGGCGTGGCGATTTGGGCGTTGGACAGGAACGAGCCGTGGTACAGGTCGTATTTCTTGTCGAACACGTTGCGGGCCCACAGTGCCCCCGACCAGTTGCTGCCCTTGGGCGTCACACCCAGGCGCGCATTCGCCAGCCAGTAGGCCTGGGTGGTGGTGCCGTTGCTGCCGGTAATGCGGTCGTGGAACGAGTAGTCGCTCTCGGCGCTGAAGGTAAAACCGCCGACGTCCCACACATATTGCAGCTGGCCGCCGTAGCTGATTTTCGGGAAGTTGGTCAGGCTGGAACCGGAGAAGTCGGTGTACACCGGGTAGGCAAACCCCACCGCGCGGGTCGCGGTGCTGTTCAGGCCCTGGTAGTCGACGTACTTGCCTTTCTTGGTGCCGAAGTACTGGCCGAGGGTCAGGCCCGACACCGGCTCCCATTGCAGTTCCAGCTCATAGCCGTAGATCTTCGACTTGGGAATATTCACCAGCCGGCCGACATTGCCCACCGCCTGGCTGATCCACACCTGCGACTGGTATTGCTGGTCGCGATAGTCGTAGTAGAACGCCGAGCCGTTGAAGCGCAGCGTATCGCTCAAGTCACTCTTGAAGCCCACTTCATAGGCCAGCAGTTTTTCCGGTTTGACCGGTGCGATCTGCTCGGCATAGCTGGAGTTGTAGGCGGTAAAACCACCGGACTTGATCCCACGGCTGACCGTCGAATACAGCAGGGTCGACGGGGTGAGCTGGTACTCGAGGCCGAGCTTCCAGGAGGTGGAGTTGCTGTCCAGGTCGCTGTCGGCGGCCGGGAAACTCAACTGCCCGAGACGGTACACGCCGTTGTTGACGAGGATGCGCTGGGTGGAGAAATCCTCGAGTTCGCGGTGTTCTTTTTCCTGGCGCACGCCGACGATCAATTTCCAGTCATCGGTCAGCTGGTAGTCGCCCTGGGCGAAGGCGCTGTAGGTGTTGGATTTCTGCGTGTAGGAGGTGTAGGTGCCGTAGCCGAGGTTGGCGCTGAAGTCCGAGTAGAAGTTTTCGTCCAGGCGGTCCTGGGCGAAATACAGGCCGGTCTGCCAGTTGAAGCGCTCGTTGTCGTGGGAGGCCAGGCGCAGTTCCTGGGAGAACACTTCGATCTTGGAGTCGAAGTATTCATCCGATTGCGGGATCACCGACGCGTCCCAGTCGATGTATTCGCGGCGCCGGAAGCGGTCGGATGCGGTGATGCTGGTCACGCTCAAATGGTCATTCAGGTCGAACGTACCCGTGAGCGCGAAACCGGTGTTGTCGTTATCGCGATGCGGCTTGTCACCCACCGACAGCCCGGTGAGCTTGGCAAAGCCCGGGGTGAGGCCCCAGCCGGTTTTCTTGCCGTCGTTTTCCGGGCTGATGCTCGAGTAGGCGGCGCCGTTGGCGTTGGGTTTCAGCCCCTGGTACAGGTACGAGCCGCGGCTGTCGGACTTGTCCTCGCCGGCATGCACGGTGAGGTTGAAGTTGATGTCCGGCGTGGCGTCCCAATCGAACTGGCCGCGCACCGAGGTGTTGTCCTTGTCGCCCAGGCTTTGCCCGGTCACCCGGTTCTCCTGCCAGGCGCCGCCTTGTTCGGTGATGAACGCCAGGCGTGCGCGCAGGGTGTCGCTGAGCGGCCCGGAGAGAAAACCCTCGACGTTGCTGGCGTTGTAGGAGCCGTAGCTGGTGGTCAGCCCACCGTGGAATTCACGCGTGGGTTTGTTGGTGATGAAGTTGATCGCGCCGGCTGTGCTGTTGCGCCCGTACAGCGTGCCCTGCGGGCCACGCAGCACCTCGACGCGTTCCAGGTCGAAGAGCTGGCCCTGGGTCTGGATCGGGTAGGGCAAGGCGACCTGATCCAGGTACACGCCGACGGTGGAGGTGTTATTGCTGCCGTAATCCTTGAGCCCGACGCCGCGAATGCGGAACAACGGGTTGCCGCCGCCGTACTGCGGCGCGATGTCGAGGTTGGGCACGTAGTTCTGCAGCTCGTTGACGTTGGTCACACCCTTGTTCTGCAGGTCCTGGCCGCTGAGCGCGGTCAGGGCGATACCCACGTCCTGGGCGGATTCTTCATGCCGCTGGGCGGTCACCGTGACCTGCGGCAGGGCAGTCGTGGTCTGGTTGTCGGCCCCCAGCGCATCGCCGGCCAGCAACGCCATGAAGGGCGCACTGGCAAGGACAAATGGGCGGGCGGGTTTGGTGTAGCGATGGTTGCGAAGCAGCGAGTGCATGGCAAGGTCCCTTAAGAAATCCGATTCTTGAGCGCGGGGCAGGCGGAATGCCGTCCCATCGCGCAGGGGCCGCTCTTTGAAGAGTAAGCTGCTGACATCGATAGCAAGCTATATGCCATCATTTTGTCATAATTAAGTCGATGAATTTATTGGGGATTTTTCAATGGGCACGGTTGGAGCGTTGCTTATGCAACACGCGGGCGGCAGGTTGTTACGCAAGCAACAGCGGCAGTCACCCCCTTGCAGGAGCCGGCTTGCCAGCGAAGATCTTCAACAATGACGCGGCAACCCAGGCGCAACGCGGTGCCCGAAAGATTTTCGCCTGCAAGCCGGCTCCCACAGGGTCAGCGCGTACCCGGATACCGCGTCTCCATCACGATCGACAGCGCATCCGGGCGCCAGTATTCCTGGTCGAATTCCACCGCCTGGTTGTCCTCGCCGAAGTTCAAGCGCTCCAGGTACACACTGGTGGAGCCTGGCGACAATTGCAGCAACTCGGCCTGTTCTTCATTCACCGTGCCGATGTGCATCTGCAGTTCACAGCGTGATTGCACCCGCGCAAAACGGTCGCGCAGCAGTTGGGTCAGCGAGGTATTGAGGTCGGCTTCCAGCAGGCCGGGGCACCAGCTGGCGAGCAGTGCATTGAATTCCAGCAGCACCGGGCGGCGGTCGATCCAGCGGCGGCGCTGCAGGAAAAACACCGGCTCCTGGGTCGAGCCCAGGCCCATGCGCTTGGCCAGCCAGGCGCCGGCCGGACGCAGTTCGGCGTGCAGGCATTCGGTACGGGGTGTGCGGCCCTGGGCGCTGACGTAATCCATGAAGCCGCTGATACGCGTCGGGTCGTAGCGGATGCGCTGCGGGCTGACGAACCAGCCCCGGCGGTTTTCGCGGTACACCAGGCCCTCGGCCTCGAGTTGCTGCAAGGCCTGGCGCAAGGTGACGCGGGTGCAGCCGAAGCGTTCGATCATTTCCCGCTCGGAGGGAAATTTCTCGTCGGCCTGGGGTACACCGGCGGCGATGTCGTGGGCGATCTGTTCGCGGATGCGCTGGTAGTGCGGCGAGATGGGGTCGAAAGGCATCCTGGGGTTCCGTGTGCAGGCATGACGTGGGGCAGACTCTACCGTTCCTGTTGGCGCAGGTCACCTGGTCCCACGCAGGCTTTATGCAAAGCGGAACGAGGCGCCATGCGCCGAGGTGGGCAGGCGATCACTGCCGTCGACGCTGAGCCGCGAGCGCAGCGTGCCGGTTTGCGCGGTGGTGCGGTACAGGCCGCGCTTTTGCAGGGCCGGGATCACCAGTTCGACAAAATCATTCAGCGAGCCGGGGCTGATCAGCGGGTTGAGCATATAGCCGCTGGTGCCCGAGATGCGGGCGTGCTCCTCGATCTTTTGCGCGATCTGCTCCGGGGTGCCGACCAGGATCAGGTCGCTGCCACGGGTGACATTCGCAAAACGCTGGCGCACCTCGCCGGCAGTCAGCGGCTTGCCGCTGCCATCGGGTTTCATCACGTAGGAGGTCATGCCTTCGGTGTGGGTCGACAGCGCTTCATTGTCGGCGTAGCGGCTGATGTCGATGCCGGTGTCGCCGGCATAGCTCACCAACTGCGCTTGCAGGTGATAGTTGCTTTGCAAGGTGTCGTATTTTTTCTGCGCCTCGATAGCGGTGGGCGCCGTGACGATGCGCAGCACGGTCAGTGACTTCACGTCGGCGGCGCGGCGGCCACGGGCTTCGGCCTGACGCCAGATGTCTTCGAGGCCCTGGCGGATTTCCAGTGGATTGGACTTGGCGATAAACACCAGCTCCGCGTGCTTGGCCGCAAACTGCCGACCGCGCGCCGACCAGCCGGCCTGGATCAGCAGCGGCGTGCGTTGCGGCGATGGCGAGGTCAGATGCGGCCCGGCCACGCGGTAATGCTCGCCGGCATGCGCGATCGGCCGCACGCGGGCGCCATCGGCGTAGGTGTGCGCCTGTTTGTCGGCGCGCACCGCGTCATCGGCCCAGCTGCCTTCCCAGAGCTTGTACACCACGTCGAGAAACTCCTCGGCGCGCTCATAGCGGTCGTCGTGCTTGATCATCTGCTCCAGGCCGAAATTGCGCGCTGCGCTGGACAGGTACGAGGTGACGATGTTCCAGCCGATCCGCCCTTCAGACAGGTGATCGAGGGTGCTGAAGCGCCGCGCATGGGTGAACGGGTGTTCGTAGGTGGTGGTCACGGTGACGCCGAAGGCGAGCTTTTCGGTGAGGGCCACCAGCGCCGGAATAATGCTTAAAGGATCGTTGGCCGGGGCTTCCACTGCCCATTTCAACGCCATGGCTTCGGAACCACCGAACACATCGTAAAAGCCCAGCACGTCGCCGAAAAACATCAGGTCGAGGTTGGCTTCATCCGCCGTGCGGGCCAGGTTCGACCAGTATTTGAGGGTATTGATGCCCAGCCTTTCATCGCTGGGGTGGGTCCACAGGCTGGGCGCGCCGCCGCAGCCGACACTGGCTTGTTCATAGAGACCGAATAACAGCGGGGTAGGATCGGACATGGTGCTTCCTGCGTGTAAAAAAAGTGCGGCGACAGACTATCGCCCGTGGAGATAAGCCTTGCCGTAGTGCCGTTCCAGCCGGGCCTGGATCAGCTCCAGGCCGATCGACAACAGCCAGTAGATGACGGCGGCCGTGGTGAGCATTTCGATATAGCGGTAAGACGAGCGGCCATAGGATTGCGCGAGGAACATCACCTCCCACACGCCCATCACCGAGACCAGGGACGAGTCCTTGAGCATCGAGATGAACTGGCTGGTGGTCGGCGGAATAATGGTGCGCATGGCCTGGGGCAGCACGATCTGCCAGAACGTCACGGCCCGGCCCATGCCCAGTGCAGCGGCGGCATTGCGTTGGCCCTGGGACACGCCAAGAATGCCGGCGCGGAAGATCTCGCTGAGGTACGCCCCGTAGTTCAACGACAGCGCAATGATCCCGGCACTGATCGCGCCGGGCACCACGCCCAATTGAGGCAGGCCGAGGTAGATCAGCAGAATCTGGATCAGCAAGGGCGTGCCGCGAAAGAACGAGGCATAGAAACTGGCGATCCCGAACGCCACGGCGCTGCTCGACAGGCGCGCCAGGGCGGTGGCGAAACCCAGGGCCACCGACAGCCAGATCGAGCAGAAACACAAGAACAGCGTCAGCGCCGCGCCTTGCAGAAAGCCCTGGGGCGAGAGGTGCAATCCCACCAGGTTCTGCCACTTCGCGGCGACGATGGCGAACTGCAGGTCAAAGCTCATGAACATCGCGGTGAACAGGCCCAGCATCACGCCCCAGGTCAGCCATAGCCGCACACGGAACGACAGCCGTGCGCGCTTGGCCACGGGTGGCTTGATCGTGGTCGGAGGGGTAGGGAAAACACTCATTGGGTGATGTCTGAGCCGATCCATTTCTGCGAGATCTTCGCCAGCGTGCCGTCGCTTTTCAGCTCGGCGAGAATCTGCGTCAATCTGGCATCCCATTGTGGATCACCTTTCTCGGTGGCGACCACGTTCGGCTCGGCGTACAGCACCGCGCCGGTGATCTTGAAGCGTGGGTCGTGGTCGATGCGTTCCTTGGCGGTGACCAGGTTGGTGACCATGGCATCCAGGCGCTTGCCGGTGCCCAGCGCGAGGTCCTGGAAAGCGATGGTCTCGTTGTCGTAGGGCACTGCCTGCACGGCCTTGAACGGGTAGTCGATCGGTGTGCTGGCGCCTTCGATCACCAGGTCCTTGGCCAGGTACGCCTCGTAGGTCGACGCACTGCCCACGCCGACTTTTTTACCGCTGAGGTCGGCTGCCGACTTGATCGTGTCGTCGTTGCTGTTTACCACGACCACGGCCGGCGAGGCGTAGTACTCGAATGGGAAGTTGAAGACCTGGCCGCGCGCGGCGCTGGGGGTCATGGAGCAGATGCACACGTCGTAGCGGCCATTCCAGCGGCCAGCGGCGATGACTTCCCAGGACGGCGTTTCGAGTTTCAGTTTCACCCCGAGTTTGTCGGCGACGGCCTTGGTCACGTCGACGTCAAAACCATCCAGCTGGTTTTGTTCGTTGAGGAATGAGAAGGGTGGGTAATTCTCCATCAGCACGCCGACCAATTGCTTGGATTGGGTGATGCGGTCCAGGGTCTGCCCGGCGAAGACCGCCGCGCTGGCCAAGAGGAGAGTGACGCTGAGCGCGGCGGCAGTGCGTAAGTTCATAAAAGCATCCAAGCGAGATTTTTTATATTTAAACGCGATAGATGCACTTGTGTTTAATGATATTAAACGCTGTAAACCGAAGCTTTGGTTATATGTTCCTGTTGGTGCAGGTCACGCTGCCATGCCCGCAGACCATAGGCCGCCAGCCCTACAAAGCCGGCGTAGAGCGCGGCGGTGAGTTGCAGGTCCTTGTACAGGAACAACCCCACATAGGCCGCGTCCAGCAGGATCCACAGCCACCAGCTGACCACGTATTTGCGCGCCGCCCACAGGCTCGCCACCAGGCTGAAGGCGGTGAGCAGCGAATCCAGCCAGGGCAGCGCGGCATCGGTAAAGTGGTGCATCACGGCGCCCAGGGCCACGGCGCCGATCAGCCCCGCGAGCAGGTGGCGCCACGCCTCGCGAAGTGGCAGGCGCTCTACGCGGACCTTGCCCGCCTCGATGCGCCCGGTGCTCCAGCGCCACCAGCCATAACCTTGCAGCACGGCGAAGACCAACTGCAGGAGCATGTCCGAATACAGCTTCACGTCGAAGAAGATCCAGGCATACAGCAACACCGCGACCACGCTGACCGGCCAGCACCAGCGCACTCGCTGTGCGGTGAGCCAGACCCCGGCGATGTTGAAGAACACGGCGACGATTTCCAGTGGCGACATAGGGTTCTCACACGGCTAGTTTTCTAGAGGCAGCGCCTGTTGCTTGAGCTGGCGCTTGCGTTCAAAGGGCAGTTTTTCCTGATCGCCATAGGGCGCGCTGTACCAGTTGCCATACGTAGGGTTGGGCAGCAGGAACCAGCGTTGGCCGAGCCAGGCCAGGTACGGTTCGGCTGCCTTGCGCTGGTCGGCCAGGGTGTTGTGCTCGGCCTGCACGAAATCGCCCAGCGAGTCGCCGGCGAGCATCAGCACACGGGCATGCGCGGCCACCCACTGGCGGCGGCAGTTTTTGCCATAGCCGGCCTGTTCGCAGTGGCCGGTCGGGGTGCTGGCGGCCAGTACCTGTTCGTTGCGCTGCACCGGGAAACCGCGCAGGCGCAGGTTGTCGACCGTGGCCTGGACCTGGCTGTGTTCACGGTTGGTGATGTAGTAGACGGTGATGCCTTTTTTATCGGCCGCTTGCAGGAACGCTACGGCGCCGGGCAGCGCCTGGGCCTTGGCCTGGTCGACCCAGGTGTTCCAGCGGTCATAGGAATACACCTGGTTGTTGATGATGTCCCGCGCGTTGAGCGGCACGTTGTCGAGCACGGTTTCATCGATATCCACTACCACTGCCGGTGGCAGCCCGGCGAGGTTGCGCGGCGGCAAGGGCAGGGCGTCCCAGGTCGGATCGGCCAGCGCGGCGTCCAGCTGGCGCGTGGCGCTGGCGAATACCTGGCGATAAATCAGCTCGTGTTCGATGGAGGTCTGGGTCCACAGCACCGCGTCCAGTTGGTCGTTGGCGGGCGGTTGCTGCTGGCAGCCGACCAGGGCGGTGGAGAGCAGGCAGACACTGGCAAACATCAGATTACGCATAAACACTCAGCCTCAGAAATTGACGGTGGCGGACAGCCGTGCGGTACGCGGCGCCCCCAGGAACAGGTAGCCGTCGCCTGCGGACTCACCCACGTCTCGCCAGTAGCGTTTGTCGAACAGGTTGTCGACGGTCAGGCGCAGCACAGTAGCGTAATCGCCGACTTTGGTGGTGTAGCGACCGCCCACATCGAACACCGCATAGTCGTCGACTTTCACCGTGGCCTCGCGGTTGGCGTATTTGCTCGCGCTGTATTGCACCCCGCCGAGCAGGGCCAGGCCCGGTACCGCCTGGATGTTGTAGTCACCGTGCAGGCTGGCACGCAGCTTGGGCACGTTGATCGCCTGGTGGCCGTCGTAGTCATCGGTGCCGCTGCCGTCGACTTCGGCGCGGATCGCCGCGATGCTGGCCGACACTTGCAGATCGGAAGTCACGCGGCCGTTGGCCGACAGTTCGATCCCCACGTTCTTCTGCTTGCCTTGCTGCACGAAGGTGATGCTGCCGTCGTCGTTGGGGCGGTTGTATTGCAGGTCCTGGGTGATCTGGAACAGCGCAGCGGTCAGGCTCAGGCGCTGGAAGTCACGCTTGATCCCGACCTCCAGCTGGCGCGAGGTGGTCGGCGGCAATACCTCGTCGGCGTTGCTGCTGAACCACGCGGCCTCGCCACCCAGCGACAGGCCTTTGCTGTAGCTGGCGTACAGCGAGGTGTCCGGGCGCGGTTTGTAGATCAGCGCCACTTGGGGCAGGAACACGCTGCGCTGGGTATGACGCGTGGTGGCGCCGGCCTGGTTGTAGGTCTCTTCGTCGAGGCGGACCTGGCGCCCGCCGAGGAGGGTTTGCCATTGTTCGTTGAAGCTGATGCGATCGCTGGCGAACAGGCCGTACTGGCGGCTGTCGAGGCGTCGGTAGGTGTGCCCCAACGGGCCGTCGTAGGGTTCCAGTACCGGTGACGGCTGGTAGATATTACCCTCGCCGATGTACTCGTTGACCGACTTGCGCCGGTCCACCAGGCGGCGGAAGGCGGTGGTGCCGAAGGTCAGGTCGTGCTTGAGAAAGCCGGTGTCGAACTGGCCGTTGAGGGCCGCCTGGGCTTCCTCGTTGCTGCGGGTGTCGTCGGGGCTGCGATAGTCGGAGATGTCGTAGTCGCCCTCGGCGCTGAAGTGGTTCGGCACGGCGGTGTTCGCGCAACTGGCGGCGCCGTAGCAGCCCCAGGCGAAGGTGCTGTAGTCGTCGATCACCACGCGGCTGCGCGACGCGCTGAAGCTGGCTTTCCAGGCTTCGTTGAAGCGGTATTCAAACAGCCCGTCGAGGTTCAGCGACTGGATGCCCACCGGGTTCGACCAGCTCTGGTACGCCAGCAGGTCCTTGGGCGACACATGGTGCGGCACCTCGGTGCCGCCGAGCAATTGATAACCCGGCACCGAGCGCTGCTCGCGGTTCTGGTACTCGGCGTTGAGTTGCAGCAAGGCGTTGGGGCTGATGTTCCAGTCCAGCGCCAGGGAGGCGAAATCGCGCTTGCCGTCGGCGTGCTCGACATAGGAGCGGATGTCTTCGTGGGCCAGGTTGATGCGCACGCCCACCTGTTGCTCGGTGCCGAGCCAGCCGCCGATATCGGTGGCCAGGTAGCGCTCGCCCTGCTCGTTGGTGGACACCGTCACCGAGCGCACATTCTCCGGGCGCTTGCTCACGTAGTTGACCAGCCCGCCGGGTTCGGACACACCGCTCTGCAGGCCGGCCAGGCCCTTGAGCACTTCCACTTGCTGCTTGTTTTCCAGCGCCACGTTCTGCTCGCCGGTGATGGTGCGGCCGTTGATCTTGTAGCTGCTGGCCGGGTTCAGGGCGAAGCCGCGCACCACGAAATTCTCGTAGTAGCCGACCGGGGCGTAGCTGTCGCCCACCGAGGCGTCATTCTTCAACACCTCGCTGAGCAGGCGCGCCTGCTGGTCTTTCAGGCGGGCTTCGGTGATCACCGCGACCGAGGCTGGGGTGTCCAGCAACGGCGCGTTGTCAAAGCCGGCCACGGCGGCTTTTTTGGCCTGGTAATCGCTGGCCTCCTGGCCGACCACGGTGACGGTGTCCAGGGTCGCCTCCTGGGCATGCGCCGCAGTTGCGGCGAGGGTGATGCTCAAGGCGAGCAGGGTGTGGCGATAAGGTGTAGCCATGTAAGGAGCGCTCCAAGGGCCGGACCGCCGCTGCCGTACGCTTTTATCGGGCAAAAGGCTGCCCAGCGCTGCGCAACGAACGGGTTGCCAGTACGAAATGAAAAAGCCGAGTTCGCCGAAAGTGGCGTCAGGCCGGAGCTGCTCCGGTAGTCATTGGTAAACGTGCGTCGGCGGCCCATTCCTGCAGGGAACCGTCGTAGAGGGCGATGTCCTGGCGACCCAGCAGGGTCAGGGCCAGGGCGTTGGCGGCGGCCGAGATGCCGCCGCCGCAATACAGCACCAGTGGGCCTTCGCTGTGCAGCAGCGTGGGGCCGATGGCCAGGGCCAGGGCATCCTTGGGCAGGTAGCGGCCGTGGGCGTCGAACAGGTTGCGCGCCGGCAGGTTTTGGCTGCCGGGGATGTGCCCGCGCCGGGCGTAGCGGGTGGGCGCGGTGCCTTCGAACAGCGCCGCGCCAAGGGCACAGATCAACACGCCGGGTGCTTGCCCGGCGACGATGGCTTCGACGCCGCGGCGGTCGATCCACAGCCCGGCACGCGGGTTGATTGCCCAGGGTTGCACCGGCATGACCGGCTCGGCTGGGCCGTTGTGTTCCGGCAAACCGGCGGCACGCCAGGCGTTGAACCCGCCATCGAGTACCTGGGCGTCGATGCCTGCGCCGCGCAGCATCCACCACAGGCGAGCGGCCCAGAAACCATCGGCACGGTCGTAGATAACCAGGGTTTTCCCTTGGCCGGCGCCGAGCTTGGCCAAACTGTTTACCAGCGCTTCAGGCGTTGGCAGGGCGAAGCTGAAACTGGCGTGGGTGTCGGCCAAGTCAGTCAATAGATCTGCATGTCTAGCGCCTGGAATATGCGCCTGCAACCAGCCGTCTTCGCCGCTTTGGACGCGGTAATCGCCATCGAACGCCGGCGACGGCAATACCACCGTGGCATCCAGTATCACCAGCGTGGGATCAGCCCGATGCGCGTGCAGCCACTGAGTATCGACCAGCATGCTCATACGCTTTTACGCCGGATATGGCCAAGCAACCGTTGCCCCTCGGCACCGGCGAACCAGCGCAGATGACCGAGCAGGTAGGCGTAATAGGCGATATCGGCGCTGGCGGTGGAGCCCACCACGTCCTGGTAATACGCCACCTCGGACAGGGCGAAATCCACGTGCACCAGCGGCAACAGGGCGCTGAGGGTGAGCAGGTCGCGGGTGCTCAATGGGCGTACTTGGTGATACCCGGCGAGCAGGGCATCCACGCTGTCGAGATCGGCGCGCGCTACGCCACCCGTATCAAGGTCCAGCCAGGGCACGGCGTTGCGTTCGATGGCAGTGGCGAGGTCGAAGAGGGCGAAAGTGCGGTCGGCCAGGCCGAAATCCAGCACGCTGGAAACGCTGCCGTCGGCGTTCCACAGCAGGTTGGAGGCGTGCCAGTCGTTGTGGGTCCACAGTGGCGGTTGCTCACGCAACAGCGGATGCAGTTCTGCGTGCCACGGCAACAGCAACTCGCCGAGTTGAGTGCGCCACTCCTTGTCGGCGAGGTAGGGGCTGCTGATGCCTTCCAGCGGGTTTGATTGTTCTATCAACCGTGCGTTGGCCAGCAGCACCTGGGTCTGGCGTTGAGGGGCGTCGTAGGCTTCGGCGGCCAGGTGCAGACGGGCCAATGCCTGGCCTGCGGCGAGAGCGTGCCGGGTGTTTTGAAACGGCGACCACGACAGCGCGTCGCGGTACAGGTCCAGTCCCTCGGCGACGTGGTGCACTTCATACGTCCACACGCCTTGCGCGGTTGCCGTCGCCCCGTGTCGGTTCGGCAGCACCGCGGCCACTGGCGCGCCGTGGCGGTGCAGGTGGGCGATCAGGCGGTGTTCTTCCTCCAGCCAGGCGGCTTGGCGCACGTGCTGGTGATGACGTTTGACGAACACCGTCGCCTCGTCAGTGGTGATCAGGCCGGCGGCGGAAAACGGTCGCGGGCTGTGCCAGTGCAGGCTCTGCAGCGAGCCCAGTTGCGGGTAGTCGTGCAGCAGCTGTTCGATATCGGTTTCGTGCAGGGCCGGCCAGTCGGCTGCGACGGGCTCCAGCCCCAGGCCGTGGGCGGTGCGTTGCGGATTCATGCGTGCACCTCGGGCAGGTAGGCGTTGCTGGTTGCCCCTTCCCACACCTGCGGATTGTCGAGCACCGCATGCGCGTGCAGCCATTCGGCGTAGGGGGCGAGCAGCGCCTGGCGTTGCTCGCCCCAGCGGCCTTGATGCAGCCAGGTCGGGGCGATTTTATGCAGCGAGGCGCTGAGCAATTCCGCCGGAAAATACGGCGTGGTGTGCTCGTAGGCGGCGAGGGCAATCGACGGCTCCTGTGCCACGGCCAGATAACCGCGGGCAGTGGCTGCGAGGAAATCGCGCACCACCTCGGCCCGGTCTGCCAGGGTGCGCTCGTGGGCGCCGAGCAGGTAGCTGTGATACGCCGGCGCGCCGATCTCGTCGACCGGTAGCACCACCCGGCGCGCGTCTTCGATAGGGCTGTGCATCAGCGCTTCCCAGGCCCAGTAGCCACCGAAACTGGCATCGGCGACACCCTCGGCCAACTGCTCGGGGCGCAGCTCGCGCACGCCGCTGTCCACCAGGATCACGCCATCGGGATCGCCGCCATCGCGGCTGACCAGGTGACGCACCATGGCCAGGCCGCGCGGGGTCGGGTTGAGGGCCAGGCGCTTGCCTACCAGGTCGCGGGGGCGACGGATGCCGGAGTCGGTGAGGGTCTGGATCGACTCCAGCCCCGCATGGTTGATCGCCGCGATGCCTTGCAGCGCCTGGCCGAGGCCACGGCGCACCAGCAGACGGTTGCTGGGGAACACGCCAAAATCCGCAGCACCGGTGAGCAGGTGCTGCAGGGTGTCGCCACGGTAGGGGTCGTGCACCACCAGCTCTACATCCAGGCCCAGTTCTTCATACCAGCCGCGTTCCCGTGCCAGGTACAACCCCGCCGAATTCGGCCAGGGATGAAAGTACTCCAGCATTACCTTTACCGACACCATCGCGTGTTACTCCAGCCCAACGTCCTGTGATGGGGGCGATTTATAAGGGAGCAATCTGGTATATACCAATATCGTTTATTGCTATGGATATAACTGGGTAGGGCTTTTGGGGGCATATCCGTTTTTTGGGTAACGGCTGCTGATGGTTCCGCCGTTACGGCAAGTCGCTTTTGGAAAAGAGCCCAGAATGCCGGCCTGACCAAAAGGGCTCTCGCCCCAACACTCGGCACCTCGCCTAGGGAAGGAAGCCGGACACGGTCAAAAATGTGGGAGCGGGCTTGCTCGCGAATGCGGTGGATCAGCCAATGAATTTGTTGACTGACACACTGCATTCGCGAGCAAGCCCGCTCCCACATTTGGATGTCCATTTGTCGAGCGCACTTGCAACCTGATGTTCAGTTGCGCCAATACGTCGCCATACACCTTCTCTTCATTGATCCCATACAGCTCTACCTGATCGCGCAGTCGCCCAATCCCCAGCGTGACAACAGGGTCTGGAGGATGTCAGCCAGTTGCCGAAGATCACCGAAGCGTTGCTGCAGGCCGGGTACAGCGAGGCGGATATCGGCAACATCTGGAGCGGCAACCTGCTGCACCTGGTGGGCCGGGCGCAAGCTCAGGGGCGTCAATTGCAGGCTGAGGGACAGTGCCGGGGTGAGTGAACATTGCGAAATGTTTCGTCGAATGCGAAACTGACGTAATTGTGAATACTTATCATCTGGCCCCATCTTTATCCCCCAGCCCGCGCATCCTGATCATCGAGGATGACGTAGAGCTGTGCACGCACCTGAGCAACCATCTCAGCCGGCGCGGCTTTGCCTTGAACAGCGCCCATTGCGGTGGCCAGGGCCTGGACCTGGCGCTGCAGGCACCGGTGGAATTGATCCTGCTGGACATCATGCTGCCGAGTGAAAGTGGCTTGAATATCCTGGCGCGGCTGCGCCAGGAGCGCGGTACGCCGGTGATCCTGATGTCGGCCCTGGGCGCCGAGCAGGATCGCATCACCGGCTTCAGCCAAGGCGCCGATGACTACCTGCCCAAGCCCTTCAGCCTGGCCGAACTGGATGTGCGCATCGACGCGTTGCTGCGGCGCGTGGCGATCGATTGCGGCACGCGGGCGCCGTCGATGCCTTCGCGGCATTCCGCCCTAGCGTTCGACGCGCAGGCGCGGGACGTCAGCTTCGACGGCCGCGCCGCCGGCCTGACCTCATCGGAATTTCGTCTGTTGTGCACGCTGCATGAGCACACAGGCGAGGCACTGACCAAGGCCTTCCTCTACCAGCATGTGCTGCACCGGCCATACACCCGCCTGGATCGTGGCCTCGATGTACATGTGTGCAACCTGCGGCGCAAGCTGGCTGCCCTCGAGGTACAGGGCATTCGCATCGACGCGGTGCGCCATCAGGGTTATGTGCTGTTGTGCGACGGCGCCTGATGCAACGTCGTCATCCCTTGCTGTGGAAAATGGCGCTGCTGCAAGTGTGTGCCTGTTTGCTGCTGGTATGGCTGGTGTGGAGTTGGGGCTTGCGGGTGGAGCGCAACACCTACTTCCTGGAGACGTCCGACCGCATCGCCCTGGCTGCCTATGCGGCCGAGGCCGAGCACGTGGCGGCCACTGGCGACGCCGCGGCGGTAGAGCGCTGGCGCCTGGCATTGCAGCAGCGCGAACACACCTGGGTGGCGGTGCTGGATGACTACCTGCAAAGCCTGGGCACCACGCCGTTGAGCGCCGAACAGGTCAGCCACCTGACGTTCATGCGCAAGCTCAGTTGGCCAATGAGCAAGCGCCTCGAAGACGAATTGCCGTACGTGAGCATGGCTTTCCCGGAGCACCCCGAGCGTGGGCGATTGGTGATGCAATTGCCTGAACGCCTGTTGCCGCCAGGGCTCACGCCGTGGACCCATGTGTTCACCCACGGCCTGGTGCCGGCGTTGTTGGCGCTGGCACTGGGGCTGGTGCTGTACCGCCATCTGGTGCAGCCGTTGAATGAACTGCGCGAACGCGCCAACGCGTTGAGTGCCGGCGACCTCGCACCGCTGGCCAGCAGCAGCGTGACGCGCCGGCCGGATGAACTCGGCGAACTGGCCCGGGCCTATGAACACATGGCCGAGCGCCTGCGCCAGAGCCTTAATCAGCAGCGGCAATTGCTGCGCACCTTGTCGCATGAAATCCGCACGCCACTGGCACGTTTGAAAATCGCCAGTGACAGCGGCCTGCCGCCCGAGCAGTTGCAGCAACGCCTGTCGCGGGAAGTGGAGGAGATGCGCCGGCTGGTGGACGACTCACTCAACCTGGCCTGGCTCGACACCGAAAAACCTCGCCTGGAAGCCGAAGCGGTGGTGGTGGCCTCCGTCTGGGAAGCGCTGGTGCAGGACGCGCATTTCGAAACCGGCTGGCCGCTCGAAGCGCTGGTGTGCGAGCTGGACAGTACGTGCCAGGTGCACGTGCACCTCAACAGCTTTGCCCAGGCCGTGGAAAATATCCTGCGCAACGCCATCCGCCACTCACCGCCCCACGGCGTGATTCGCCTGAGCGGCCAGCGGCAAGGCGACCGCTGGTGGCTGGTGATCGAAGACCAGGGGCCGGGCGTTGCCGAGGGCGATCTGCAGCGCATCTTTGAAGCCTACCTGCGGCTGGACGGCACGGTGGGCACGGGTTTTGGCCTGGGATTGAGCATCGCGCGGCGTGCCATCGAACTGCAGGGCGGCGAGCTGTGGGCGACCCAGGGTGCCTCGGGATTGCGCATGAATCTGCGCCTGCCCACGGCAAATGTTTAGAAAGTTAATGTTCTTTACTCGCAATTGCATCTGATTATCATCTGCGATCTTTGATGGCCCACCGCTATCGGTCGGGCTGCGCTTGGAGATCCCCGCATGTTCCGCTTGTCCCTGCTTGCCGTGAGTATTTGCAGCCTGTTGCCCGTCAGCAGTTTCGCCGCCGAGGCCGAAACCCCTGCGCAGATGGAACTGCCGACCCAGACCGTATTGGGCACCGCTCAGGAAGAGATCAAGCAGATGCCCGGTGTGTCGATCATCACCGCTGAAGACATCAAGAAACGCCCACCGGCCAACGACCTGTCGGACATCATCCGCACCATGCCCGGCGTCAACCTCACCGGCAACTCCAGCAGCGGCCAGCGCGGCAACAACCGCCAGATCGACATTCGCGGCATGGGCCCGGAAAACACCCTGATCCTGGTGGACGGCAAGCCGGTCGGCAGCCGCAATTCGGTGCGCTATGGCTGGCGTGGCGAGCGTGACAGCCGCGGCGACAGCAACTGGGTACCGGCCGATCAGGTCGAGCGCATCGAAGTCATTCGCGGCCCCGCGGCAGCGCGTTATGGCAATGGTGCGGCGGGTGGCGTGGTGAATATCATCACCAAGCAGCCGGGCACGCAAACGCACGGCTCGGCAACGATCTACCACAACTTCGCCCAACACTCGGCCGAAGGTGAGACCGAGCGCATGAACTTCGGCCTCAATGGCCCGCTCACCGACACCCTCAGCTACCGCGTGTACGGCAACGTGGCCAAGACCAACGCCGACGATGCCGACATCAACAGCGGGCATGAATCCCTGCGCACCGGCAACCAGGTCGGCACGCTGCCGGCGGGGCGCGAGGGGGTGCGCAACAAAGACGTCAACGGCCTGCTCAGCTGGAACTTCACTCCCGAGCAAACCCTCGACCTGGAGGCCGGTTTCAGCCGCCAGGGCAATATCTATACCGGCGATACCCAGAACACCAACAGCAACGCCACCGTGAAGAACATGCTGGGGCATGAGACCAATATTCTCTACCGTGAAACCTACGCCGTGACCCATCGCGGCGAATGGGATTTCGGCAGCACCCTGGCCTACGTGCAGTATGAAAAGACTCGCAACCGCCGTCTCAATGAAGGCCTGGCCGGTGGCCTGGAAGGGATCTTTTCCGCCAACAGTTTCAGCACCAACGAACTGCGCGACCTGACCGCCCACGGTGAAGTCAACCTGCCGCTGCACGCAGGTGTCGACCAGGTGCTGACGCTCGGCAGCGAGTGGGTCGAACAGAAGCTTGGCGATCCGAATGCCAACCTGCAAACCACCACGGCCGGCGGCAGCGTGCCTGGCTTGTCGAGCACCTCTCGCAGTGACTCGTCGGCGTCGCGCATTTTTTCGCTGTTCGCCGAAGACAACATCGAGCTGCGCCCCGGCACCCGCCTGACCCCGGGCCTGCGCCTGGACCACCACAACGTCGTCGGCGACAACTGGAGCCCGTCGCTCAACCTGTCCCAGGTGCTCACCGACACGTTGACCTTGAAGGCCGGCATCGCCCGTTCATACAAGGCGCCGAACCTCTACCAGCTCAACCCCAACTATCTGCTGTACAGCAACGGCCAGGGTTGCTACGGCCAGACCACCAGTTGCTACCTGCAAGGCAATGCCGACCTCGACGCGGAAACCAGCGTCAACAAGGAACTGGGCCTGGAGTACCGCAATGACGGTGTGGTCGCCGGCCTGACGTATTTTCGCAACGACTACAAAAACAAGATCGAGTCCGGCCTGACCCCGGTCGGCACGGCGTCCGGCGGCACCGGCAGCACCGCCCGCGCGAGCATCTTCAAGTGGGAGAACGTGCCCAAGGCGCTGGTCGAAGGCCTGGAAGGTACCGTTGCGCTGCCGCTGGGCGAGCAGGTCAACTGGACCAACAACTTCACCTACATGCTCCAATCGAAAAACAAACAGACCGGTGATGTACTCTCGGTCACGCCCAAGTACACCCTCAATTCGATGCTCGATTGGCAGGCCACCCAGGACCTGTCCCTGCAGGCGAGCGTGGCCTGGTACGGCAAGCAGACTCCGAAGAAATACGACTACCACGGCAACCGCGTGACCGGCACCAGCAACAACCAACTCTCGCCGTATGCGATTGCCGGTGTGAGCGGTACCTACGCCCTGACAAAAAACCTCAGCCTCACCGCCGGCGTGGACAACGTGTTCGACAAACGCCTGTGGCGCGAGGGCAATGCCCAGGGCGTGAACAACATCGAAGGCGCCGGCGCCGCGACCTACAACCAGTCCGGGCGCACCTTGTACACCAGCCTGACGGCGTCGTTCTGATGGGGCGCGCATGCTGGTTGGCGTTGTTTTTTGTGCAATGTGCCTGTGCCCAGCCGGCACCTGACCAACTGATGGATGCACCGGTATTGCGCGAGGCCAGCGACTACCAGTTCAGCACGCTGGAGCTGGACTCGGCTGACGGCGCGCGGCACTACCGGGTGTGGCTGGGGCGCCCGCTCAAGGTCAGCGCGGCCAGCCCCGTGGCCTATCTGCTCGATGGCAATGCGGCGATGGCGGCGCTGGATACCGAGCTGCTCAACCACCTGTCCCATCGCCCGGCGCCACCGGTACTGGTGGCGGTGGGGTATGCGACGCCGCTGCGCATCGAGCGCAATGCGCGGACGTTCGACTACACCCCGAGAGTGGGCGAGGGCGCGCAACGTGATCCCTTGACGGATGTGCCCAGCGGAGGCGCCGATCAGTTCCTGGATTTGCTGACGGAGCAGATCCGGCCGCTGGTCAACCAGTGTCTGGAGATACAACCCAGGCGGCAATTGCTGTGGGGGCATTCCTATGGTGGGTTGTTGGTGTTGCATGCCTTGACGACGCGTCCGCAGGCGTTTGACGACTACGCCGCGGCGAGCCCGTCGCTGTGGTGGAACAGTGGCGTGATTCATACCGACGGACTCGCGCAGCGCCTGCGCGCAAAGCGGCCGACCTTGCTGCTGATGCGCGGTGATGCAGAACCGGCCAGCCCGGCCAGGGCCGCCAAGCCGCAGGACGATGGCGCGGTCAAGCGCCTGTTGGCCTCGCTGCAAAGTGTCGAGGGGCTGACCGTGCGCTACCAGGCATTCCCGGGCCTGGGGCACGGGCCGATGTTGGCGGCTTCATTGCGCTACACGTTGGAGCAGATGAGCCAATAACTGCTCCCACCTTTGATCTTCATACACCCGGGGTCTCAGGCCCCACCCCAATCCCCTGTGGGAGCTGGCTTGCCCGCGAAGGCGGCCTGTCAGCTGATGCATTTGGTGGCTGACCCACCGCTTTCGCAGGCAAGCCAGCTCCCACATTTGATCTCCATATGCCCGGGTGCCTGGGCCCTACCTCAATCCCACCTGTTGGCCTTCTACCCCAGCTTCAAGGCGCACACACCAACGCCTGGCGTTCATAGTTCAGCGCCTTGTTCTGAGGTGCCAGCGCATAGTGGGCATTGCATTGCTGGTCGCCCCACTTGATCACTAACGTACCTTGATCCTGCTCGACCAACGCCAGCGCATTCCCATTCGGGTCGGCAATTGCCAGTTGCTTGCCGTTGCCATCTTCCAGCGAAGCGCCGAACGACAGCGGTTTGTGCTGTGCATCAAACAACTCGAACAGTACCCGCCGCCCGGTGGTGCCGCTGTAATGCGCGACGACCACGGCGCCTCGGCGTGGCACCAGTTGTTGGGTGGCGTTGGTGACTTCCACATTGCCGCCCAGGTCACGGGTGTCCAGACTGATCCAGTTGACCCGGTAAGGTTGCGCCGTCGGGATCACCGCATAGCCGTTGTAGCCGGTCTCCACGCCGCTGTAGCTGCTGATCTTCGCCCCGGAGATGCCCGGTACTTCAGCCAGCGCGAAAGTTTCGCTGACGGTTTGACCCAGGTTGATGCCGCCTGCATGGGCCACCACGGAGCCGGCGATGTTGAGGTTCTGCGAGTTGTAGCCCTGGCCCTGGCTGTAGCCGAGGCTCACGTCTGCCATGGAGGTGCGGCTGTTGAGGTTCACCGAACCGGAACTGCCGCTGGTGTCGCTGTGGCCCGCTTGCACCGAATAAAAGGTGTCGCTGGTGTCGGCGACGTAGCCATTGATACCCGCCTGGGTGGTGGTGTCGCCGTGCTGGCGGCTGGTGGTGACAAACGCCCGCGGTGCGCGCGCCTGGCTGCCCAGCGGGAACGAGATGGACAGGTTCAATTGCGTGTCGCTGCTCGGCGCGCCCCAGGTCACGATTTGCTTGGTGCGCGTCACGCCGAGGTTGTAGCTCAAGTCACCCCAGTTGCTGGTGTAGCCGGCCGAAAAGCTCTGCGACCCACCGCGATTCCAGTAGCGCTGGTCACTGGCGTTCACATACAGGCTGCCGAACGCATTGTTGCGGCCCAGGCTCTGGTTGATGGTCAGGTCGGTGCGGGTTTTCGAATGGCCGGTGCGCACGCGCACGTCTTCGCTCATGTCTTCGACGTGGTCGGTGAGGGTGCGGTAGCCCTCGGTGGAGTAGCGGTAGGCGGCCAGGGTGAAGTTGGTGTCGGTGCCGGCAAACGTCTTGGCATACAGCGCGCGCACGCTACTGCCCTGGGTGGTTTGCCCACGGGCCTTGCTGGATGAATGCGTGGCATCCAGGGAAAACGCACCCAGCGCGGTGTTCTTGCCGGCGCCGATCGACAGCGCGCTGTAGTCCTCGCTGGCTTGCACACCGACGATGCCGCTGAGGTTGCTGGTCAAGCCGTACGCCAGGGTGCTGCTGATAAAACGCGGCGTCGCCAAACCGTCGGCATTGCTCTTGAAGGTACCCGCCGAGAGGCTGTATTTGACTTGCCCCTCACGCACCATGATCGGCAGGCTGGAGAACGCCTGCATCGTCACGCGGCGGCTGCCGTCGGACTCGATCACGGTGATTTCCAGGTCACCGTTGGAGCCGCTGGGGTAGATGTCGTTGATTTCGAACGGCCCCGGTGCGACGTTGGCGGTGTAGAGGATGTAGTCGTTCTGGCGGATTTCGACGGTCGCGTTGGTCTGCGCCACCCCCCGAATTACCGGCGCATAACCGCGCTCGCTGTCGGCGCGCATGCCGTCATCCGAGGCCAGTTTCAAGCCGCGATAGCGCACGCTGTCAAACAGGTCGGCGTCGGAGAAAATCTCACCGGCGCTGAACTGGCCCTTGATCGGCGTGACGTCATGCTGCAGGTAGGTGCGATTGCTGGTGAACGTGTTTGAGCGCCCGGTGCCGCCATTCATGTTCGACTCGTTGCGCAGGCGCCAGGCACCCAGGTTGATGCCGTTGCGCAGGCCAAGGTTGTTGTTGATGCGTGTGTCGGCGTCGCCAGCGCTGCGGTTGCTGTTGAGCTGGTAGTTGATGAACGCGGCAGGCACGCCGTCGTCCCACAACTGCGGGTCGACATACCCGCGCAAACCGCGCTGCATGGCCACCTGCGGAATGCTCGCCAGCAGGCGCAGGCGGCTGCTGTCGTAGCGCACGCTGGCCTCCTCAATCATCTCGGCGAGCGCGTAGCAGTCCTGCGGGTGCTGCGGATCCAGCTTGCCCTGGGCCTGCAAGCGGGCCATGTCGATGCCCAGTTGCTTGAGCAGGTCGAGGGTCAGGCAGGCTTCGACGCGACCGTTCCCGGGGTTGCGCTTGAAGTCGATGTCACGGCGACCCACCAGCACCTCGTTGCTGTACAGGTCGACGCGGTAAGTGCCCGGCAGCACGCTGTTGGCCGACAGCAATTGCTGCAGGTCGACGGCGGACTGCGCGCCTTGCAGGAAGGTGGTGTTGAAGGTTTCCGCAGGCTCGGCGGCCAGTGCCCAGGCGGGCAGGCTGGCGGCAATCGCGAGCGACAGCGTCTTCAACTTCAGTGCGCCACGGACGGGCCTGTTGCTGGAAATAAAAGACATGCGAAGACCTGTGACATCCCTGGTTGGCGAACAGCCGGGCACGCAAACACGCACGCGAAGTGAGCCTGTGGGTTAGACGAAGTGCTTAGGGTTTGAGGCGCGATTCAGTCGCGTACGCGGCTGCCGCAGCGCCGATGGACAGGGGCGCGGTGTAGTTGTTTTGCGCGCCGTAGTCATTGATGCTGGAAAACGACAACTGCACCGGACCGCTGGCGGGCGTCGCGCTGAGCGGGAACTGTTTCGCCTCGCCGGGCGCAATCATGGTGGAGTCGCTGGCCAGTTGCGCCTGCACTTTGATGTCGGCCATCGACACGTGGTACAGCGTCGGGTTCTTCACCAGCAGCAGGGTTTGCGTGCCCTGTTTGGCCAGGCGCCACTCCAGCTGCGCCGGGGCTTGCAACGCATTGCCGGGCAAGCCGGCAGGGCGGTAGAAGATCTTGATGCGTTGGCGGATGGCCAACTGCAACGTGTTCTCGGCCTCACTAGCCTTGGGGATTTCCTGCACATTGAGCCACACCACCGACTCGCGGTCGGTCGGCATGCCGGCGCCTTGATAGAGGATGCGCAGCAGTTGCTGCTCCTTGGCAAACACCCGTGCCAGGGGCGGGGTGACGGCAAACGGTGCACGGCTGCCACTGGCGTCGTTCATGTCGACCCAGGACTGAATCAACACGTCCTGGTTGCCGTTGCGCACGGTGATATTGGCTTCCTTGTGGCTGCCATCGAACACGATACGCGTGGCGTTGAGTGAAATGCTGGCGGTGGCCTGGGTAGCCATAAGCATGCCCAGCAGCACCAGGCTCGCGGTGATAATACGAGGCTGCATGAGGGTGTCCGGTGTCATCAAAAATAAATGGCGAGGCCGCAGGGCCTCGCGCGTTCGGTGCTCAGGCGCGCCGAGTTACTCGTATTGCAGGATGAACGGCAGGGTCGCGTCACCGCGACCGGCGGTGGAGGCACCGGCGGCACCGGTGGTGACGTAGGCGGCTGCGAAGCTCATGGTGGCGTCGCCGCCTTCAGTGCCCTGACCGTGCATGGTGCTTTCAATGCGTGCGGTGCTCGGCGAGCTGAGGTCGATCAGGCTGCCTTTGCTGTCGAGCAGGGCGATGCCGACGTTTTGCGCGGTGGCCGAACCCGGGTTCAGGGCCAGGACTTTCTTGCCGGTGACCAGGCCCGAACCGCCGTTGTTGGCGTCAAAGATCATCGCGACTTTGGTGCCCTGGTTGCAGTTGACGTTCAGGTTGAAGTCTTTGGCGGTCACGCGACCTGCGGTTGGGTTTTCGGCGGTGCCCATGTCCTTGATCGAGACGTTGCCCATGTCCACGGAGATGGTGCGGTCGGAGTTGGCGCCGTCCACCGAGCACGCGTCATTGTTGATCACGCCAGTGAAGGTAATTTTGCCGCTGCCGCCCAGGGTCGGCGTCGGTGCCGTTTCATCGGCAAATGCGCTGCCGGAGGCCGCAACCAGGGCCGAGGCGATAACAGCCAGGGAAAACTTCTTCATGATGATGTCCGTTAGTGTGAGTTGGAAAGTGCGGTTGTTGAACTGCGGGGCAAGAATAAAAAGTCCAAGGTTTGGACGACATAAGACGATTCTTATAAACCCTGGAGCAGGCGGGAGAGCTTCGGTCTAGAGCGGTCAGGGGCGGGGGCGGGGCGAAGCCATTGCCTTGAATGGCTTGCTGGAGGGGCAGGTCAGTTGAAGATATTACGCGCCAGGCAATAAGCGAGCAGGTCCTGGTCGCTGCTCACTTCAAGTTTGCGCATGGCCGATATCTTTTGCGCACTGATGGTCTTGGAACTTCGATTCTGGCTGCGCGCAATATCACTCACGCTCATGCCCGAGATAAACAAACGCAGGATCTCGAACTCCTTGGGCGACAGGCTGGTGAAGCGCTCGTCGAAGTCCGTGAGGGTCTCGATCACTGATGTCTTCGGCGGTTCCAGGCTGCGATAGGCGCTCTTCTGGGCAATCGCCTTGAGCGCCAGTTGGATCTCGGTGTGCAACTGGCTTTTCTGGATGATGCCGACCACGCCCAACTCCTGCAGGCGGGTGAGAATCAGCTGGTTGGAAATCATCGTCAGGATCAGGATCTGCACCTGCGGGAAATGCCGCTTGAGGTACTCCACCAGTTTCAGGCCATCGCCGTAGGGCGAGTCGCCCGGCATGTTGTAGTCGGTGATCACAATGTCGACGCCCTGGCGCTGCAACAGCGCGATCAGCCCGGCTGAACACACGGCCTCGCCGACCACTTGGAAGCGGGTGTCGCGTTCCACCAGCTCGCGAACGCCCAGCAATACGATCGGGTGATCGTCCGCGATTACCACGTTGAATTTTTTCATAAAGGGCCGTCCGTAGTGCCAGTTCAGGTGAGTGAAGGGTGCCCGGGCCGAAGCGTGTCCAGGACGGCCGACAGGCGCTGCATCACCGCCTTCACCTTGAGCGCAAGGGCAGTGTCGAGGCTGCCGCGGTTAAGTTGGTCTTCCAGTTCGATACAGGCCTGGGCCAGGTCGAGGGCCTGCACGGCGCCCAATGCGCCGGCGGCCGAATGCAGCAGTTGGCCGAGGGCACGCGCATCGCGGCGTTCGAGCGCCGTGCCGATGCGTTGCAGGTCCTGCTCTACGCTGCTGATGAACAACGGGCGCATGGTCTCCGACAACTGCACGCTGTCGTCGCAGGGCACGAGGTCGGGCTCGACCGGCGGCTTGACCTTGCACAGTCTGATCAACTGGCCGCGCAGGGTCTGCAGGCTCAACGGCTTGACGATCCAGGCGTTCATGCCCACCGCCAGGCAGCGCACGCCTTCCTCGCGCATCGCGTTGGCGGTCACGCCGATAATCGGCAACTGCGGATCATGCTCGCGCAGGGCGCGGGCGAGTTCATAGCCATTCATCAACGGCATATTCACGTCGGTGAGCACCAGGTCGAAGGCCTGCGGCAGCCACAGCTGCAACGCCTGCTCGCCGTTGGCCGCCAGGGTCACCGAGCAACCGAGCGCCTCCAGCTGTTCCTTGATGATCGCCTGGTTGACCGGGTTGTCCTCGGCCACCAGGATGCGCAGCCCCAGTTGCCCGGCACTGTGTGGCCGGGCCGCTGGCGGTTGCTCGTGCTTGCCGTGCTGCGCCAGCGACACGGTGGCAGCGATGGCGCGCACGTCGTGCAGGTCGACGACCCAGCCCTGCTCGGTGTGCAGTGGCGGGCTGTGAGCGCCTGGCAGGCAGCGCACGCGTTGGCCGGCCCAGGGTTGGGCGGGGTCGCCGGGCAGCAGGTCGACCAGCACTGCATGGCGGCTGTCCTGCTCCTGGGTGGTCGCCGCCAGCGCCGCCGCGATGCCCAGGCGATTGAGCCAGTCACTCATCGACTGCGCCAGTTCGCGCACCGGCGCCTGCACATACACCGGCGTCGGGCTGGGCTCGATCAACGGCAACTGGGTCAGCGCACCGCCACACAGTGGCAGGCGCAATTTCAGGGTAAAGCTGCTGCCCAGGCCCGGCTCGCTGACTACGCGGATCTCACCGTCCATCATCTGCGCCAGCCACCGGCAAATCGGCAGCCCCAGCCCGGCCCCGCCTTCGCTGGCGGTGTCCGGTGCCTGGTAGAACAGATCGAACAGCTTGGCCTGCTGGGCCTCGGGGATACCGACGCCGGAGTCGGTGACCTGCCATTCCAGGTCGACGTTGCCGGCGTCGCGCGCCGTGACCCTGGCGCGAATCACCACGCGCCCGATGTCGGTGAACTTGATGGCGTTGCTCACCAGGTTGTTGAGAATCTGGCGAATACGCATCGGGTCGCCCATCACGCAATCGGGCAATTGCGCATCGATGCAACTGTAGAGCTGCAAGCCCTTGCGCTGGGCGGACGCGGCGTAGGTGTGCAGGGTGTCTTCGAGCATGTCCAGCGGGCAGAAATCCACGGCCTCTATCGCCATTTGCCCGGACTCGATTTTCGACACGTCCAGCACATCGCTGATCAGCTGGAACAGCGTGCCGGACGAGCGCTGGATGGTGTGCAGGTAGGTTTGCTGGTGCGGGTCGAGGTCGGTCAGCCCGAGCAGTTCGAGGGTGCCGAGCACGCCATACAGCGGCGTGCGGATTTCATGGCTCATGGTCGCCAGGAATAATGTCTTGGCCTCGTTGGCGGCATCGGCGGCGCGGCGTGCATCTTCGAGTGCCTGGGCGTCGTCGATGTGGCGGGTGATGTCGTTGAAGGCGTAGAGGCGCACGTCTTCGGCCTGATAACGGGTCGACACAAAGCCGATCTGCAGGTGCCGGCCTTCGATTTCCAGGTGCGTCTCGCCGCTCTCGGCGCTGTCATGCGTGCCGGCCATGGCGGCCACCAGGCGCGCGGTGCCGGGCCATTGCTGGGCGCGCTGGTTCTCGATGAGGACCTTGCTGTCGCTGCGCCGCACCACGCACAAGCCGGTGGGCGCGGTGTCGATGATCACCCGGCTGAAGGCCACGCTTTCGGCAATGCGCTCGTGGGCCAGGCGCGCCGGGTTGATCACCTGGCGCCGGTACCAGCGGCTGCCGCCCCAGCCCAGGGTCACCAGGCCGACGAAGAACAGCGCCAGGCTGCTCAGCGGCCACAGCGCGGAGTGGAAGAAGTGCGAGTAGTTCAGGCCATAGACCGCGCTCCACGGCTGGTCGCCTGGCTGGGTCATCTTGAATTCAAAGCCATCGGCATTGAAGTGCACGCCATCGCTGAGCTGCCCGACGTCCGGTCCTGCCAGCCGGGTGCCGTCGGGCGCGATCAGGGTCAAGCGATCAAAGGCCGAGCGGTCCAGCGCGCGCTGTACATCGTCGACCCGCGCGAGGTCGAGCAAGGTGCCGACCACCGCCTGTTCCTGGCCGTCCAGCGGCAGTCCGATATAGGCCAGCAAGTGCCCGGGCGCGGGGCCGGCCTGCCAATACACGCGGTTCTGCTCGAGCGGCTGCGGGGTGTTTTCCAGGGTTTGCTGCACGGCGTTGACCAGCGCCACGAGGTTGCCGGTTTCCTCAGTGTTCTCTCGACGCTGGTAGCCCACCGACGGCACCGTGATGGTGTAGTGGGTGTGGCGATTGAATAGAAAGGTTTGCGGCGCCTCGTACGGCGAAGAAGACCAGAACGCGCTGTAGTAGCTGGTCAGGTGCGCGCCGAGGGCGAAAATCTGCGGCCGCGCGGCGGGGCCGACTTGCTGCTCATCGAACTTGACGCTGAACGGCACCGAAAACGAGTACTTCTGGCCTTCGTACAGCGTGCGGTGGTTGTCGACCATGCGGCTTTTCAGGCTCACCTGCACGTTGGTCGCACGCAGCAGTTCGGCCTGGATGCCGGGGTGCGTCAGGCTCCTGAGGTACGACTCCTGCTCCGTCAGGTTTTCCATCAGCCGCGCGAAATGAAAGCGCGTCGCGCCGTAGCGGGTTTCGACTCCGCGTTGCAACGACCAGTAGTTGGTCAGTATCAGCAACAACGCGATGCCAATCAGCACCATCAGGCCTTTGTTCAGGCGCAGGGAGCTGCGGGTGAAGGCTTCGAGTATCGCGTTGTTGTGCTTCATCAGGGGGTTCCGCAGGCGCAGGATAAATCGGCACTGGAGGGAGCTTACTCCTTATTAAAGAGCAAATAATCCAGGGCCGGCTGCTAGTGAGATGTCGCAGGGCCATCATTGTTCAGAAGTTGTTGAAATTGATCCGAAGACACCGCGTGGGAGATCAGGAAACCCTGCACCTGGTTGCAGTCGATCTTGCGCAGTAACGCCAGTTGTTGGGGCGTCTCCACGCCTTCGGCGACCACGGTCAGGCCGAGTTTGCGGCCCAGCGCAATGATGCTCGCCAAGGCCTGGGCGATGCCTTCGTTGTCATGGCTGCCCTGGACCAGCGCCTGGTCGATCTTGAGTTCGGTAAACGGCGTGGACACCAGGTTGAGGTAGGAGCTGTAGCCCTTGCCGAAGTCATCCTGGGACAGGCCGAAGCCTTTGATGCGCAAGCGGCAGGCGCCGGCGTAGAAGTTGCTGATGTCCTGTGGCACCGAGCATTCCATCAACTCGAAGCAGATCATCCCCGGGATACCGTCGTGGTGCAGCACGAATTCCAGCAAACGGTCGGCCAGGTCGTGGCTGTTGAGCAGGTGGGTGGGCAGGTTGATCGACACCGGGATTTCATAGCCGCGCTGACGCCACTGCTCCTGGGCGTAGATTGCCTGCTTGAGCACCAGCCACAACAGCCGTTCCTCCAGCTCGAAGGCCTTGATCGCCGGCAGGAACGCGGCGGGCAGCATCACGCCTTGCTCGGGGTGCATCCAACGCACCAAGGCCTCGGCGGCGACGATACGCCCGTTGGCGAGGGATTTTTTCGGTTGGAACCAGGCCTGGAACTGGCCCGCGCTCATGGCCTGGACCAGCGTGTGGCGGTCGATGTCCAGGTGCTCGGGCAGTTCGGGGGAGGGCGTGCGTACCCGGTTGCGCAACTGGTCCACCAGGCTGCGCAAGGCGTCGGCGGCGACCGGTTTGGAGATCAGCCCGATTACCTCCACATCGAGGTTTTTCGCCACCAGGCTGGCCGCCATCAACATGCGCCGCGACGCCGCGCTCATGATCGCCAGCGCCGGCTTGCAGCGCAGGCTGGCCAGGCACTGGATAAACTGCACGCCGTCCATGCCGGGCATCAGCAGGTCGGTGAGTACCAGGTCGAAATCGCGCTGGCGCAATCGCTCCAGCGCTTCTTTGCCGTCCTCGGCGGTTTCGAGCCTGAAATCCCCCAACTCACTGAGCAGGTGCTGCAGGTAGATGTGCTGCAGGGGGTGGTCCTCGACTATCAAAATACTAAGGGGCTTCATGGGTGTTCCGTGCATAAGGCGCCAGGGAGTTGAATAGAGCCCGCAACGCAAAGGGTTTGACCAGGCAATGGTTCATGCCGGCGGCCAGGCACAGGTCGGCCTCGCCGCGCATGGCGTTGGCGGTGGCCCCGATGATCGGCAACGGGCAGCCCTGGCGACGTAATTCGCGCGCCAGTTCATAACCGTTGATGTGGGGCATGTTCACGTCCGTCAACACCACATCGAAGTTGCCGGCGGTGTACAGCTGCAACGCTTCCTGGCCATCGGCCGCCAGCTCCACGGTGCAGCCGAGTTCTTCGAGTTGGTCGCGCAATATCAGCTGGTTGATGATGTTGTCCTCGGCCACCAGCAGATGCAGGTTGAGTTTGCTCAAGTCACGCTGGCGTATTTGCTCGTCGCTACGGGCCACCCACAGCCCTTGCGCCTGACTGACGGCCTGGTGAATCGCCGCCAGGTGATTGAGGTTGACGTGCCACGCGCCGGCGTCGCCTTCCACGGCGGTGCAGGCGTTGCTGCTCACGTGGATCACCGGGCCCGGCCACTCGGGCGCGAGCGACGGGTCGACGCTGCCCGGATGCACTTGCAGCAGCAGATGACTGTCCGCCAGCGTCGGCAGGCCGGTCTGCGCCCTGGCGCCCCAGCGCCGCAGCCAGCCGCTGATGGAGTGCGCCAGCTCGGGGATCGGCGCGACCACGTAGATGGTCTCGGCCAGCAGCGGGGTCATCGGCGGGGTGGGCGCTTCTTCCAGCGGCAGGATCAGGCTGAAACTGCTGCCCAGGCCCATTTCGCTGACCATGCGGATATTGCCGTTCATCAACTCCGTGAGGCGCTGGCAGATGGGCAGCCCCAGGCCCGTGCCGGCGACGACGTTGGTATTGCCTTCGCTCTGGTAGAACGGTTCGAAAATCATCGCCTGGTCTTCCTGGGCAATGCCTTTGCCGGTGTCCGACACCTGCCACAGCAGACTCGAGCGCTCGCCGTCGCGCCCCAGCACCTTGACCCGCAACACCACGCGCCCGTAGTCGGTGAACTTCACTGCGTTGTTGAGCAGGTTGTTGAGAATCTGGCGGATGCGCGTCACGTCACCGATCAGCCGTTCCGGCAACTTCGGGTCGAAGCAGGCATACAGTTGCAGGCCCTTGCCCTGCGCGGCTGCGGCGTAGCCCTGGATGATTTCGTGCACCAGCTCCAGCGGCGAAAACTCACTCAACTCCAGGGCCAGTTGGCCGGCCTCGATCTTCGACACATCGAGCACGTCGCAGATCAACTGCAGCAGGGTCGAGGACGACCCTTCGATGGCGTGCAGGTAGTCCTTCTGCTGGGCGTCCAGTTGCGTGCGCGCCAGCAGTTCGAGGGTGCCGAGCACGCCATACAGCGGCGTGCGGATTTCATGGCTCATGGTCGCCAGGAACAGGGTCTTGGCAGCGTTGGCGGCATCGGCTGACTGGCGGGCTTCCTCCAGCGCCGCCTCGACCTGCTTGCGCGCACTGATATCGCTGAATGCACAAAACAACACGTCTTCGCCGCGATAACGGGTGGGGGCGCTGCTCAGGTACAGGTGGCGGCCGTCGATGGTTTCAAAGTAATCGCAGTGTTCGTGGGCGTCATCGGCAAACGCCTGCTCGATCCAGCCTGCGCGCAATGCCTCACGCTCCGGGCCATGGCCCAGCCATTGCTGGGCCAGGGTGTTTTCCAGCACCACCTGGCCGTCGGTGCGGCGCAGCACGCAGAGGGCGACGGGCGCGGTCTGGATCACATCGCGGCCGAACGCCTCGCTTTCGATCAGCGCCTGGATACGGTGGATCGAGGGGATGATGAAACGCTGGTCGACACGGCGCATCACCAGCCAGATCAGCGTCACGCTGAGCAGGCAGAACAGCAGCGAACCGAGCAGCTGCTTCCACAGCCCGGAGACCACGGCGTGCAGGTCGATGGAGTACATCAGTTGCCAGTCCGAAGACTTCAGGTGCTTGCGAATCACCAGGTGATCGGGCAGCCAGCCGTTGCCGACAAAGCCGAAAAAACTCTCTTCCTGGGGCTTGAGGCGTTGCTGGCTCCACTGCGCATCGTCGCTGTTGGTGAACACCAGCATGCCCTGGGAATTGAGCATCATGAACTCGCCGGCGCTCTGTTCGCTGAGGGTCTGGGACACCTCGCGGCTTTCCATCTCCAGGCCCAGCCAGCCGGAGCGCGGGTCGCGCTCGTCCAGGCGGATGAAGAGATAGAGGTGCGAGTGGTGCTCGGTCTTGTCGCTGAGCCACAGCTCTTTGAGCGTCGACGGGTCGCTGCGTTGCAGGGCCTTGAGGCGATTGAGCAGGCACTTGGAAATCGGCAGCACTTGCGCGGTCGAGTCGTACAGGCGCGTCACCTGCGGCTCGGGGCCGGTGTTCACATAGAGCAGGTTGACCTGCTTGGCCTTGAGGTAGTCGCGCATCCGCGCGGTCAGCCAGATGCTCCACTGGTTGCCCGGCGTGTCACCCAGTTGCAGGTGTTGTTCTTCTTCGGAGGAGGGGTAGAGCCGCGCCTGCTTGCGCACTGCCGAGAGGCTGAGGCTTTCGAGCAAGGCCTCGCGGTTGGTGAAAAAAGTGTGGGCTTCGGCGATGGCGCTGCTCATGTAGCCGCGGCGCTGGGAGATGTCGTTGTTGAAGGTCGACAGCAGAAAGGTATACACCCCGCTGAAGATGCCGATAAGCAGCACGGTCGCAAAAATACGCAGCAGCCTTCTGGCTGCTTCGGGTCGGGAGAGGACGGGGTTGATCTGCAGCAGGTAACTTTTCAATCGCATTGGCGCACTGTAGAGACCCGCGTGCGCCAAGGGCATAAGACGATCCTTAAAATTCGCCTACTTGTAATACATATCTACCACCACGGCGGCGTCGAAGGCGCCGGGGAGCGGCAGGGTGCGCCATTTCAGGTCGGCGCGAAATTCATCGTGGCTCTGGCCCAGGCCCATCAGTTCCTGCAGGGTGAACCACGCGTTGAACGGCAGTTGCTGCTGGCTCTCGGCGCGCGACAACGAAATGCCCACCGAATTGTTGTTGTCCGGCACCAGCAAGCCGTTGCTCACGCTGCCGCCGCCCGCCGTGGTCGCGAAGCGCGCACTGACGGTGTAGGGCGTGTCGCAGCCCTTGCGCAGGTTCAGGCTGAAGTTGGCGCTGCTGGCGACTTCGCCGATCGAGGCTTTGCGCGACGGTGTCGGGAAGTTGACCACGCTGGGGGTGATGGTCAGCTCGGGCGTGCAGGGCACGAAGCGGATGCCGTTCATGCCGGTGACCACATAGTTGAAGTTGCTGTTGGGCCGCGAGTTGAGACCGCGTACGCCGTCCAGCTGGAACACCCGGTAAGAGGTCAGGGTACTGGCCTGGCCACTCGGTGGGGTAGGGTCGTATTTTTCGATGAACACGCTGAAGTTGAGGGTGAAGCGCGCCTTGTCCCAGCCCACGCAGTTGGCCAGGTTGCAGCCACGGTCGGAATAGAACCCGGTGCCGACTTTGCCGCTGCTTTGGGTAATCGGCTGGTTGTTGTAACGAATGCCCACGCGGATACCGGTGCCGATGCTCACGTTGGCCGGGTTGACGTAGAAATACACTTCCTCGCGGCCATGGTTGTAGTCGTCCTTGCAGATCACATTGGTCGAGCGCGGGCCGGATTCCCAGATGATGCTGCCGTTGGGGGCATCGGCAGCCACCGCCAGCGCGGTGCCCAGCGCCTCCTCGGTGATGATCGAGTTGGTGCCGTCCTCGCGGCAGGCCAGCGCATGGCTGGTGGCGGGCAACACGGCGCAGGCCCACAGCAGCAGGGGCAGGAAACGTTTGGTCGGTGACATAGGTGCAAGTACCCCGCGATCGGTCATTTGAGCAGCGCGCTACGGCGCGCCTGCAGGCCGATATCGTTGATTTCGGTAAAGTGGAGGGTGGTGCCGGCGGCCAGCGGGCTCGGCGTGTCCAGGTTTTTGCGCTCGTAGGGCTTGAGCAACAGGTAGTCGCTGAGCGCCTGGCTGTCGGTCTGCACGTCCACCAGCGACAGGTGAAATGCGCTGGGATTGCTGACCGTCACGCTGCCCCCGTCGTTGCGGCTCCAGACCAACTGCTGCACCGCCTCGCTCGATCCCCCCTTGAGCGCGGGCGGGCGATACAACAGCTTGAGCCGTTGGCGGATTGCAAACTGCACGCTGTTGGAGTCCTGCGGCTTGAGCGGAATTTCCATGACGTTGAGCCAGAGCAGCGACTCGCGATCGGTCGGCAATCCTTCGCCGGCATACAGGATGCGCAGCCGGTGGTGCTCGCCGGCGCCCAGTTGTACCAGCGGCTCGGTGGCGGCGAACGGCACGGTGCGCCCGCTTGCGTCGTCCTCGCCGGTGATCCAGGTCTGCACCACTACTTCACGCGGCGCCTGGTTGACCACGCCGAGGGTGGCTTCCCTGTCCTGGCCGAAATAGATCAGGCGCGTGCCCTCGATCTTCAACGCCGCATTGACGGGACGTGATGCGAGGGCCAGCAAGGCGCAGGCTAAAAACACCATTCTGAGTAGAAACATGAGCACGGGCGAATCCAGGGGAGCGTGAGGGACGCGGCCCATGGTAGGGGCAGGGCAGTGCGAGGGCTTTGAGGCGATTCTTAAAAGTGCGTGGGTGGAGCGGCTACCGTTTCAGAATCGCCTTAAAGTCAGGTTTGCTGGCTGACGGTTAACGTATTCAGCGTTGAATGATCGACGCGGATGCCCAACTGTCAGGTTTACCTATGTCCAATAAAGCGTTACGCCTTCTGATTGCCGATGCAGACCTGCTGCAACGGATCAAGATCGAGAAAATGCTCAACCAGCTGGGCTATTACCGCATCGCCCCGCTGAGCACGTTCGACGAGCTGCAGGCCTTGACGCGCTCGGGCACGGTGGCGTTCGACCTGTTGATCATCAACACGGCGCTGGTGTGCGCGCGGCCATTCAACCTGCTGAAGTACTGCCATGACAACCCGCTGATCCGCCACGCGCTGATCTATGACGGGCAATGCGTGCAGGGGTCGGTGGTGTCGGTGTCGGTGAGCCAGACGTTGCATTTGTCGCTGTCGCAGTCGCCGGACTTCAACTCGTTGCGCCGCTGCATGGAAATTATCGACCCGCAGCATTGCGCGCCAGCCGTCGAGCGGCCGATGTTGCGCGCCGTCGACGGTCGGCTGCTGTCGCCCACGATGACCCCGCGCGCTCACTATCCGCAGGATTCGGCGGTGGTGGCGTGCGCGGTCGGGCTGTCGCCCAAGCGCTGATCAACCCGCCAGGCTCAGGCGGATCGGCACCGATTTGGCCGCCGGCACCTTGCTGCGTTCGGCATGGTGCCAGAGCGGCACCAGCGGGTTGCATTCAGGGTAATACGCCGCGGCGCAGCCTTCGGGAATGTCATAGGCGACGATCTCCAGCGGCCCCACCTGGCGCTTGACCTGCGGCTCTATGGCGGTAGTCAGCATCACGCCCTGGCCATTCTCGAAGCCCAGCCGCGCGATATCGTTGCGGTGCATGAAAATCACCTCGCGCGTGCCGCTGATACCGCGAAAGCGATCCTCGTAGCCATAAATGGTGGTGTTGAATTGATCGTTGCTGCGCAGCGTCATCAACTGCAGCACATCGCGTGGCAGCACCTCGGGATTGACGTCGTCATCTTCGTTGAGGGTGCTGGGCAGCACGAATTGTGCCTTGCCGCTGTGGGTCAGCCACTCACGCCGGGCGACCGCGATGGGGCGGTGGAAACCACCCGGTTCGGCCATGCGGGTTTCCATGTCGTGGAAGATCTGCGGGTAGATTGCGCCAATGGCGGTGCGCACCTGCGAGTAGTCGGCGCTCCAGCCTTGCCAGTCAATCTTGCTACCGGCCGGCAAGGTCGCCAGGGCCAGGCCGGCGACGATGCTGGCCTCGGCTCGCACCTGCGGGCCGACCGGTTCCGCGCTGCCGCGCCAGCCGTGGATGCAACCGGTGCTGTCCTCGGTGGCCCAGGTCTGGGCGACGCCGTTCTGCCGGTCGATCTCGATGCGCCCCAGGCACGGCAGCAGCCATTGGTGGGCTGCAGGCAACAAGTGCGTGCGGTTGAGCTTGGTCGCGATCTGCACGTTGAGTTGCAGCGTTTGCCAGGCCGGCTCCATGCGCGAGGTGTCCGGGATCGCGCGCAGGAAGTTGCCGCCCAGCCCGATAAAACCGCGCACGCGCCCGGCGAGGATGCCTTCGCAGGCGTCCACGGTGCACAGGCCCATCTGCTCGGGCACCTTGAAGCCGAAGTGCTGTTCGATCAATTCGACCGGGACTTTCTTCGGGTCTTCGGTAATGCCGACGGTGCGCTGGCCTTGCACATTGGAGTGGCCACGCACCGGGCAAATCCCGGCGCCCGGCTTGCCGAAGTTGCCGCGCATCAGCAACAGGTTCACCAGCATCTGCACGTTCTGCACCCCGTGGCGATGCTGGGTGAGGCCCATGCCATAGATCATCATCACCCGCTCGCTGCGCGCATACACCTGCGCGGCCGCCTCCAGGGCGCTGCGGCTCAGGCCGGACTGACGCTCGACAGTCTGCCATTGGCAAGCCCGCACCAGCGCCGCGAAGGCCTCGAAACCCTGGGTGTGCTGGGCAATAAAGGTGTGATCGAGCACCGCCGCGCGCCCCTCGCGCTGCGCCTGGTCGTCCATCTCCAGCAGCACCTTGGCCAGGCCGAGCAGGGCGGCGCTATCGCCGCCAATCGCTACTTGGTGGTATTGCGTGCTGATCACGGTGGATTCCGGCGTGAGCATTTCTATCGGCGACTGCGGATTGACGAAGCGCTCCAGCCCGCGCTCACGCAGCGGGTTGAAGGTGATGATCGGCACGTCGCGTTTGCGCGCATCCTGCAGTTGATGAAGCATGCGCGGGGCGTTGCTGCCGACGTTCTGGCCAAAGAAAAATAGGCAGTCGGTGTGTTCGAAATCGTCCAGGGTCACGCTGCCGACCGGTATGCCGATGCTTTCCTGCAGCCCCACCGAGGTGCTCTCGTGGCACATGTTCGAACTGTCGGGCAGGTTGTTGGTGCCGTAGGCCCGGGCGAACAGTTGGTACATGAACGAGGTTTCCAGCGACGCGCGCCCGGAAGCGTAGAACACCACGCTGTCGGGTTGCATCGTCTGCAACTGCGCGCCGATCTCGCGGTATGCCTGCTCCCAGGTGGTCTCCTGGTAGCGGTCGGTGGCCGGATCGTAGCGCAGCGGGTGGGTCAGCCGCCCGTGTTGCTCCAAATCGTAATCCGACCATTGGCGCAGTTCGCTGAGGGTGTGCTCGGCGAAGAACGCCGGCGAGGTCTTCAGCGAGGTCAACTCCCAGGCCGTGGCCTTCGCGCCGTTCTCGCAAAACTCCAGGGCGTGCGGCTTGCCCGGCTTGGCCCAGGCACAGCTGACGCAGGCAAAGCCGTCCGGCTTGTTCTGTTTCATCAGCGCCCGCGGGCCCTTGGCGAAAGCCTGCTCGCGCCACAGGATTTTCATCACCGACTGCGCCGAGCCCCAGCCGCCGCTCGCATGGGTGTAGGGGTGAAAATGGGCTTTTGGATAGATCAGCATGGCGGCACCCGGGTGTCATCAGGAGGGATAAGGCTGTGACGAATGCGCGCTGCAAAAGGTTCGAGCTGATCTCCGGACGGTAGGCGACCACCGCTCGTCCGACGTCATGCCGATTTGTTGAACATCCATTTGATTGCCCCGGACCTATGAATCACCACGCCTGGATTTTTTTCCGGCGTGCCTGACTATTAAAAAAAGCCTGCCGTGATCCCTATGCCGAGCGGAGAGATACCTGATGAACGACCTACCTGTAGTCAATCCAGTGCGTGCGCCGTTGCCCTTTGAAGCGTCCTTCGAACAGATCCCGGAAGATGAAGCGCAGACCAGCGCGGAGCTGGCCGAAGCCCTTCACGGCATTATGCAGACCACGTTTCGCGACAGTGGGCACGCCACCCGCAGTGTCCACGCCAAGGCCCACGGTTTGTTGCGCGGGCACATCACGGTGCTGGATAACCTGCCGGCCGAACTGGCCCAGGGCGCCTTCGCCAAGCCGGTGACACTGCCGGTGTTCATGCGCTTTTCGACCAACCCTGGCGACATCCTCGATGACAAGGTGTCCACTCCGCGCGGGCTGGCGGTCAAGATCGTCGGCGTCGAGGGTGCGCGCCTGCCGGGCAGCGATGGCGAGGTGACGCAGGATTTCGTCATGCAAAACGCCAAGGCCTTCACCGCCGCGACGCCGAAGGATTTCCTCAAGACCCTGAAGTTATTGGCCAAGACTACCGACAAGGCCCCCGGCATGAAGAAAGCCTTGTCGGCAGTGCTGCGCGGCGTGGAGGCCACGCTGGAGTCGCTCGGTGGCGAAAGCGGTACCTTGAAGAGCCTGGGCGGCCACCCGCAGACGCATATCCTTGGCGAGAGTTTTTCCAGCGTCGTGCCGATGCTCTACGGGCCTTACTACGCCAAGGTCGCGGTGGTGCCGGTGTCGTCTAACCTGACGGCGCTGACCAACCTGCACGTGGATTTCGGCGGTAATCCCGATGGCCTGCGTGCAGCGGTCGAGGCCTACTTTGCCCAAAGCGGCGGTAGCTGGGAGGTGCGCGTCCAACTGGCCACCGACCTGGAAAAAATGCCCATCGAGGACGCCTCGGTGCAGTGGCCTGAAGACCTCAGCCCGTATGTGACCGTGGCGCGCATCGACCTTGCACCGCAAGCGGCCTGGAGCCCGGAAAATGTGCAGCAGATCGACGATGGCATGGCCTTCAGCCCGTGGCACGGGCTGGCGGCCCATCGGCCCCTGGGCGGGGTGATGCGGGTGCGTAAGCCCGCTTATGAGATGTCGTCCGGGTTCCGGGCCGAGCACAACGGCTGCCCGATCCATGAGCCACGGCCGTCAGCTACGCCATAACGGCCGTCGTTGATCATCCAGCGTCCAATGCGGCTGGCGGGGTGAGAGACACACGCCGCCAACCCAGCGCACGTCGCTGGCATGGTCCAGCCAATAGGCATCGCCCTTGAGTACCGCGTGGCCCAACGCGGTGAGCGTCAACGGGCGGCGAGGCCATGGCTGGTCGGTGCCGGTCTCGATCAGCAACGGCTGCTCGGCGTCGATCAACGGGCGCAGCAGCGCGTGGAACATCATGTCGCCCAGGAACGGCAGCGGCTCACGCTTGGCCATCAACTCGGCGAACACCCGGCCGAAAGGCACCGGTCCAGCCTCGGCGATGTAGCTCAGCGATAACTGTTCGGTGAGTGACAGACCGTTGTGCTGGCTGGGCAACTCCTGCAACTGACGCAGTAGCGCCGGCGCGAGAAAGGGCAGGGCAGGGTGATTGCCGTGCGCCAGTTCGGCGAGGGTGACGGGCGAGTTGTCGCAGTACGCCGACCACACCTGTCTGGCCAATTGCACCGCGTCATCGTCGATCAGTCGGCGCTGCGGCCATAGCCACGCCAGGACGTCAGGCGCCAACTGGCCGATGCCGATGAAGCGCTCGACGCCCGGAATGCGGCCCACCTCGATCAGCTCCAGCTTGCGCGGCGCGTGTTCCAGGTTTGCCAGTGTGCGGACCAGGAACAGCTGGTCATAGGCGTCCGCCTCGCACCACAGCACGCTGTGATCGGCGCCGGCCAAGGCATTCAGCTGTTGGTACTCATCGTCCACGCGGCGCGCTGTCTCGGCGTGGTCCAAGGCAAAGGCCTGGCTGATGAAGGCGCTGCGCAGCGCGCGGAATGCTTCATCCGGCACATCACGTACCGGGCCCATGCACAACGGGTCGGTGAGCATCCGGAACTGGCCCTTGAACCCGGCCAGTTGCAAGCTATGGGCGATGTCATTGCCACAGCGCCAATGGGTGGTGCGCGCTTCATCGCTGGCGGTGAAGTCGGGGTGCTGCGTGGCGAAGTCGATGGCATCGATATGCGCCTTGAGCCTGGGCCAACTGCTGAAGCCCAGCTGTTTGGCGATCGTCCATTGGGCCTGGGACAAAGTCGCGTTCGGGTCTTGGGTTTTCAGGCGCGGCAACAGTTCCTTGGCGCGCTTGCGCTGCTGCTCAAGGTTGAGGCGGCCATCGGTGTTGAAGTGTTGGGACATACGATCTCCTTGCACAGACCTTTTCCGCTTTAAGGCTGGGGAGTCGTAGAAAAAAGGAGGTTGCAGTGTCTTGGGCGCAGCCCTTTCCGCGGAAGGTGGCGTAGAGAGCGCCAAGCGGGAAATATAGGCAGCATTGCCGTTCACTGCAACCCTCAAGGGGGGGGCGCGAGCATGCCCGCGCCCACATTCAGGCCGGTTTACTTATCCTTGCGTGCGTCCATGGTCTTTTGATGCTCGGCCAGGAACGGCTGTTCTGCCGGGTCAAAACGGTCAATGCCCGCAGTAAACCGGTGCCAGTATGGGTACAGCGGCTGGCGACGGGTCACGGCCTCGATGCGCGAGGATTGCTCCTCAGTGAGCTTCAGTTCGGTCGCCGCAAGGTTGTCGCGCAGGTGTTCTTCGGTACGTGCGCCGACGATCAACGAGGTGATCCCTGGGCGATCCTTGAGCCAGGCCAGGCATGTGCGGGCCACCGAGACGCCATGCTCGTCGCCGACGGCAGCAAGGGTTTCGATGATATCCAGCGCGCGCTCCTGGTCATGCACGTAGGGTTCCGGCCAGCCGCTGCCTTGGCGGGTATTGGCCGGTGGCTGGTGTCCGCGCCGGGTCGAGCCGGTCAGCAAACCTTCGCCCATCGGGCCCCACACCAGGGTGCCGATGGACTGGTCCAGCGCCAGTGGCAGCAACTCATACTCGGCCTCTCGCGATTCCGGGGTGTAATAGATCTGCTGGGTGATGGGCTTGAGCATGCCGTGCAATTCGGCTTTGCCCAGGGTTTTCATCATTTGCCAGGCGGTGAAGTTGCTGGTGCCGAAGTAGCGAATCTTGCCCGATCCCACCAGCAGCCGCAGGGCTTCGAGGGTTTCCTCGATGGGCGTCATACCGTCCCAGTTGTGCAGTTGATAGAGGTCGATATGGTCGGTGCCCAGCCGCTTCAGGCTGGCTTCGCATGCGCGGATCAGGTGATAGCGCGACGAGCCGGAGTTGTTCGGGTTCTTGTCCACCGGGCTGCGGCCTTTGGTCGCGAGCAGGATGTCGTTGCGCTTGTCGCCCAACGCCTTGCCGACCACTTCTTCGGCCAGGCCGTGGGAGTAGAGGTCGGCGGTATCGACCATATTCACCCCGGCGTCGAACGCGATGTCGAACATGCGCTTGGCCTGGGGCACGTCCACCGAGCCGCATTTTTCGAACTCGGCACGACCGCCAAACGGCACGGTGCCCAGGATGATTTCGGATACCAGCAGGCCGGAATGGCCCAGTTGTCGGTACTGCATGTCGCCTCCTGTTTACGTTGCACGTGAAGGTGTGAACGACGTGGCTGGCGATAGTTTGAATTTTTTCATGAAATCTTCCTGCGTGTGCCGCACCATTGCGTCTGGCAGGATTTACGAGGAACCCCGCGTCCATGAGCGCATTGATACAAACCCGCGCCCTCACGCGCGTGGATGAACGCCGCCAGGTGGCCTTGCTGCAACCCACGGACTTCACCTTGCACGCCGGCGACCGCGTGTCGATCACCGGTTCGTCCGGCTCCGGCAAAAGTGTGTTCCTGCGCGCCCTGGCGTTGCTGGATACGCCGACCTCGGGGCAGATCCTGTGGAACGGCCAGCCGATCGCCAATGCGCAGATTCCCCACTACCGCAGCCACATAAGCTACCTGTCGCAACGCCCGGCGCTGCTCGAAGGCACGGTGGAAGACAACCTGCGTTTCCCGTTCAGCCTCAAGACCCTGCGCAAGCGCCACTTTGACCGCGCGTCAGTCATCACGCTGCTGGAGCATGCGGGCAAGGCGCCGGACTTCCTGGCCAAGCACGCGCTGGACTTGTCCGGCGGTGAATCCCAGGTGGTGTCGCTGATCCGCACCCTGCAACTCGACCCCGAAGTGCTGTTGCTGGACGAACCCACCGCCGCCCTCGACCCGGCATCTTCGCGGGACGTCGAAGCGCTTATCGACGCCTGGTTCGCCGCGGACAACGCGCGCGCCTATGTCTGGTTGTCCCACGATCTCGACCAGGCCCGGCGCATGAGTGACATCCACTTGCAGATGAGCGCAGGCGTGCTGGATGGAGCGGCCCAGCCATGAATTATCAGAACCTCACGGCCCTGGACATGGGCATCGCCGCCTCGCTCATCCTGATCAATGGCGCGCTGTCAGTGTTGTTGCGCCTGGGCCTGGGCCGACAGTTGCTGTGGGCGGCGGTACGCACCGTGGTGCAACTGTTGGCGATCGGTTACCTGCTGGGATGGGTGTTCGAGTTTGCCTACTGGTACGTGGTGCTGCCGTTGATGTGCGCGATGACCTTGATTGCCGGCCTCTCGGCCGCCGGCCGTGGACGCCGCACGTATCGCGGGCAGCGCGTCGACAGCATCCTGTCGGTGTGGGGCAGTTCCTGGCTGGTGACGGCGGTGGGGCTGTTCGCGGTGATTCGCATCCATCCCTGGTACGAGCCGCAGTACGCGATTCCGATCCTGGGAATGATCCTCGGCAACACCCTGACCGGCGTGTCCCTGGGCATCGAACGCATGACCCAGGAACTGACCTCGGGCCGCAACACCATCGAGATGATCCTCGCCCTCGGCGGCTCGCGTTGGGAAGCCGCGCAGGAAGCGATCCGCCAGGCAGTGCGCGCCGGCATGATCCCGACGCTGAACCAGATGACCGTGGTCGGCATCGTCAGCCTGCCTGGCATGATGACCGGCCAGGTGCTGGCGGGGGAAAGCCCGGTGGATGCGGTGCGGTATCAGATCGTGATCATGTTCCTGATCGCCGCATCGTCGGCGCTGGGCACGGTGGGTGCGGTGCTGCTCACCTACCGACGGCTGTTCTCCACCAGCCACCGGTTTTTGCGTGATCGGTTGCAAGAGCGCTGAGTGCGGGCTGGTTGTCGTGGCACGCTTGTTGGTGAGCACGCTTGTTCTGGCAGGCGCGCTTATTGTGGCGAGCGGGCCTGTTGTGGTGAGCGGACCTATTGTGGTGAGCGGGCTTGCCCCGCGTTGGGTGGCGAAGCCGCCCTAAAACCATCCACCGCATTGTGTCTGACGGAGTGCGGCGGTCTTATTGGGGGACGCGCTTATTGTGGTGAACGGGCTTGCCCCGCGTTGGGTGGCGGAGCCGCCCTAAAACCAGCCAGCGCATTGTGTCTGACGAAATGCGGCGGTCTTATTGGGGGACGCGCTTATTGTGGTGAGCGGGCTTGCCCCGCGTTGGGCGGCGAAGCCGCCCTAAAACCATCCACCGCATTCTGTCTGACGGAATGCGGCGGTCTTATTGGGGGACGCGCTTATTGTGGTGAGCGGGCTTGCCCCGCGTTGGGTGGCGAAGCCGCCCTAAAACCATCCACCGCATTCTGTCTGATGGAATGCGGCGATCTAATTGGGGGACGCGCTTATTGTGGTGAGCGGGCTTGCCCCGCGTTGGGTGGCGAAGCCGCCCTAAAACCATCCTCCGCATTGTGTCTGACGGAATGCGGCGGTCTTATTGGGACCGCTTCGCGCTCCAACGCGGGGCAAGCCCGCTCGCCACAATAAGCAAGCCCGCTCACCACAGTTTCACTTTCAGCCACAATCTCATTCCCTGCCACAGTCTCACTTCCAGCCTCAGTTTCACTTTCAACCACAATCCCATTCCCAGCTCCAACCCTCACAACGACGCAGTAATTCCCCCATCCACATAAAGAATATGCCCGTTGACGAAGCTCGCGGCGTCGCTGGCGAGGAACACGGCGGCGCCGGCCAGTTCGGCCACGTCGCCCCAGCGGCGGCTCGGGGTGCGCTGCACCAGCCAGTCGCTGAATTCGGGGTGGGTCACCAGGTTGGCGTTAAGTTCGGTCTTGAAGTACCCGGGGCCGATGCCATTCACGGTCAACCCATGCGGGCCCCAGTCGATGGCCATGCCCTTGGTGAGCATCTTCAACGCGCCCTTGCTCGCCGCATACGGCGCGATGCCCGGGCGGCCCAGTTCACTTTGCACCGAGCAGATATTGATGATGCGCCCACGCTTGCGCGCGATCATTGCTCGCGCCACGGCCTGGCCGACCAGAAACGCGCTGTCGAGGTTGGTGCTGATCAATTCGCGCCAGTGCTGCTCGCTGTAGTCTTCGAGCGGCCCTCGACGCTGCATGCCGGCGTTGTTGACGAGGATTTCCAGCGGGCCGAGGCGCTCTTCGATATCCGCCACCGCGGCCTGGATCGCCGCGCTGTCGGTGACATCGAATGCCTGGGTGTGCACCTCCAGGCCCTCCAGCGTGAGCATCGCGGCTGCATCGCACAAGTTGCCGCGATTGCGTCCGTTGAGCACCACCCGTGCGCCGGCCTGGGCCAGCCCGCGCGCGATGGCCAGGCCGATACCGGCGCTGGAACCGGTGACCAGCGCGAGCCGTCCATCCAGGCGGAAGTTGTCTAAAACACTGTGCATGGAACCGTTCTCCGAACGCGCGGGTGATAACCAAACAGGGCTTAATGGGCTTAACTTCGCTGCAATCCAGGGGGTAGGTCCAATGTTCATTTATGATCTTCTGATCAATATCGGTGATCACCAGGGTAGGGTATGGAACTCAAACACTTGCGGGCCTTTGTGGTGCTCGCCCAGGAGTTGCATTTCGGTCGGGCGGCAGCGCAGCTGTCGATTGTGCAACCGGCGCTGAGCATGCAGATCAAGTTGCTCGAAAGCGGCCTCGGCGTGCGCCTGCTCGACCGCAATCGCCACTCGGTGGCGCTGACCGAAGCCGGTCGCGTGTTCCTGCCGGAAGCCCAGGCCACCTTGCACCAGGCGACGCGGGCGGCGGATGCGGCGCGCGCCTCCAGCCGTGGCGAGATCGGCCGGGTGCGCCTGGGGTTTGTGTCCTCGGTACTCCCGCAGTGGTTGCCCGAGCTGATCCGCGCGGTGCACCAGCGTTACCCGCGCCTCGAGCTGGAACTCAAGGACATGCCCGGCCCCGACCAGGCCATCGCACTGAAGAACGGCCTGCTGGATTTCGGCCTGATGCGCCTGCCGGCCGCGCACCCGGGGATCCAGACCCGCGCGGTGTTGCACGAGAGTTTCTGCGTGGCGTTGCCCGTGGATCACCCGCTGGCGGCGCAGGCGTCCATCCAGCCCGCCGACCTGCTCGATGTGCCGGTGTATATCCTCGCGCGGCGCTATGCCCCGGGCTTCTACGATGAGTTTATCCAGGCGCTGGGGATCCCCCTGCAGATCGCCTCGGAGCTGGGCGAGTTCACCACCATGCTCGCGCTGGTCTGCGCCGGGTTGGGCGTTGGCGTGCTGCCGTTGCAGGCGACGCGGGCCCTGCCGGCCAATTGCGTGTCTCGGCCTCTGCAACTGGGTGGGTTCGAGACCAGCACGGGGCTGGCCTGGACCGCGTTGGACAGCGCGGTCAAGTGCACGCTGTTTGATCTGATCGTCGAATTGTTCGGCGAGTGATTGTTTCACCGGGTGAAATGCTGGATTGTAAAACCTGGTGATTCCATCGACCCGGGCAGCGATGGAACATGCGGTGTGTCGAACCCCTCTTTCGGAGCCTTCCATGTCCCAGCCTGCGATCAAACTCTACGGTTTTCCATTGTCCGGCCACACTCATCGGGTCGAGCTGATGCTGTCCCTGCTGGGCTTGCCCAGTGAATTTATTCTGGTCGACCTCAAGCAGGGCGCGCACAAAGCGCCTGAATTCGTCGCCACCCTCAATAGCTTCGGCCAGGTGCCGGCGATTGACGACAACGGCACGGTTCTGGCGGACTCCAACGCGATCCTGGTGTACCTCGCGAGCACCTACGGCAAAGGCCAATGGCTGCCGAGCGATCCCGTAGGCCAGGCGCGCGTCCAGCGCTGGCTGTCGGCCGCCGCCGGGCAGCTGCACGCCGGCCCCGCTGCGGCACGCCTGGCCCTGGTGTTTGGTGCCCAGGTCGATACCGACACCGCGATCAGCCGTTCCCACGCGTTGCTGCAGTTGGTGGAGCAGCAATTGCGCCACAGCCGCTTCCTGGCCAGCGAACAGCCGAGCATTGCCGACGTAGCCTTCTACACCTACGTGGCCCACGCGCCGGAAGGCAATGTGTCGCTGGACGACTACCCTCATGTACGCGCCTGGCTCGCCAGCATTGAAGCGTTACCGGGGTTTGTCGGCATGCCGCGCACGGCGGTGGGGCTGCAATCACACTGATTTTCACGAGGCCTGTGGATGGACCGATTCCATGAAATGCAGGTGTTCCTGGCGGTGGCCGAGGAGGAGGGCTTTGCCGCCGCCGCGCGCCGCCTCAACACCTCGCCACCCAGCGTGACCCGCGCCATTGCCGCCATGGAAGCGCGGATCGGCACGCAGTTGCTTGCGCGCACCACCCGCAGCCTGCACCTGACGGAAGCCGGCCAGCGTTATCTGGAAGACTGTCGGCGCATCCTGGCTGAACTCGACGAGGCCGAGGAAGCGGCGGCGGGCAGTTATACGATTCCCTGCGGCCACCTGACGGTGACCGCGCCGGTGTTGTTTGGCGAGCTGTATGTCGCACCGGCGCTGGGGGAATATCTCGACCGTTTTGCGCAGGTGAGTATCAATGCGCTGCTGGTCGATCGCGTGGTCAACATGCTCGATGAAGGTGTCGACGTGGCCGTGCGCATCGGCCATCTGCAGGAGCCGGGGCAGCAGGCGATCAAGGTCGGTGAGGTGCGCCGCGTGGTGTGTGCGGCGCCGGCTTACCTGGAGCAGTACGGCCGGCCCGGGCACCCCTCGCAGTTGCGCGATGCGAAGATTACGACCTCGTCCTCCAGTCAACTTGTCAGCGAATGGCGGTTTGTCGAGGATGGCCAGCCACTGACCGTGCCGATTGAGCCGCGCCTGGTGGTGACGGCGAACAATGCGGCGATCAACCTGGCGAGGCAGGGCTGGGGCATGACGCGGGTGCTGTCCTATCAAGTCGCCGGGGCGGTGGCGGCCGGTGAGCTGGAGATTGTCCTCGAGGCTTTCGAGCCCGCGGCGCTGCCGATCCAGGTGGTGTTCCAGAAAAGCCCGCGAGTGCCGGCCAAGATCAACACTTTCGTGGATTTCCTCACCCACCGCCTGGGCCAGGACGCAGCCCTGAATCCGGCGATGAAGCGGCGCGGATGATGGAGCGATACCGCGATATGCAGCTGTTCGCCGCGCTGGCCGGGCACCCGAGCCTGGCCTCGGCGGCGCGCAGTGTCGCGGTGTCCGGCCCGACCCTGATGCGCGCGGTTGCCCGCCTGGAAGCCCGCCTGCGCGTGGCGTTGCTGGTGCGCAGTACACGCGGCGTCAGCCTGACCGAGGCTGGCCAGGCCTACCTGGCCGACTGCGTGCGCCTGCTTGCCGCCGTGGATGCTGCACAGGCTTCGGCCAAGGGCATGCACGATCAGGCCCAGGGTAATTTGCGCGTGTTCCTGCCGCTGCTCTTCAGCCGTTATGTGATGGCGCCCGTGTTGGCCGGTTATATGGATCGCTACCCCGACGTGCACCTGGTGGCGCACTACCACGACTACTACCCCAACCTGCACGAAGAGGGGCTGGACGTGGCGATTTTGGTGGGCGAGCTGCCCAGTTCATCCCTGGTTGCGCGACCGGTCGGGCACGTGCGGCCGATCCTGTGTGCCAGCCCTGGCTATCTCGCTGCCCATGGCGAGCCGCGGCACCCGGACGCGCTCAAGCAGCATCGACTGATCGCCAGCACCGACCCGGTCGATTGGGCTTTCAAAGGTGGCCCGCTCAAGGCGCGTGCGCGCTTGAGGTGCACCACGGTGCAAGGCGCGATCAATGCGGCCGTGCAGGGGGCGGGGCTGATTCGCTGCCTGAGCTATCCCGTGCATGAGCACCTCCTCAGCGGCGAGCTGTGTCGTGTGCTGCCGGACTATGAGCCGCCGCCGTTGCCGGTGCACGTGGTGTACCGCGACGGCCGCCATGCGCCGATGCGCGTGCGCAGTTTTGTCGACCATTGCGTGGCGGCGCTGCGGGATCATCCGGCATTTCAGTTGGTGTAACAGTCGATTGCCCGGCGTGGGCATTCTCGTGTGGGGTGCCAGCGCGCACCATTGGCGTATCCACTCGGAGGTGAGCAGCATGAACCCCATCGAACATTCCCCCTGGCATGCCGGCGAACGGTATCTGCAGCAGAACGCCGGCGCCGCCGAGCGCATGGCCGTGGTCGGGCCCAAGGTGATCCGCGATCACTTGCCGGAGCAGCATCGGGACTTCTATCCCCTGTTGCCGTACCTGGTGCTCGGCGTGGTGGATGAACAAGGGCTTCCCTGGGCGACGATGATCGAAGCCGCGCCAGGGTTCGCGCATTCACCCGACCCGCAGACCTTGCAGATCGACAGCGTGCCGTCCGTGAGCGACCCCGCCCGTGCTGCGTTGCATCGCGGCGCCAGCGTGGGCGTGCTTGGCATCGACCTGAACACACGCCGACGCAACCGCCTGAATGGCCGGATCGGCAGCCTGGGGCACGAGGGTTTTTCGATCGAGGTGGTGCACACCTACGGCAACTGCCCCAAATACATCCAGCTACGGCCGGTGGTTGGCGTCGCACGTAGACCCGACACGCGGGTCGAGCGCCTCGACGGCCTGGATGCCGCGGCCCACGCAATGATCCGCAACGCCGATACGTTCTTCGTCGCCAGCTACGTCGACGTCGCCGACGAACGCTCGGTGGACGTGTCCCATCGCGGCGGCTACCGCGGCTTTGTGCACGTGGAAGGTAATCGGCTGACCATCCCCGACTTCGCCGGCAACCTGTTCTTCAACACCCTGGGCAACCTGCACGTGAACCCGGTGGCGGGGTTGTTGTTCATCGATTTCGAATCGGGGGACGTCCTGCAGATCGCCGGGCGCACCTCGCTGATCCTCGACGGACCGCAAGTGGCCCGCTTCGAAGGCGCGCAACGCTTGTGGACCGTCACCGTGGAGCATCTGGTGCGGCGTCCGGCAGCCCTCGCGTTGAGGTGGCGCTTCGTGGAGTTCTCGCCGCACAGCCTGGCTATGGGAAATGGGTAGCCTGGGGATTGGCATAGGAGGCTGCAGGGAACAACTGGTTGGTCATCTCGATGATCTTGTTCTGTGCGCTGATGAACTTGTCCGGGCGCCCGCCACCCCAGGTCGCGTCATACAGCGCCTGGCCGACGCGGTGACCGTTTTCAAACACCTGGATGTCGGCAAAGGTCATGTACAGCGCAAAGTCCCAGCTCCAGGTGCCGATGTAGGTGGTCGACAGTGCACAGCTCGCGGGCGGACTGCCCGGCGGCAACTCGCGGGTCTGGAAACCCTTGCTGCGCAGCTGCGCGGTGTAGGTGCTGTTGAACCCGCTGCGCAGGCCTGCGGCGGGAATCATGCAGATTTCAGCGGACTGGGCGGGTGACAAGGCCACCGGGGTAACGGTCTGCGTAATGCTGCACCCCGAGAGGAAAAGGGCGGTCAGCACAACAGCGGAAGCAGATAGCGGGCGCATAGGGACTGTCCATGTCTTGAGTGGTGGCTTAATGATAGCTGATCCCTTGCAGGAGCCCGGCTTGCCGGCGAATGCATCAGGGTCGCTATCGCCAGCAAGCGCGATGGCCTTCGTGGGCTCAAGGTATTCGTGCCCTGCGGTTAAAACTCAATTGCGCCATCGCCGGTGTTTACCCCCGGGTCATCAGGCAATACTGCGTCGGGATTTTTCCCGAGGTTTCAAGCATGAACAACCCGAGCCGACTGGCGCTCCTGATCACTGCTGCGGCGGTTCTGACTGCCTGTGGCGAATCGTCCAAGCTGCCCTTCCAGGCCGGTGTCGGCCCCACGCCCCAACTGCCGGAGCCCAGCACTTCGTTGATGCCCACGCTCAAGGTGTCCAAGGCCGTGGGCTGGCCCGAGCAGGTGCAGCCGCGTGCCCCCGAAGGCTTCACCGTCACCGCCCTGGCCGACCATCTCGACCACCCGCGTTGGGTCTACACCTTGCCCAACGGTGATGTGCTGGTCGCTGAAAGCAATCACCCACCGATGCCAGAAGGCGCGACCGATGGAGGCACCGGCTTGATCGCCTGGGCCCGCCGCACCGCGATGGGCATCGTCATGGGCCGCGTCGGCGCGGATACGCCGAGCGCCAACCGCATCACCCTGCTGCGCGATGCCGATCACGATGGGCATGCCGAGGTGCGCAGCGAGTTCCTCACCGGCCTCGCGTCGCCCTTCGGCATGGCACTGGTGGGCGATGAGTTGTACATCGCCAATGCCGACGCGGTGGTCAAGGTGCCTTATACGCCGGGCCAGACGCACATCGACGCGACCCCGGTCCACGTCACTGACCTGCCGGCCGGCATCAACCACCACTGGACCAAAAACCTGCTGGCCAACCCGGAAGGCACGCGGCTGTACGTGACCGTGGGGTCCAACAGCAACGTCGGCGAAAACGGCCTCGACGCCGAAGCAGGCCGCGCGGCCATCTGGGAACTGGACATCGCCAGCGGCGCGAAACGCCTGTTTGCCAGCGGCCTGCGCAACCCCAACGGCCTGGCGTGGAAACCCGGCTCCACGCAGCTGTGGACGGTGGTCAACGAGCGCGACGAAATCGGCAGCGACCTCGTGCCCGACTACCTCACCTCGGTGCAGGACGGCGCTTTCTACGGCTGGCCGTGGAGCTACTACGGTGCCCACGTCGACATCCGCGTGCAGCCGCCACGCCCGGACAAAGTCGCCCAGGCCATCGCCCCCGACTACGCCCTCGGCACCCACGTCGCGCCGCTGGGCCTGACCTTTTCCGACGCCCGCAGCATGCCGGCGGCGTTTGCCGATGGCGTGTTCGTCGGCGAGCACGGCTCGTGGAACCGCAACCCGCAGGCGGGCTACAAAGTGGTGTTTATCGCCTTCAAGGACGGCCAGCCAACGGGCACACCGGTGGACTTCCTCACCGGCTTCCTCAATGCCGAGGGCGAAGCCCAGGGCCGTCCGGTGGGCGTGACCCTGGACGCGCAAGGCGCATTGTTGGTGGCGGATGATGTGGGGAATACGGTGTGGCGGGTGGTGCGGGACAAGCCTTGAGGCTGGGGTAACTGGTGCTCTGAAATCCCCATGTTTGATGGCAAGTAGGCTTCCCGGGGCAAGTGGGCTTCCTGAGGCAAAGAGGGGCCTTTCTTGTGGCGAGCGGGCTTGCCCCGCGTTGGGCTGCGAAGCGGCCCCAAATCAGACGCCGCGGTTCCCCAGGAAACACCGCGTCGATCTTACTGGGGCTGCTGCGCAGCCCAACGCGGGGCAAGCCCGCTCGCCACAAAAAAGCCCGCGAAAATTGATCGAGGCTCACTACCTGGAGCATTGGCCGCTGGAGCGGGTGATGCATGAGGCCAAGCGCCGGTTTTTCCTTCGCTATGCGCAGCAGACGCCGGGGGCGTATCGGCTGCGGCAGTCGGGGTTGCGCTGACGTCCCAAGCGCCGCCCAGTGCCGTGTACAGGTTCACTTCGGCCACCAACTGCGCGAGCCGATCGATGATCAGCGCCTGCTGCGAACTGAACAGCGAACGCTGGGCATCGAGGAACGTCAGGTTGCTGTCCACGCCACTGCGGTAACGGTGTTGGGCCAGGTCGTAATAAGCCTGGTTGGCCGCGACGAAGTCGCGTTGGGCCGCGAGCTGGTCGATGAACGTCTGGCGGGCGGCGAGGCCATCGGCGACTTCCTGGAAGGCGCTCTGGATGGATTTTTCGTACTGCGCCACGCTGATGTCTTTTTGCAGCTTGGCGTAGTCGAGGCTGGCGCGCAGGCTGCCGGCGTTGAAGATCGGCAGGTTGACCTGCGGCTGGAACGTCCAGGTGCCCGAACCGCCCTTGAACAGCCCCGACAGTTCAGTGCTGGTGCTGCCGGCGTTCGCCGTGAGGGTGACCGACGGAAAGAACGCCGCGCGGGCTGCGCCGATATTGGCGTTGGCCGCCTGCAGCTGGTATTCGGCCTGGAGGATATCCGGACGGCGTTGCAGCAGGTCGGACGGCAAGCCGGCGGGCAGGCGCGCCACCAGTTCGTCGGCGAGTGGGCGTGACGGCAGGTGTTCATCCACCGGGCTGCCCACCAGCAGCGTCAGGTTATTCAGGTCCTGGGCGACCTGGCGCGCGTAGCGGGCCACGCTGGCGCGGGTGCTGTCGACGCTGGTACGCGCCTGCACCACGTCCAGCGCCGAGGCCTTGCCGGCGATTTTGCTGCGCCGGGTCAACTGCCAACTGTGCTCGTCGGCGGCCAGGGTTTGCTGGGCCAGGGCCAACAGTTCCTGGTCGGCGCGCCAGGTCAGGTAGGCATTCGCGACATTGGCCACCAGGCTCAGCTGCGTGCTGCGCCGCGCCTCTTCGGTGCCCAGGTAAGTCAGCATCGCCTGTTCGCTGAGGCTGCGCACACGGCCGAACAGATCCAGCTCGTAGGCGCTGAGGCCCAGGGTGGCGGAGTAGTTCGAAGTGATCGCGGACTTGCCCGTACCGGTCACATCCCCCGGCAGTTTCTGGCGCTTGCCGGCACCGGTGGCGGACACGGCGGGGAACAGGTCGGCACGCTGGATGCGGTACTGCGCCTGGAAGGCTTCGACGTTCAGCGCGGCCACTCGCAGGTCGCGGTTATTGAGCAGCGCCGCGCCGATCAGTTGCTGCAGCGCCGGGTCGTGGAACATGCCGTGCCAGTCCGAGGTGGGCATGGCGCGGTAGACCCCACCCTGGGGGTACTGCGCCGGCACGGGAGACTCGGGCCGCTGGTACTCGGGGATCAGCGAGCAACCGCCCAGCATCCAGGCCAGGGCGAAGGGGATGAGCGCGGGTCGGTTCATCAGGCACCGACCATCCATTTGGCCAGGCCGTGTCGGCCGCTCACACCAAGCTTGGCGGCGGCGCGCTTGAGGTAGGTTTCGATGGAGCTGTTTTTCACGCTGAGTTTTTCCGCCATCTGCGGCACGGTGCCGCCCGTCAACAGGCCGAGGCACACCTCCTGCTCGCGCGCCGACAAGGTGATGTCGCCCAGGGACAGGCGTTTGTAGAACGCGTGCTGCAACTGCGACTGCTCCAGCAGGGTGTGGGCCGGCTCCAGCACGGGAGACGGCGCCTGGCGCAGGCTCTGGGCGTGGCACTCGATCAACGGCAGCAACGTGTCCGACAGGCACTTGAGAAACGACAGCTGCGCCAGGGAAAACCCGCGCTGGGTCGGCGGGCGGTAGAACGAAATCACGCAGCGCCGATTGCCCTGGCGTGACACCAGGTTGCACTGGTGCGAGGTGCCCCGTGGGTGCGCGCTGTCGGCCTTGGCCTTGAGCTGGATCAGCAACGGGTCCTGCATGCCGAGCATGTCGCGCAGCAGTGGGTGGTCGTTGATCGAGTGCAGGGTCAGGGGCGGCGGCAGGTCCTGGTTCTGGCCGGCACTGCCGAGCAATTTGATATCGAGTACGCGGTCGCGCAACTCGTCCAGGGTCCATTCACTGAGGTCCACCAGGTGGATCGGTACCCACTTGTCCACCAGGTGCAGCATGTGGGCAGCAAAATCCGCGTGCCCACAGTTGGCAATCAACTCGCCCATTTCGGCATAAAAATGCGTGCTTTGCGTGTTGGCAAAACTGCTCGTCAAACTCATAGCCATCTCATCCTTGATGTCGAAAACCGTCACAAACTCCCTGGGCCTCTACGGGGCGATCCGTTCTTCATGAAGCAGAGTCGGCACTCGAGCGTGTAGTTAGCCTGGGGATTCGTCCTACGTATGTAGCAGAAACGAGGGACACAACGTGCCATAAAAACATCGTCATTAATTCGACGTTTCTGACGGTCCATTCCGGCCGAGATAAATTGAAAATGGTTTTTAGAGTGAATTAACTAGCTGATAAATAAGATAAAAATAATTCTTAAAAATCATTCCTGAAAAAATGACATCGGCCGGATATAGCCAATTTCCTACAGCCCTTTAATCGTTTCAGCAGTGAGCCATCAGCCAAGCCCGTTTCGCGCCTTCCGGCTGTCCGGGTTTCGGGTGTCAGAGGGCCTGCGGACCCCATGCTCAAATCCGGCCATTTCGCCGTCCCCGAGTGGCCAGCGCCTGATACCCATGAGAAGGATCTTATGAAGCATTCTCCCAGCTTCCCCCTCACCGCCGCCCAGCAGGACATCTGGCTCGACCAACTGCGGGCGGGCGATTCGCCGCTGTACAACATCGGCGGCTATGTCGACTTCGCGGGTGCGGTGGAGCCCGCGCTGATGCAGCGCGCCATCGAGCAGTTGGTAGCGCTGCACGATGCCTTGCGCACCCAACTGCACAGCGACGCCGACGGCTTGCCACGCCAGACCTTCGCCGCCAGCTTGACGGTGCACGTGCCCTTGCACGACCTGTGCGCTCATGCCGATCCGCAGGCGGCGGCCCAGGCCTTGATGCAGGCGCACATGGCCCGGCCCTATGCCTTGGACGGCGGGCCGCTGTGGCATTTTTTCCTGGTCAAGCTCGATGACCATCACTATCGCCTCGGTACCCAGGCCCACCACCTGATCCTCGACGGCTGGGGGTTCGGCCAGATGCTGCAATCGCTGGCGCAGCTGTACAGCGCGCTGGAGCAAGGCCGGGAGCCTGAGAGGCTGGCACCGTCCTATGGCGACTTTATCGAGGCCGACCAGCGCTACCAGGCGTCCGCGCGCTACCCCCGCGACCGCGCCTATTGGCTCGATCGCTACCCGATCTTGCCCGAGCCATTGCTGGTGCCACGCCACGCCACGCCGATAGCCAGTCACACACTGGTCGAGCCGTTCCCGGTGGCGTTGCTGGACCGCATGGAGGCGGTGGCCAGCCGTTACCAGGCCTCGGCGTTCCATGTGCTGCTGGCGACGCTGTATGTGTATTTCACCCGCGCCTACCAGCGCGATGAGTGGGTGGTGGGGCTGCCGATTCTCAACCGTTCCAACGCGGCTTTTCGCGCCACGGTCGGCTTGTTCACCCAGGTCAGCGCGGTGCGTTTCAGCTTCAGCGAACAGCTGACGTTCGGCGCGCTGGTGCGCGGTGTGCGGGATCAACTCCAGCAGGATTTTCGCCACCAGCGTTTTCCCCTGAGCGAGATGAACCGCGAACTCGGCCTGCGCCGCAGCGATCGCGGCCAGCTGTTTGATCTGTCGGTATCGTTCGAACAGGACGACCACGATCTGCGCTTCGGCCAAGTCCAGGCGCGTGCCGTCAAAGTCTCCAACCACCATGAAGCGCTGCCCCTCGCCATCCACTTGCGCAGCAACCGCTGCCAGGCCACCGCGAGCCTGCATTGCGTGTACCACCAGGCGTATTTCCAGCACGACGAAGTGCAGGCGCTGGCACGACGCTTTAGCTGGCTGCTGGAACAAGGCCTGGCGGACACCGCGCAGCCGATCGGCGAGTTTTCCCTGGTCACGCCTGCCGAGCACGCCCAGTTGCAACGCTTCAATGCCACCGCGCAGCCCAGTGCCGAACCGTACACCCTGCACACCCGTATCGAAGCGCAGGCCGCACGCGCACCGGACGCCGTCGCTGTGGTGCAGCAGGGCCGGCAACTGACCTACGCCCAGCTCGATCAACAGGCCAACGCCCTGGCCCATCAGTTGCTCGAACATGGGGTGCAGCCGGATGATCGCGTGGCGATCCTGGCGCGGCGCAGCCCGGACACGCTGGTGGCACTCCTGGCGATCCTCAAGTCCGGCGCCTGCTACGTGCCGGTGGACCCCGCGCATCCGGCGGAACGCCTGCATTACCTGCTGCACGACAGCGCGCCGGTGGTGGTGCTGACCCAGCACGCGCTGCTGGCGCGCCTGCCGGCGCTGGACGTGCCGGTAGTCCTGCTGGATCGCCCGACCTCTCACCGGGCCGGCAATCCGCGCGTAGCGGTCAGCGCGGCGAACCTCGCCTATGTGATCTACACCTCCGGTTCCACCGGGTTGCCCAAGGGCGTGATGGTCGAGCACCGCACCGTGGCCAATCTGGTCGACTGGCACTGCCGGGCCTTCGACCTGCACGCCGGCAGCCACACCGCCAGCGTCGCCGGTTTCGGGTTTGATGCGATGGCCTGGGAAGTCTGGCCGGCCTTGTGCGTCGGCGCGACGCTGCACCTGCCACCGGCCCACGATGGCGCAGAGGACATCGACGCGCTGCTGCACTGGTGGCGCGCCCAGCCGTTGCAGGTGGGGTTTCTGCCGACGCCGGTGGCCGAATACGCCTTCAGCCAGCAGCAGGGCCATCCGACCCTGCGCACCTTGCTGGTCGGCGGCGACCGCCTGCGCAGCTTCAACCAGGCGCAGACCTTCGAGGTCATCAACAACTACGGCCCTACGGAAGCCACGGTGGTCGCGACGTCCGGCCGGGTGGAGGCGGGCCAGCCCGTGCATATCGGTGGGCCTGTCGCGAATGCCCGCGTCTACCTGCTGGACGCCCGGCAGCGCCCGGTGCCGATTGGCGCAGTGGGGGAGTTGTACGTCGGCGGCCGGGGCGTGGCGCGTGGTTACCTGAATCGGCCCGAACTGAACGCCGAGCGCTTTCTCGATGATCCTTTCACCGCTGGCCGGATGTACCGCACCGGTGACCTCGCGCGCTGGCTGCCCGACGGCAACCTTGAGTACCTGGGGCGCAATGACGACCAGGTGAAAATCCGCGGCGTGCGCATCGAACTGGGGGAAATCGAAGCGGCCCTGGTCACCCATCCGGCGGTCAAGGACGCGGTGGTGCAGTACCGTGAAGGGCAACTGCTGGCGTGGTTTATCCCGCAGCATGCGATTGCGCCCGAAGCCCTGCGCACCCATCTGCACGCCTCGCTGCCGGACTACATGTTGCCCGTGGCCTATGTGCAGCTGGACGCGTTGCCCCTGACCAGCAACGGCAAGCTGGATCGCAAGGCGCTGCCGACACCGACCCAGGCAGCCTTTGTGACGCGCCTGTTCGAGGCCCCGCGTGCAGGCGTGGAAACCACCCTGGCGCAGCTCTGGGCCGAGCTGTTGCAGGTGCAGCAGGTGGGTCGGCATGACCACTTTTTTGAACTTGGCGGGCACTCGTTGCTGGCGGTGCAACTGGTGCAACGCATGCGCCAGGTGGGGCTGCAGGCCGATGTACAGGTGCTGTTCGGCCAGCCGACCCTGGCCGCGCTGGCGGCCGTGAGTGAAGGTCGCGATGAGCCGGTACCGGCCAATCGGGTGCCGGCGGATTGCCTGCGCATCACCCCGCAGTTACTGGTCCTGGCCGAGCTGGATCCGCCGAGCATCGAGCGCATTGTCGCCGGCGTCCCCGGTGGCGCCGCCAATGTGCAGGAGATCTACCCGTTGGCGCCGTTGCAGGAAGGCTTGCTCTACCACCACCTCACCGACGAGCGCGATCCCTATCAGCAACACGCGTTGTTCAGCTTCGCGCGCCGCGAGCAGTTGGACGCCTTCGCGCAGGCGCTGCAACAGGTGATCAACCGCCACGATATCCTGCGCACCAGCCTCGCGTGGGACGCCCTGGAGCAGCCGATGCAGGTGGTGTGGCGCCATGCGCAATTGCGCGTCGAACCGCTGCGCGAACCGGCTGAACCGCTCGACTTGCGCCAGGCCCCGCTGATGGCCCTGGACTACGCCGAAGAGTCCCAGCACCGGCGCTGGATCGCGCGCCTGCGGTTTCATCACCTGATCAACGACGCCACCTCGACCGCCGTGCTGGTGGATGAAATCCGCGCTCACTTGCTCGGTGAACAGGCCCAACTGCCGCCATCGGTACCGTATCGCAACGTGGTGGCGCAGGCCCGCTTGCCAGCGCGCCAGGCCGCCCACGAGGCGTTCTTTCGCGAGCGCCTGGCCGCTGTGGATGAACCGACCCTGGCCTTCGGTGTGCAGGCGCGCCAGGCGGATCGTACGCACATCGACGCCTTCGAACAGCCGGTCGGCGATGCCCTCAACCAGCGCCTCAGGGCCCAGGCGCGTGCGCTTGGGGTCAGCGCCGCCAGTCTGTTCCACCTGGCCTGGGCCCAGGTGCTCAGCCGCGTGGCCGGCCGCGAGGATGTGGTGTTCGGCACCGTCTTGCTCGGCCGCCTGCAAGCGGGCGAGGGCGCCGACCGCGCCCTGGGCATGTTCATCAATACCCTGCCGCTGCGCCTGCGCCTGGCCGGGCAGACAGTCATCGAGGCCGTGCACGACACCCATCGGCAACTCAGTGCCTTGCTGGCCCACGAACATGCCTCGCTCGCCCTGGCCCAGCGTTGCAGCGGTACGACACCGTTGTTCAACAGCTTGCTCAACTACCGCCACACCGGCGCCGACCCACAGCCGAAACTGGTCCCCGGCATCGCCTTGCTCAGCAGCGAAGACATCCTCAGCTACCCGTTGATGCTCACCGTGGACGATACCGCCAGTGGCTTCCAACTCAAGGCCAAGGCGCCGCGCCAGGTCGGCGCCGAGCGCTTGCTGGGCTACCTCGACAGCGCATTGAACGGCTTGGCGGCGGCGTTGGAGCAAGCCCCGCAAACGCCGTTGCGCGAGGTGCAAGTGGTGCCCGCCCACGAGTTGCAGACATTGCTGGTGGGCTTCAATGCCACCGCCAGCGACTACCCCGACACCTTTACCGTGCAAGCATTGTTTGAAGCCCACGCGCGGCAAATCCCGCATGCCATTGCGGTGCAGGCCGGCGAGCAGCACCTGACTTATCGACAGCTCAACGAACGCGCCAACCAGCTTGCCTACGCTCTGCGCGAGCGCGGCGTGCAGCCGGATTCGCGGGTGGCGCTGTGCGTCGAGCGCGGGCTGGACCTGGTGGTCGGCTTGCTGGCGATCCTCAAGGCCGGCGGCGCCTACGTGCCGCTGGATCCGGGCTACCCGCGCGAGCGCCTGGCCTACATGCTGCACGACAGCCAGCCAGTGGCGTTGCTGGTGCATGCCGCCACACGCGAGGTGATGGGTGACGTGACAATCCCGGTGATCGACTTCGACCGCTGTGCCTGGAGCCAGGCGCCGGACGGCAATCCACGGGTACCGGGCCTGAGTGTCGCCAACCTCGCGTATGTGATGTACACCTCGGGCTCCACCGGTACGCCCAAGGGGGTGATGATCGAACACCGTGGCCTGGGCAACCTGCTGCACTGGGGCTCGCAGCTGTGCCCGAATGCCGAGGGCGGCGCGGTGCTGCAGCGCGCGCCCTTCAGCTTCGATGGCTCGGTGTGGGAGCTGTTCTGGCCGCTGGCCAACGGCATGCGCCTGGTGCTGGCGCGGCCCGATGGGCATCGCGAGCCGGCGTATCTGGCGCAGGTGATTCGCGAGCAGCGGATCACCGTGATCAAGTTCGTGCCGGCGATGCTGCAGCAGTTCCTTGAACTGCAAGAATCCGCCCTGTGCACCAGCCTCACCGACGTGCTGTGTGGCGGCGGCGAACTCACTGAAGCCCTGGCGCGTGGTGTGCAGGCGCGTTTGCCCCAGGTGCGTTTGCATAACGTCTACGGCCCCACCGAAGCCACGGTGGACAGCAGCGCGTGGACCCTGGCCCCCGGCGCACCCGTGCCCGCGCGGCAACTGCCGATCGGCCGCGCGATCAGCAACACCCGCCTGTATGTGCTGGACGAGCACGATGCGCCGGTGCCGCTGGGCGTCAGCGGCCAGTTGCATATTGGCGGCGTCGGTGTTGCGCGCGGCTACCTGGGCCTGGAGCAAATGACCGCCGAGCGTTTTATCGACAGCCCGTTCGTGGCCGGTGACCGCTTGTATCGCACCGGCGACCTGGTGCGCTATTTGCCCGATGGCAACCTTGAATTCCTCGGGCGCAATGACTTCCAGGTCAAGCTGCGCGGCGTGCGCCTGGAGCTGGGGGAGATCGAGTCGCACCTGCTGGCTCATCCGGCGTTGCGCGAAGTGGCGGTGTTGATCCGGGATGAACGCTTGGTGGCGTACTTCACCGTGCGCGCCGAGCCGCCGAGCCTGGAGGCATTGCGCGCGCATATGCTGGAGCAATTGCCGGAGGTCATGGTGCCGGCTGCGTTTGTGCAACTCGATACCTTGCCACTCAACCCGGCCGGCAAACTCGACCGCAAGGCGCTGCCGGAGCCAGGGATGGAGGCGGTGGTCAGTCGCGCTTACGAGGCTCCACTGGGCGAGGTGGAAGCCTTAATGTCGGGCATCTGGGCCGAGGTGTTGAAGCTGGAGCGGGTAGGGCGCCACGATCATTTCTTCGAGCTGGGCGGTCATTCATTGCTGGCGGTGAACCTGGTGGCGCGCCTGCGCAAGGCCGGGTTGGCAGTCGATGCGCGGACGCTGTTCAGCCACCCGACCCTGGCGCAGCTGGCCGCCGCCACCGTGATCCCGGTGCAACGCGTGGAAGCGCCGCCCACCGCCATCCCCCACCTCAACCGCCGCCGCCGACTCTGACCCAACGACCTGTGGGCGCCGGCTAGCCGGCGATGGCGGTCTATCAGCAGCGAGTAAAGTCGATGACCCGCCGCCATCGCCAACCCGCCACCTCCGGCAGGTTGGCCACGGTCGAACGCGCCAATACACGCGCCCTGCCTACAGGTCCTATACGTACGAGGATAACTGCCTACGGCGCGCTGAAAGAAATTCGCTTAAAGAACGACAGTTGTCTCACATTCCCGGGAACTATTTCGTCGCCGTCACCAATAACGTGAGCGTCCCTGATGCATTCAGGGGGACGTTCCAGTGCAATTGAACTTTGAAAACAAGGTAGCCATGAGCTTTTATATTAACGATAACCCTGCAATTTCCCCGCTTTCTCAAGTCGCCCAAAACACGCAACCCGGCATCACAAATAATCAGGATAATCCCGACGGTGAAGCGCGCTTGCAGCAGGTCCTCAAGGACAACCCTATTCTGAACCGGGGAATCCTGTCGAATGACGATGCTTTCAGGCCTGACAAGCAAAGGTTGTTTGAGGGTCTAAAAAAACACGTAGGTGATTTCACCGACGCCAATAAAGATCCAAGCAAGCGCGCCGATGCGTTGCAGAAGTTAGCCGATAAAGCCAATGAAATTGATAAAGACTCAAGTCTTTACAGGCATTCGAACAGCAAACCCGGCGATGGTTTTTTGGATCAGAAATCCGAGGTAGACGCACTGCGCAAGTACAGCGAAGAACCCGTGCCGGCCCAGAAACAGTCACAGTAACCCGGTTCTACTGGCGGTCGCCCTGACCGCCAGTGTTGCGCAGCAGCGGCAACACCTCCGCCCCTACATGAATCGCCTCTTCCAGGTGTGGAAAACCGGACAGGATAAAGCTGTCCACGCCCAACTGGTGATACTCCTCGATCCGCTCCGCCACCCGTGCATAACTGCCCACCAGCGCGGTGCCGGCGCCACCCCGCACCAGGCCGACCCCGGCCCACAGGTTGGCTGACACTTCCAGCTCCCGCGCCCCACGGCCACGGCCTTGCATCAACTGGGTCTGCCGGCTCTGGCCGACGGACTCATACGTCGCCATCTGCCGTTGCGCCTGGTCGATGGCGTCCTTGGGGATTTCCTCCAGCAAACGCTCTACATGCGCCCATGCCGCCTCATCGGTAGGCGCGGCGAACACGTGCAGGCGCAGGCCGAAGCGCAGGGTACGGCCCTGGGCGGCAGCGAGGTCGCGCATGCGCTGGATGCGTTCGGCGATCATCGCAGGCGGCTCGCACCACATCAGGTAGGTTTGCCCATGGGCCGCGCCGACGCGTTCGGCGGCTTCGGACGCGCCGCCGAAGTAGATCGGCGGCGCAGTCGCCCCCGGCGCCATGGGCGTGTGGATGCCGCTGCGGTAATAACGGCCGGGGTGCGTCGATGGCTGGCCGGCCCAGACGGCCTGGAATACTTGCAGGAATTCGGCGGTGCGCGCGTAGCGTTCGTCGTGCTCGAGAAAGTCGCCGAGGGAGCGCTGCTCGAAGCGGCTGGAACCGGTCACCACGTGCAATGCCAGGCGGTTTTCGCTGAGCAGTTGCAAGGTCGCCGCGCGGTGCGCGGTGTAGGCGGGCAGCTCCAGGCCAGGACGCAGGGTCAGCAGGAATTTCAGGCGACGCACTTCCTGGGCCAGCACGGCGGTGATCAGCCAGGGGTCTTCAAAGCCGCTGGCGGTCGGCACCATGATGCCGTCGAAGCCGGCCTGTTCGGTGGCGCGCACGATCTGGCGCAGGTAATCCAGGGTCGGCGCGCGTTCACCTTGCTGGAACAGCCCGACCTTGGGCAAGCCGCTGCTGGTGAGGTGGCGCCCGTCGCCATTGGTGGGCAGGAACCAGTCCAGCTGGATCGGTGGGCGTGCATCAGTGTTCATGAGCGCTCCTTGCGCAAGAGAGGGACAACCTGTTCGCCAAAGCGCAGCACTTCGCTGACCGCCGGGCCACCTTCCAGGATCAATTGGCTCAAACCCAGCCCGTGCAGTTCCTGCAGGCGCGTAGCGATCTGTTGCGCCGTGCCGACCAGGATCAGCGGCTGGCCCGGCGCCAACTGCAGCAGGTTCGGGTGCACTTCCCATTGGCGCAGCGGGTGGCGGGCGCGGGGCAGGGTGGCCAGCAGCTCGTCGGGCAACGCCGGCACCGGCAGCAGCGTGGCGGCGGTTTCCCAGGCGAGGTCTTCGCTGTCGCCGAGGATCAGGCCAAAGGTGCAGGCAAACTTGAGCGACGGTTGAATCGCGCGCCAGCGTTGGATTTCCTTGGCCAGCGCCTTGGGAGGGCCGGGCGCAAGCAGGCAGGTCTGGGCATGCGCGGCGAGCAGCGTGTGGCTCTGGCTGTCGTCCAGCACCAGCGCGGGCGCGGGCAATTCACGCCGGGCGACGCCGGCGTTTTCCAGCTGGAAGTAGCGGCCTTGGTAGTCGAGGCCGGTGTCATTGGGCGCGAGCAGTTGCTGGAGGATGTCCAGGTATTCGCCGATGCGTTCGCTGCGCTGGTCGCGGTTGAGCCATTCGCCAAACGCGCTGCGCTCACTGTTGGGCAGGTGCAACTGCACGCGGTGGTTGCTGATCGATTGCAGGCTTTGCAAGGTCGTGGCCAACGCCGCCGGCAGCATCACCTCGGGCGGCACGCTCACCGACAATTGCACCCGCCGGGTGTGCGCGCACAACGCCGCCGCCACACCCAGGCTGTCGGCACACAAGGCCCCGCCGGGAATCCACAGGCCGTCGAGGCCGGCGTATTCCACGGCTTGGGCCAGCTGAATCCACTGCCCCGGCCGTGCCGCCCAGTCAGGGGTACACAGGGGCATCAGCCAGCTGAATGCTAAGGGCATGCACACGCTCCACTCTTCATGGTCTTTTCCAACCCAAGGCCGGGGCAATGTCCCTGGCGAGGATTTCCAGGCGCTTGAGGATCTGCGCCTGGGTCGAACTTTCGGCCTGGACGACAGCGATCAGGTCATCAGCATAAGGCAGCAGCGAGGGATCGTGCTGCATGCTTTCAATCACTTCATCGGGATGGCCGTGGTGCACATTCATCAGGCGCAGGTGTTCCTGCAGGTCGACGGCCTGGTCGATCAGGCCTTCGCGTAGCAGGCGCGGGATGTGCCGCTCGATATCCACTGCCAGCTCCGCCTGGGCGCTGGCGCGGTCCGCCGCCGGGAACACCGCGCGGACCACGCCGATACGCGGCGCGCGGCCTGGGTGGGACCAGGCCTTGAGGTAAGCATCGGCCAGGGGCTTTTGCACGGTCAGCGGATCATGGGTCGCGGTGCCCAGCAGCAGGCCGTTGCCCTGTTCGGCGGTGTAGGTGGCACCGTCGATGCTGGCGTGGGAGTGCCACAGGCGCTGGCGCAAACCGCGCGCGGGCGGCTGCAGTGTGAGCCCACCCGTCAGTGGCTCGCCCTCCAGCAGCCGTTGAAGCGTTTGCTGGCGCTCGGCGAACTCCGCCTGGCGTCGACTCGGGTCGCGCTCGAACGCGCTGAAATTGTCCAGGTTGGCGCCGCCGCTGCCCAGGCCCAGTTGCACACGGCCGCCGCTCAAGGCGTCGAGCACGCTGGCGTCCTCGGCCAGGCGGATCGGGTCTTCGAACGGCAATACGATCACGCCGGTACCCAGCTCGATACGCTGCGTGCGCTCGGCCACCGCCGCCAGCAACACCAAGGGTGACGGCAGGCGCCCAAAGCCGTTGCTGAGGTGGTGCTGGGCAATCCAGCCGCTGTCGAAACCGAGGGCTTCGGCCACTTCGAATTGTTCGATCAGGTCGCGGTAGACCTGCTGTGGATCATCGCCAAAAGCGTGGCTGAGAAAGCCCAGTTTGAACGTCATGACGGGGTTCCTGTGGGCTGCCAGCCCAGGGCTGGGGCAATGTGTTCGCGGATGATTTCCAACGCGTGAATGGCATCGCGCAACGGCGTGCTGACGGTCTGCACCTGCAGGATCAACTGGTCGTGGGCGGTCAGCGCCGGACCTTGCTACAACTGCTCGATCATCTGCTGTACCGGGCCGTGCAGGACGCCGAGGCGCTTGAGGGTCGTGTCGAAATCGTCATCGATCGCGCCCTTGAACACGCCAATGCGTTGCTGGCGCTGCACATAGGCGCGGATGTCGTTGCGGGTGGCGTCGTCCGGTGCCGGGAACAGCGCCTGCACCCGCGCGACCCGCGCCGGGGTGCCGTTGTCGCCGGTCCAGGCGTTGCGGTAGCGGTTCACCAGGTCTGTGCCGGCGTCGGCGGGCTGGTGCGGGTTGGGCGCCATGATCAGGCCGTGGCCGCGTTCGGCGACCAGTTCCACGCGGGAGGTCGCCTCCCACAACCGATGGCTCAAGCCGTTGGCGCGTGGCAGCAGGCGCGAGCCGCTGTCGGTCAAGGGCGCGTTGCCGAGTGCGTTGAGCAACTGGTGCAGGTGTTGTTCGTAGTCACGGTGGCGCGCGTCATGTTCGCGGCCGAAGGCGAGGAACGTCTCGGGGTCGAAACCTGCGCCGAGGCCCAACTCCAGGCGGCCATTGCTCAGCAGGTCGAGCACCGCCGCGTCTTCGGCCAGGCGCAGCGGGGGTTCCTGGGGCAGCACGATAATCCCGGTGCCGAGGCTGATGTGCCGCGTGCGTTGGGCCACGGCGGCAAGCAATACCAGCGGCGCAGGCAGGCGTCCGTGCTCACTGGCGAAGTGATGCTGCGCCACCCAGCCGCTGTCGAAGCCCAGCGCCTCGGCGACCTTGAACAGTTCCAGGGTGTCGCGGTAGACCTTGGGGTCAACGCTGGGGCTGTAGACCCGGCTGAGGAACCCCAGGGAAAAGCCGCCACTCATGGGTTCACCTCCTGCGCCAATTGCTTTTGCAGCGCCGGGCCGGCGCTGACCGATTCCGGCAGGCCACTGAACGGGCTGATGGTCAGGTAACCCTTGTTCAGCCAAACCGCTTCGTCGTTCTGTTGCGCAGCCGTTGCGGCAGGGCTGTATTGGAAACCGATACCCGGCTTGCCCGGCAGGTTGAACTGCTTGAGGTCGTCGGTGTAGAGCGCCTCGAAACCCACATAGCTGCCGACCCGGGTGAGTTTCACGCCTTTGATCTGCGCGTCCTTGGGCAAGTTGATGTTCAGGCCCAGGCCCGGCGGCAACAGCGCGCCGTTGGGCTGGCGATGTTGATCGAGGGCCTTGACCAGTTTCGCCACCAGCAGGGCAGCGCGCTGCGGGTCTTTTTCCTTCAGGTCGGTACTCACCGCCAACGCCGGGATCCCGGCCTGCAACGCCACGCTGGCAGCATTGAAGGTGCCGGAGGCCATATTGATCGCGCCCAGGTTGTTGCCGGGGTTGGGACCGACGATCACCAGGTCGGGGTGCGGCAGGATTTTATTCAGGCCCATCAGCAGCGCCATCACTGGCGTGCCACTGATTTCGATCTGCACCTCCTTGCCGGCGCAGTCGGCGCTCTGGCACACGCCTTTTTCAAGGGTGCTGAGGTAATAGCTGTCCGGATAGGCCGGGTCGCTGTCGTGGCCAACGGTCACTTCGCGGCCGAAAAAGAACGCGCCGCCACGTGCACTCTGGTCACTTTGCGGCGCGGCAATCTTGACGTTGTGGCCCTGGGCCTTGAGCTCGGTGTACAGGGCGCGAATGTTGGGGTGCTGATAACCGTCGTCGTTGCTCAGCAAAATGTTCAAGGCAAAGGCCTTGGAGGCGATCAGGCTGGCAAAGGCGAGCATCCATGCGCTGCGTTTCATGCGGTGGCTCCTTGGGTAAAGCGGTTGGGCGGGCGCGGCAGGCCGAGGTTGTCGCGCAGGGTGGTGCCTTCGTATTCGAGACGGAACACGCCGCGCGCCTGCAGCAGCGGGATCACCTGCTCGACGAACAGGTCGATGGCGCCGGGAAAGTACGGGAAGAACACATTGAAGCCATCGCAAGCACGGGCCTGGAACCAGCGCTCGAAGTAATCGGCGACGTCCTCGGCGGTTCCGATCACCGGGTTGCCGCCAGCCAGGCGCAGGTACAACTGGCGGATGCTGAGGTTTTCACTGCGCGCCAGTTCCAGCACTTTGTCGCGACGGCTGCCACGCTGGCCCACCGGGGTGTCCGGCAGCGGGCCGTCGAGGTCATGGCCGGACAGGTCGATGTCATCGCCCAGGGTGTCGGCCAGCAGGCGCAGGCCCAGCACCGGGTCGATCAGCGCCTGGAATTCCTCGAACAGCGCCTGGGCCTGCTCGCGGGTGTCGGCGATGAACGGGGTGACACCGGGCAGGATTTTGACGTGGTCCGGGTCGCGCCCGAGGGCGGCGGCGCGTTGCTTGATGTCCTGGTAGAACGCCTGGGCGCTTTCAAGGCTATGGGCGTGGGCAAAGATCAGTTCGGCGACGCGCGCGGCCAGCTGCTTGCCCGGCTCCGAAGCACCGGCCTGTACCAGCACCGGGTGGCCCTGGGGCGGACGTGCCACGTTGAGCGGCCCCCGGACGGCAAAGTGTTCGCCCCGGTGGTTGAGGGTGTGCAACTTGGCCGGGTCGAAGTATTCGCCGCTGGCCTTGTCGCGGGTGAAGGCGTCGTCGTCCCAGCTGTCCCACAGGTCCTTGACCACGTCGTGGAATTCTTCGGCGCGCTGGTAGCGGTCGCCATGGTCCACATGGTTTTCCCGGCCGAAATTCCAGGCTTCGTCGGAGACCACCGAGGTCACCAGGTTCCAGGCGGCACGGCCCTTGGACAGGTGGTCGAGGGAGGCGAACTTGCGCGCGATATGGTACGGCTCGTTGTAGGTGGTGGTTGCAGTGGCGATCAGGCCGATATTACGGGTCACGGCGGCCAGGGCCGACATCAGTGTCAGCGGCTCGAAGTGTTCGGCGCGGGCGGTGCGGCTGAGGGCGTCGTGGTGATGGCCCCACAGCGCGACCACATCGGCGATGAACAGCGCGTCGAACTTGCCGCGCTCGGCGGTCTGCGCGATGTGCTTGAAGTGCTCGAAATCCAGGCTCGCATCGGCCTGGGCGAGAGGGTGACGCCAGGCAGCCACGTGGTGGCCGCTGTTGGCGAGGAAGGCCCCCAGTTTGAGTTGATCGGTGCGGCGGGTCATGAACAGGCTCCCATCGAGGTCAGGCACGGAGCCGGCGAACCGGCCCCGTGGGCTGGGTCAGAAGTTGTAGGTCACGCCGGTGTACCAGTAGCCGCCGGTGGTGCCGTAGGGCGAGAAGTTGCCGTAGGGGAAGCCGCCCGAGCTGCTGGCCAGGTCGGTGCGTTCCGGGTACTTGTTGAACAGGTTGTTGGCGCCGGCATTCAGGGTGATTGCCGGGGTCAGGTGGTAGTCGATATTGAGGTCGGTGATCCACGCCGGCGAGAAGGTGCGGTCGTAGATTTCAGCCGTACCGTACTGGGTGTATTCGCCGTAGCGGGTCAGGTTGAGGCCGACTTCCAGCTTGTCGTAGGTCCAGGTGGTGCCCAGCAGCAGCTTGGATTGCGGCAGGCCGTACTTGAGGTTGCCCTGGCGCTGACGGTCGTAGCCACCGTCCGGGCCAAGGGCCTGGGCAGCGACGGCGGACGCGTGGATGTCGTCGATCTGCGTGGTGTTCCAGTTGAAGCCCGCAGAGTATTTCAGGCTGCCCCAGGCGCCGATGTCCTGGCGATAGTCGCCGACCAGGTCGATACCTCGGGTGGTGGTGTCCAGGGCGTTGGTGAAGTAGGTGACGGCCTGGTTCGGGTTGAGCCCGGCGGCGGCGAGAATCGCGCTGATCTGCGGGGTGCCGCCGAGGTAGCCGGTCTGGGCGATGCGGTCCTTGATTTTGATCTGGTACGCATCGAGGGTGATGTTGGTGGCGTCCGTGGGTTGCAGGGTGATGCCAAGGCTGAAGTTGGTGGATTTTTCCGGCTTGAGCTTGCTCGCGCCCAGGGCCTTGGCCACGTCGGAGTCGACCGCCACGTTGCGGTAGTCGAACAGCTGGCCATTCACGCTGGTCTGCGAGGTGGCGCTGTAGATCTGCTGGGCCAGCGATGGTGCGCGAAAGCCGGTGCTGACGGTGCCGCGCACGGCCAGGATCGGGGTCAACTGGTAGCGCGTGGAGAGCTTGCCGTTGGTGGTGTTGCCGGAGCCGTCGTCGTAATGCTCGTAGCGCCCGGCCAGGTCGACGTGCCATTTATCGGTGAAGTCCTGGCCGATTTCGCCGTAGGCGGCCAGGCTGTCGCGGCTTTTCTCGGCGGCGTCGGCGGGCGTGGTGCCAGCTCCGGAAATGGTCCCAGGCGGGATCAGCGCGCCGTTGGCACCGGTGCTGAACGGCCCGCTGGCGTAGGAGGCTACGTCACCCTTGCCGATCTTGTAATCCTCGTAGCGATGTTCCAGGCCCCAGGAAATCTGCGTGGGCTTGTACAGGCCGAGGTCGAAGGCGCGGGTCAGGTCGAGGTTGTTGGTCCACTGGCTGAAGGTTTTTACCCCGGTGTCCACCGAGGTCGGCGACGTCGGGCCGTAGCTCAGGTTGTAGGTGTCGGTGAGGGTGGCGCGCGCGTGATCCTGGCCGAACGTGCTGGACAGGTCATAGTCCCAGCCGGCGGCCTTGCCCTTGCCGCCGAACGCGACCTGGAAGTCTTCTTCGATAAAGCGCAGGTTGTCTTCAATCCCTTCCGGATAGGGCGTCTGGATGCCGTTGAAGCTCGACGGCTGGTGGAACGCCAGGGGCTTTTCCGAGTTGCGGTGGGTGTAGGTGGAGAACGAATACAAGGTCAGCGCATCGTCCACCGGCAGCTCGGCGTTGTAGCCCAGGCTGAAGTTCTTCGCCTCGGGCAGGCCGGTGCCGTAGTAGGTGTGCTGCAGACTGGTGTTGCCGGCAGAGTCGGTGTACGGCGCGTTGTCGGAACGGTCGGAGATGTTTTGTTTTTTCACGTCCAGCGCCAGGTTGATAAACCCGTCGTTGGGCAGGGCCAGGCCGATATTGCCGGTCTGGCGCGCGGTTTCGCCGTCGCCGTTTTCATAGTTCTGGCCGTAGCTGGTGGACAGGCTGCCGCCGTGGTCGGTCTGCTTGAGTACCACGTTGACCACGCCGCCGATCGCATCCGAGCCGTACTGGGCCGAGGCGCCATCGCGCAGCACTTCCACGTGATCCACCAGGGCGGTGGGGATCATGTCCAGGTCCACCGGTTGCGAGCCGGAATTGAGGTAAGTGCCGTTGTTGAGCAGCGCGCTGTTGTGGCGGCGCTTGCCGTTGACCAGCACCAGCACCTGGTCGCCGTTGAGGCCGCGCAGGCTGATCGGGCGGACCACCGAGGTGGAACCGAAGCCGGAGGACGCCGGCTGATTGAGCGACGGCAGCACCTTGCTCAAGGCGCGGGTCAGGTCGCCCTGGCCGGTGGCGAGCAGTTGCTTGGAGGAGATCACATCCACCGGCGCCGGGCTTTCGGCGAGGGTGCGCGCCTGGCCACGGTTGCCGATCACCACCACGGTGTCCAGGGGGTTGTCGCTGGCCGGGGCGTCGGCGGCGAGGGTCAGGCTGCTGTAACTGGCGGCCTCGCACAGGGCGAGGAATAACAGCGTATGGGCGAAGGCCTTGCGGGGCCTGCGGCCGGCGGCGCGGGATGCATTCATGATGGGCAACACTCCAATGGGTAGGGTGGCTTGTTGAGTTCAAGCTCTGGTGGGAGGCTTGAGAGCAAGGCCTGTGCCATGTGGAAAAGTCATTTAAAAACAATGATTTGATGATCGGTTGAGCAGGGCGCTGGTGTTTTTCTAACAGGCGCGAAGGCAGGGTGTTGGTTTTTGTGCAGGGGGTTTCCCGGGCCATCCGGTTTTGCCTCGCGAGACCGGGGCGCCGATGCTTGGCACACCCCTTGCTCTCCCCACGCCATACCTAAACCCAAGGAAGCTTTTTCTGTATGCCTAGACCCGGCCCGCGCAACGCCCTCACTGATATCCCAGGCCTTACGGTCGGCCACGCCACGGACCTGCACGTCGACACCGGCGTCACGGTGATCCGCCCCGATGGTTTCTGGACCGCCAGTATCGACATCCGCGGCGGCGGCCCCGGCGGGCGCGAGACGGCCGCCCTGGAGCCGGAAAACATGGTCGGCCAGCTGCATGCCCTGGTCTTCGCCGGCGGCTCGGTGTTTGGCCTCGGCGCTGCGGATGCCGTGGCCGCGAAGCTGTCCCAGGACCAGGTCGGGCTGCACCTGAAACCGGGCGCCCCGGCGATCCCCATCGTGCCCGCTGCGGTGTTGCATGACCTGGCCAATGGCGGCGACAAAGCCTGGGGCCTGGAACCGCCTTATCGGCGCCTGGGCTTTGAAGCGCTGGCAAATGTCGCCAAGGACTTCGACCTGGGCTCGGTCGGCGCTGGCCGTGGCGCCATGGCCGGGGTGTTGAAGGGCGGGCTAGGCACGGCCTCGCTGGACCTGGGCGACGGGCTGATCGTCGCGGCCCTGGTGGTCGCCAACCCGATCGGCTCGGTGTACATGCCCGACGGCAAGACTTTCTGGGCCTGGCCCTGGGAAGTCGCCGGTGAGTTCGGCGGCCAGCGGCCCGAGGGCGTGATGGACTGCAGCGACCCGATCCCCGAGCTGTCGCGCCTGGATTCCATGGGCCGCCTGCAAGCCGGGGCGAACACCACGCTGGTGGTGGTCGCCAGCACTGCGCGCCTCAGTGTTGCCGAGTGCAAGCGCGTGGCGATCATGGCCCAGGACGGCATCGCCCGCGCCGTGCGCCCGGCGCATTTGCCGTTCGATGGCGACACGGTCTTTGCGCTGGCGTCGGCGGCAGTGGAGCTGACCGACGGACCACGGCGGCAGGTGGAGATCGGCTGTATTGGTTCGGCGGCGGCCGATTGTGTGGCGCGGGCGATTGCCCGGGGGGTGTTTGCCGCGCGAAGCCAATGAGCAGCACGGACTGCTGTAGGGGCTGGCTTGCCGGCGATGGCAATCTGTCAGTTGGGCCACATGCCGCTGACCGACCGCTATCGCAGGCAAGCCAGCGCCTACTGTTTGGATCTGTGAACATCAGGTAAAGCGTGCAAGCCGCTCCTGGGCTTTTGCTGCCTGCTCCGGCAATCCCAGCGCCTCATATACCCGCACCAGGCTGCGATTGGTCGGCACGTCCCAGCCGTCATACCGGCGGCGCAACTCCAGCGCCTGCTGGGCGCTGAACCAATCCCCGGCTTGCAAGCGCGCATCCAGCTCGACCTGGGCGAACAAGTCGCGCTGGGCGTGGCTGCCGCCAATTTCGTTCAGGCGCGGCAGGGCAATGCCCAGTTGTTCAAGCGCGACGTGGGCATCGCCGCGTGCATGGGCGAGCAGGCCACGCGCCAACGGCAGCGTCACTTCGCCCCACACCGGCCGTGCGTGAAGGCTGTGGTGCTGCAGCGCCGCCAGCAGGGTGTCTGCCTCCGGCTGGCCCGCGCGAGCCAGGCCATACAGGTACTGCACGCTCAAAAACGGCTGCACGGTGTCGGCGGTACGGCGTTGCAGGTAGGGCGCCAAGGCCTGCCAGCGCTGGCCCACGTCGATGCCGGCCAATTCCAGGCGCGCCAGCAGGGACACGGCGCCGACCTGGTCCTGGGAGTACTCCGGGAGGATGCCCCACACATGCTGGTCGTAAATCGCCAATACGCGTTGATCCTCGCCCCGGGCCAGGTAAAACAGCGCGAGGTGCCACCAGTTGTGGGTGTACATGAAGGAGTTCAGGCCGTCCCAGTGGTGCTTGACGCTTTCCAGGAACGCGGTGCCTTCCTCGATGCGCCCGTGGGTCAGCAACACGTGGGCGAGGGCGTGTTGAGCCCAGGGCTCCGACGGTTGCAGGCGCAGGGCTTCGCGGGCGCTGGCTTCGGCTTCTTCGAGCAGGTGGCACTGCTCGTAGGCGAAGGCGAGCAGGCCGTGGCTGTGGGCAATGTCGGGCGCGCCGGCACGGGCCTTGAGCCCGATACGCAACAGCGCCGGCCAGTTGCCGCGGTTGAACTCCAGGTACTGGTTGAGCTTGGCGGCGAACAGGTCGCGAGGGTAGCGGTCGAGCAGGTTTTCGCTCAACTGCAGGACCTGATCGAGGTCGTCCTTGATCCAGGCATGCAGCACGTCAAGGTACAACTGGGCGCGCGGGTGGTCGGTGTTCACGGCTACGCCGCGCTGGCGGTATTTTTCCGCCAGCGCCGGACCTTGCGGAGACTCGATGAACATCAGCAGCAAGCCGGCAAACGCATTGGCCAGTGCCGAGTCCGGGTTGGCATCGGCGGCGGCAAGGATGCCTTCGGCGCGGGGCTGGTAGCCGAGGAAGCCGCCGATGAAATCGTCCAACCCCTGGCGGGTGATGGGGTCGGTGGTGTCGATGGGGTTGCCCAGGTAATCCAGTGGCATGGTGAAGAGGCTCTTGGTTTCAGATGGGTTTGGAGGGGCAAACCTTGTGCCAGCTGACACCGTGGCACTCATGTGGGCGCTGGCGCCTGCGAGAGCGGTGGGTCGGCGATGGATTCGTTGGCTGAGACACCGCCATCGCCGGCGAGCTGGCTCCTGAAGGGGCTGTTGCTTTTTGCACACTCACGCAGGCCGCTGTGGTTTTTTCATCACCTTGCCGGGCCTTTGGCTCAGCAATCCCCCGCCAATACCCCCATGGCACAGCCCTTGCAAAATCCCTCGCCTGTCTTTCCAGTCGAGGAGCCTTCATGCGCCCATTTTCTTTCCGCCGTGCCCTCACCTCCGTGGCACTGTGCACCGCGTTGCTGGCCGGCCAGGCACTGGCGCAACCCCAGGACGGCGGGGTGCTGAACCTGGTGGCCCAGCCGGAGCCGCCATCGCTGATGCACGGCGTGGTCAGCCACGTGTCCACCCAATACGTGAGCGGCAAGGTGCTGCAGGGCTTGTTGACCTTCGACACCGACCTCAACCCCAAGCCGGTACTGGCCAAGGCCTGGACGATTTCCCCCGACGGCCTCACCTACACCTTCGACCTGCAGGACGGCGTGCATTGGCACGACGGCCCGGCGTTGACCGCCGATGACGTGGTGTTCAGCTTCCAGACCTTCTACCCCGAGGTCGACAAGCGCCTCGGCGGGATCATCACCGAGTACGTCGACAGCATCACCGCCAAGGGCCCGCTGCAAGTGGTCTTCCACCTGAAGAAACCCTTCGCGCCATTGCTCTCGGCCCTGGGCAGCGGCCTGCGCCCGGTGGTGCCCAAGCACCTCTATGAGCACACCGATTTTCGCAACAACCCCTACAACCTCAAGCCGGTGGGCACCGGGCCGTTTGTATTCGTGGAGTGGAAACGCGGCGCCTACATCAAGCTGGCCAAGAACCCCAATTACTGGAAAAAAGGCCTGCCGCACCTCGACAGCATCATTTTTCACGTGATCCCCGATGGCTCTTCGCGCGCCGCCGCGTTCGAGCGCAATGACGTGCAAGTGCTGCGCAGCGGTGATGCGGATTACGCCGACCTCAAGCGGCTCAGCGCCTTGCCGAATGTGCAGTCCTCGGAGAAAGGCTGGGAGCTGTATGCCGGCCTGGCCTTCCTGCAGATCAACACACGCAAGCCACCGCTGAACAACCCCAAGGTGCGCCAGGCGATCCTGTACGCGCTGAATCGCCAGTTCATCGTCGACAACATCTTCTTCGGTTCGGGCAAGGTCGCCCAGGGTGAGTTTGTCTCGACCACGCCGTACCACGACCCGCAGTTGCCGCAGTACACCTATGACGTGAAAAAGGCCAAGGCGCTGATTGCCGAGTCCGGCGTGGACGTCGGTGCGGTGCGCATCCGCCTGCTCAATGGCGAGAAGGGCGGTGCCTGGGAGCGCCTGGCCGAATACACCAAGCAGGCCCTGCAGCCGTTGGGCTTCAAGGTGCAGGTGGTGACGTCCGATGCGGCGACCTGGTTCCAGCGCGTGAGTGATTGGGACTTTGACCTGACCTACAACTTTATCTTCCAGATCGGCGACCCGTACCTGACCAGCGCCTATCTGTTCCGCTCCGACTACATCCTCAAGACCTCGCCGTTCGCCAACGTCAGCGGCTACAACAGCCCCGAGGCGGATGCGCTGTGGAGCAAAATCGCGGATACCCCGGAAGGCCCCGAGCGCAAGCAGCTCTTCAGCCAACTGGAGAACGTACTGAACACCGACCTGCCCATCGCGCCGATCTTCGAAATGCGCTACCCGACGCTGTTCCACACCCAGGTGAAAAACCTGCTGCAGACCGCCACCAGCCTTAACGAGGACTACGAAAGCGTGTACCTCGAGGCGCCGGCACCATGAATGGCGTGCTGTATATCGGTGGGCGCCTGGGCAAGGCGCTGCTGATGGTGGTGGCCGTGCTGGTGTTGAGCTTTTTGTTGATTCACCTCGCGCCGGGTGACCCGGCGCTGCTGCTGGCCGGCGAGGCCGGGGTGGATGATGTGCAGTTCATCGAGCAATTGCGCCAGACCATGGGTTTGGACAAACCGCTGCTCCAGCAACTGCTGATTTACCTGGGCAATATCGCGCACCTCGACCTCGGTTACTCCTACCGCAACCAGACCCCGGTGTGGTCGCTGATCGCCGAGCGCTTGCCGGCGACCCTGGCGTTGATGGGCTCGGCGTTCGTGCTGTCGTCGGTGCTGGGGGTGACCCTTGGCGTGCTCGCGGCGCGCGCGCGGCAGAAGCGCCATTGGCTCGATGGCCTGATCTCCCACGGCGCCTTGCTGCTGTATGCAATGCCGTCGTTCTGGCTGGCGATGCTGCTGATCCTGCTGTTCTCGGTGAGCCTGGATTGGTTGCCGGCGTTTGGCATGGAGACCGTGGGCCGCGACTTTTCGCTGCTTGATCGCCTGCAGCACTTGCTGTTGCCGTGTCTGTCGCTGAGCGTGATGTTCCTCGCGTTGTACATCCACCTGACCCGCGCCGCCGTGCTCGATGCCCTTGCCCAGGAGTACGTGCGCACCGCGCACGCCAAGGGCTTGCACCCACGGCGGATTCTCTGGGTGCATGTGCTGCGCAACGCGTTGTTGCCGGTGGTGACCTTTGCCGGCTTGCAACTCGGCCAGTTGGCCAGCGTCGCCTTGCTGGTGGAGGTGGTCTATTCCTGGCCCGGCATCGGGCGCTTGATGTATGACTCGCTGGCCCAGCGCGACTATGGCGTGTTGATGGGCGGCTTCCTGGTGATCTCGATGCTGGTGGTCGGTTTTAACGTGTTGACGGACGTGCTCTGCCGCGTGCTCGACCCGCGTATTGGCGCTGGAGGGCAGGGCTGATGCGGTTGTTGAAGCGCTTTGTGCGCCAACCCTCGGCGCTGCTCGGCGCGGTGTTTTTGCTGGTGCTGGCCGCCTTGGCGATTGCTGCACCGTGGCTGACCAGCAGCTCGCCATGGGAAATGAACAGCCAGCCGATGCTGGCGCCGTTCCATGATCCGGCCCATTGGCTGGGCAGCGACCTGCTTGGCCGCGACCTCGGCATCGGCTTGCTGTACGGCGCGCGAGTGTCACTGGCCGTGGGCGTGCTGACCAGCCTGGCGACTTTGCTGATGGGCCTGCTCGTGGGCGCCATCGCCGGCTACTTCGGCGGTTGGGTCGACGGCGTGCTGATGCGCATCGCCGAGTTCTTCCAGATCATCCCGCAACTGGTGCTGGCGGTGATCCTGGTGGCGGTGCTGGAGCCGTCCCTGGGCACCATCGTGCTGGCGATTGCACTGGTGGCGTGGCCGGCCGTCGCGCGGTTGGTGCGCAGTGAATTCCTCACCCTGCGCCAGCGCGAATTCGTGCAGGCGGCGCGGGTGCTGGGCCAGTCGCCGTGGGGGATCATCAGCCAACAGATCCTGCCGAATGCGCTGGCGCCGTTACTGGTGGTCATGACCTTTGTGATGGCCACGGCGATCCTCACCGAATCCGCCCTGGCATTCCTCGGCCTCAGCGACCCCGAGGCGATGAGCTGGGGCTACATGATCAACGCCTCCCGTGGCCTGCTGCGCGATGCGTGGTGGATGAGCTTCCTGCCGGGGCTGGCAATTGCATTGTGCGTGCTGGCGGTAAATCAGGTCGGCGAAGGCCTGCGCGTGGCATTTGAACCAGAGAGGTCGCTATGACGTTATTGAGTGTCGAGCACCTGCGCATCGCCTTGCCGCCGGGAGCCGACCGCAGCCATGCGCTGTATGACCTGTCGCTGCAGGTGCGCAGCGGCGAATGCCTGTGTGTGGTGGGCGAGTCCGGGTCGGGCAAGTCGATGTTGGCCAAGGCGCTGTTGCGCCAGTTGCCGCGCCCGTTGAGCGTGCAAAACGGGCGACTCCTGTTTCGCGGCGAAGACCTGGCGGCGCGCAGCGAAGCGGCCATGCGCGAACTGCGCGGGCGCCACATCAGCATGGTCTTTCAGGAGCCGATGAGCGCGCTGAACCCGCTGTTGCGGGTGGGCGAGCAGATCGATGAAACCCTGCGCGCCCACGGGGTGAAATCCGCCAGTGCACGGCGCACCCGGGTGGTGGAGTTGCTCGGCTATGTCGGCCTGCCGGACCCTGAGCGCCTGCGCCTGGCCTATCCGTTCGAGCTTTCCGGTGGCCAGCGCCAGCGCGTGGTAATCGCCATGGCCCTGGCATTCGATCCGGCGCTGTTGATTGCCGATGAACCGACCTCGGCCCTGGACGTGACCACCCAGGCGCAGATCCTCGAGCTGTTGCGCCGCATCCAGCAGGACAAGGGCATGGCGCTGCTGTTTATCACGCATGATTTTGCCGTGGTCGAGGCGATTGCCGACCGCGTGCTGGTGCTGGAAAAGGGCCAAGTGGTAGAGCAGGGTAGCGCCCGGCAGGTATTGCGCGAGCCGCAGGCCGCCTACACGCGGCAATTGCTTGCGGCAGTGTCGGCCCAACCCTTGGCACCGCGCACCACGGTGGACGGTGCGGTGGTGCTCAAGGCCGAGCGACTGGGCAAGGTGTTCAGTCGCCGCACGGGCTGGTGGAGCAAGCACACCACGCGGGCGCTGGACGCCGTGGGGTTGCAGGTCCGTGAAGGCGAGACCCTCGGCATTGTCGGTGAATCGGGCTCGGGCAAATCCACCCTGGGCCGCTGCCTGGTGCGCTTGCTGCGCGCCGACAGCGGCCAGATCGAATGGCTGGGCCAGGACGTTGCAGGGTTGTCCGAAGCCCGCCTGCGCCCGTTGCGCAGCGAAGTGCAGATGATCTTCCAGGACCCGTTTGCCTCGCTCAACCCACGCCAGACCGTCGGGCGCATCATCATGACCGGGCCGTTGGTGCAGGGGCGCACCCGGGCCGACGCCGAACAGCGGGCGCGGGCCTTGCTGGAACTGGTAGGCCTGCCCGCCACGGCGTTCGAACGCTATCCCCATGAGTTCTCCGGTGGCCAGCGCCAGCGTATCGGCATCGCCCGCGCCTTGGCGGTGGAGCCCAAGGTGCTGATCGCCGATGAGTGCGTTTCGGCCCTGGATGCGTTGATCCAGGTGCAGATCCTGGAGCTGCTGGAGTCGCTGCAACGGCGGCTGAAATTAAGCATCATTTTTATCACCCATGACCTGCGTGTCGCGGCGCGTCTGTGCGACCGCATTGCGGTGATGCAGAACGGCCGGGTGGTCGAGCAGGGCGACACGGCGACGCTGTTTGCCGATGCGCGCCATCCCTATACCCGGACCTTGTTGCACTGTGGCGGTCGGCTTGCCGGCGATAGCGCCCTGTCGAGCGCTGCCACGTCCGAATCTTTCATCGCCGGCACACCGGCGCCTACCCAAGGCTGTGTATGACGTTCTCTTTTGCCGATCTACCCGTGGTGCGCGGCGAGTTGCTGGAAATCCGCCCCAATCGCACCTTGAGCATTGCCCACCACGTGGGCACCACCCAGGCCGACACCGTGGTGTTTTTCTGCCATGGCGCCGGCGGCAACAAGGACCAATGGCGCCTGCAATGGCCGGCGCTCAAGGCCGCAGGCTACAGCCTGGTGGCCTGGGACCTGCTGGGCCATGGCGACAGTGGTCGGCCACGCAATGCCCAGGCCTACGCCTGGTCCGAGCTGGTGGCCGACTACCTGGCGATCCTGCAGCGCTACGCCGGCACGCGTAACCTGCTTGTCGCGCATTCCTTCGGCACCGGCCTGAGCCTCAGCGCGTTGCTGGCCAAGCCCACCGCGCGCATCGACGCAGCATTGCTGTTGGGCGCGCGCCTTCACCGCCCTGTGGTCAACGGCGGGTTGATGGCCTTGCCGGCGTGGCTCCTGGAATGGCTGCGCCCGGTCTTGGCCAAGGGCTTTCGCAAGCATGCCTGGCATGCCTCGGTCGACCCGGCGCTGGTGGCTTACGAAGAGAAACTCACCGAGCGCAACCGCCTGCACATGTTCAAGGCCCTGACCAGTAAGGCCCAATGGCCGGATGCGCAACAGATCCCCAGCCTGACATTGCCGGTCAGTGTGCTGGCCGGTGACAGCGATGGCCTGACCCCTGCCAGCGGTGGCCAGGCGCTGGCTGAACAGTTACCGAATGCTGACTTCCAGCTGCTGGAGGCCTGTGGTCATCAATTGATGCTGGAGAAGCCTGCCTTGGTGCTGAAAGCATTCAACAAACTGCTGGCAAGGGGCTTATAACTCAAAATCTTTTTGCTATGCGATTCAGCTATTGGATTGTTCATAAGGTAATGCATTTAATCCGAGGCCTAACTCATTGTTGTGCGGAATAAATTAGCGCTCTCGTGCGTTGCAATGAGCCATCGTTTCGCCTTAGAGATTCGCCATGAGCAACCTCGTTGCCCCCGTGCCCCTGGTCCGCCTGCTGGACCTGAGCAAGTCCTTTGGTGCCCAGCGGGCGCTGGATCAGGTCAATCTGGATATTTATCCGGGGGAAGGGGTGGCAGTGTTGGGGGCCAGCGGCGCGGGCAAGTCGACCCTGGTGAAAATCCTCAGCGGCAGCCTCGCGCCGGACACTGGCGAAGTGTGGGTGGCGGGGCAGCGCCAACGTTTCACTTCGCCGTTATCGGCGCGCCGCGTTGGCATTGTGGCGGTACACCAATGTCCCGATGATGCCATCGCGCCGGGGCTGAGCGTGGCCGAAAACCTGTTGCTCGACGAACTGGGCCAGCCTGACGCCGACTTCCTGCTAAATCGCAAAAGCCTGTTGCAACGTGCCGAAGCCATCGCCGCCGGGCTGGGCCTGGAGCTGCCGTTGCAACTCCCGGTAGAGCGCCTGGGCCAGGCAGACCGCCAACTGCTGGTGCTGGCGCGCGCGTTTGCCCTGCAACCCAAGCTGCTGATTCTCGACGAACCCACCGCTGCCCTCTCGGCCGTCGACGCCGAACGCCTGCTCGGGCTGATCGACAGCCAGCGCGCGCGTGGCGTGGCGATCCTGTGCATCTCGCAACGCTTGTCCGACCTGCAACGGGTGACCAACCGCGCGATTGTGCTGCAGCAAGGGCGTCTCACCGGCGACCTCAATACCCGGCATCTGCCGAGCGCGGCTTACACCCTGTTCGGCGACACGGCCGAACATCCGCCCATCACCGCGGATAAAGCCTTGCCGGTGCCATTCCTGGAACGCTTTACCCGCGCCGGGTTTATCCGCAACCGGGCGGAGGGGCGGGCGGTGCAGGAGCAGGTGCTGGGCAGCGGCGTCGCACCGACCGAAGAGGTCAGCCCTGCAACGTCCAAACCGCGCTGACCTCACTGCAACGGCGGATACACGATCAATTCCAGATAGCCTTTGTGATAACGCTTGCCGCCCGGCGGCAGTTGCCCGGCCTCACGCATTTCACTGGTGCTGTTGACGCGCATCAGCACGCCGACCGAACCGTGCTGGCGGGCCTCGCTGATCCAGGCCTGGACCTGTTCCAGTCCCACCTTGCGGTGCATCGAGCCCGCGTACTGCAAGCCGTAGCGCAGTTCACCTTCGGTGTCGTACAGCGACACTTGCGTGCGCTTGAGACGCCAGGCCAGGGCGCTGGCGTTTTCCAGGGAGTTGGCGAGCAACGCCTGGGTTTGCTGCAGTTCGTTCATATGCTCCAGCACGAACTGGTCGGGCATTTCGTTATCGGCGATCTGTGCCGGCATGCTCGCCGGCAACAGGATCACCAGCAAGCCAATGCCCAGGGTCGGCATCGCCCACAGCGTCAACGGGCGGAATGCTTGCAACAGGTTGCTGAGGATCCACACCAGCAGCACGATAAAGGCCAGGGACAGGCCGAACATTTCGGCATGGCTGTGGCCATACAGCGGCCGGGCGATTTGCAGGTAGATCAGGCCGATCATCGCGGCCATGCCGATTGCGAAGTTGAGCAGGCCATTGAGGCTGATCGTGCGTGCGCGGCCGTTGTCGAGCAGGTCGACCAGCGTGTGCCCCATCAACAGCGCCAGGGGCAGCAGGCACGGCATGATATAGGTCGGCAGCTTGCCGTTGCTCAGGCTGAAGAACCCCAGCGGCAACAGCAGCCACAGGGCCAGGAAGGCGATCGCCGGCTGGCGCTTTTCGCGCCAGGTGGTGCGCAGGGTCGAGGGCAGCAGGCCGACCCAGGGCAGGCAGGACACGGCGATGATCGGCAGGAAAAACCACCACGGGCGTACGTGCTGCGCATCGTCGGCGCTGAAGCGGCGAATGTGTTCATTCCAGAAAAAGAAGCGCCAGAAGTCCGGTTCCTGCAGATGGATCGCCACCACCCAAGGCAAGCACACCAGGACCGCCACGCCCACGGCCAACGGACCATAGCGCAGCAATTCGCCCAGGCGCCGTTGCCAGAGCATGTAGGGCACGGCAATCAGCACCGGCAACGCCCACGCGAGGAACCCCTTGGTCATGAAGCCCATCGCGCAGGCCAGGCCCACCACGGCCCAGGCGAGCAGGCGGCCACGGGTGCTGGTGCTGTCGAGGGCAAACCACAGGGCAACCAGGCTGAGGTTGACCCACAGGGTAAATTGCGGATCGAGGTTGGAATACCCGGCTTGCCCGGCCACCAGGCCAAAGCTCAGGTACAGCAGGGCGCAGGCGAAAGACTTGCGCGGGGTGTTCCACAGGCGGCGGGCGATCACATAAGCCAGCAGCACACTCAAGCCGGTGGTCAGGGCCGAGGCGATGCGCACACCGAACAGGTTCTGGCCGAACACGGCCTGGCCCAGGGCGATCAGCCAATAGCCGCCGGCGGGTTTTTCGAAATAACGAATGCCCATGTAATGCGGCGCGACCCAGTTGCCGCTCAGCAGCATTTCCTGGCTGACCTGGGCGTAGCGGGTTTCGTCCGGGGTCCACAGGCCGTGCAGGCCCAGCGGCAACAGGTAAAAGGCGGCGAAGGCCAATAACAACAACGGCAGGGGTTTGAATCGGATCGTCACAACGTCGCTCCTTGACGTGTACTGGCAAATATTTGCAGTAAGAAAGTAATAGCGAAAAACATCAAAGCGTTCACTGAGTGACAGAAGATATTCATGACGTCCTTAATTAAAAGGCGCAACTAAACATGCCAGAACATGGCTGTCTTTTTGCTGAACATAGAGGGTGGCGGCGGGCAGGAAAGTACTTACAGTTGTTTTAACGCGGCCGGCCAGTCCTGATTATTGACCAGGCCCAGGGTCTTGAATTTGCCGTTGGGCAAGACTTGCACGAACAGCGCGCTGCCGTACTCGGGGAAGGTGGCGTGGGGGAAACCCAGGGTGGTTTCGAAGTCGGCGATGCAGCCGCTGTGGGTGACGAACACCAGGTTGCGCCCCGGGGTCTTGTGGCTGAGCAACTCTTCGCCCATGGCCGCACCGCAGACGGCTTGCTGGCCGGAGGTCAGCTCGTTTTTACCGAACATGAACCGCAGGGTCTGGGCGGTCCGAATGGCCGGGCTGGCGAGCACATCGCTGCCGTCCATGCCCAGTGTCTTGAAGGCCTTGCCGAGGTTTTCGGCTTGTTGGCTGCCTTTGATCGTCAGGCCTTCCACCGGCCCCAGGCAAGCATTCGACGAGCGGTCGCAGCGCTCTTCATGGCGCACCAGCACGATCAGGTCGCCGTCGCGCCACAGCGGCAGTACCTGGGAGGTCAGCAGGCGGTTGCCCACCCCCAGGTCACGCGGTGACGCCGGCCACAGCAGGCCGGCGGTGAGCAACAGGCTGATCACTACAATCCCCAGCCACAGCGGTTGCAGTCGCTTGATGACGGCCCTGCGCGAGCGTGGTTTGGTCAGGGTCAGGTCAACCACTTCATTCACCTTGGGCACTGTTGGCAGTGTTGTATTAGTTAGCTGACGCAACGTGTTGGCGAATGCCTGCAGTATGACTTGAGGCTGGCACAGGACGGCTGTCTTTTCGCTGAACACGTGGCGGGTAAAAGTTGTCAGGCGTGGCAACTAACAAGTTGCCGATACCTGACGCTTGGCCGGTAATTTAAAGTGCGGTGGGTGGGCAACCGGTGAAATCCATGTGAAAAATTTGCGTGGCCGCCATCACCAGCCGTTATTCTCGATGGCCACCCCTCACACGAGTGTTCCCATGCTGCAGGTGCAAGGTGTTTTTAAAAGCTATGCCACGCCCCAAGGCCCGTTGGCGGTGTTGGCCGGTGTCGACCTGCACCTGGCCGCGCGCAGCAGCCTGGCGTTGATGGGCGAATCCGGCAGCGGCAAGAGCACGCTGCTGCACCTGGTGGCCGGGCTCGATCGGGTGGACGGCGGCAGCATCCAGGTGGGCGAGCAGCGGCTCGACCAACTCGGCGAAGCGCAACTGGCGCATTGGCGACGCACTGAAATCGGCCTGGTGTTCCAGCAGTTCAACCTGATCGGCAGTTTGCGCGTCGACGACAACCTGGCATTCCAGGCGCGTCTGGCGGGGCGCTTTGATGCCCGGTGGCAGGCGCAACTGGTGGAGCGCCTGGGCCTGGGTGACTTGCTCAAGCGTTATCCGGAACAACTCTCGGGTGGCCAACAGCAACGGGTGGCGGTGGGGCGCGCACTGGCTTCGCGCCCGGGGTTGCTGTTGGCCGACGAGCCCACCGGCAACCTCGACGAAGCCACCAGCGACGAAGTCCTGCAACTGTTGCTGGACCTGCTGCGTGACAGCCCCACCAGCCTGTTGATGGTCACCCACAGCCCGCGGATCGCTGCGCGACTGGACCGCCAGGTGGTGTTGCATCGCGGACAGGTGGTGCCGACGTGAGTGTGTTTTATTGGACGGTGCGCGCCTTGCTCAGCCATTGGCGGCGCCATCCGGTGCAGTTCTTCAGTGTGCTCACCGGCTTGTGGCTGGCCACCGCCCTGTTGACCGGAGTGCAGGCCCTCAACAGCCAGGCGCGCGACAGTTATGCGCGCGCCAGCCAATTGATCGGCGGTGAGCCCCAGGCCAGCCTCAGTACGCCGGACGGCGCGAGTTTCCCGCAGGCGCTGTTTGCCCAATTGCGCCGCGCCGGGTGGCCGGTGTCGCCGGTGGTACAGGGGCGGGTGCAGCTCCAGGGCCACGAGGACATGCGCCTGCAACTGATGGGCATCGACCCGGTGTCGCTGCCCGGCAGTGGCGCAGTGGCGGGGCAGCGTCTGAGCCAGGCGCAAATGCTGGCGTTCTTCGATCCGCCGGGGCGGACCTGGAGCGCGCCGCAGACCTTGCAGGCCCTGGGGCTGCGCGCCGGTGAGCAGCCGCTTACGCTGAACGGGCAGCGCCTGCCACCGTTGCAAGTCCAGCCGGACATGGCGCCGGGGTTGTTGCTTACCGATATCGGCTTCGCCCAGCCGCTCCTGGCGATGCCCGACCGACTGTCACGACTGCTGGTAGACAAGGCGTTTGCCGCCGGCCATCCCACGCCACCTGCCGAACTGCAACTCAAGCAGGGCGAGGACAACAACCTCGCGCGCCTCACCGAGAGCTTTCACCTGAACCTCGACGCGCTGGGCTTCCTGTCCTTCGTGGTCGGGCTGTTTATCGTGCACGCGGCCATCGGCCTGGCCCTTGAGCAACGGCGCGGGCTGCTGCGCACCCTGCGTGCCTGTGGGGTGAGCGCACGCATGTTGATCCTCGGCCTGGGCGTCGAGCTGGGCGCCTTGTCGTTGCTTGGCGGTGTGCTCGGCGTCGCCAGTGGCTACCTGCTCGCGAGCTTGCTGCTGCCGGACGTGGCGGCCAGCCTGCGCGGCCTGTATGGCGCCGAAGTGCCAGGGCAGTTGAGCCTGAGCCCAGGGTGGTGGCTGGCGGGACTCGGCTTGAGCCTGCTCGGTGCCTTGCTCGCCGGTGCCAGCAGCCTGTGGCGGGCGGCGCGCCTGCCGTTGCTGGCGCTGGCCAATGCCCAGGCCTGGCACGAGGCCCACGGGCGCTGGTTGCGACGCCAGGGTTGGGTCGCAGGCACGGCCTTGCTGATCGCGGTGCTGGCGCTGTGGCTGGGCGATAGCCTGGCGGCCGGCTTTGTGCTGATGGCCGCGCTGCTGCTCGGCGCCGCCCTGGGTTTGCCGGTACTGCTCAATGCCTTGCTCAAAGCGGTACTCGGACGCAGCCGCTCGGTGCTCGGCCAATGGTTTCTCGCCGACTGTCGCCAGCAATTGCCGGCCTTGAGCCTGGCGCTGATGGCCCTGCTGTTGGCGCTGGCAGCGAATATCGGCGCGGGCTCGATGACCTCGGGTTTTCGTCACACCTTCAATAACTGGCTGGAGCAGCGCCTCACCGCCGAGCTGTACCTCAATCCCCAGACCCCGGCCCAGGCCGAACAACTCAACACGTGGCTCAAGCAACAACCGCTCGTGCAGACCGTGCTGCCGACCTGGCAGGTCGCGGTGCAATTGCAGGGCTGGCCGGCGGATCTGTTTGGCGTGGTCGATGACCCGACCTATCGCCAGCACTGGCCATTGCTGGAGGCGGTGAGTGAGCCGTGGGATCAGTTGCAGCACCGCGACACGTTGATGCTCAGCGAGCAATTGGCGCGGCGGCTGGCGATCAAGCTGGGCGACACGCTGAGCATTCCCACGCCGCAGGGCGTGTGGTCACCGACGCTGGTGGGGATCTACGCCGATTATGGCAACCCCAAGGGCCACATGCTGGTCAATGCCGCACACCTGCTGGCCCACTGGCCGACGCTGTCACCGGCGCGGTTCAACCTGCGAGTGTTGCCGGCGAATGTGGCGCCGTTGGTCCAGGCGGTGCAACGGGCCTTTGCCCTGGAAGACAGCCGCATCGTCGATCAACAGCAGCTCAAGGGCTGGTCGAGCCAGGTGTTCGAGCGCACCTTTGCCGCCACCGCGGCGCTGAACAGCCTCACTCTCGGCGTGGCCGGGGTGGCGCTGTTCATCAGCCTGCTGACCCAGAGTCAAAGCCGCCTGGGCCAACTTGCGCCGCTGTGGGCGTTGGGGGTGACGCGCCGCCAATTGATGCTGCTGAACCTGGGCCAGACCTGGCTGCTGGCGGTGCTCACGCTGATCCTGGCATTGCCCCTGGGCTTGCTGCTGGCGTGGTGCCTGGATGCGGTAATCAACGTGCAAGCGTTTGGCTGGCGCCTGCCCCTGCAGGTGTTTCCTTGGCAACTGGCGCAATTGCTCGGGCTGGCATTGCTCGCCACGTTGCTGGCCTCGGCCTGGCCGTTGTGGCAGTTGTACCGCAGCCGTCCGGCGGACCTGTTAAGGACGTTTGCGCATGAAGATTAAATCCTTGCTGTGCCTGGCGCTGTTATTGGTAAGCGCGTGCGACCAGGCGCCCGCACCACCGGAAAGTTTCGCCGGCCTGGGCAGCGATGCGGCGGACTTCACCCAGGTAGTGCCGGGCAAGGTCTTCAGTTTTCCCGAGGACCATGGGCCGCATGCTGGCTTTCGCATTGAATGGTGGTACGTCACCGCCAACCTCAAGGATGCGCAGGGCAACGTGTTTGGCGTGCAATGGACGCTGTTTCGCAACGCCCTCAAGGCCGGGCCGACGCAAACCGGCTGGCAGGACGCGACAGTCTGGCTCGGCCACGCCGCCGTCACCTCAGCCACCCGCCATTACGCCGCCGAACGCTACGCGCGCGGCGGCGTCGGCCAGGCTGGCGCCCAGGCAGTGCCGTTCAACGCCTGGATCGACGACTGGAACTTCGCCAGCCGCCCCGGTGCCGTGAGCCCCTTGGCCGATATGCAACTCAAGGCCAGCGGCGCGCACTTTGCCTATGACCTGCACCTGACTTCCAGCCGCCCGCTGGTGCTGCAGGGTGATAACGGCTACAGCCGCAAATCCGACCAGGGCCAGGCCTCGTACTACTACAGCCAGCCGTTTTTCAGTGCCAGCGGCAGCGTGAGCATCGACGGCCAGGTGTACCAAGTCACGGGCCCGGCGTGGCTGGATCGCGAATGGAGCAGTCAACCCTTGAGCGCGAGCCAGACCGGCTGGGACTGGTTCTCCCTGCACTTGGACCGTGGCGAGCAGTTGATGCTGTTTAGGGTGCGGCAAACCGATGGCGGGTCCTACCTGACCGGCACCTGGATCGACCATGAAGGCCACACGCAAACCCTGCACAACGTCGATATCCAACTGGCACCGCTGGACACAACAGCCATCGACGGACGCCACATTCCCACACGCTGGTCGCTGAAGATTCCCAGCAAGCAGCTGGATATCACCACCCAGGCTGTCAACCCGAACGCCTGGATGAACCTGAGTATTCCGTACTGGGAAGGACCGGTGCGGTTTGACGGTGGGGTGGGTTACCTGGAGATGACCGGTTATTAGGGTATTTCTGTAGGAGCTGTTTCTTCTTCAGGTAGGCAACTTCCTAAATGCAATTCGACCGCCCTGGACTTGTGTCCGGGGCGGGATCGTTTTTTTCATAAAAAATACTGTACATATATACAGCTATATTCTACATTCCATCCCAGGTGACCGGATGTCACCTGAGCTTCACTTTTTAACTATGGATGGATAAAAAATGAAATCGAAAAAAGCTCTCATGCTCGGCGCGGCCATGGCGGCCACCTGCTTTGTCTCGGCCTTTGCCCTCGCTGAACAATACCCTCACCTGGCTGCGCAAGCGGCGTCTCCCACGGTCAAGCACGGCTTGAAAAGCGCTGTGAAGATCAACGCCAACAAGGCGACGGCTGCCCTCAAGCAGCAACTGCTGGCGGGGGCCCAGCAGAAGAAACCATTGTTTGCCGCCAAGGCGAAAGCCGATTCGGTGGTCGAAGACAACACCGCGCCGGCCAGGGTGACCAAGGTACAAAAAGCCACGGCCCAGTCGGCGCCCGCCGTACAGGCCGCGCTGGTCCAGGGTTGTGAACAGACGCTGGACATCAACTCTCTCTACACGATCAATGGCGTACAAACCGGCGACCTGCTGTGCTACCACTTCAACCTGCCGCAGAAAGCGCGGATCAACGTTCTGCTGGTCAACCAGACCGCAGGCACCGATATGTCGTTGTCGCTGTTCCAGGACGATGGCCAGGGCAATCCGCTGCCCCTGGGCACTTCCAATAACCCCGGCACCGGCGATGAAAGCCTTGGCGGCGTGGTGCCGGCCGGTGACTACTACTGGTTCATGGAGGCCAACGCGGCGGTCCAGGGGTCGAGCTTTCAGTTCGGGGTTGCGGTCGATACCAACCTCGACGCCTATGAGCCCAATGACACCCCGGACACAGCCTTCCAACTGCCGGACACTCTCAACTACATCAACGGCAATGCCGACAGCCTGGATGACGTCGATTACTTCGATTTCACCGCCGTCCGTGGGCAGAGTGTCGGTATTGCGCTGACGGCCGATGCGGCCAGTGGCAGCACGCGTAACAAGTGGATCCTCGAGCGTTTCGATGGCGGCCAGTGGGTCACCGTGGGTGCCAACGTCGTGTCGACCTCGATCCCCAGCCCGGGCGTCGGTGGCGTAGTCAAGGTGCGTGTGCGGCCGAACCAGCACCCCAATGAGCCGTGGAGTGCGACGGGCAAGTACAACCTGTCGTTTGGTTCCAACCCGCGGGTCAACAGCCCGGATGTGAAGGGCGAGGCGAACGTGTTGCGCATCCCGTATTCGGCTTCCAACGTGGGCTATGGCTACATGACCACCCAAGCCTATCGGGACCTGACCTGGACCATGGGCCTGTCGGACAGCACCGGTGCACCGCTGGTGGGCCTGCACCCGATCGTCTATCTCGACCAGCGGATCGACCCGGCCAACGGCGACATCGTCTACAAGGCGTATTCGGCAGCGACCGACAGCTCGGGGCAAGCCTCTGGCACGATCAATGTGGGCGCGTGCAGCGGCGGTGATTTCCAGACCACCTTTGTCGATTACTCCCAGGGCTACAACAACACCTGGCGTACCGACTTCAACTACGGCGTGTGGCGCATGGAAGTGCTGGAATACCCGGGCATCGGTGTCGGTGGCGAGAATACCCAGTTCGTCAGTTTTGGCCACCTGTGCAAGCAGACCCTGCTGAGCAGCACCAAGAGCTGACATGATTGACCCGTAGTACCCAGGGCATACAGGCCAGGCGCCTGTATGCCCTTTTTGCGTTATGGCGCCAACGCCAGCTTCAACGGCAGGCGCGCCATGCTCGTGCTCTTCAGCGAACCCAGGTACAGCCACTCGCCATACTCCCGGGCGGTGGTGATCGGCGAGTAATTGCCGGTGCTGCCATCCTGCAGGTTGGCGATGACGTTACCGTCGGTGTCCAGCCCCAGCACGAAGGCTTTGCGCTCGATCGGCTTGGGCACCACCATCAGCGCCCGCACCATGACTTTGCGCAGCAGTGGGTAGCCGGCAAAACTGTCCAGCAGTGGATTGCGCGGCGAGTAAAGTGCCACCCAGAAGCGGTCCTGGCCGTTGAAGCTGAGGTTGTCCGGCAGACCGGGCAGGTTGTCGATAAACAGGTCGTGCTGCCCAGCGCGCTCGCCCTTGAGCCAATAGCGGCTGATGCGATAGGCGCCGGTTTCATTCACCAGTACATAGTTTTCCTCCGGCCCCAGGGCCACGCCGTTGGCGAATTGCAACTGGTCGAGCAATACCTCGGTGTTGCCGTTGCTGAAGTCATAGCGCAGCAGCCGGCCGTCGCCGCCGTGCTCGATCACTGCCTCGCCGTCCTGGCCATAACCCCAGCGGCTTGAAGCATCGCTGAAGTAGGCATAACGCCCGCTGGCATCCACCGTGACGTCATCGGTAAAGCCAAAGGGCACGCCACTGGCGGCGGTGCTCAGCGACGTCAGTTGGCGATGGGCGTCGAGTGCGAGCAAGCCCTTGATCCCGTCGGCAATGATCAAGCGCCCATCCGGGTGCAGCGCCATGCCCAGCGGGCGCCCGCCGGTATTGGCCAGCACTTCCAGGCTGCGGCTGTCGGGCGAGGTACGGATGATGCGCCCGTCGTGCAGCCCGCTGATCAGCAATCCCTGGGCATCCATCAGCAACGCCTCGGGCCCGTCGATGCCCTGGGCACCGATTTTCTGCACGCCCTTGAGGCGTTGGTTTTCCGCGTAGGCGCCGTCCTGCAGGGAGGGCGCCTTGGGCGGTGTCCAGTTCACCGGTTGCACCTTGGTGGGCATCAGCAGCAGAAACGCGATCACGACCAGCAGCAACACAAACAACAGATGACGCAGTTTTCTGGGACGGGTACTCATGACGATTCCTGGTTGTCGTGGGGGCCGGGCTCCCAGTACAGGGTGCCGAACAGGTAATCCATCAGCGGCATGACGATATTGAAGTTGCGCCCCTGCATCAGCTCGCGGCGGTGATGCAGCGCGTGCAGGCGGTGCATCTGGCGAATCCACGGCAGGCGCGCCAGCGGGTGCTCGACAGGCAAGTGCTCGCAGGCGTGGAACACTTCGTACAGCAAGTAGCCGAGAATCATGCAGCCGGCAAACAGCCCGGCGACGTTGGGACTCAGTTGCTTGAGCAGCCACCAGGCGGGCAGCGTGATTGCCAGGCTGTGCAGCACGATCAGCCAGGCCGGGAACAGGATCACGCGCCAGTCCCTGGGGCTGTCGTAGGTCATGTGCCCGGGGGTGAAGAAACTGTGGTGATCGCCGGTGTGGCGGGCGTAGAACAAGCGGGCGAGGGCGTGTTTGTGGTGGCCGAGGTGACGGTGCACGAGGTAGATGCACAGGTTGAAAAACACCAGGGTCAGGGGAGCGCTCAGCCACTGGAGCGCGGTGATGTTTTCCGTGGAGGACCAGGCCAGGGTGATGCACAACGCCCCATAACCGAGGACGAAGCTGGCGTGCAGCCAGGGGTTGTAGAGGGGGCTGACGGCCGCGCGGTAACGTGCGCGGAAGGTCTCGGTGGGATGGGGCATGGCGGGCAGCTCAGGGTTTTTTTATTGGAAACTGAGCTTAGTTGGTGCGCGCAAATGTGCGAGTTTTTGCCCCGTGCGCGGGTTAAATCAAGGGGTCCCAGCGTTGCGACCAGTCACTCTCGGCCTTGACCACGTCACGCAGCAACGCCAGGGCCTGTTGCAGCACTGCCGAGTCGCGCGCCCGCGAATACACCACGAAGGTCGGGAAGTTGAATTCCGGGGCCTTGGGCACGCGCTGCATCACGCCGCTGTCCAGGTAGCTTTGCACCACCCGCGTGCGGAAGTAGCCGGCGCCGCCATTCTCCAGGATGTACTGCAACGCCAGAGGCCCGAGGTTGAAACTCAGCGCGGCACGGGCCCGGTCGGGCAGGGCGGCATCATGCTGCTGGCGAAAGCCCGGGCCCCAGTCGATGTAGACGTACGGGTCCGGCTTGCTCACCAACTGCACCAGGATGAGTTTTTCTTCCAGCACCTGCTCGACCTGCAGCCCAGGCCAATATTGGGGTTGGAACACCAGCGCGGCATCGAGTACACCGAGTTCGAGTTGGCGCAGCAGGTATTCGCCCTCACGCACTTCGGTGCGCAGCGCGTGCCCAGGGATCTGCTCGCGCAGGGCCTGGGCCCAACCGAGCATCAGTGGGTTGCACAGGCTCACTTCACCGCCGATATGCAGCACGTTGCGATAGCCATCGGGCAACGGCAGGTCACGCCGCGCGGCTTCCCAGGTTTGCAGCAGCTGGTTGGCGTACACCACAAAGGCCTCGCCGTCGGCGGTCAGGCGCGCACCGGCGCGGTTGCGGATAAACAGCGTGCTGCCCAACTGGCTTTCCAGGCTCTTGACCCGCGCGGTGATGGCGGTCTGGGTAACGTGCAGCTTCTCGGCCGCGGCGGCGAGGCTGCCGCAGCGGGTGATTTCGAGGAAAGTGCGTGCCAGTTCGATGTCCATGAAACCCCCGGGAATGAATGGGCACAGTGTAATGGAATGCGATCAAGACCGGGGGCGGGTGCCCACTACAGCTCCCACAGGGGATTGGCGGTGTGGCCCTTATTTCAATCCCCTGTGGCATCGCAGTAGCCGTCGCGACGAAGCCCAAGTGTGGGAGTTGTCGAGCCTTGGCGAGGCTGCGAAGGCGGCGGCATTGCTGGCATTTTCTGCGCCTGAGACACCGCTTTCGCAGCCTCGCTAAAGCTCGACAACTCCCACAGGGGGTTGGCGGTGTCGGCCTTATTTCAATCTCCTGTGGCATCGCAGTAGTTGGCGCGACGCAGCCCAAGTGTGGGAGTTGTCGAGCTTTGGCGAGGCTGCGAAGGCGGCGGTATTGCTGGCGTTTTCTGCGCCTGGCACACCGCTTTCGCAGCCTCGCTAAAGCTCGACAACTCCCACAGGGGATTTGCGGAGTCGCGCTTATTTCAATCCGCTGTGGCATCGCAGTAGTTGGCGCGACGCAGCCCAAGTGTGGGAGTTGCTGAGCCTTGGCGAGGCTGCGAAGGTGGAGGTATTGCTGGCATTTTCTGCGCCTGAGACACCGCTTTCGCAGCCTCGCTAAAGCTCGACAACTCCCACAGGGGATTGGCGGTGTCGGCCTGATTTCAATCCCTTGTGTGATCGCAATATCCGGCGTGACGCAGCTCAAGTGTGGGAGTTGTCGAGCCTTGGCGAGGCTACGAAGGCGGTGGTATTGCTGGCATTTTCTGCGCCTGGCACACCGCTTTCGCAGCCTCGCTAAAGCTCGACAACTCCCACAGGGGATTGGCGGTGTCGCGCTTATTTCAATCCGCTGTGGCATCGCAGTAGTCGGCGCGGCGCAGCCCAAGTGTGGGAGTTGTCGAGCCTTGGCGAGGCTGCGAAGGCGGCGGTATTGCTGGCATTTTCTGCGCCTGAGACACCGCTTTCGCAGCCTCGCTAAAGCTCGACAGCTCCTACAGGGGATTTGCGGTGTCGGCGTGATTTCAATCCCTTGTATGATCGCAATATCCGGCGCGACGCAGCCCAAATGTGGGAGATGTCGAGCCCCAGCGAGGCTGCGAAGGCGGCGGCATTGCTGGCATTTTCTGCACCTGAGACACCGCTTTCGCAGCCTCGCTAAAGCTCGACAGCTCCTACAGGGGATTGGCAGTGTCGGCCTGATTTCAATCCCTTGTGGGATCGCAATATCCGGCGCGACGCAGCCCAAGTGTAGGAGCTGTCGAGCCCCAGCGAGGCTGCGAAGGCGGCGGCATTGCTGGCATTTTTCTTCGCCAGGCACACCGCTTTCGCAGCCTCGCTAAAGCTCGACAGCTCCTACAGGGGATTGGCGGTGCCATAGTTATTTCAATCCCCTGGGTGATCGCAATATCCGACAAGACGCAGCCCAAGTGTAGGAGTTGTCGAGCCCCAGCGAGGCTGCGAAGGCGGCGGTATTGCTGGCATTTTTCTTCGCCAGGCACACCGCCATCGCAGGCAAGCCCGCCCCCACATTAATCGCGCTTCAACAAGACAATCAGGTCGGCTTGGCTTCGGCCAAGGCCTGTTGCGCCAGCTCCTTCTCCGCTTCTTTCAAGTCGTCTTCACTGATCATCTCGGCAATCGCACGCAACCGCTCGACCACGCGCGCATTGACCGTACCTTCCGGGAACTGGCCTTCTGCGTCCGGCTCACCGGCGTCCTCGCCCACCAGCAGGCTCAGCGCTTCATCCGCCTGGCGCACTGCATAGATGTGGAATTGTCCATCGCGCACGGCCTGCAAGACCTTCTCGTCGAGCATCAGCGTGGCGACGTTGGCCTGGGGAATGATCGCGCCCTGTTCGCCGGTCAAACCGCGGGCTTCGCACAGGCGGAAGAAGCCTTCGATCTTCTCGTTGACCCCACCCACCGCCTGCACTTCACCGAACTGGTTGATCGAGCCGGTGATCGCAAAGCACTGCTTGAGCGGCGTCTTCGACAACGCCGAAATCAAGGTGCAGGCCTCGCCCAGCGACGCGCTGTCACCGTCCACGTAACCGTAGGACTGCTCCAGCGCGATACTCGCGGAGATGGCCAGCGGAAACTCCTGGGCATAACGGCTGCCCAGGTAACCGGTGAGAATCATCACGCCCTTGGAGTGGATCGGCTGCCCGAGGTTGACCTCACGCTCGATGTCGACAATGCCGCTGCCGCCCGGGTACACCGTGGCGGAAATCCGCGCCGGCACACCGAATGCAGAATCCCCCACTTCCAGGACCGTCAGCCCGTTGCACTTGCCGACCGCCGCACCAGCGGTGTCGATCAGGATCACCCCGGCGAGCATGTCATCGAGGATCCGCGCCGACACACGTCCCGTCCGCGTGGCCTTGGCCTTGAGCGCGCGTTCGATGTGGCCGGCATCCGTCATCTCGTCGCCGGCCAGGTGCCGGATAAAGTCCGCCTCGCTGACCAACTGGAACAAGTCGCCAATACGCGCCGACAAGCGCCCCTGGTGTTCCGCCAGCCGGGCGCTGTAGGTCGCCAGGCGCGCGACCGCGTCGGAGGTCAGCGGCGCCATGCCCTCTTCCGAGGTGCGGGTCTTGAGCAACTGGGCAAACTGCTCCAGGCTCTCGTCGACCATCGGGATGTCTTCGTCGAAATCCACCAGTACCCGGAACATCTCCTGGAAGTCCGGATCGGCGTCCTGCAGCGCGTAGTACAGCTGGCGCGAACCGATGATGATCACCTTGACCTGCAACGGGATCATTTGCGGATTGAGGGTCACGGTGGCCAGGCGCCCCAGCTCGCCCAGCGGCGATTCCATCTTCAGCTTGCGCGACTGCAGCGAGCGCTTGAGGGCGTCCCATACAAACGGCTCGCCGAGCATTTTCTCGGCCTCCAGGATCAGGAAGCCGCCGTTGGCCCGGTGCAAGGCGCCCGGGCGCAGCTGGCGATAAGTCGTGTACAGCGCGCCCTGGTCGGTGCTGTATTCGATACGGCCGAACAGGTTGTCGTAGGTCGGGTGCGGCTCGAATACCACCGGCGCGCCGCCGTTGACCGGATGGCCGACCACCAGGCTTGGGCAGTACTGCTCTTCCAGCAGTTTGCGCGCCTGGGCGTCAGTCTTCGCGTCGTCGACCAACTGCTCGACCACGGTTTTGAGCAGGTAAACCTGCATGGCTTGCAGGTAACCGCAGACCGCGGCGTTTTCCGCGTACTTTTCCGACAGCGGTGCGAGCAAAGGCTGCAGCGCCAGGGTGATGGTTTCTTCGTTGAACTGGCGCAGCTGGTTATTGGACTCGCGCTTCCACTGCGGCAGGCTCGCGAGTTCTTCGTTGAGACGCTCCTCCAGCTCGGAAATATCCGTGTGGAAGCGCTCGCGATCGGCTTCGGGCAACTGCGAAAACTCCGCCTCGTCCAGCGCCTTGCCGTCGAGCATCGGGGTAAACGCGATGTTGGTGCTGTCACGGTACAGCGCCACGTCCTTTTCCAGGGCCAGACGCTCGATCACGTCCAGGGCCTTGTCGTAGCGCTGGTTGAAGGCGCGGTCGATGGCGCTTTTACGCTGTTGATAAGTCGGGTGCTCGAACACCGCCGGGAAGGTCGCGACCAGGTTATCCACCAGGCCATTGATATCGGCGATGAACGCCGCCGCCGCGCCGCCTGGCAATTCCAGGGCACGCGGTTCGCGCGGCTCATCGAAATTATTCACGTAGACCCAGTCCGCCGGGGTCTGCAGGCGCTTGCCTTCGGCTTTCAGGTAGCGTTTGACGAACGAAAAGCGGCCGGTGCCCGGCTCGCCCATGACAAACACGTTGTAACCGGGGCGTGGCATGGCCACACCGAACTGCAAGGCTTCAACCGCACGTTCCTGGCCAAGCACACCGCGAAAGGGCTCCAAATCATTGGTGGTCGAGAAGCTGAACTGTTCAGCGGAGAAAGGGCGAGTCAGCGCTTCGGGCGCTAGACGCAAGCTGGCAGCAACAGGATCAGGCATCGGGCTTCCTTACATCAGGCGGGGCAGATGACGGCATTCTGGCTCCCGGTTACGCGCTATGGCAAGGCGCGCCTGTGGGAAAGCATAGACGCGGGATGCGTCCTACAAAAAAATCGCGACAACGCTGATTGTTTTATAAAAACACACGGAACCCTTGGAACGTGCCTAAACTCCAAACTGCGCGGGTTGGACTAATAACCGATCCCTAGGGCGCTACGAAGTGCCTGAACCCTTGTCCATTGGTTTGCACACAAAGAGAACAAAGCTATGAAACGGATCCTTCTTGGTACTCTCTTCACCGTTGTCTCCCTCAATGCCATGGCTGAAGCACCAGGTGGCCCGAACTGCGGTTGGGGCAACATGTTGTTTGAAGGCCAGCGCGGTACTCCAGCGCACTTCCTGGCTTCCACCACCAACGGTACCTCCGGTAACGCCACCTTCGGCATGACCTCGGGCACCAACGGTTGCAGCACCAACAGCGCCCTGACCTACGGCGGCAAATCGTGGATTGCCATGAATGGCATGATGAACGAGCTGTCCGAAGACATGGCCAAAGGCAATGGCGAAGCACTGACCACCTACGCGGTGGTACTGGGCGTTGCACCGGAAGATCGCGAGCACTTCGCGGCCGTTACCCATGAGCACTTCCAGCAGATCTTCAGCAAAGCTGACGTGACCGCTGACGACGTGCACAACAACACCCTGGCTGTACTGAAAAGCGATGCCCGTCTGGCGAAATACGCAACCCAGGCTTAAGCTCGACCCGCCCGCGCCTCTCGAGGCGCGGGTTTTAATTTTTGGACCCGCCCCCCTTTGGGTCTCACTTTATCCGACTTAAGTTGCCCCTATGCTCAAACGCTTTGCCTGGCTGGCACTCTTCGCTTGCGCCCCGCTGTTCGCGGCCCCGCATCTTGATGATCAACGTTTGCAGCAATTGGCCAACGACCCCTTCTGGTTGTCCCTGGGCCACTACGAAGCCGGCAAGATCAGCGGCTGGCGCAGCTATGTCAGCGACAAGAAGTTCTTCCTCGCCCCCGATGGTGCCCACCACCCGGACGCGGAACTCAAGGCCACCGTCGAAGCGCTGTACCTGCCGGCCAGCCTCGGTGAGAAACACGCCCAATGCGTTTACCCCGCACGTACCCGCTGGCTAAAGGATCAGTTGCACCTGACCGACCTGCCCGCCGTGGACTGCAAAGAATTCAAGCAATGGTTCAAGGACGTCGCGCCCCACAGCGCGGTCATGATCTTTCCGGCGGCGTACCTCAACAGCCCGTCGTCGATGTTCGGCCACACCCTGCTGCGCATCGACCAGGCGGATGTGCAAAGCAACAACACCGCCCTGCTCAGCTACGCGATCAACTTCGGCGCCTACATCGAAGGCTCGGACAACAGCATCCTCTACGCCTGGAAAGGCCTGATGGGCGGCTACCCCGGCCTGTTCGCCCTGGTGCCCTACCAGGAAAAACTCTCCGAGTACCGTAGCCTGGAGAACCGTGACCTGTGGGAATACCGTCTGAACCTGACCCAGGTCGAGACCGAGCGCATGGTCGAACATGTGTGGGAACTCAAGCAGATCCAGTTCGACTACTTCTTCTTCGACGAAAACTGCTCCTATCGCCTGCTGGAACTGTTGCAAGTGGCGCGCCCTGGCCTGCGCCTGACCGAGCAATTCCCGCTCACGGCCATCCCTACCGACACGGTCAAGGCGGTAAAAGACGCAGGCCTGGTCGAGAAAATCGACTATCGCCCGTCCCGTGAGCGTGAGCTGCTGGAGCGCGCCAAACCGCTGGACAGCGACGAGCAGCAATGGGTATTGAAGGTCAGCGACGACCAGAAACAATTGCAGGAGCCCGCCTTCAAAGCCCTGCCCCGCGACCGACAAGCCCTGATCATCGACGCCGCCTATCGCCTCGGCCGCTACCGCGCCAACGGCCTGGAACGCGACACTGAACGCTCCCAGCGCAGCTTCGAACTGCTGCGGGCGATCAACCAGAACCCCGCGCCCGACCTGAAAATCGTCCCGCCTGGCTTGCCGGAAAACGGCCATGAATCGCGCACCTGGCAAGCCGGTATCGGCACCCGTGGCGACAAGGCGTTCGGTGAATACGGCCTGCGCATGGCCTACCACGACCTCAATGACAACGCCGAGGGCTTTCCCCTTGGCGCGCAGATCGAGATCCTGCAGATGAAACTGCGCCAGTACGAAGGCAATCACTGGCAACTGCAGCAACTGGACCTGGCGACCATCCGCTCGCTGACCCCGCGCAATGCCTTGCTGCAGCCGTGGTCATGGCAAGTCACCGGCGGCCTGGAGCGCGTCCCCGGCAAGCACGACGACGAAACCCTGGTCGCCCACGTCAACGGCGGCGCCGGCGGCACCTGGCAACTGAGCGACGACATGCTCGGCTTCGCCCTCGGCACCGTGCGTGTGGAACACAACAACGACTTCAGCGAAGCCATCTCCCCGGCAGCCGGTTTCAACACCGGCGTACTGTGGAAAAACCCGCTGGGCAACCTGAGCCTGGAAGCCAAGGGCGATTTCTTCACCAACGGTGAAGTGCGCCGCAGCCTCAGCCTCAACCAGCAGTGGGAACTGTCCCGCAACCTCGGCCTGCGCCTGAGCGCCCAGCGCGAGTACAGCCACCTGTCGACACCGGTCAATGAAGTGATGCTCGAAGTGAAGTGGTATCACTACTGAACAGAAGCTGGCGATGATCAAAATGTGGCAGCCGGGCTTGCCCGCGATAGCGGTGTATCAGCAACGGCCAGGCTGACTCACACACCGTCATCGCCGGCACGTTTTGGATTCGCCCACGTCTTTCTCACCTCCCTTTCACACCTCCCCGACAAATCCCCTTCTAGACTCTCCCTATCAGCCGTGAAACGGCCAGGGAGTACGCCATGTGGCGGTATGCGCTAATGCTGTGTGCGGTGGTGTGGCTGGCGGGTTGCCAATCCACTCACCAGGAGTTGTTGGCCAAGGGTTATCCACCGGCGTTTGCCGACGGTTTTGATGATGGCTGCAGCAGTGGTCGCCAGGCCGCTGGGGTGATCACCGGGGAGTTTCGCAAGAATGTGCCGCGCTACCTGAAAGACCGCCAATACGCCGAAGGCTGGGAGGATGGTTTTCGTCAGTGCAAGGCCATGCGAGAGAACGAAGAGTTGCGCGACTACAAGGACAATCACTGGGATGACCGCGAACGTGCGTGGCAGCAGGAGAAAGACAAAGACGCAGCCAGGGCGTATCGCTCGCAATAGGTCTGCGTCGACCTTACCGGCGGATACGCAGGACGTGGGAACGATCGTGCGGCGAACATGGCCCAAACTCCATAGGAGGAGCATGTCATGAGCCGAGCTTTCGTAAATGAAGATAACGCTGCCGCCCAGGCCGATCAGCCGGTGGAGCGTCAGGTCAGCGAGCAACCCAATCGCCTCACCGCGCAAGGGTTGGCGCAGTTACAGGCCAAAGTTGCGCAGTTGCAGCACGAATACAGCCTCGAATCTGCCAAAGACGATAAGCAGCGCCAGGCGGATCTCGAGCGCGATCTGCGCTACTTCAATCAGCGCGTGCAGAGCGCCCAAGTGGTGCCACCGGCCAAGTCTACCGACAAGGTGCAGATCGGCAATTGGGTCACCTTTGCCAACGAGCAGGACGAGCAGCAGCGCATTCAATTAGTCGGTGAAGACCAGGCCGACGCCACCGCCAACCTGATCAACTGGGGCTCGCCGCTGGGCCGCGCGTTACTCGGTGCCCAGGTCGGCGACGAAGTGCTGTGGAAGCGCCCCGTCGGCGATCAGTTGATCGAAGTGCTGGTGATCGAACCCGAGGCCTAGACGATGCCTTGCGCGAGCATCGCATCGGCGACTTTGACGAAGCCCGCGATGTTCGCGCCCTTCACATAGTTGATCCGACCGTTTTCCTCGCCGTAATGCACGCAGGCATGGTGGATCGACTGCATGATGTTGTGCAGCTTGCTGTCCACTTCACCGGCAGTCCACAGCAGGCGCATGGCGTTCTGCGACATTTCCAGGCCGCTGACGGCTACGCCGCCGGCATTGGACGCCTTGCCCGGCGCGAACAGAATGCCCGCCTCGATAAAGATATCCACCGCCGCCAACGTGGTCGGCATGTTGGCGCCTTCGGCCACGCAGATGCAGCCGTTGCGCAGCAGGGTGCGGGCCGCTTCGGCGTCGAGTTCGTTCTGCGTGGCGCAGGGCAGCGCGATATCGCAGGCCAGCTCCCAAGGGGTCTTGCCTTTGCGGAACTCCAGGCCAAAACGCTCGGCCAGCTCGCTGATACGGCCGCGCTGTACGTTTTTCAGTTCGAGCAGGGCTGACCATTGCTCTTCGGTCAAACCGCTTTCGGCGTACAAGGTGCCTTCGGAATCGGACAGGGAAACCACCTTGCCGCCCAAGTCCATCACCTTGCGCGCCGCGTATTGCGCCACGTTGCCGGAGCCGGAAACGGCCACGCGCTTGCCTTCGACCCGCTGGCCATTGCGCTTGAGCATTTCCTCAGCGAAGTACACACAGCCGAACCCGGTGGCTTCCGGGCGGATCAGGCTGCCGCCGTAGGTCATGCCCTTGCCGGTCAGCACCGAGGTGAACTGGTTGCTCAGGCGCTTGTACTGGCCAAACAGGAAACCGATTTCACGGGCGCCCACGCCAATATCGCCGGCCGGCACGTCCACGTCGGCGCCGATATGGCGGTACAGCTCGCTCATGAAGGCCTGGCAAAAGCGCATGACTTCGGCGTCGCTCTTGCCCTTGGGATCGAAATCCGAACCGCCCTTGCCGCCGCCCATGGGCAAGGAGGTCAGGGAATTCTTGAAGGTCTGCTCGAAGGCGAGGAATTTGAGTACGCCCAGGTTCACCGACGGGTGGAAGCGCAGGCCGCCCTTGTAGGGGCCGATAGCGCTGTTCATCTGGATGCGAAACCCGCGATTGACCTGGACCTTGCCATGATCATCCACCCACGAGACCCGGAAGGTAATCGCGCGCTCCGGCTCGCAGATGCGCTCCAGGATGCCCGAGGTCAGGTAGTGGGGGTTGGCTTCAAGAAACGGCCACAAGCTGCGTAGGACTTCTTCTACCGCCTGGTGAAATTCCGGCTGGTCGGGGTCGCGTTTCTTGAGGCGCGAAAGGAAGGATTCGACAGATTCGATCATGGAGAAGTCTCGGCAAATTGATTGTTTTTAAGGGAGATTGAGCCGGACATTAGCAATTCATGCCGCACCTGAAAAGCGCAAGATGTCGCCTTTGTGAATTTAAATGGTGCATTTGATATAAATAAATCGGCTTTTTTGCACCATAAGAGGGATTTCAACGTGAAGCATGCACCAGCCCTTAAACCGCTATCGCAGGCAAGCCAGCTCCCACATTTGACATGTGTTCCCACTTTGGAATGCGGTCGAATGTGGGAGCGGGCTTGCTCGCGAATGAATTCAACTCGGTCTGCCTGAGCAACACGCAAAAAAAACGGAGCCCGAAGGCTCCGTTCTTTTAAACCAACCCGAATCAGGCCAGTTTCTTGTGACGCACACGGTGCGGCTGGGCAGCAGCATCGCCCAAGCGCTTTTTACGGTCGGCTTCGTACTCGGTGTAGTTGCCTTCGAAGAACACCGCTTGGGAGTCGTCTTCGTACGCCAGGATGTGAGTCGCGACGCGGTCAAGGAACCACCGATCGTGAGAGATCACAATGGCGGCGCCCGGGAAGTCCAGCAGGGCTTCTTCCAGGGAACGCAGGGTTTCAACGTCGAGGTCGTTGGACGGTTCGTCGAGCAGCAGGACGTTGCCGCCCTCTTTCAGGGTCAGGGCCAGGTGCAAGCGACCACGCTCACCACCGGACAGGTCCTTGACGAACTTCTGCTGGTCGCCGCCCTTGAAGTTGAAACGACCGACGTAGGTACGCGACGGGATTTCATAGTTGCCGATGCGGATCTGGTCGGAACCGTCGGAAATCTGCTGGAACACCGTCTTGCTGCCGTCGAGGTCGTCGCGGCTCTGGTCAACACAGGCCAGCTGCACGGTTTCACCGATCTCGATGCTGCCGGAGTCCGGGGTTTCCTTGCCCATCAGCATGCGGAACAGCGTGGATTTACCCGCACCGTTACCACCGATAACGCCGACGATCGCGCCTTTTGGCATCGAGAACGACAGGTTGTCGATCAGCACGCGGTCGCCATAGCCTTTGGAAACGTTCTTGAACTCGATGACCTTGTCACCCAGGCGCGGACCGGCCGGGATGTAGATCTCGTTGGTTTCGCTGCGCTTCTGGAATTCCTGCGATTGCATTTCTTCGAAGCGTTGCAGACGTGCCTTGGATTTGGACTGGCGGGCCTTGGCGCCTTTGCGCACCCACTCCAGTTCTTCCTTCATGGCTTTTTCGTGGGCCGATTGCTGCTTGGATTCGGCGGCCAGACGGTCGGACTTGGCTTCCAGCCAACCGGAGTAGTTGCCCTCGTAAGGGATACCGGCGCCACGGTCGAGCTCGAGGATCCAGCCGGCGACGTTGTCCAGGAAGTACCGGTCGTGCGTGATCGCAACCACGGTGCCCGGGAAATCGTGAAGGAAGTGTTCCAGCCAGGCGACGGAATCGGCGTCCAGGTGGTTGGTCGGTTCGTCGAGCAGCAGCATGTCGGGAGCCGACAGCAGCAGGCGGCACAGGGCCACACGGCGCTTCTCACCACCGGACAGGTGTTCGACCTTGGCGTCCCACGCCGGCAGGCGCAGCGCATCGGCGGCGACTTCCAGCTGGCGCTCCAGGTTGTGACCGTCGCCTGCCTGCAGGATGGCTTCGAGCTTGGCCTGTTCGGCGGCGAGCTTGTCGAAGTCGGCATCCGGTTCGGCGTAGGCGGCGTAGACCTCATCCAGGCGCGCCTGGGCGTCCTTGATCACGCTGACGGCCTCTTCGACCACTTCACGCACGGTCTTGGCCGGGTCCAGCTGCGGCTCCTGCGGCAGGTAGCCGATGTTCAGTTCGGGCATCGGGCGGGCTTCGCCTTCGAACTCGGTGTCGACGCCGGCCATGATTTTCAACAGCGTGGACTTACCCGAACCGTTGAGGCCGAGCACGCCGATCTTGGCGCCGGGGAAGAAGGACAGCGAAATGTTTTTCAGGATTTCCCGCTTCGGCGGAACAACTTTTCCCAGCCGATGCATGGTGAAGACGTATTGAGCCATGGTGAACCTAGCGTCAGTGACTGATGAATTGAGCGGGCGAAGCCCGTGCCAGGCCATGCGCCGCGCGGGCCGTTGACGGTAATCAATGCCTGCGTGCGGAAAAAGCCTGAATGTCTGGGGCTGGAACGCCCCCGCGTAACCGGCAAAGCTACCTGAATGCGCTGGGCCAGTCCAGCCAGGCGGGGCTGGCACTTTGCCACAAGTCAAGGCATGCTAGCCGCCCTCCGGGCGTCCGGCTTATAGTGCACGTCGCGCGCCAGTCCAGCCAAACCGCAGGATCACAGCTTGTCCAAAGTCACGCCGCCCACTCCCCTGCGCGCCGCTCATATAGCGCCGGGAGCGCCCCTGCACGGCACCCTCAAAGGCGCGTTGGCGACGCTTGTCCTCATGTTGCTCGCATTATTGTTCTGGCAACTGCTGGACCAGTTGCAGCAGAACCAGAAGAACCAACAGCAATACACCATCGACTACAGCGCCGACCTGGCTGAGCAGATCAGCCTGAATATGGGCCTGAGCGCAAAAATCGCCCTGAACCTGCTGCCGATGGTCGAGCCACCGCGCGACAGCGAACAGCAACAGGCGTTGATGCGCACCCTGCAACGTTCGCTGCCGGAACTGCGCAGCATCGCCCTGCTCGCCCCCAGCGGCGCGATGATCAGCGACAGCGCCAATGATAGCCAGGACGGCCCCTGGCTCGAAGAACTGGTGCAGCGCAGCCACGCGCAGTCCTACTACCTGAGCAACAACAACGACGGCGCCATCATCTATCTATTGCTGCACCAGCCCAGCGGCGGTTCCAGGATGTACTGGGTGCTGCGCCTGGCACCCAATTACCTGACCAGCCTCACCCGCCAGGACGGCCAGGGCCAGCGCCCCATGTGGGCCATCGAAAACCGCATCAACCACCGTGTCATCAGTCGCGACAGCGGCATGCCGGCCCAGTGGGCCAGCGCCCTCACCCCCGACGAGTTGAATAAAAGCGTGCTGGTCACGCCCCTGAGCAAAAGCGACTGGCAATTGCGCGGGCTGTTCGACCGCACCGCCGTGCTGGAACAACTGCTGCCGGCGTTCATCGGCAAATGCCTGCTGGGCCTGGCGTTTTCCCTGATCCCGGTGATCGTGCTGCTGAACATGCGCCGCCGCCAGCGCCAGGTGCATGAGGGCCGGCGGCGCTACCAGGATATTTTCGAAGGCACCGGCGTGGCCTTGTGTGTGCTTGACCTGTCGGGCCTGAATGCCTGCTTCGACCGGGCACAACTGCAGACCCGCGAACAGCTCAAGGCCTGGCTGCAGGACAACCCGCTCGAACGCCAGCAACTGCTCAAGGAACTGCGCATCACCGAGGTCAATCAGGTCGCGGTGCGCCTGTTGAATGTCGGCTCCTGCGAAGAAGCCTGGGAGCGGCTGATCGATGATTGCCCGCGCAACGCCACCTCCATCGGCTACCAGATACTCGAGGCCGTGCTCACCCAACAGCACCAGCTGGAGCTGGAAATCCAGCTCAAGGACGTGGCCGGCAACGAGCAATACCTGTGGCTGGTGATGCGCCTGCCCGAGCAACAGGATGATTTCAAGGCAGTGATCCTCAGCATCAGCGATATCACCAGCCGCAAGCTGATCGAACTGTCGCTGGTGGAGCGCGAAAGCTTTTGGTCGGACGTAGTGCGCACCGTGCCCGACCACCTGTATGTGCAGGATGTGATCAGCCAGCGCATGATTTTCAGCAACCACCACCTGGGCCACACCCTCGGCTATAACAAGGCCGAACTGCAGCAAATGGGCGAGTACTTCTGGGAAATCCTGCTGCACCCCGAGGACGCCGAGCATTACCACGACTTGCGCCAGCAACAACGCGAGATCGGCTACACCACCCAACTGCAATGCCAGCTGCGCTTTCGCCATCGCAATAACCAGTGGCGACGCTTTGATATCCGCGAGCAGGCCCTGGCCCGGGACAAGACCGCGCTGGTCACGCGCATCATCGGCGTGGCCAAGGACATCACCGACCAGATCGAAGCCAGCGAATCCCTGCGCGACAGCGAACAGCGCTACCGCATGCTGGCCGAAAGCATCAGCGACGTGATCTGCTCCACCGACAGCCAGTTGGCCCTCAACTACATCAGCCCGTCGGTCAATGCCGTGCTCGGTTACGACGTGGAATGGGTGTTCAAGAACGGCTGGCAATCGATCATCGCCAACCCGCAGCAATTGACCGGCATCTACAGCCTGGTGGAACAGGTCAGCCGCGCGCTCGGCGATCCCGAGGCGCTGAACCGCCTGCGTGATGAAATACAGACCCAGCTGTTCCTGTTCGACTGCCTGCGCGCCGACGGTCGCAAAGTGCCGATCGAACTGCGCCTGGTGCTGGTATGGGACGAGCACGGCGCCTTCGAGGGCATCCTCGGCGTGGGCCGTGATATCAGCCAGCAACGCCGCGCCGAAAAAGACCTGCGCATGGCGGCCACGGTATTCGAGCATTCCACCTCGGCGATCCTGATCACCGACCCGGCCGGCTATATCGTGCAGGCCAACGAGGCGTTCAGCCGGGTCAGCGGCTACGCGGTGACGGATGTCCTCGATCAGTTGCCGAACATGCTCACCGTCGACGAGCAACAGGAAGCCCACCTGCGCTATGTGCTCAAGCAACTGCACCAGCACAGCACCTGGGAAGGCGAAGTCTGGCTCAAGCGGCGCAACGGCGAGCATTACCCGGCCTGGGTCGGCATCACGGCGGTGTTCGACGACGAAGGCGACCTGGCCAGCTACGTGTGCTTCTTCAGTGACATCAGCGAGCGCAAGGCCAGCGAACAGCGTATCCACCGCCTGGCGTACTACGACGCCCTGACCCACCTGCCCAACCGCACGCTGTTCCAGGACCGCCTGCACACTGCGCTGCAGTCGGCCGAGCGGCAGAAGTCGTGGGTGGTGCTGATGTTCCTCGACCTCGACCGCTTCAAACCGATCAACGACTCCCTGGGCCACGCCGCCGGCGACCGCATGCTCAAGGAAATGGCGACCCGCCTGCTCGGCTGCGTGGCCGAAGACGACACCGTGGCACGCATGGGCGGCGACGAGTTCACCTTGCTCCTGCAACCACGGGTCAACCGCGAAATGGCGCTGAACCGCGCGATTCACGTGGCCGAGCAGATCCTCGCCAGCCTGGTCAAGCCGTTCGTGCTGGAAGGCCGCGAGTTCTTCGTAACCGCGAGTATCGGCATCGCCTTGAGCCCGCAGGACGGCAACGAACTGAGCCAACTGATGAAGAACGCCGACACGGCGATGTATCACGCCAAGGAACGCGGTAAAAACAACTTCCAGTTCTACCAGGCCGACATGAACGCCAGCGCCCTGGAGCGCCTGGAGCTGGAAAGCGATCTGCGCCATGCGCTGGACCAGAACGAATTCGTGCTTTATTACCAGCCGCAGTTCAGCGGCGACGGCAAACGCCTGACCGGCGCCGAGGCCCTGCTGCGCTGGCGCCATCCGCGTCGCGGGCTGGTGCCACCGGGCGACTTCATCCCGGTGCTGGAGGAATTGGGCCTGGTGGTCGACGTGGGCGACTGGGTGATCAGCGAGGCGTGCCGCCAGCTCAAGACCTGGCACCAGAACAAGGTCCGCGTGCCGAAAGTCTCGGTGAACATCTCCGCGCGGCAGTTCTCCGACGGCCAACTGGGCACGCGCATCGCCACCATCCTCAAGGACACCGGCCTGCCGCCGGCGTGCCTGGAGCTGGAGCTGACCGAAAGTATCCTGATGCGCGAAGTCAACGAAGCCATGCACATCCTCGACAGCCTGAAAAACCTCGGTCTGAGCATTGCGGTAGACGACTTCGGTACTGGCTATTCGTCGCTCAACTACCTAAAGCAATTTCCCATCGACGTGTTGAAAATCGACCGTACCTTCGTCGATGGCCTGCCGTCCGGCGAGCAGGACGCACAGATCGCCCGCGCCATTATCGCCATGGCCCACAGCCTGAACCTGGCCGTGATCGCCGAGGGCGTGGAAACCCATGAGCAACTGGATTTCCTGCGTGAGCACGGGTGTGACGAGGTGCAGGGCTACCTGTTCGGGCGGCCAATGCCGGCGAATCGGTTCGAGGCGCAATTCAGCAATGATGCGCTATTCATGTTCGACTGAAATCCTCAGGTGATGCGGATGGCCTCTTCGCGAGCAAGCCCGCTCCCACATTCGACCGTATTCCACCTGAAGGAACCCGATTGAATGTGGGAGCGGGCTTGCTCGCGAAGGGGCCCGAACAAACACCACCTATCCCCAGATGAGCCCCGCTTGTCCGCGACATGATGTCCTTTCATATGCCATCTAAAACCCATTGGGTTAGAATGCCCTCCTTTTCTGCCCCCGATCCTTGAGGACCGCCATGTTCAGCCGTGATTTGACTATTGCCAAGTACGACGCCGATCTCTTCGCCGCCATGGAGCAAGAAGCCGTGCGCCAGGAAGAGCACATTGAGCTGATCGCTTCGGAAAACTACACCAGCCCTGCGGTGATGGAGGCTCAAGGCTCGGTTCTGACCAACAAGTACGCCGAAGGCTACCCAGGCAAGCGCTACTACGGCGGTTGCGAGTACGTCGACGTGGTTGAGCAATTGGCCATCGACCGTGCCAAGGAACTGTTCGGCGCCGATTACGCCAACGTCCAGCCACACGCCGGCTCCCAGGCCAACAGCGCCGTGTACCTGGCCCTGCTGCAAGGCGGCGACACCATCCTGGGCATGAGCCTGGCCCACGGCGGTCACCTGACCCACGGCGCCAGCGTTTCCTCCTCGGGCAAGCTGTACAACGCCGTTCAATACGGTATCGATGCCAACGGCCTGATCGACTACGACGAAGTCGAGCGCCTGGCGGTCGAGCACAAGCCAAAAATGATCGTGGCCGGTTTCTCTGCCTACTCGCAGATCCTGGATTTCCCACGCTTCCGTGAGATCGCTGACAAAGTCGGCGCCTACCTGTTCGTCGACATGGCTCACGTAGCCGGTCTGGTCGCCGCTGGCGTCTACCCGAACCCAGTGCCTTACGCTGACGTCGTGACCACCACCACGCACAAGACCCTGCGCGGTCCACGTGGCGGCCTGATCCTGGCGCGCGCCAACGCCGACATCGAGAAGAAGCTGAACTCCGCCGTCTTCCCGGGCGCCCAGGGTGGCCCGCTGGAGCACGTGATCGCAGCTAAAGCGATCTGCTTCAAGGAAGCGCTGCAGCCTGAGTTCAAGACTTACCAGCAACAAGTGGTGAAGAACGCCCAGACCATGGCCAGCGTGTTTATCGAACGCGGCTTCGACGTGGTTTCCGGCGGTACTGAGAACCACCTGTTCCTGCTGTCGCTGATCAAGCAGGACATCTCCGGTAAAGATGCTGACGCTGCCCTGGGCAAAGCCTTCATCACCGTGAACAAAAACTCCGTGCCGAACGACCCACGTTCGCCGTTCGTCACCTCCGGCCTGCGCTTCGGTACTCCGGCTGTGACCACTCGTGGCTTTAAAGAAGCAGAGTGCAAGGAACTGGCCGGCTGGATCTGCGACATCCTGGCAGACCTGAACAACGAAGCCGTGATCGACGCGGTCCGTGAGAAGGTCAAGGCCATCTGCAAGAAGCTGCCGGTCTACGGCGCTTGATTGCAGTTGCTTGAATGAAAAAGCCCGGCTCAAGAGCCGGGCTTTTTTGTGGCTCAGGATTGGTAAACCCGTGCAAACCCTTCACGGATTTTGTCTTCGGGCAACTCATCGGCAATAAACACCATCACACTCTCGCGCGCCTCGCCCTCGGCCCAATCGGTGTCCCAATCGAACCCGTAGAGCTTCAGTACGCCTTGGAACACCATGCGCCGGTCCTCTCCGGCAATGTTCAGCACGCCCTTGTAGCGCAGCAGCTGCTTGCCGTGGTCTTCCAGCAGCTCATTCATGAACTCACTGAGGCGGTCGATATCCAGCGGCTGCTCGGTGCGCAGCACCAGGCTAAAGATACGGTCGATGGACGGCGCCGCACTCACCGGGCGCAGGCTCATGCCAGCGTTGAGGTTGAAGCCGCGGACATCGAGCAACTCGGCCAGGTCGATGGCGCCATGGTCCACCACACGAATCGGCGCGCGGCGGTTGATGCGGGTCAGGCGCTCGCTGAGGGCCTCGAAGGTGGCGTCGTCCACCAGGTCACGCTTGCTCACCAGCAGGCGGTCGGCAAAACCGATCTGGGCCTGGGCGATGGCCTGGGTCAGGTGGTGCTCGGCATGCGCCGCGTCCACCAGGGTGATGATGCCGTCGAGGATATAGCGCTCGCGCAGTTCTTCATCGATAAAAAAGGTCTGCGCCACCGGCGCCGGATCGGCCAGGCCGGTGCACTCGATCACCAGGCGATCGAAGGCGATCTCGCCGCTGTCCAGGCGTTCCAGCAGCAGGTACAGGGCTTTGGTCAGGTCGGTGTAGATGGTGCAGCACACGCAGCCGTTGGACAGGGTCATGACTTGCACCGGTTCTGTACCCAACAGTTGGGTGTCGATTCCGGCGTCACTGAATTCGTTTTCGATCACGGCGATTTTCAAGCCGTGCTCGGCCTTGAGCAGATGGCGCAGCAAGGTGGTCTTGCCGGCGCCGAGGAAGCCGCTGAGGACGGTGACGGGGATGGGAGAGGACAAAGACAGTTCTCCTTGGAATTGAAGGTACACAAAACAAATGTGGGAGCGGGCTTGCTCGCGAAGGCGGTATATCAGTCGAAGTATGCATCAACTGACAGACCGCCTTCGCGAGCAAGCCCGCTCCCACATGGGGTCACCGCCAACCCGGGTACCGGGCTAGCAGCACTTAGGCCCACCCTTGCCACCATAACGGGCTTCCTGGCGTTCCCGGAAGAACGCCTTGTAGTCCATCACCGGTTTGTCCGGGTGCTTGGTTTGCATATGCTCGACGTAGGTGTCGTAGTCGGGCATGCCGACCATCAGGCGCGCGGCCTGACCGAGGTATTTACCGAGGCGACTGATGTCATTGAACATGGCTGCAATCCTCGTTTACGCGTCCGGTACGGCCTGGAACGGGGCTTCTTTATCCGTACGTTCCTTGTTGCCCCAGGCGGCGACGCCGACCTTGAGCGCATAGAACAGGATGCTGAATACCACGAACAGGAACAGTGCTGTCAGCGTTGCGTTGGTGTAGGCGTTCCAGATCACGTGCTGCATCTGGTCGACGCTCTTGGCCGGGGCCAGGATCTGGCCGTTGGCCAGCGCATCACTGTACTTCTTCGCCAGCGACAGGAAGCCGATCGCCGGGTTGGCGTCGAACAGCTTGATGAAGCCTGCGGTGGTGGTGCAGATCAGCAGCCATACGGCCGGCAGCATGGTCACCCAGATGTAGCGTTGGCGTTTCATTTTGATCAGTACAACGGTCGCCAGCATCAGCGCGATACCCGCCAGCATCTGGTTGGAGATACCGAACAGCGGCCACAAGGTGTTGATGCCGCCCAGTGGGTCGATCACGCCCTGGTACAGCAGGTACCCCCACATCGCCACACAACCGGCGGTGGCAATCAGGTTGGCTGTCCACGACTCGGTGCGCTTGAGCGACGGCACGAACGAACCCAGCAGGTCCTGCAGCATGAAGCGACCGGCACGGGTGCCGGCGTCGACTGCAGTGAGGATGAACAACGCCTCGAACAGGATCGCAAAGTGGTACCAGAACGCCATGGTGTTTTCACCCGGCAGCACACTGTGCAGGATCTGCGCGATACCCACCGCCAACGTCGGTGCACCGCCGGCACGCGCCAGGATGGTGGTCTCGCCGATGTCATGGGCCACGGCCTGCAACGCCTCAGGCGTTATCGCAAAGCCCCAGCTGCTGACGGTTTGCGCCACGGTCATCACGTCACCGCCGACCACAGCGGCCGGGCTGTTCATGGCGAAGTACACGCCAGGCTCAATCACGGAAGCCGCGACCATGGCCATGATGGCCACGAACGACTCCATCAGCATCGCGCCGTAGCCGATGTAACGGGCGTTGACTTCGTTATCCAGCAGCTTGGGCGTGGTGCCCGAGGAAATCAGCGCGTGGAAACCCGAGACCGCGCCACAGGCGATGGTGATGAACAGGAACGGGAACAGGCCGCCCTTCCACACCGGGCCGGTGCCATCGATGAACTGGGTCAGGGCCGGCATTTTCAGCTCTGGCATGGTGACCAGGATGCCGATCGCCAGGGCGATGATGGTGCCGATCTTGAGGAACGTGGAGAGGTAGTCACGCGGCGCCAGGATCAGCCATACCGGCAGTACCGCCGCGACGAAACCGTAGCCGATCAGCATCCAGGTGATCTGGATCCCGGTGAAGGTGAAGGCTTTGGCCCAGGTCGGGTCAGCGGCAATCTGCCCGCCCAGCCAGATCGAACCCAGCAGCAACAGCACGCCGATGATCGAGATCTCACCGATGCGGCCCGGGCGGATGTAGCGCATGTACACGCCCATGAACATCGCGATCGGGATGGTCGCCATGACCGTGAAGATGCCCCATGGACTCTCGGCCAGGGCCTTGACCACGATCAGCGCCAGCACCGCGAGGATGATGATCATGATCAGGAAGCAGCCGAACAGCGCGATAGTCCCCGGAATGCGGCCCATCTCTTCGCGAACCATATCCCCCAGGGAACGGCCGTTGCGACGGGTGGACAGGAACAGGACCATGAAGTCCTGCACCGCACCGGCCAGTACCACCCCGGCAATCAGCCACAGGGTGCCCGGCAGATAGCCCATTTGCGCCGCCAATACCGGGCCGACCAGCGGACCTGCACCGGCAATCGCCGCAAAGTGGTGACCGAAAAGGATGTGTTTGTTGGTCGGCACATAGTCCAGACCGTCGTTGTTGAGCACTGCGGGGGTGGCCCGCCGTGGATCGAGTTGCATCACGTTGTTAGCGATGAACAGACTGTAGTAACGGTATGCAACCAGGTAGATGGCCACAGCAGCGACCACAATCCACAAGGCGTTGATCGCCTCGCCGCGGCGCAAGGCCACTACGCCCAGGGCGCACGCTCCTACAATTGCCAGCACCAGCCAGGGTAGGTGGCGTAGCAGGCTATTATTATTTTTCATTTTTATATTCCAGCCAGGGTGGACAGAAAGGACAGCCATCCCGAGTTTAGCGCTGTTGGCCTCAAAGACCACCCCCCTACATTGGTCTAGAGCCTTGCAACGGCAAAAAAAGCACAAATAAAAGCCCAATGATGGCGCAGGGCTACAATCCCCTTATCCACAGAGGGTTTGACCATGAGTGAACAGCCGTCAGATCGCCGCCGTTTCCGGCGTATTGCCTTCGATGCCAGGACCACCATTGCACAGGCCGGCTGGAATTGGCCGGTGCAACTGGTGGATTTGTCGCTCAAAGGTTTATTGGTGCAACGCCCTGATGACTGGCGGGGCAATCGCGCAGAGCCGTTCGACGTCGAGATTCGCCTCGATCCACAGGCGCATATAAAGATGCAGGTCAGGCTGGCCCATGACGATCATGGGCAATTGGGGTTTGTGTGCGAGCACATTGACCTGGATTCGATCAGCCACCTGCGGCGGCTGATCGAGTTGAACCTCGGTGATGAGGAGGAACTGCACCGCGAGTTGGCGGCACTGCTGAAAACCTGACCGTTCGTGCAGACCTGCATAACGGAGTGCCTGCTAATGATGTGCGAGCTGATCCACCGCTATCGCAGGCAAGCCAGCGCCTACATTGAACAGGGTTGCCAGTGGGGTCAGTGCTTACTCGAACAACGCATCCAACGCCTGTTCCAGGCGGGTTACGCCGATCACCTGCAATCCTGGCGGCATCTCCTTCGGGGCATTGCCCTTGGGCACGATGGCGCGCTTGAAGCCGTGCTTGGCGGCCTCCTTCAAACGCTCCTGGCCACTGGGCACCGGGCGGACCTCGCCCGACAGGCCGACTTCACCAAACACCAGCAGGTCATGGGGCAATGGCCGATTGCGCAGGCTCGACATCACCGCCGCCATCAACGCCAGGTCGGACGCTGTCTCCAGCACCTTTACCCCACCGACCACGTTGAGGAACACGTCCTGGTCGTGAGTCGGAATGCCGCCATGACGGTGCAAGACCGCCAGCAGCATCGCCAGGCGGTTCTGGTCCAGGCCGAGCGTGACGCGACGGGGGTTGGCCAGGTGGCTGTCATCCACCAAGGCCTGGACTTCGACCAGCATCGGTCGAGTGCCTTCCCACGTGGCCATCACCACACTGCCAGGGACTTCTTCCTGGGCGCGGGTCAGAAAAATCGCCGATGGGTTGGAGACTTCTTTCAGCCCGCGGTCAGTCATGGCGAACACGCCCAGTTCATTCACCGCGCCGAAGCGGTTTTTCACTGCTCGCAGCAAGCGCAGGCGACCGTCGGATTCGCCTTCGAAATACAGCACGGTATCGACCATGTGCTCCAGCACCCGTGGCCCGGCCAGGGCGCCTTCCTTGGTCACGTGGCCGACCAGGAAGATCGCCGTGCCGCTCTGCTTGGCATAACGCACCAGCAGCGCCGCACTTTCGCGCACCTGGGATACACCACCCGGCGCTGATTGCAGTTGCTCGGTGAAAATCGTCTGGATCGAGTCGATCACCATGACCTTGGGTTTTTCGATGCGGGCCGTGGCGATGATGCTTTCGATGCAGGTTTCGGTCATGACCCGCAATTGGTCCTGGGGCAACCCAAGGCGGCGGGCGCGCATGGCCACTTGCTGCTGGGATTCTTCACCCGTGACGTACAGCGCCGGCATGCGGCTGGCGATGCTGCACAGGGTTTGCAACAGGATGGTGGATTTGCCGATGCCCGGGTCACCGCCGATCAGCACCACCGAGCCGTCCACCAGGCCGCCGCCAAGTACGCGGTCGAGCTCGCCGGACGCCGTGGAGAAACGCGGGATTTCCTCGACGCTGACTTCGGCCAGGGTCTTGATCTGTGCCTGCTGCCCAGTCCAGCCGGCGCGGCCGGTGGGGGCTGCGGCGCCGCCGCTTTCGATCATCGTTTCCGTCAGGGTGTTCCACGCACCGCACTCGGTGCACTGGCCGGCCCACTTGGGAAAGGTCGCGCCGCACTCGGTGCAGCCGTACATGCGCTTGGCCTTTGCCATTTGAGAACCTCCAACCGAAAAACCGCGATGATAGCTCAGCGCGACGCCGGGGTCCGGATTTCACCGCTGGCCAATCGTGAAGCACTGTTGCCGACCGGGTCTTCGGCGTCGAGGTTGGCGCCCTTGGCCTTCAAGGCATCCAGCAGCTCGACGCGCTTGAACAGCCCGGCATACATGGCCGCCGTCTGCCCGGCGCCGTTGCGTTGATCGGGATTGCAGTCGGTGGCCAGCAGGCGCTGGGCAATTTTCAGCTCACCCTTGAAGATCGCGCCCATCAACGCGGTGTTGCCACGCTTGTCCTGCACGCAGGCATCGGCGCCGGCCGCGAGCAGGCGCTCCACGTAGGCGCTTTCGCCGTGGTAGGCCGCCAGGATCAGCGCGGTGTAGCCCTTTTCATCCTGGGTGTTGAGGCTGTAGCCGGAATCGATAAAGGTGTCGAGCATGTCGAGGTCGCCACGGCGGGCAGCGTCGAAATAGTAATCCTGCAACTGCGCCTGGAGTGCGACGGGATCATTGGCGGCGGGCTGCTCGGCCAACACGTTCAGCGACCAGCAGGCCAGCAGAGCCCATAAGAAGGTACGCATCATTCAATCCTCTGCGTAACCCTGCAGGCGCCGGTTTGCCGGTGATGGCGGCGTTGAATACGCCATCGCCGGCAAGCCGTCGCCTACGGGGGGGCGCGTGGTTAGTCGGTGAGTTTTTCCGCCAGCGCCTTCACGCGTGCCAGGTCACCCTTGGCAACTTTGGCCACACCCGTGCCGTACTCCGGGTCGGCCTTGTAGAGGAACGACAGGATGATGTGCTTGCTCTCGTCATCGGTAGTGGCCAGGGAGCCGCCGAAGTTCTCGATCAGGTCCTGGCGCTCTTTCTTGCTGTAGGAGCGATACAGGTCGCCGGCTTGCTTGAAGTTCTGCTCACGCTGGATCTTCGCCTGCTGGGTGCTGCCCGACAGGGCCGACTGGCTGTAGCGCGCGGCTTGCGGCTCTTCACGTGGCAGCAGGCGACTTGGCTGGTAGTTCACGCCCGTGGTGGTCTTGCCGGCATTCATTGCGCCGTCCTGGTTGCCGTTGTTGACGGTGACCCGTGGCGCGTTGATCGGCAATTGCAGGGCATTGGCGCCCAGGCGGTACATCTGCGTGTCGGCGTAGGAGAACACCCGGCCTTGCAGCAGGCGGTCCTCTGACGGCTCGATGCCCGGCACCAGGTTGGACGGGGCCATGGCCACCTGCTCGGTTTCCTGGAAGACATTGGCCGGGTTGCGGTTCAGCACCATCTGCCCGACTTTGCGCTCCGGTACGCCCGGCCAGATCTTGGTGGCGTCCAGCGGGTCGAAATCGAACTTGGCCAGGTCCTCAGGCTTGAGCACCTGCACGTACAGGTCCCACTTGGGGAAATCCCCCTTGTTGATGTGGGTGACCAGGTCATGGGTCATGTGGCTGTAGTCACGGCCCTGCACGTCGACGACCTGCTTGGGATCAAGGTTCTTGAGGCCCTGCTGGCTCTTCCAGTGGAACTTGACGTAGTGCACTTCGCCCTTGGCGTTGATCAGCTTGTAGGCGTGCACGCCATTGCCGTCCATTTCCCGGTAGCTGGCCGGGGTGCCCGAGTCGGAATACAGCTCGGTCAGCGTGCGCGTGGACTCTGGCACATGGGAGAAGAAGTCGAAGCGACGGGAATCGTCATCCAGGTTGGTGCGCGGGTCCGGCTTGAAGGCGTGGACCATGTCCGGGAACTTGATGGCATCGCGGATAAAGAACGTCGGGAAGTTATTGCCAACGAGGTCCCAATTGCCCTCGGCGGTGTAGAACTTGGTGGCGAAACCGCGCGGGTCGCGCAGGGTTTCCGGGGAGTGGTTGCCGTGCACCACAGAGGAAAAACGCACGAACACCGGGGTGCTTTCGCCGGCGGCGAAGACCTTGGCCTTGCTCAGGTCGCTGAGGTTGTCGGTCACCGTGAAGGTGCCGTGGGCGCCCGTGCCACGGGCATGCACGACGCGCTCGGGGATGCGCTCGCGGTCAAAGCGTTGCAGCTTCTGGATCAACTGCACGTCCTGCAGCAGCACCGGGCCATTGGCGCCGGCGGTCTGCGAGTTCTGGTTGTCGCCAACGGCAGCACCGTTGTCGCGGGTCAGGTTGGCGGCTTGCACTGACAGCGAAAGCAGGCTGGCGGTCGCGACTACCAGCGCATATCGCGCCGATAGAGGCCGGCGGCTCATTGAGTTCTTCATCGAGGTGTCCTCTGGTTTTTTTGATGCACATTCAGTTGTGCTTGCCAGAGGCTAGTGACCCGAGCACCAGAAGATAAATAGAAAAGCCGCACTAACCCGATTGAAAAAATAGTGTGGTAAGCCACTGATTTGGCGAGTATTTCGCGCGCGATTGGTGGCACTTTGCAAACTATTTGCGATTTAATGTGTCGATAAAAACTAACAGTGTTAACGGTTGTGTCAGGCAAGCCCGCTATGACTGACTTACACTGGGTTCCACCCTTCTCATCTGTAACAAGGAATAACCTATGGGCGTGATCAGTGAGTTCAAGGCCTTCGCGGTCAAAGGTAATGTGGTCGATATGGCCGTCGGTATTATCATCGGCGCCGCCTTCGGCAAAATTGTTTCCTCGTTTGTAGGCGACGTGGTGATGCCGCCACTGGGCCTGTTGATCGGCGGCGTGGACTTCGGTGATCTGGCGATAACGCTCAAGGCTGCGCAGGGTGACGTCCCCGCGGTGGTACTGGCCTATGGCAAGTTCATCCAGAGCGTGGTCGACTTCCTGATCGTTGCGTTTGCGATCTTCATGGGCGTGAAGGCGATCAATCGCCTGAAACGTGAAGAGGCCGTGGCACCAAGCCTGCCGCCGACGCCTACCAAGGAAGAGGTCTTGCTGGGCGAGATCCGTGACCTGCTCAAGGCACAGAACGACAAGCCGCTTTAACCGATAAGGGCTGTGTCAGAGGCGCCTGTTTCAGGCGCCTTTTTTGTTACCAGTAGTTTTCCACTGCCACCTGGCCCGGGCGCCGGCTCAAGCTCAATTGCAGGTCGCGCTGCTTGAGCAACTGGCGAGTGTCATCGACCATCTGCGGGTTGCCGCAAATCAGTACACGGGAATGCTCAGGCGTCAGCTCGACCCCGGCCGCGCGCTCCAACTCGCCGTTTTCGATCAGCGTGGTAATGCGCGCGTTCAAGGCGCCGGGATGCGGCTCGCGGGTCACGATCGGAATGTAGGTCAGTTTGTGCGCGTACTCGGCGAGGTACTCACGCTCGCCCAGTTCGGCGATCAGCGCCTGATAGGCCAGCTCCTTGGCCTCACGCGCGCTGTACACCAGGATGATGCGCTCGAATTTCTCCCAGACTTCGAAATCCTGCAGGATCGACAAAAACGGCGCCACCCCGGTGCCGGTCCCCAACATCCACAAATCACGGCCATCGACAAAACGGTTCAACGTCAGGAAACCCGTGGCCTGGCGCTCGACCATCAGGGTATCGCCCACTCGCAGGCGGCTCAGTTCACTGGTGAATTCCCCGCCAGGCACCACAATCGAGAAGAAATCCAGGTGCTCATCGAACGGCGAAGACACCACCGAATAGGCGCGCCACACCGTGCTGCCGTCGGCCTTGGTCACCCCCAGACGTACGAACTGACCCGCCGTGAAGCGGAATCCCGGGTCGCGTGTGGTGCGCAGCGTAAACAGGCTGGGGGTCAGCGATTGCACGTCGAGCAAGGTCTGGCGGGTAAATTTCTCAGCACTGGCCGTCATGGGAGGCTCCGTTCTACAGGAGCCCTAGTGTCCCTCAAAGTCGCGCGCGGAAACACCGGTGGTTTGTAGTGGAATCCAATGCGCACGCAAGTATGGCTATCTAATAGCATCACTAATCAATTGGCTATTAAGCCCTTTCCCGACGTTACAAACGCACCATAACTTGCGCGTTACACAACCTTCAACCCACTAAAAAACCGCAAGAATTTTATTCAGCGCAGGGAATGCGTTGCAACAATCGAATAAAAAAATCTCAAGCACCGCCCGGCAATAACCAAATTTTCATCTTGCCTTGCAGGCCATGTCCTACACTCATTTCCTGCGGCGTAGGGAGTCCAGGACGTATCCCCAGTCGCGCAGAACCTCATGGAGATTCACCAATGCTTAACTGGCGCAATTCAAGACTTCCCAAGCTGGAAGGCGAGAGCGAAACCACCAGTCTTTTTGACCTAGCCGTCAATCACACCTACGCACTCGGCTTTCAGTACTGCTCATTTACCATGACTTCGCAACGACCTGACACTCAGGCGAAGCCCATTTGCATCAACAACTATCCGGAGGAATGGAACAAACTGTATAACCAGGCCCGCTTCTTTGAAGTTGATCCGGTCGTTAAACATTGCAAAACTTGTGTATTGCCCCTGGTCTGGGAGGAAAAAACCTTCAAGGATTCTCCCTCCCTCTGGTCCCTGGCCCAGACATGTGGCGTGAACCTGGGCTGGACTCAAGCCGTGCATGATTTCCAGGGCGTGTTCAGCATGCTCACCCTGGGCCGCGGCAAAGGTGCGGTCAGTCCGGAAGAATTGTATGAAAAGGCCGGCCAGGTACTCTGGCTCTGCCATGCGCTCCACACGGTCGTAGCACAGACCTACACCGACACCGCAACCAGCAGCCCTGCGAGCAAACTGACCCCACGGGAAACCGAAATCCTCAAGTGGTCGGCCATGGGCAAGACCGCCGCGGATATCGCCACCATCCTGTGCCTGTCCGAACGTACGGTAGGCTTTCATATTTGCAGTTGCTTCAAGAAGCTGGGCGTCAACAACAAGATTGCCGCCGTGCTCTGTGCTTCGAAAGCGGGGTTGTTTTAAGCGCAGCTGAAACTACGCATGTAATCCCCCCTGAAAAAAAGTAACATTTGCGGCAAATGTCTGAGTGCTGAGCGACCCTGCCGGGGTCCTGCCCGCCGTTCACTCAGACCGTTGTGCAGGCCACTGTCCAACGCCCATCGATTACCCAGAGCCTCCCCGCCATGCCCCTGCTCGACACGCCCTTCGCCCAGCTCGATCTGATTCGCCAGCCAGAACAGCACAACGATCCGCTGCAAGCCTTCGACGCGGCCGACGAGTACCTCCTCAGCTACCTGGCCGAACAGCAACCCGGCGCCGCGACCCGCGTGCTGGTACTCAATGACAGCTTCGGCGCCTTGGCCGCCAGTCTTGAAGGCCAGGTGCAAGTGACTTCCAGCGGCGACTCTTTCCTCGCGGCCCAGGGCCTCGGGAAAAACCTGGTGCGCAACGCCAAGGCCTTCGATGCGGTGCCGTTCATCCCCGCCAGCCAGCTGCCAGCAGGGCCCTTCGATCGCGTGCTGATCCGTGTCCCCAAGACCCTCGCCTTGCTGGAAGAGCAACTGATCCGCCTGCAGGGTCAACTGGCGCCGGGCGCCGAAGTGATCGCCGGGGCGATGATCAAGCACCTGCCACGCGCGGCCGGGGAAATGCTTGAGCGCTATATCGGCCCCATGCACGCCTCGCTGGCCGTCAAGAAAGCCCGGCTGTTGATCGCCACCGTTGCGGAGCGTCCGACAGCAGTCTCGCCCTACCCCACCCGCTACACCGTGGATGCGCCGGCGATTGAACTGCTGAACCACGCCAACGTGTTCTGCCGCGAAAGCCTGGACATCGGCACCCGCGCTTTCCTGCCACACCTGCCGAAAAACCTCGGCAGTGGCCGCGTCGCAGACCTGGGCTGCGGCAATGGCGTATTGGCCATCGCCAGCGCACTGCAAAACCCTGACGCGCAGTACACCTTGGTGGACGAGTCCTACATGGCCGTGCAGTCGGCGCTGGAGAACTGGCGCGCCGCCCTCGGCGAGCGCGACGTCAACGTCCGCGCCGGTGATGGCCTCGCTGGCCAGGAACCGCAGTCCCTGGATGTGGTGCTGTGCAACCCGCCGTTCCACCAGCAGCAGGTGGTGGGCGACTTCCTGGCCTGGCGCATGTTCCAGCAGGCGCGCGAGGCACTGGTGGTCGGCGGCGCCCTTTATATAGTCGGCAACCGTCATCTGGGTTACCACAGCAAGTTGGCGCGGCTGTTCCGGGGTGTCGAGCAAGTGGCGGCGACCCCGAAATTCGTGATCCTCAAGGCGCGCAAATAAAAAAACCCTGCCGATCTCGCGATGGGCAGGGTTGAAAGCCGGGTCGCAAGGCCCGGATCGGGATGTCAGTGGGTGGTCAGGCCCGCCGCATTCATGAACATGCGCATCAGGCTGGCCACGACAAACAAGGCCAGCACGCTGCCGGTCCAGATCATCGCCAACCACCCCAGGCGCCGCCACAGCGGCTGTTTCTCGGCCTGTTCAATCTCGTGCAACGAAGGCTTGCCGGACATTAAACGCCCCTCCTAGTGATAACCGTCTTCGTGGGTGACCTTGCCGCGGAACACGTAGTAGCTCCAGAAGGTGTAGCCCAGGATGAACGGGATGATGAACAACGTGCCGACCAGCATGAAGCCCTGGCTCTGCGGCGGTGCGGCGGCATCCCAGATCGAGACCGACGGCGGGATGATGTTCGGCCACAGGCTGATCCCCAGGCCGCTGTAGCCGAGGAAGATCAGCACCAGCGTGAGCAGGAACGGCGTGTAGTGCGCATTACGCGCCACCGCACGGATCAGGCCGTACATGGTCACCAACACCAGGATCGGCACCGGCAGGAACCAGAACAGGTTCGGCAGGGTGAACCAGCGCGAAGCGATTTCCGGGTGCGCCAGCGGCGTCCACAGGCTGACGATACCGATCACCGCCAGCACCACGAACGCCAGCGGCCGCGCCAGGTTGTGCATCTGCTCCTGCAACTTGCCTTCAGTCTTCATGATCAGCCAGGTGCAGCCGAGCAAGGCATAGGCCACGATCAGCGCCACACCGCAGAACATCGTGAACGGTGTCAGCCAGTCCAGCGAGCCGCCGGCAAACTGGCGATCCACCACCGGGATACCGTCGATAAAGGCGCCCAGCGCCACGCCCTGGAAGAACGTCGCGGCCAGCGAGCCACCGATGAAGGCCTTGTCCCACAGGTGACGCTTGTGGTCCTTGGCCTTGAAGCGGAACTCGAAGGCCACGCCCCGGAAGATCAGCCCGATCAGCATCAGGATCAGCGGCAGGTACAGCGCGGAGAGCACCACCGAATAGGCCAGCGGGAACGCGCCGAACAACGCCGCGCCGCCAAGTACCAGCCAGGTTTCATTGCCGTCCCAGACCGGGGCGACGGTGTTCATCATCACGTCCCGGTCGACTTTGCCGGGGATAAACGGAAAGAGGATGCCGATACCCAGGTCGAAGCCGTCCATGACCACGTACATCATGATGCCGAAAATGATGATCACGGCCCAGATCAGCGGAAGATCAATACCCATCTCAATTCCCCTTGTGCTGGATGTGGGCGTGGTCGTCATCGCTGCCATCATCGGCGGCAGACAACGGACGGGCCGGTGTGCGTTTCTGGCCAGGACCACCGTGGGTCGGCTCGGTGCCTTCGTGGGTCACAGGGCCCTTGCGCACCAGGCGCATCATGTAGCCCAGGCCCGCGCCGAACAGCGCGAAATACACCACCACGAACAACACCAGGGTAATGGTCATCTGCGCCAGGCTATGCCCGGAGGACGCATCCGCCGTACGCATCAACCCGTAGACCACCCACGGCTGACGGCCGATTTCGGTGGTAAACCAACCGGCGAGAATCGCGATCAGCCCGGACGGGCCCATCCACAGCGCCAGGTACAGGAACGGCTTGGACGTATACATCTTGTCGCCACGGCGCAGCCACAGGCTGAACAGCCCGGTGAAGATCATCAGGAAGCCCAGGCCAACCATGACCCGGAACGACCAGAACACAATGGTCGAATTGGGGCGATCCTCAGGCGGAAACTCCTTGAGCGCCGGCACCTGTTTATCCAGGGAGTGGGTCAGGATCAGGCTGCCCAGATAGGGAATCTCGACCGCGTACTTGGTTTTCTCGGCCTTCATGTCCGGCCAGCCGAACAGGATCAGCGGCGTCGGTTCGTTGCCGATATTCTCCCAATGGCCTTCAATCGCCGCGATTTTCGCCGGTTGATGCTTGAGGGTATTGAGGCCATGGAAGTCACCGATCACTGCCTGGATCGGCGCGACGATCAGCGCCATCCACATCGCCATCGACAACATGGTGCGGATCGCCGGATTGTCCTTGCCGCGCAGCAAATGCCAGGCCGCCGAGGAGCCGACGAAGAACGCCGTGGCCACGAAGGCCGCCGTGGCCATGTGCATCAGGCGGTAGGGGAAGGACGGGTTGAAGATCACCGCTAGCCAATCGGTGGGGATCACGCGGCCGTCGATGATTTCAAAGCCCTGCGGCGTCTGCATCCAGCTGTTGGAGGCGAGAATCCAGAACGTCGAGATCAACGTACCGACGGCCACCATCACCGTGGAGAAAAAGTGCAGCTTGCGCCCCACCTTGTTCCAGCCGAACAGCATCACGCCGAGGAAACCGGCTTCGAGGAAGAACGCCGTGAGCACTTCATACGTCAGCAGCGGGCCGGTGACGGCGCCGGCGAAGTCCGAGAAGCGGCTCCAGTTGGTGCCGAACTGGTAGGCCATCACCAGGCCGGAGACCACGCCCATGCCGAAGTTGACGGCAAAGATCTTCGACCAGAAATGGTAGAGGTCACGGTAGGTGTCGTTATGGGTCTTGAGCCACAAGCCCTCCAGCACCGCAAGGTAACTGGCCAGGCCGATGGTGATCGCCGGGAACAGGATGTGGAACGAGATGGTGAATGCGAATTGAATTCGGGCGAGATCTAGCGCCTCCAAACCGAACATAAGTCTTCCTCTGTCAGGTAATACCGGCTGCTGGCGGGAGCCTGCACCCACTGCCCCCACGGATATGGAGTCTGGCGAATTTCAATTCGTTTCTTTTTTTAACCAACCACGCAGGGAATCTGGCCTTGCGGCCGCCAGGCCGATGCCCGGGCGGGCATTGATCTGGATCAAGCATTGCTGAAAGAGTAGTCCCATTTTGAGGATTGAACTGTGTGGTCTTTTGCCGCGTGACAGACTGCCTCAGCGCAGTTCCTGCAACCATCTGTTACAACTTGATGATAATCTCGGCCCTCCCCCGGCCCTGACCAGAATTCCCGATGCCTAGTGAACCCGCGTTGCTGTTGCGTCACCACCGCCCTTTCATCGCGTTCTGGCTGGCACGGATCTTTACCGCCAGCGGTTTCCAGATGCTCACCGTGGCCATCGGCTGGAACCTCTACCAGCTGACCGGCAATGTGCTGGACCTGGGCCTGGTCGGGCTGGTCGAGTTCGTACCGCGCGTGCTGTTCATGCTGCACACCGGGCATGTGGCCGACCGCTATGAGCGGCGCAAGGTCGCCGCCATCTGCCAGACCGTGCAGGCGTTGATCGCCCTGTCCCTGGCCATTGGTGGCCTGACCGGCAACGTGACCCGCGAGATGATCTTTATCCTCGCCTTCCTGCTCGGCGCCGCACGCTCCTTTGAAATGCCCACCACCCAGGCACTGCTGCCGAGCATCGTGCCCAGCGCACTGTTCCCGCGCGCCGTGGCCTCGTCGCAATCGGCCCAGCAACTGGCGACCATCGTCGCGCCGGCCCTGGGCGGTTTGCTCTACGCGTTTGGCAGCGTGTGGGTGTATGGCCCTACCGTGGCGCTGTACCTGATTGCCTGTGTGCTGACCCTCAACCTGCCCGCCCGCCAGACCCCGCTCAACAAGGGCAAGGCCACCCTCGATTCGCTGCTGGCCGGCATCCGCTTTATCCGCAGCCGCCCGGACATTCTCGGGGCAATTTCCCTGGACCTGTTTGCCGTGCTGCTGGGCGGCGCCACCGCGTTGCTGCCGGTGTTCGCCAAGGACATCCTGCTGACCGGCGCCTGGGGCCTGGGCCTGCTGCGCTCGGCACCGGCGGTGGGCGCGCTGTTGATGTCGCTGTGGCTGGCACGGTTTTCGGTGGATCGGCATGTGGGCCGCGTGATGTTCACTGCCGTCGGCGTATTCGGCGTGGCGACCATCGCGTTCGGCCTGTCCACTTCGTTCTGGTTCTCGCTGGCAGTGCTGGTGGTCCTGGGCGCGGCGGACATGATCAGCATGGTGATCCGCGCCTCCTTCGTGCAACTGGAAACCCCGGATGAAATGCGCGGTCGCGTGAGTGCCGTCAACGGCCTGTTCATCGGCGCATCGAATCAACTGGGCGAGTTCGAATCGGGCATCACCGCCCACTGGTTCGGCACCGTGCCCGCCGTGGTCATGGGCGGGATCGGCACGCTGGTGGTGACGGGGACGTGGATCAAACTGTTCCCGACCCTGGCCAACCGCGACCGCATGCATGTGCCGGTGGAGGAAACCAAGCCATAAGCCGGTTGAAAAACCGTCAATGTCGGCGCTGGCTTGCCTGCGATGGCGGCGTCTCAGCCACTATATGATGGGCTGACAGATAGCTATCGCAGGCAAACCAGCTCCCACATTTTGCTCTTCTGTGGTCCGAAGACCGGGTTACAGCACCTTGTCCAACGTGATGGGAAACTCGCGCAGTCGCTTGCCGGTGGCATGGTAGATCGCATTCGCCACCGCCGCCGCCACGCCGACAATGCCGATCTCACCGACGCCCTTGGAACCCAGCGCGTTGACGATCTCGTCGTGTTCTTCGACGAATATCACCTCAATCTCGCCAATATCGGCATTCACCGGAATGTGGTATTCGGCCAGGCTGTGGTTCATGTAGCGCCCCAGTTGATGGTCGACCTGGGTTTTTTCATGCAGGGCCATGCCGATGCCCCATACCACGCCCCCGAGTATCTGGCTGCGCGCCATTTTTGGATTGACCACGCGCCCGGCCGCAATCGCACTGACCACGCGGCTGACCTTGATAGTGCCGAGGTCTTCATCCACGCGCACCTCGACGAACACCGCCGAATGCGTGGCAGTGCTGTAGCCCTCGCGTTTTTTGTCCGGCTCGCTGTCGACCTGGGCTTCCAACGCCGCTTCGCCACTGTCCTTGACCAACTGCGCCAACGACACGCTTACGTCACCGGCGTGCAGTTGACCGTCTTCAAAGCGCACGGACTGCGCCTGCGTGAATACCGGGTAGGTTTGCCGGGCGATGGCCAGCAACTGGGCATTCAAGGCTTCGCACGCCTGCTGCACCGCAGTGCCCACCGAGGACACGGTAAACGAGCCGCCCTGCAACGGCGCCGTCGGCAATGAAGAATCACCGAGCAGAAAACGCACGTCGTCCATCGCCACGCCGCTGGCCTGCGCCGCGATCTGGGTCATGACCGTGTACGTACCCGTGCCGATATCGGTGGTGGCGCTGCTGACCGTCAGCTTGCCCTCGGCATCGAGGCGGGCCTTGGCGCTGGCCTTCATCTGCATGGCTTCCCACACGCCACCGGCCATGCCCCAGCCGATCAACTGGCGGCCATCGCGCATGCTGCGCGGTTCCGGGTTGCGCTGGCTCCAGCCAAAACGCTCGGCGCCATCACGGTAACATTCGCGCAGGGCTTTGCTTGACCAGGGTTTGTCGTCGTTCTGATTGCGCTCGGCGTAGTTGATCAGCCGCAGCTTCACCGGGTCCATGCCCAAGGCGCACGCCAGTTCGTCCATGGCGCACTCCAGGCCGATCACGCCCAGGGCCGCGCCAGGTGCGCGCATGTCCAGCGGGGTGAATACGTCCAGTGGCACCAACTGGTAGGTCAATTGCACGTTGTCGCAGTGATAAAGCATGCCGCTCCACTCCACCACGTGCTCGCTGAAATCTTCGAAACGTGAGGTCTGGCCAATCGCCGTATGCCCCAGCGCCATCAAGCGACCGTCAGCCGCCGCGCCCATCTGCAAACGCTGCAAGGTGCGTGGGCGGTAGCCGAAGGTGAACATTTGCTGGCGCGTCAGCGTGACGCGCACCGAGCGCTTGAGCGCCAGGGACGCCATCACCGCCAGCGGCAACTGGTACTGCGGGCGCAGGCCGGATCCGAAGGCGCCACCGACGAACGCGGCAAAGATGCGCACTTGGCTCTTGTCCAGGCCGAAGACTTTTTGCACATAGGCCTGGCAGTTCTGCGGGCCCTGGGTCTTGTCGTGGATATGCAGGGTGCCGTCCGGCTGATACAGCACGGTGCTGGCGTGCGGCTCCATCGGGTTGTGGTGTTCGATGGGGGTGCTGTAGTGCAGGTCAAGGCTCACGGCGGCGCCGGTCCATTCGGCCTGGAAATTACCGCGTGGCTGGGGCGGGGTTTGCGGTGACGGGTGGGCCTGCTCCTGCTGGGCCACCAGGTCGGTTTCAAAGGTTTCGCTGGCGTACTCGATCTGCACCAGCGAGCCGGCATGCCGCGCCAGTTCGAGGTTGTCGGCGATCACCAGGGCCAGCGGCTGGCCGCTGTAGAGCACACGGTCGTTGTACAGCGGACGAAACGGCGAGCCATCGGCGGCATCATCGTCGGCGAAGGCATCGTCATAGCTGGCGAGTCTGGGCCGGTTGCGGTGATCGAGCACCATGACCACGCCCGGCAGCGCCAAGGCTTTGGAGGCGTCGATGTTGACCACGCGTCCTTTGGCGATGGTGCTGGAGACCACACTGCCATGCAGCAGGCCAGCCTCGGGGAACTCGCCGGCATAGCGCGCCTGGCCGGTGACCTTGAGCAGACCGTCGACACGGTCCAGGGGTTTGCCGAGAGCGGTCATGGGCGTTCTCCGGCGACGGCGGCGTCGCTCAGGGCGCGGATGATTGCACGGCGCGCCAATTTGATCTTGAAGCCGTTGTGTTCCAACGGCTCGGCGTCTTGCAGCAGGGCATCGGCGGCGTTGCTGAAGGTTTCGCGGCTGACCGCCTGGCCGATCAACGCAGCTTCCACCGCGCGATCCCGCCACGGTTTGTGGGCCACACCGCCGAGGGCCAGGCGCGCGTCGACGATCCGGTCACCGTCCAACTCCAGGGCTGCGGCGACCGAGACCAGCGCGAAAGCGTAGGACGCACGGTCGCGGATTTTCAGGTAGTGACTGTGACGCGCCAGGTGGTCGGCCGGCAGCTCAATGGCGGTGATCAGTTCATCATCGGCCAATTGGTTATCACGCTGCGGCGCATCGCCGGGCAGGCGGTGGAAGTCGGCAAACTCGATGACCCGCGCGCCGCCACGCCCCTCCACATGCACCCGTGCCTCCAATGCCGCAAGGGCCACGCACATGTCCGACGGATGGGTGGCCACGCACTGGTCGCTGGCGCCGAGGATCGCATGGATACGGTTCAAGCCGGTGCGCGCCGGGCATCCGCTGCCGGGTTCGCGCTTGTTGCAGGGCACGGCGGCGTCATAGAAGTAATAGCACCGGGTGCGCTGCAGCAGGTTGCCGCCAGTGCTGGCCATATTGCGCAATTGCGGCGAGGCACCGGCGAGGATCGCCTGCGACAGCAACGGGTAGCGCGCCTCGACCAGCGGGTGCCAGGCCAGGTCGGCGTTGCTGACCAGCGCGCCGATGCGCAGGCCGCCTTCTGCGGTTTCTTCAACACCCTGCAACGGCAGGCCGGTGATGTCGATCAGGTGCTCGGGGCGCGTGAGGTTTTCTTTCATCAAGTCCAGCAGGTTGGTGCCGCCGGCGATAAAGCGCGATGCGGCGCTGCTCAGGTGCACGGCCTCGTGCACATCCGCAGGCTTGCTGTAGTGGAAGGGGTTCATGACTGATCTCCCCCGGCGCGGCAGCGGGGCAACGCGTCTTCGATGGCATCGCGAATATTGGTGTAGGCGCCGCAACGGCACAGGTTGCCGCTCATCAGTTCCTGGATCTGCGCGGTGTCGTGGGCACGGCCTTCATTGGCCAGGCCGACAGCGGAACAGATCTGGCCAGGGGTGCAGTAGCCGCACTGGAAGGCATCGTGCTGGATGAACGCTTGCTGCATCGGGTGGAGCTGGTCGCCGTCGGCCAGGCCTTCGATAGTGGTCAGCTCGGCGCCGTCGCACATCACCGCCAGGGTCAGGCAGGCGTTTACGCGTTTGCCGTCGCGCAATACGGTGCAGGCGCCGCATTGGCCGTGGTCGCAACCCTTTTTGCTGCCGACCAGATCCAGTTGCTCACGCAACAGGTCGAGCAAGGTGGTCCAGGGCAACACGTCCAGCTGGCGGTCCTGGCCATTGAGGCTCAGGCGTATGGAGTGGCTGGCGAACGGTTGGGCCGCCGCGCCATTGGGGGTCGCGCTCATAAACACCTCACGGGTTGGTGTACATCCGCGGCGTTCAGGAAAGTCGCCGTCTCAGGGGTACGACTTCCCGGGGTATTGAGCGTTCAAGGCAATTGATAGGTGGCGATCAGCGAATGCTGAGGGTGGTAACCAGTTGGTTGCGCGGCGGATTGATCGACGTGTTGCTGTACTGGAAGGTGCCACCCGCGGTGATATTCAGCTGGAACGCATAGATGTAGCCCATCACCGTGCCCGCGCCGCTGCACGCCTGGCTGATGGAGCCCACCTGGCAGATCGGGGTGCTGCTGCCGGAAACCGGCGCACCATCGAAGAACGCCTGGGAGCTGTTGCCCAAGCCGACTTCCATCACGTACACCAGCGTTTGCCCACGGTGCGTGCACATCTGGGTGCTGGCCGCGCGTTCAGGGATGGTTTCAGTGCAACCTTCCGACTGCACCTTGAACACCCGCACCTCGCTCAACGCCGGTGCAGTCGCGCCCCACGCCGGTGCCGCACTGAGCCAAAGGCCGATTATGGCGAACAGAGCTAGACTGCTGGCGTTGGCTTTTTTCATGCTGGCGATGACCCTGGATTAAACGTCGGCGCAGTATGCCTCAAGGCCACGCTTCAGAATACGCAGCCTATACGCCACACGGCCTCGGCTGCTGGTATGATGCGCCGCTTTTTCCGATCCTCTCTGGAACCACAGGCGCTTGGCGCAGTTTGTGCTTTGACTTAGAGGTCAACAAATCACGACGCAAAATAGCGTCACAGGGAGCAGGCATGCTGGAAAAGCTGTTTCAACTCAAGGCACACAACACCAACGTGCGCACCGAGATCCTCGCGGGCATCACGACATTCCTGGCCATGGCCTACATCCTGTTCGTCAACCCGAGCATCCTCGGCGAGACCGGCATGGACAAGGGCGCAGTATTTGTCGCGACCTGCCTGGCGGCCGCCATCGGTTCGACCGTGATGGGCCTGATCGCCAACTACCCGATCGCACTGGCGCCGGGCATGGGCCTCAATGCCTTCTTTACCTACACCGTGGTCCTGCACATGGGCCATACCTGGCAGGTTGCGCTGGGCGCGGTGTTCATATCGGCGGTGCTGTTCTTCCTGCTGTCGATCTTCCGCATCCGTGAGTGGATCATCAACAGCATCCCGCTGCCCCTGCGCTCGGCAATTGCCGCCGGTATCGGCCTGTTCCTGGCGCTGATCGCCCTGCACAACGCCGGCATCGTGGTCAGCAACCCGGCCACCATGGTCGGCCTGGGCGACCTCAAGCAACCGGCGCCGATCCTCGCCACCCTCGGTTTCGCGCTGATCGTGGCGCTGGAAGCCCTGGCCGTGCGCGGTGCAGTGCTGATCGGCATCCTGGCGGTGACCATCGTGTCCATCGTCATGGGCTTCACTCCGTTCGGCGGCGTGACCTCGATGCCGCCATCGCTGGCCCCGACTTTCCTGCAGCTGGATATCAAAGGCGCACTGGACATCGGCCTGGTCAGCGTGATCTTCGCCTTCCTGTTCGTCGACCTGTTCGACAACTCCGGCACCCTGATCGGCGTCGCCAAGCGCGCCGGCCTGATGGGCAAGGACGGCCACATGCCGAAGATGGGCCGCGCCCTGATCGCCGACAGCACCGCCGCCATGGCCGGTTCGTTGCTGGGCACGTCGACCACCACCAGCTATATAGAATCCGCCGCCGGCGTGAGTGCCGGTGGCCGTACCGGTCTGACGGCGATCGTGGTTGCGATCCTGTTCCTGCTGGCGCTGTTCTTCTCGCCACTGGCGGCCAGCGTTCCCGCGTTCGCCACCGCGCCGGCACTGCTGTTCGTCGCCGTGCTGATGACCTCGGGCCTGGCCGAAATCGACTGGGATGACATTACCGTTGCAGCGCCGGTGGTGATCACCGCCCTGGCGATGCCCTTCACTTACTCCATCGCCAACGGCATCGCCTTCGGTTTCATCGCCTGGACCGCCATCAAGCTGCTTTCGGGCCGCTACCGTGAGCTGAACCCGGCACTGGTGATTCTGTCGATTCTGTTTGTGATCAAGCTGGGCTGGTTCAACGCATGACTTTTGACGCCGCACGCTACACCGCTCAACTGCAAGACAAGGTCACGCGCTTGCGTGACCTGCTGGCACCGTTCGACGCGCCCGAGCCACAGGTCTTCGATTCGCCGCTGCAGCACTTTCGCCTGCGCGCGGAGTTCCGCCTGTGGCGCGAAGGCGGTGAACGCCACTACGCGATGTTCTCCCAGGACGACAAACGCACGCCGATCCTGATCGAAGAATTCCCCATCGCCAGCCAGCGCATCAACCAGTTGATGCCGCAGCTCAAGGCCGCCTGGCAAGCCAGTGCTGCGCTGAGCCACAAGCTGTTCCAGGTGGAGTTCCTCACCACCTTGGCCGGCGACGCAATGATCACCCTGTGCTATCACCGCCCGCTGGACGAGCATTGGCACACCGCCGCGAACCAGCTGGCTGCCGACTTGAACGTGAGCATCATCGGCCGTTCGAAAGGCAAGCGCGATGTGATCGGCCATGACTATGTGGTGGAAAAGCTCGAGGTCGGCGGTCGCACGTTCAGCTACCGCCAGCCTGAAGGCGCGTTCACCCAGCCCAACGGCACGGTGAACCAGAAGATGCTCAACTGGGCGTACGAAGCCTTGGGCGATCGCCCGGATGATTTGCTCGAGTTGTACTGCGGCAACGGCAATTTCACCCTGCCCCTGGCAACCCGCGTGCGCAAAGTGCTGGCCACCGAAATCAGCAAGACCTCGGTGAATGCCGCGCTGAGCAACCTTGATGAAAACGCGGTGGATAACGTCACGCTGGTGCGCCTGTCTGCCGAGGAACTCACCGAGGCGCTCAACGAAGTGCGCCCGTTCCGGCGCCTGCACGGCATCGACCTGAAGAGCTACGAATTCGGCAGCGTGTTCGTCGACCCGCCCCGTGCCGGCATGGACCCGGACACCTGCGAACTGACCCGGCGTTTCGACAACATCCTGTACATCTCCTGCAACCCAGAGACCCTGGCGGCGAACATCGCGCAACTGCATGACACCCACCGCATCACCAAGTGCGCCCTGTTTGACCAGTTCCCGTGGACGCACCATATGGAATCCGGCGTGCTGCTGACCCGCCGATAAGTCGGCAGGACAGCGTAGATCGCCTGTGGGGGGTTGGTTTGCCTATGGGGGGGTGTCAGTTGATAGATGTGTTGACTGAGCCACCGCCTTCGCGGGCAAGCCCGCTCCCACAGGGGTGTGCATTTCAAGGCAAAGGTGGGGGCTGGCTTGCCTGCTATGGCGGAGGGTCAGTTGGTACATGGGTTGGCTGAACCACCGCCTTCGCTGCCTCGCTCTGGCTCGAGAGCTCCCACATCCGAGCAACAGGTTCGAGCTGCATGCAATCGCACAGCGCACACATATCCCCTGTGGGAGCTGGCTTGCCTGCGAAGGCGGAGGGTCCGTTGGTATATGGGTTGAATGACACAACGCTTTCGCGAGCCCGCTCCCACAGGGGCTTGCATTTCAAGGCAAAGGTGGGGGCTGGCTTGATTGCGATGACTCAGGGTCAGTTGGTATATGGGTTGGCTGAACCACCGCCATCGCTGCCTCGCTCTGGCTCGAGAGCTCCCACATCCGAGCAGCAGGTTCGAGCTACATGCAATCGCACAGCGCACACATATCCCCTGTGGGAGCTGGCTTGCCTGCGATGGCGGAGGGTCAGTCGGTATATCTGTTGACTGACACAACGCTTTCGCGAGCCCGCTCCCACAGGGGGCATGCATTTCAAGGCAAAGGTGGCGGCTGGAAATACCCTGCCAACGCCTGCAAGTCCTGCTCGTTGAGCAACCCTGCGTAATACTTCAATTGAATCCGCGCCAGCAGATACGCATGCCGTGCGTTCGCCAGGTCGCGGCGGGCGGTGTAAAGCTGTTGTTCGGCGTCGAGCACGTCGAGGTTGACGCGCTCGCCGCCGCTGACGCTCTTTTGGGTCGCGGTGACCAAGGCGGTGGCGGAGCTGACGGCCATTTCGTAAGCACGCACTTTCGCCGCGCCGCTGGTGTTGAGGTTGAACTGCTTGCGCAGCTCCACCAGGGTCGCCGAGGTTTGCGCATCCAGTTCGTATTGGGCCTGGGACAGTTGGTGCGCCGCCTGGCGGGTGGACGCCGACACGCCGCCACCGGCGAACAGCGGCAGGCTGACCTGGATGCCGACACTGTTGGTGTCGTACTTCTGGTTGTAGCTGCTTTCGGAGTCGGAGCTGGTCTGGCGGCTGCTGGCGTAGAGGCTGACCTTGGGCATGTGGCCGGCGCGTTTGCGCTCTACTTCATATTCGGCAACGTCCAACGCGTGATGCTGGGACTTCAGCTCCGGGTTGTTGGCCATCGCCAGTTCGCGCCAGGTGTCGAAACGGTTGGGCTCCAGCGGCGGAATCGCGAACTGGCGAGCCAGCGGTGCCAGTTCTTCGATCTGCAACGGTTGACCGACGATGGCTTCCAGCTCGCGCAGGGCACTGTCCTGGGTGTCCAGCGCCTCGATTTCCTCGGCCTGGGCCAGGCTCAGGCGGGCCTGGGTTTCCAGCACGTCGGTGCGCGTGCCTTCCCCGCCCTTGAGCAGGCGATCATTGAGTTGCAGGCGTTCGGCAAACGCGCGTTTCTGTGCGCGGCTCAGCTCGATACGCTCCTGGGCCAGCAACGCCTGGCTGTAGGCACTGAGTACGCGCACCGCGAGTTCCTGGCTCTTGCCGCGAAACCGTTCATCGGCCATCAGCGCCTGGGCAGTGCCCTGGCGAAAGCGCGCATAGGCTTCGTAATCCAGCAGCGGTTGCTGCAAGGTCAGGGTCGACGCATAGCTGCGGTAATCGCGGTCGCTGGTGACATTGCCCACGGCGGTGCTCTGGGTCACTTCGGATTCATTGCGCGAATTGTTATAGCTCCAGGACAGGTTCGGCAGCAGCCCGGCGCGGCTGATCGCACGATTCTCCTCGCCGGCCTCGCGCTCCTGGATCGCGGCCTGGAAGGTCGGGTCATTGCGCAGGGCCAGGTCGTACGCATCCAACAAACCCAGGGCCTGCGCCGCCGGTGCGCAACTGAAACACAGGGTGAACAACAACGCCTTCATTCTTCCACCAGGGCCATGTGGGTGCGATCCAGCAACGGTTTGAACAGGTAGTTGAGCATCGAGCGCTCACCGGTCTTGACGAAGGTTTCCACCGGCATGCCGGGGCGGATCTGCACGCCGTCCAGTTGCTGCATGCCGGCCGCGCTGACCTGCGCGCGCAGCGTGTAGTAAGGCTCGTCGGTGCGCTCATCGACCTGGCGATCCGCCGACACCAGCGTGACCTCGCCGGCCACCCGTGGCGTGGTGGATTGGTTGAAGGCCGAGAACATCAACTCCACCGGCAAGCCGGGGTGCACCTTGTCGACCATCTGCACCGGCACTCGCGCCTCCACCAGCAGCGGCTCGCCCTGGGGCACGATGTCCATCAATGCCTGGCCAGGCTTGATCACCCCGCCTTCGGTAAACACATCCAGGCCGACCACTACACCGCTCGCGGGCGCACGCACCAGGCTGTTGGCCAGCTCAAACTCGGCCGAGGCCAGGCGATTGCGCAGGTCATCACTGCGAGTACGGGTATCGGCTAATTGGCCGCGCAGGTCTTTCTGGAAGTCTTCACCGAGCTGGCGGATGCGCAGGCGCAGCTCCAGGACCTGGCGCTGCAATTGGCCAATACGGCCGTAGTCCTCGGCGATGGTGCCGTCGATCTGGGCATACAGGCGCTCGCTGTCGAGCAGGCGATTGCGCGGGATGTAACCGTCGCGCGCCAACTCGCGCAGGCCCTGCAGTTGCTCGCTCAGCGCTGCACGTTGCTGGACCTTGCTGGCCTGCGAGTCACGCGTGCCACGCAGCTGCGCCTCGATCCCGGCGATGGTTTCGCGCAGGCCTTGCTGCTCGGTCGCCAGCGCCTGGGCGCGACTGCTGAACAGCTGGCGTTGCAGGTCCAGGGTGTTGGCAGCCTCGGGATCGTCAAGCAGCTCGGGGCCAAAGGTGACCGCCGCCAACCCTTCGCTTTCCGCACTCAAGCGCGCTTCGCTGGCCAGGGACGCAAGGTACTGGCTGCGCAGGGACTGCATCTGCCCACGCAACGGGGTTTCCTTCAAACGCAGCAGCACCTGGCCGGCGTTGACCACATCACCGTCGCGCACTTCGATGCGTTCGACGATACCGCCCGCCGGATGCTGCACCGTCTTGCGATGGCCCGAGACCATGACCTTGCCCGGCACCGCCACGCCCTTGTCCAACGGCGCCAATGCCGCCCAACCGAGGAAACCGGCGAAGCCACCCAGCACCAGCCACCAGCCCAGGCGCGAGTATTTTTTGTCATCCAGCGCCAGCACATTGTTCGGCTGATCACTGACCAACACCGGTTTACTGCTGCTCATGCCTGTTTTCCTTCACCGAGGCGGTAACTCATGCTCATGGTCGACACCGGCTTGGGCGCCGCAGGTTTCTGCCGCGCTTCCAGCACCCGCGCCGTCGGGCCAAAGGCTTGCAACTGGCCGTCCTTGAGGATCAACAGCTGATCGGTCAGCGTCAGCACGTTGGGCTTGTGGGTAATCAGGATCAGCGTGCGGCGCTGCTGCTTGAGCTGGGTGATCGCCTGCAGCAGGGCCTGCTCGCCCACCTCGTCGAGATTGGCGTTGGGCTCATCCAGCACGATCAGCGCGGGCAAGCCGTACAGCGCGCGGGCCAGGGCCACTCGCTGTTTCTGGCCACCGGACAGGCCGGCACCGCCCTCCCCCAGAGGGGTGTCGTAGCCCTGGGGCAGTTGCAGGATCAAGTCATGCACGCCCGCCATTTGTGCGGCGGCGAGGACTTTGTCGGCGTCCACCGCCTCAAAACGCGCGATGTTTTGCGCGATGCTGCCGGCGAACAGCTGGATGTCCTGGGGCAGGTAACCGATGTGCGGACCCAGTTGCTGCTTGTCCCAGTGACTCAGGTCGGCGCCGTCCAGCCGCACCTTGCCGGCCAGCGGCGCCCAGGCCCCCACCAGCACCCGCGCCAGGGTGGACTTGCCGCACCCCGACGGGCCGATCACGCCGAGCACTTCGCCTGCCGGCAGGTTGAAGCCAAGGTTGGCCAGCGCCGGGCGCCGACTGCCTGGAGCGCAGGCGCTGATCTGCTCGACACTCAGTTGCCCCTTGGGCACCGGCAAGCTCATGCGCTCGGGGCGCGCCGGGTTGGCCTTAAGCATCTGCGACAGGCGCTCGTAGGCCAGGCGCGCCGAGCCCCATTGCTTCCAGACGCCAATCAGTTGGTCGATGGGGCTCAGCACGCGGCCCATCAGGATCGACCCGGCAATCATCATCCCCGGCGTGATCTCGCCCTGCACCGCCAGCAACGCGCCGAGGCCCAGCACCAGCGACTGCAACGCCAGGCGCACGCCCTTGGACCAGGCTGTGACGGCAGCGGTCTTTTCACTGGCCAGGTTCTGCTGCGCAAGAAACGCCTGGTGCTGGCGGAACCAACGCCCGCGCAAGGTGGCGAGCATGCCCATGGCCTCGATGGTGTCGGCATTGCGCAGGTTCGCCGTGGCCTGCTGGCTGGCGCTGATCGACAGTTGGCTGGCCAGGGCCATCGGCGCCTGGCTGACGCGGTGGTTGAGCCAGGCCAGCACGATCAGCATCACCGCACCGCCCAGGGCCAGCAGGCCGAGCCAGGGGTGGAACAGGAAAATCACCAACAGGTACACCGGAAACCACGGCGCATCGAAAAACGCGAACAGCGCCTGGCCAGTGGCGAACTGGCGCAGGGTGGTCAGGTCATGCAGCGCCTGCCCCGCCGCCTGGGTGCCGCCCTTGAGTTGCGCTTCGAACGCGGCGTCGTACACCCGCTGGTTCAGACGCATGTCCATCTGCGTGCCGAGGCGGATCACCACCTGGCTACGCACCCACTCCAATGCGCCCATCAGGCCGAACAGGCCGAGGATCATCAGCGTCAGCATGAGCAGGGTCATCTGATTGCCCGAGGCCAGCACCCGGTCGTACACCTGCAGCATGTACAGCGCCGGGGCCAGCATCAGCAGGTTGATCACCGCCGAGAACAGGCCGATGTTGAAGAAGCCACTTTTATAAGCCGCGAGGGCGGCCAGGGTTTCGTTGCCGGCGTGGCGCATCTGGGGATTCTCAAAGGGTTGAGCGGGCAGCGTCGTTGCGTTGACAGGCCATGCGACGCTGCGCAGAATTCGGCACCGCCGTCGCTTGAAGAGTTAGAAGGCTTGGCGACAGCGGTGTAATGCGGCGAATGGGAGAGCGATCTTCCATTCGCTTTTTTCATGGCATCAGGCTGCCAGGGCGAAGTCCTGAGGCACATCCTGAACGCCCACCAGCGCCACATCGGCAGCGGCGACCGACGCCGAGTCGACATGAGCAACACCGGCAGCCGCCAGTTGATCGAAGGTGGAGTTGACCGACAGGCTTGGGTCGATGTCCTTGAGCAGGGAGTCGATCGCCGAGGCCAGTGCCGTGCTGTCGCCGCTCATCAGGCCGTAGATGATCTGGTGCACCTGGCCGTCACGGCCCTCGGACTGCAGGCTCGACAGGCCCAGGTTGGTGAAGCTGACTTCCTGCTCGGTGAGGGTGTAGCCACCGCTGCTGGCGCCGCCCGACAGGATAGTGCCCAGGTTCAGGGAGTCGATCGAACCCCACAGGGTGTGCGACGGCGGGTTGAACAAGGTGTAGTGCAGGTCACCGTTGGCGACCACCGCCGCGTTGCTGACCGTGCTCGACACACCATATTGGGTGCCGTCGAACGGGCCAGGATTGAAACCACCGGTGTTCGAACCTTCTTTGACCGAACCTTCGCGGTGGTTCAGGTCACCAAAGTAAGCGGACCAGTCGCTCAGGTACTCGGCAACCGTGTTGGCGGCATAGGTCGTGCTGTATGAAATAGAAATGCTCATGCAAAACTCCAAGTCATGGGGTGGTATCTCCACAGCAAGCCAGTGCCTGCTGTGGTTTTGCCCGTCACTGGGCAAAATCGGTCAGAACTGGTATTCAACGGTGCCCTGCAACGTGCGCCCACGCCCGAGGGTAAAGGCCAACACGTCGCCCAGCGGCACCAGATAGGCGCGGTCGGTGACGTTTTCCATGGCCAGTCGCAGGGTCAGTTGGTCGGTGGCGCGGTAGCTGCTGTAAAGGTCGTAGACGGTGTAGGGCTTCCAGTCGGCCGGATAAACGCCGGTTTGCGACGTGGTCACGCCGACGCCGCCTTTTACGTAGTAACCGCCGCTGTAGCGGGCGCGAACGCCCACATCCAATTTGCGCTCGAAGAAGCGTGCACCCAGCGTCGCGGTGCCGCGGTCCATCGGCATGTGTTCGGAGGAGCCCAGGATTGCGCTGCAGCTCTGCCCCGCATTGGCCACGTCGTCCGGCACCATCGCGTCTACAGGTGCACGGCTACCCGGGCCTTTCTGGATCTTGGTGACACCGCCCAGCCATGCGGTCTTGCTGCAGAACTTGTTGCTGCCGAGCATCCGTGTGTAGTTGAACTGGCCATAGGCAAACCCGGCGTCGTAGTCCAACTGGTATTCGAGACCGCGAAAACGCGTGGTCTCCAGGTTGTTCACATACGCCGCATTGCCGATATTGGCGATGCCATAACCGGGCGGCTGCACGCCCAGGGCCATGTAGGAGAAGTCGTCGACGCGGGTGTTGAAGTAGGACACCTTCATGCCCACGCGGTCATCGGCGAACACCAGGTCTTCCTTCAGCACGTTGAAGCCGACTTCCCAGGCGGTAGACGTCTCCGGTTTCAAGAAGGGATTGGGGAAAATCGACTCCGAGCCCCCGCCATGGGGCCGGCCGCTGACCAGGCTTTCGGTGACTGCCGGCGGGCGCCAGCCCTTGCCGTACGTGGCGAAGAGTTGCAACCAATCCACGCCAGGCTTGATCGACAGGCCGAAGGTCGGCGAGAAATGCCCCTCTTCCCGGTCCACGTCGTAGGTCATGGGCAAGCCGACCTGCCGGGTGGTGCCAATGATGAAGGTACGCGTGTTCAAGCCGGTTTCGCCGCGCAGCCGATAGCGGTCGTAACGCAAGCCGGCATTGAGGCTCAGCCAGTTGTCATAGTCGTAATCCAGGCGCGCGAACAGGCTGCCGAGTGCCCGGTCCCCCTCGGGGGTGATGCTTTCCGCTGCAGAAGCGGTCACCGCCGAGCCTGCCTCCACCATTTGGTTGGAGTCCGGGCGGACTTTGTCGTAGAAGAACTCCAGCCCATAGTTGGCCTTGAGCACGGACAGCTCGCCCAAGGCAAAGGTCGAGATGTTCTGGGCCTGCAAACCGTAGGTGTTGGTCTGGTAGGTGACCTCGTACCCCTTGCTGCTGCCACGGGTCAGAGTGCTCTGGTCATTGCGGGTATCGACGTAGTAGAGCTTGGCCTTGAAATCGATCAGCGGGTTGTCCGGCGTATAGCTGTAGTCCAGCGCGAAGTTCTGCGCCGTGACATTGCTGCTGCCGAGCTTTTCCCATAACTGGGCTTTTTCGGCGGTCATCATGTTCACGTCGTCGTAGCCAACCTCGGTGGTCAGGTAGCTCAGTTGCAAGCGCTGGTCCACCGGCAGATTGATACCGAGCTTGAGCAGGCGCGAACGCATCACCGAGCCCGAATAAGCGACGGGGGTGTTCTTGATCCGTTCCTGACTGTTCGGCAGGAAGGAGCTGCCGGTGCGCAGATCGCCGATGCTGCCTTGGGTGCCAGGTTTGTAATCACCGAGGTGGCGCTCACTGGCGGCCACCAGCATGTCCCACACGTCGGTCCCCACGGCAAACGCCGAACTGCCGATAAAGTGCGTGCCGTTGCTGCGCCCGCCCAGCCCCGTGGTGAGACGAATGCGCCCGCCGATTTCCTTGCCGTCCTTGAGCAGGTCAGCCGCCTCCACGGTACGGAAATTGGCAACCCCGCCAATCACGCCCGCACCGCCCATGGTGGAGGTAGCGCCCTTTTCGATGACGACTTCGGACAACAACTCCGGGTCGACATACAGGGTGCCATTGCGTTGCTGGTGACCACTTTGCTGATAGTTCTGGCGCATGCCGTCGACCGACATGTTGACGCGGCCGTAGTCCTGGATCCCGCGAATATTCACCGACAGGCCAGGGTCCTGCTGACTGACCGCCGAGTAGACGCCTGGCGCCTCCTCAAGCATTTCGGCGGCATGGCGCGGCGGGTTGCGATCCAGCTGTTCACGCCCGACCACACTGACCGAGCGTGGCGAGGAGTACACCCAATCCTGGGCGTGCTGGCCGGTGATGGTGGTGGTTGCCAGCGACAATGCCGGGGTGCTCGGCTGCTCGACGCGGGTCAGGGTGACCTGGCGCTCGCCGGTAAAGCGGTAGTCCACCGGGGCGGCGCCGAGCAGGCGGCCAAGGCCTTCCTGTACCCCGAAGCTGCCCTGCAGCGCGGTGCTGTTCAAGCCTTGCAGGCGCTGGCTGTCGAACAACACCTGCAGGCCGGCCTGATCGGCGAAGGCCAATACCGCACTGCCAAGCGCTTGCGCGGGAATATTGAACGTCAGCACTGCAGGCTGGGCCGCTGCCACTTGCGGCTGTGCGGCGAACACCGGCGCCGCTGCCGCGAACAGGCCCAGGTGAATGGCCAGGGCTAACCGGCTACCGGTGACACGCCCCTTGTTGAGTGCTGACATTTGTGTTTTTCCCTGCGTAAGCGTTTTTGTTTATGCGAATGCTTCTCACCTAGCAAGACGTGCGACGCGCAGGAAGTCAGTAAGATTTTTTTCAAAGTTTTTAAATGAGGGGGATTGGCAGGCAAAGACACGCGCAGGAGCCGGCTTGCCGGCGATGGCGTGGGAAAGATCTCGCGGGCGCCACCACCAGCAGGGCGTTAATAGATCAGGCTGAGGCCTGCCAGGTCCAGGCGTTGCACTTGCAATTCCTGAGTCAGGGTACCGAGGGCGGTGTCGAGCATGTCGAGGCGGAAGACCCCGCTGACTTCGCGATCGCCCAGGTCCGCACTGGTCAAAACCACGCGCCCCGGGCGGTAGCGGTTGAGTGTTTCGATGACTTTGGCCAAGGGCTGGCGATCAAAGATCAACACGCCGCGACGCCAACTGGTGGCGCGCTCTACATTGAACTGATCCAGGGGCACGATGCCTTCCTGGGGGCTGTAGCGCGCCGCCTGGCCTTCCTGGAGCACACGGTCGCTGGGGCCTTTTTTCGGCGAGGCTTGCAAGGACACCGCAACGCTGTGCTGCAACACGCCCACCCAGGCCTGGCTGCTTTCCTCGCGGTCCACCACAAACCGCGTACCCAACGCGCGGGTCTGCCCGCCGGCGCTTTGCACCACGAATGGCCGGGTCTCCTTGCCGACCATCGGCGCCACATCGAAGATCGCCGAGCCCTGGAGCAGGCTGATGCGCCGTTGCACGCCGTCGTAATCCAGGCGAATCGCACTGGCGGAATCCAGCTCCACCGTGCTGCCATCGGCCAGGTGCACGGTGCGCACCTCGCCTTTCTGGGTGACATAGTCGGCCTGCAGGCGTAGCCAGGCTTCCGGCCCGCGCACCCAGCCGACACCCGCCGCCACCACGACCAGCGCGACGGCCGCCGCCCGCTGCCACGGCCTTCGCCGCGACGACCGGCGCACCGGCAGCACCGCCGCAGAGGGGCGCTGGCGGTGTACCGCCTCATCCTTATGCACCTCGCCCAACGCCGCCCAGGTCTGCTCGGCAAAGCGCAGCGCCGCTTCGTGGCGACTGTCACAGGCGATCCAATGGCGCAGCTCGGCCTGCTCCTGGTCGGTCAGGGCACCGGCGTGCAGGCGCACCGCCCACTCGGCGGCCACCTCGGTAATGCTGTGCTGTTGCGGACCCTGGCTATTCACGTGTGAATCTCGAATTTTTCGTTATATAACGCTGTGACGACTGACCTGGCGTTTTTCGGTAATTCATTCGTCGGATGGCGCCACCTCGCCGTCCTGCAGGCGCTGCATCACGTAGGCCAAGGCCTTGGCCAGATGCTTTTGCACGGAGCTATCGGAGATGTCCAGGTGCCGGGCAACCTGGGCGTGGGTCATGCCCTCGATGCGGTTCAGGCGGAAAATCTGCTGGGTGCGCTCCGGCAACTCCGCCAGTGCCTGCTTCAATGCCTGTCGCTGTTGCTGCGCCATTGCCTGAGCCTCCAACCCGGCCACTTCATCTTCAATCTCGGCCAGCGCCTCGTGGGGCACGGAGTCGGTCTTGCGCCGCGCTTCCTGGCGAATATGGTCGATCAGCAGATTGCTCGCCGTTCGATAGAGATAGCCCTGGGAGTTGTCGATGCGCTCGCCGGCCGGCTTTTCCGCCAGGCGCAGGAAGCTCTCCTGCACCAGGTCCGCGGCCAACTGCGGGTCCCGTACCTTGCGCGCCAGATACCCGCGCAGGGTATCGGCGTGCTTGAGAAACAGGCCTTTGAGATCCACGTCCGACAAACCGACTCCCTGGAATGTTAAGGAAACAGGCGGGCATCTTAAGCGTTGTCGAGAATGATTTTCAATTGATATCTAATCTGATCCGTCGCGCCTCAAGGTCTGATTAACGGTTCGGTAATCGAACACATCCGCTGCCATCAATTGACCAAATTAACCATCCAGTACATTTTATCCGCACAACTAACAATAAGTGTGGAGACACCCCTTATGCCGCCCATCGTGCTGGTGCTCAACGGCCCCAACCTCAACCTGCTCGGCACCCGCGAGCCGACCACCTATGGCCATGAAACCCTCGCCGATGTCGCCGCCCTGTGTGGCCGCAGCGCTGAGCAACTGGGGCTGAAAATCGAATTTCGCCAGACCAACCACGAAGGCGAGCTGCTGGACTGGATCCACGGCGCCCGCGCCCGCTGCGCCGGGATCGTGATCAACCCGGCAGCCTGGACCCACACGTCAGTGGCGATTCGCGACGCGCTGGTGGCCAGTGAAGTACCGGTGATCGAAGTGCATTTATCCAACGTGCATGCACGCGAGGCGTTTCGGCATCACTCGTTTGTGTCGCCTATCGCCAAGGCCGTGCTTGCCGGGTTCGGCAGCCATGGCTACCACTTGGCCCTGGAGCATTTCAGCCAGTTGCTGAAGGGATCGACGCAATGAAACCGCGCATCCTCGCCGGCCTGATCGGCGCCGGCATCCAGGCTTCCCGTACGCCGGCCATGCATGAGCACGAAGGTGACGCCCAAGGCTTGCGCTACCTGTATCGGCTGATCGACCTGGAACCGCTGAAGCTGGACCTCAACGCCCTGCCCGACTTGCTCGATGCCGCCGAGCTGATGCACTTCACCGGCCTGAACATTACCTACCCGTGCAAGCAGGCGATCCTGCCCTTGCTCGATGAATTATCCGACGAGGCCCGCGGCATTGGGGCGGTCAATACGGTGGTGTTCAAGGACGGCAAACGCATCGGCCACAACACCGACTGCCTGGGCTTTGCCGAAGGGTTTCGGCGAAACCTGAGTGATGTTGCCCGCCAGCGCGTAGTGCAAATGGGCGCCGGCGGCGCGGGTGCGGCAGTGGCCCACGCGCTGCTGGCCGAAGGCGTGGAGCAATTGAGTGTGTTCGATGTGGACGCCAGCCGCGCCCGCGACCTTGTGGATAACCTCACGCAGCACTTCGGCGCCGGTCGCGCCCAAGTCGGCCATCACCTGGAAAACGCCATGGCCGAAGCGGATGGCCTGGTCAACACCACACCCATGGGCATGGCCAAGCTACCGGGCACACCGGTGCCCGCTGCGCTGCTGCGAGCGCAACTGTGGGTGGCAGAAATTGTGTATTTCCCCCTGGAAACCGAGCTGCTGCGCGACGCCCGCGCCTTGGGTTGCCGCACCCTGGATGGCGGCAACATGGCAGTGTTTCAAGCGGTCAAGGCGTTTGAATTGTTCAGCGGCAAGGTGCCGGATGCGCAGCGCATGCTGGCGCACTTTCAGCGCATGAATAGCTGACTGTCGAAACACGATCAACTGTAGGAGCCGGCTTGCCGGGGATAGCGGTTTGCCAGCCGATAGCTGTCTACCCGACACACCGCCATCGCGGGCAAGCCCGGCTCCCACAGTTTTGATCGCTGTTCGGGCTTGGGATTCGGGGTGCTGCACCGGCATCTGAGCGGGCGGTACACACCCGGTTCCAACCTTGAAATACATCCCAAAGGTGGGAGCGGGCTTGCTCGCGAAGGCGCCAGATCAGTCACCCCCTGCAGCGACTGACCCACCGCTTTCGCGAGCAAGCCCGCTCCCACAGCTTTGATCGCTGTTCGGGCTTGGGATTCGGGGGGCTGCACCGGCATTTAAGCGGGCGGTACAACTCGGCTCTAATCTTGAAATACATCCCAAAGGTGGGAGCGGGCTTGCCCGCGAAGGCGCCAGATCAGTCACCCTCTTCAGCCACTGACCCACCGCTTTCGCGAGCAAGCCCGCTCCCACAGTTTTGATCGCTGTTCGGGCTTGGGATTCGGGGGGCTGCACCGGCATCTGAGCGGGAGGCAGAACTCGGCTCCAACCTTGAAATACACCCCAAATGTGGGAGCGGACTTGCTCGCGAAGGCGCCAGATCAGTCACCTCCTGCAGCGACTGACCCACCGCTTTCGCGAGCAAGCCCGCTCCCACAGTTTTGATCGCTGTTCGGGCTTGGGATTGGGGGTACTGCGGCATTTGAGCGGGCGGTACACACCCGGGTCCAACCTTGAAATACATCCCAAAGGTGGGAGCGGGCTTGCCCGCGAAGGCGCCAGATCAGTCACCTCCTGCAGCGACTGACCCACCGCTTTCGCGAGCAAGCCCACAGGGACTGCATTCCTTCCCGAATATCGCGCGTACTCAGACCTGCAAGTACCGCATCACCGAATCGCAAATCATCTCGCGATGCCGCTGTTTGATCGCCTCATCCGACAGTTCGATCTGAAAAATCTCACTGAACGTATGTCGGTTGGACACGCGGTAAAAGCTGAATGAGTTGATCAGCAAATGCACGTCCAGCGGGTTCAGCCCTTGGCGGAACACGCCCAACTCTGCCCCCCGCTGCAAGGTGGCGCCCAGCCCTTCGAGGATGTTGCTGTTCATCGCCTTGATCGAATCGGAGCGCTTCACGTATTCGGCGTTGTTGATGTTTTCGATGCTGACGATGCGCACGAAATCCACGTTCTGGTCGTGGTGATCAAAGGTGAACTCCACCAGCCGGCGGATTGCTTCGCGCGGTTCCAGCGCGGTGAGGTTCATCCGCGTTTCGGTGTTGCGGATATCGCCGTAGAGCTTCTCCAGCACCTCGACGTACAACTGCTCCTTGCTGCCGAAGTAGTAATAGATCATGCGTTTGGAGGTGTGGATGCGCTCGGCGATCGCATCCACGCGAGCGCCGGACAGGCCCTGCTGGACAAACTCGACGATGGCTTCCTGGAGAATGTTTTCGCGGGTCTTTTCCGGATTGTTCTTGCGACTCTTGCGCGGTGCGTCTGACACCGCGGGGAGTTCGGGACTCGAGGTCATGGTGCGCTCACGGCCATTGTTATGCAGGCAGTGATTATGGGCCGCGGCGCTCCCCGAAGGAAGCACCTGGCCCGCCGTCATAAGCGTGCCTGACGCACTGCACCGCTGCGCGATTTAGCCATCGCCGCCAGGCGCACCGCCACGTTGGCCGCGCCATAGCCGGCATAGCCGTTCTTGCGCTGGATGATCTCGAAGAAAAACCGCCCCTCGAACGGTTCGGTGTACACGTGAAACAACTCACCGCCCTGCGCGTCGCGGTCGTACAGCACGTTGTAGTACGCCAGTTCGCTGAGGAACTCGTCGTCAAAATCGAAACGTGCGGCGAGGTCGTCGTAATAGTTCAGCGGAATATCCAGCAGCGGCACCCCGGCCTCTTTCGCGCGGCGTACCTCGGCGAAAATGTCCGCACAGTCGAAGGCAATGTGGTGCACGCCCGAGCCGCGATAGCTCGACAGGGCGTGGGAAATCGCGGTATTGCGGTTCTCGGAGATATTCAGCGGCAGGCGAATCGAGCTGCAGCGGCTGCGCAGTGCGCGACTTTTCACCAGGCCATACGGGTCGGGCAGCACCACTTCGTCATCGGCTTCGAAATCCAGCAGGCTTTTGTAGAACAGCACCCAACTGTCGAGGCTGTCGGCCGGCAGCGCCATGGCCATATGGTCGATGCGCAGCAAGCCACCGCTGGCGGCAGTGGCCGGTTGCAGGTTGAAGTCGGTGTCGTAGAGACCGCCCTCGCTCGGGTCCACCAGGTAAATCAGGCTGCCATCCGGCGCGCGCACGGCGGCCAGTTCCAGCTCGTTCGGGCCCACGAGGCCGCGATAGGGCTGGCCCTTGTAGGCCACTGCCCGCTGCAGGGCCTTGGCGCTGTCCTTGACCCGAATCGCCGTGGCACACAACGACGGTCCATGGGCTTCGAAAAAGTTATGCGCGAAGGAATACGGTTCGCAATTGAGGATCAGGTTGATATCGCCCTGGCGCAACAGGCTGACACTCTTGGACCGGTGCTGGCCGGCCTTAACGAACCCCAGGCGCTCCAGCCAGTGAGTCAGCTTGGCGCCGAGGCTTTCATCCACCGCAAACTCGAGGAACTCGATGCCGTCGTATTCGCTGGCCGCCGGGGTTTCGAAAAGGATCTCCACCGGCACCGCAGGTTGCTCCTGCGCCAGGCGCTGGCGGGTCTTCTCCTCCAGGTACAGCAGCGACCGCAAGCCATCCGCCGCATTCGCGCGAGTGGGCGCGGCGCGGAAGCCGTCGTTGAAAATCTCCAGGGACAACGGCCCGGTGTAGCCGCTTTTTATGATCGGTGCGAGAAACCCCGCCAGGTCGAATTCGCCTTGGCCGGGGAAGCAGCGGAAATGCCGGCTCCACTCCAGCACGTCCATGGCCAGGATCGGCGCGTCGGCCATCTGTACAAAGAAAATCTTGTCGCCGGGAATCTCGGCGATGCCACTCGGGTCGCCCTTCAGCGACAAGGTGTGAAAGCTGTCGAGCAATACGCCGAGGCTGGGGTGGTCAATCTGGCGGACCAGGTTCCACACCTGCTGCCAGGTGTTCACGTGCTTGCCCCAGGCCAGCGCTTCATAGCCGATGCGCAAGCCACGCCGGCCAGCGTGTTCGGCCAGCAGGCTCAAGTCATCCAGCAGGATGCGTTCATCGCCGACGCAATCGGCCGAGGCATTGCTGCACACCAGCACCAGGTCGGTGCCCAGTTCCTGCATCAAGTCGAATTTGCGCTCGGCGCGCTCCAGGTTGCGCGCCAGGCGGTCGCGGCGGCAGCCTTCAAAGTCGCGAAAGGGCTGGAAGAGGGTGATGGCAATGCCCAGGTCGGCACACATTTGCCTAACTTCCCGAGGACTGCCGTCGTAATACAGCAGATCGTTTTCGAAGATTTCTACGCCATCAAACCCGGCAGCCGCGATGGCTTCGAGTTTTTCCGGCAGGGTTCCGCTCAAGGAAACGGTGGCAATAGAGCGTTGCATGGGGCGACTCCCGGCATTTGAGGCTCGTCTTATTTACGGCAAATTATTCGCCGCTAAACTGTTCACAGCAATTGAAATGTACGAACCGGTTAGTTTTCAGTGCGATTATCGAACACAATGGCTGTTGACGAATTGACGATTTTTTAACCGCTGCGCACCATCGATTCCGTATCAAGACCCAGAACACACCATAAAAATTTCAAAAAACGGGTACGACCTCATGCCTTCGCAAAACTCCGTCCTGGCCGCGCGCCCGGGCAACCCGCACGCCGGCATCGGCGACAAGATTCGCGGCGCCCTGGCCGTGGGTAAAACTCGCTGGGGCATGCTGGCCCTGGTGTTCTTCGCCACCACCCTCAACTACATCGATCGCGCCGCCCTGGGCGTGATGCAGCCAATCCTTGCCAAGGAGATGAGCTGGACGGCGATGGACTACGCCAATATCAACTTCTGGTTCCAGGTCGGCTACGCCATCGGCTTTGTGCTGCAAGGGCGCTTGATCGACCGCGTCGGCGTGAAGCGTGTGTTCTTCTGCGCGGTGCTGCTGTGGAGCCTGGCCACCGGCGCCCACGGCCTGGCGACCTCGGCCGTCGGCTTTATGGTCTGCCGCTTTATCCTCGGGCTGACCGAAGCCGCCAACTACCCGGCCTGCGTCAAGACCACCCGCCTGTGGTTCCCGGCCGGTGAGCGCGCGGTGGCCACCGGCATCTTCAACGCCGGCACCAACGTCGGCGCGATGATGACGCCGATGCTGCTGCCGTTGATCCTGCACGTGTGGGGCTGGCAGGCGGCGTTCCTGTGCATGTCGGCACTCGGCGGGATCTGGCTGCTGTTCTGGGGCTTGAAGTACTACAACCCGGAAGACCATCCGACGGTTAAACAGTCCGAACTGGACTACGTGCAACAGGAAGTCGAGCCGGAACAACCGCGCGTGCCGTTCAGCCGCATCCTGCGCATGCGCGGCACCTGGGCCTTCGCCCTCGCCTACTCGATGACCGCGCCGGTGTTCTGGTTCTACCTGTATTGGCTGCCGCCGTTCCTGAACCAGCAATACAACCTGGGCATCAACGTGACGCAGATGGGCATCCCGCTGATCATCATCTATCTGACCGCCGACTTCGGCAGTGTGGGTGGGGGGATTCTCTCGTCGTTCCTGATCGGCCGCGGGATGAACTCGATCAAGGCGCGGTTGCTGTCGATGCTGCTGTTTGCCTGCTGCATCGTCGGCGTGATCATGGCGGCCGGCTCCAGCCAGCTGTGGGTCGCGGTGTTTGCCATCTCCCTGGCCATCGGCGCGCATCAGGCCTGGACCGCGAATATCTGGAGCCTGGTGATGGACTACACGCCCAAGCACATGATGAGCACGGTGTTCGGCTTTGGCGGGATGTGCGCGGCCATCGGCGGCATGTTCATGACCCAGATCGTCGGGCATATCCTCACGGTGACCAACAACAACTACACGGTGTTGTTCACCCTGATCCCGGCGATGTACTTCATTGCGCTGACCTGGATGTACTTCATGGCGCCGCGCAAGATTCCCACCGTAGACGTCTGATCACCTGCGCCGCTGCTGCCAGGCAGCGGCCAAGCCGCTCATGCAAATCACCCCGATGCCGACCACCGTGGTCACATCGGGGGTATGGCTGAACACCAGCCAGCCCAACAACCCCGCAAAGACGATCTGGCAATAGCCGAACGGCGCCAGCAAGGCCGGCGCCGCAAAGCGGAACGCCTGGGTCAGCATCAAGTGGGCGGTCATCCCGCAGGTGCCCAGCGCCAGCATCAACGCACCATGCCACAGCGTCGGAACCTGCCAGAAGAACGGCACCAGCGCACTCATCACCAGGGTATTGCACAGCCCGGCAAAGAAGTTGCTGGTGGTGGGCGTGTCGTATTGGCTGAGGATGCGCGTGAGCAATTGGTAAAAGCAGAAGAACAGCGCCGAACACAGCGGCAGCAGCACCGCCGGGGTGAACAGCTCGCCACCGGGGTGGATGATGATCAGTACCCCGACAAACCCGCAGATCACCGCCAGCCACTGGCCTCGGGTCACGTGCTCGCCGAGCAGCGGCACCGAGAGTGCGGTCACCAGGATCGGCGCGAGGAAGTTCACCGCCGTGGCTTCCGCCAGCGGGATGTAATGCAGCGCCGCAGTGAAAAACAAACTCGTGCCCAACAGGCACAACGCCCGCACCACCTGCATCCCCGGCCGCTTGCTGCGCAGCACGCGCAAGCCGGATTGCGGCAGGAAAATCCCGGCCATCAACACGGTATGCACCAGGTACCGCGCCCACACCACCATCACGATCGGGTAGAACCCGGCCAGGTATTTGGACAACGCGTCGTGGCTGGAAAACAGGAACGTCGCCAGCACAATCAGCAGGATGCCTTTGAAAGGATGGTTGACGCCGGAAAGGGGGGTGCTGACAGTCATTGAATTCTCTTGCGTGGCGAGCTGAACGCGGTGGCACTCAACCCGGTAATCTAGCAGCCGGGCATGCGTCTGCCCCCAGAGCATAACCAAACACCGTGCGAACAGCGCACTAAATCACGGGATTCGAGTCCAACGCTGCACCTCAGTCCCAGCGTTGCACACTTTTTAACCAAGGCCTTGCTGCTATGAAAAAAACCCTCTTTATTCTTTCTGCCCTCGCCCTGCTGACCGCCTGCAACCAGGAGTCCAAGGAGGCACCCAAGCCTGCGCCACCGTCTGTGCAAGCCACGCTGGTGCCCGAAACCCCGCCCACCGATAAGTGGGTCGGCAAGTGGATCGGCGTCGAAGGCCTGAACCTGACCATCGCCAAGGACGACAGCGTCGGCCGTGGTCACTACATCCTCACCATGCAATACGGCCTCGACGCCGACGACTCTGGCACCTTCAAAGGTGAAGCCGCCGAAGACGGCATCGCCTTCACGCGCCCCGACGGGCCGCAACTGCTGCGCGCCGGCAACGGCGAGGCCACCGGGCTGAAATGGCTGGCGGAGAAAAAGGACTGCCTGGTGGTTGATAGCGGTGAAGGCTACTGCCGCGATTGAGCCGCCCAACCTGACACAACTTTCATCTGGCGCCCCTGCCAGCACGGGCTGAGAGCAGCGATACTACGCAGCTCTCGAACCTGTCGGACAGCCGGGCTGGCGCCATTCCCACGCACCAACAACACTGTTTCAGAGTTCATCGAGAGGATTGCCCCATGCTATGGAAAAAAGGCCGACGCAGCGACAACGTGGTGGATGCCCGCGATGACAGTGGCGGCGGCGGTGGCGGCATGCGGTTTGGTGGCGGCAAGGGCCTGAGCCTGACGGCAATTGTGCTGATCGTCGGCATCGGTTGGTTGACCGGCCAGGACCCGCTGCAGATCCTCGGCCAGTTGACCGGCCAGATGGAACAGGCGCCCTCGGTGAGCACGCAGCCACGCCAGGTACCGCCGACCAACGACGAGCAAGCGGACTTTGTGCGCGCGGTGCTGGGTGATACCGAAGACACCTGGGCCCAGGTCTTTCAGGAAAATGGCCTGGCCTATAAGAATCCGAAACTGATTCTGTTCCGCGGTCGGGTCAATTCGGCCTGCGGTGGCGCCACCTCGGCCAGCGGCCCGTTCTATTGCCCGGCCGACCAACAGGTGTACCTGGACCTGGATTTCTTCCGGGAGATGTCCCAACGCTTCAAGGCCGCCGGTGATTTCGCCCAGGCCTACGTGATCGCCCACGAAGTCGGGCACCACGTGCAGACGCTGCTCGGCATCTCGGCCAAGATCCAGGCCGCGCGCCAGCAGGGCCGGCAACTGCAAGGCGATGGCGGCCTGCTGGTACGCCAGGAACTGCAGGCCGACTGTTTCGCCGGGGTCTGGGCCAACCGCGCGCAAAAGCGCCTGAACTGGCTGGAGCCTGGCGATATTGAAGAAGCACTGAATGCGGCCAACGCCATCGGCGATGACCGTTTGCAGCAACAGGGTCAAGGGCGCGTCGTGCCGGACTCGTTTACCCACGGGACCTCGGCGCAGCGGGTTCGCTGGTTCAAGACCGGCTTTGCCCAGGGCCAGATCACTCAATGCGACACTTTTACCGCCAAGAGTCTTTAGATGAATAAACGATTGGGATTGCTGCTGGGCTTGTTGATTACCTGTTCCTCATCCACCTGGGCCGCCGAGAAAGAACATGGGGTCAAGGTGGTCAGTCCCGATCGTTTTCACCTGGATGCCGGCGACCTCAGCCTGGGCTTGAGCCAGGACTGGCGCCAGCCGCTGCCCCAGGTCACCCGCGCGCTGATCATCGTGCACGGCCGCCTGCGCAATGCGCAGACCTACCTGCAAAGCGGTGAAGACGCCGCCGAGCACGCGGGCCAGGCGACCAATACGCTGGTGATTGCGCCGCAGTTTCTGAATGAGTCCGACATCAAGCGCAACCACCTGGACAACCAGGTGCTGCGCTGGAACGGCAACGACTGGATGGCCGGCGAGCCATCCGTCGGCCCAGGCCAGGTCAGTTCCTACGGTGCCCTGGATCAGATCATCAAGCACCTGGGCAATCGCAAGCTGTTCCCGGCGCTGAAAGAGATCGTCGTCGCCGGCCATTCCGGCGGTGGCCAAGTGGTCCAGCGGTTTGCCCTGACCGGCCACGACCACCCGATGCTGCAGACCGAAGGCATCAGCCTGCGTTACGTGGTCGCCAACCCATCGTCCTACGCGTACTTCACGCCACAGCGTCCGGTGAAGTTCGACACCGCCAGTTGCCCAGGCTTCAACGACTGGAAATACGGCATGCAAAACTTGCCGGATTACGCCAAGGGCCAGAGCGCCGAGCAGCTTGAGCAGGCCTACGTGTCACGCAACATCACCTACCTGCTGGGCCAACAGGACACCGACCCGAACCACCCGGCGCTGGATAAAAGCTGCGCCGCCGAGACCCAAGGCGCGTATCGCCTGATTCGCGGGCACAACTATTTTGACTACCTCAAGCAGCGGCACCCGCAGTTGAGCCAGAAACTGGTGGAAGTGCCGGGCGTTGGGCATAACGGCGACGGCATGTTTACCTCGCCTGAAGGCCAGAAAGTACTCTTCCAATAACCCCACATCCCTGTAGGAACCGGCTTGCCGGCGATGGTGGTGGGTCAGCCAACCCCTCTATCGCCCATGCGGCCGCCTTCGCAGCCTCGCGGGGCTCGACAACTCCCACAGGGGATCGCGGGGTGGGCTGTGAGATCTGTGGCGAGCGATTTTCTACCTGACAACCACGGTCAAAATGTGGGAGCTGGCTTGCCTGCGAAAG
>NZ_JBWKSN010000006.1:0-175751 GCF_059419825.1 Pseudomonas sp. GW821-FHT05D12 | reverse complement strand
TGAGATCTGTGGCGAGCGATTTTCTACCTGACAACCACGGTCAAAATGTGGGAGCTGGCTTGCCTGCGAAAGCGGTGGGCCCGTTGAAAACAGATCGACTGACACGCCGCCATCGCCAGTTCAAGCCGGCTCCAACTGGGCTCAGGGCTGGATCATTTGGCGCAGCACGGCACAGTCTGTGGCATGCCAATCTGCCAATTCCGGCCACGGGTTCTGCGGCAAGTTGACCAACACCGTGCGCGTGCCCGCTGCGCGGCCGCAGTCGAGGTCGAAGCGGTAATCGCCGACCATCACCATCTCGCTCGGTACCACATCCCAGGCCGCGGCCAGTTTCAGCAGGCCGCCTGGATCGGGCTTGGGCGGCGCATCATCGCGGCCCAGCACGTCGTCGACGGCAAAGCAGTCGGCCAGGCCAATCGCTTGCAGGGTGATATGCGCCAACTCCCGCGCATTGCGGGTAAGGATGCCGAGGCGATAACCGCGTCCCGCCAATTCCCGCACCAGCTCCACCGCACCCTCTGCTGCGACGGAACCCAGCGCCAGCTCGCGCTCATGCTCCAGCAACCAGGCATGCTTGGCCGCTGCCACGTCGGCAGGCAATGCAGCCAGGTGAGTGAGGATGTCGTCCTCGGGCGGAATCTCCAGGGCCACGCGAATGGCCGCAAAGTCATGCACGGCCACCGTGAGGGTGCCGTCCATGTCGAATACCCAATGCTTAACGTCCGTCAGGCTCATGCCCAATCCTTGCGATGGCGAATCAACCCTTCCTGGGTCACCGACGCCACCAATTGCCCGGCACGGTTGTACACGCTGCCGCGCGAGAACCCCCGTGAGTTGCCGGCCCATGGGCTGTCCATGGCGTAGAGCAACCAGTCATCGGCGCGCAGGTCGGCGTGGAACCACAGCGCGTGGTCAAGACTGGCGACTTGCATGTCTTTCTGCCACACGGTCTTGCCGTGAGGCAGCAGCGAAGTGGTCAACAGGCCGAAGTCCGAGGCGTAGGCCAGCAAGTATTTGTGCAGTGCCGGCGCGTCAGCCAGGGCACCGTCGGCGCGAAACCACACGTACTTGACCGGGTCGGACGGCTGCGGGTTGAACGGGTCTTTCTCGGTCACCGGGCGCACTTCGATCGGCTTGGGGCACAGCAGCTTGTCGCGCATGTGCTCGGGGATCAGGTGCGCACGCTGCTGGGTCAGTTCCAGCTCCGACGGCAGGTTTTCCGGACCGACCACCACGGGCATGGTGGTCTGGTGTTCGAAGCCTTGTTCGTCGTACTGGAACGAGGTGGTGCAGGTGAAGATCGGGTGGCCCTTCTGGATCGCGGTCACGCGGCGCGTGCTGAAACTGCCGCCGTCACGCACGCGGTCCACCGAATACACCACTGGCAATTTCGCATCGCCGGGGCGCAGGAAGTAGCCATGCAGTGAATGCACGTGCCGCGCTTCTTCGACCGTCTGGCTGGCGGCCGACAAGGACTGGCCGAGCACCTGGCCGCCGAACAGTTGGCGAAAACCCAGGTCCTGGCTGCGGCCGCGAAAGAGGTTTTCCTCGATCGGCTCCAGGGTCAGCAAGTCCACCAGATCTTCCAATACTTGGCTCATTCACACTCTCCTCAGAGCAATTCTTTTCTACTTGTAGGAGCCAGCTCCTACCCGTGCAGCGTGTCCAACCATTGGGCGCGGGTGATGCGGTACAAAACATGCGGGCGCAGCGGGTCATCGGCTGCGACCTTGGGGTGTTCGAAATCTGCCAGCGGATCGTAATGCATACCGATGGCCTGCATGACTTTTTGTGATGGCAGATTGGCCTCCGTGGTGAAGGCGACAATTTCATCCAGCTGCAAGCGGTCGAACCCACAGCGCAATGCCGTCCACGCCGCCTCGCTGGCATAGCCAAGCCCCCAGTGCTCGCGCGCCAGGCGCCAGCCGATTTCCACCGCCGGGGTGAAACCTGCCTCGAAGCTGACATTCTGCAGCCCGGTCAGGCCAATGAATTCGCCAGTGTCCTTGCGCTGCAAGGCCCACAGGCCAAAGCCGTATTCGGCGAAATGGCCACGAATCCGCCCGATCAGCGCAGCGCTTTCCAGGTGGCTCAATTTGGCCGGGAAATAGCGCATCACCTGCGAGTCGGCGCACATGCGTGCAAAGTCCGGCAGGTCGCTGTCACGCCATGGGCGCATCAGCAGGCGTGCACTTTCCAGTTCGAGTATCGGCTCCATGGGTCCCCTCCCTTGCCATGTGCGTGAGTGTACAGCGCTGTTAAGATCCTTCGCAGATTCCTGTCAGAAAATCCCATGCCTTTGCCATTGATCTACCACGATGACTACAGCCCCGAGTTCCCGGCGGACCACCGGTTCCCGATGGACAAGTTCCGTCTGTTGCGTGACCACCTGGTGGCCAGCGGCCTGACCGAGGACAGCCAACTGCTGCGCCCGCAGCTGTGTCCGGCAGATATTCTCGCCCTGGCTCATGAACCGGGTTATATCGCACGCTACATGAGTGGCGAGTTGTCCCGCGAAGACCAGCGGCGCCTCGGTCTGCCCTGGAGCGAAGCCCTGGCCCGACGCACCGTGCGCGCGGTGGGCGGCTCGATCCTCGCGGCCGAGCAGGCACTCGAACATGGCCTTGCCTGCCACTTGGCGGGCGGCACCCATCACGCCCATTACGATTACCCGGCGGGCTTCTGCATCTTCAACGACCTGGCGGTGATCAGCCATTACCTGCTGGCCAGCGGCCGGGTCAACCGCGTGCTGATCTTCGACTGCGACGTGCATCAGGGCGACGGCACCGCCCGCATCCTCCACGACACCCCGGATGCCATCACCGTGTCGCTGCACTGCGAAAAGAACTTCCCGGCGCGCAAGGCCCAGAGCGATTGGGACATCCCACTGCCAATGGGCATGGGCGATGCCGACTACCTCAAGGTGGTCGATGACGCCCTCAACTACCTGCTGCCGCTGTACCAACCCGACCTGGTGCTGTACGACGCCGGCGTCGATGTGCATAAGGACGACGCCCTCGGTTACCTCAAGCTGACAGACACCGGCGTCGCCGCCCGCGATGAAGCCGTGATGCGCCACTGCCTGGGCCGCGACATCCCGGTGATGGGCGTGATCGGCGGCGGCTACAGCAAGGACCGCCCTGCCCTGGCGCGTCGTCACGGCATCCTGCATCACAGCGCGCAACGGGTATGGACGTCATCAGGCTGTCATTGAAGCGTGAGCGTTACCCACAATGCCTGTGGAACGGCCTGTGGATAACTTGAGCGTAAGCGTCTGAAAGCTAACCCACGCATGGCGTGTAGGAAACTGTACGTTTTCTGATCAGACACGCCGGCTTCCTTGTGGTGAGCGGGCTTGCACCCGCGTTGGGTTGCGTAGCAGCCCCTTTTGAGGGCGTCGCGTTCTGTCAGTTAGAACGGGGGGCGAGGGTTTGGGGCTGCTTCGCAGCCCAACGCGGGGCAAGCCCGCTCACCACAGGAAGCACGGTCACTATGGAAAGCGTGCGCGCCGATCACAACGATCCTTCCCCCCCACAATTGCGCGCCATTGCTTACAATGGGCGCCCTTTTGTTTTCACCAGGCCTGCTGATGTCCGCTACTGCTCCCTCCCACGTTGCCATTATCGGCGGCGGCCCCGCCGGGCTGATGGCCGCCGAAGTTTTGAGCCAGGCAGGCGTGCGGGTCGACCTGTACGACGGCATGCCTTCCGTGGGGCGCAAGTTCCTGCTGGCGGGCGTGGGCGGCATGAACATCACCCATTCGGAGGCGTACCCGGCGTTCCTGTCGCGTTATGCCGAGCGCGCGCCGCAGATGGCGCCGTTACTGCGCGCGTTTGGCGCCGAGGCGTTGTGCGAGTGGATTCACGGCCTGGGCATCCAGACCTTTGTCGGCACCTCCGGGCGCGTGTTTCCTACCGACATGAAAGCCGCACCGCTGCTGCGTGCGTGGCTCAAGCGCCTGCGTGACCAGGGCGTGGTTATCCACACCCGCCATCGCTGGCTCGGCTGGAATGCCGAGGGCGACTTACTTATCCACAGCCCTGACGGCGAAAAAACTATCCACAGCGATGCCGTGCTACTGGCCCTGGGCGGCGGCAGTTGGTCGCGCCTGGGCTCCGATGGTGCATGGCTCAAGTTGCTGGAAGACCGTGGCGTGCCCTACGCCCCGCTGCAACCGAGCAACTGCGGCTTCGAGGTGTCGGCCTGGAGCGATTTGATGGTGAGCAAATTCGCCGGCGCGCCGCTGAAAAACGTCGCTATCGGCATGGCGGATGACAAGCCTCGACTGGGCGAGTGCGTGATCACCGCGACGGGAATCGAGGGCAGCCTGATCTACGCACTGTCGGCGCCGATTCGTGAAGCCATCAACCGTGACGGCGCGGCCACCGTGCATATCGATCTGCTGCCGAGCAAGCCGCTGGACAAGGTCCAGGCCGCCCTGGCCAAGCCACGTGGCTCGCGCTCGATGAGCAAGCATTTGCACAGTCAGTTGGGTTTGGATGGGGTCAAAGCGGCGCTGCTGCGAGAGCTGACCCCGGCCGAGCACTTTCATGATCCGGCGCAGTTGGCGGTTGATATCAAGGCGCTGCCACTGACCCTGGTGAAAACCCGGCCGATGGATGAGGCGATCAGCACCGCCGGTGGCGTGCCGTTCGAGGCGTTGGATGAGCGGTTGATGCTCAAGCAATTGCCGGGAGTGTTTTGCGCAGGGGAGATGCTCGACTGGGAAGCGCCAACCGGCGGGTATTTGCTGACGGGGTGTTTTGCCAGCGGACGAGCAGCCGGGCGCGGAATGTTGGAGTGGCTTGTGGCGAGCGGGCTTGCCCCGCGTTGGGCTGCGAAGCAACCCCAATAAACCCGCTGGGTTTTAACAGATAAACCGCGCTTGCAGGTTTTAGGGCCGCTTCGCAGCCCAACGCGGGGCAAGCCCGCTCACCACAAAGATCAGTTACTTCTTCTTGCGCGGCCCGGTATTAAAAACCGGGACTTTGCGCACCGGCTTGATCGACGGCTCCGCCGGCGCCACCTCACCACTGTCCACCCACTTGCCGAGGTTGCGCTTGCCGCCACCACCGGAAGTCTTGGGCTTCTTCGGTTTTTTCGGTTTCTTCACCACCTGCCCGCTGGCATCGGTGTCCGGCACGCGGTGTTCCGGTTCGAAATCCGGCTCCATCTTGCGGGTCAAGGTCTGACGGGTCAGCATCTCGATGGCCGACAGCATGTTCACTTCATCGGCGCACACCAGCGAAATCGCCTCGCCGGTGTTGCCCGCACGGCCGGTACGGCCAATGCGGTGGATGTAATCCTCGGCCACGATCGGCAGGTCGAAGTTGACCACCAGCGGCAGGTCTTCGATGTCCAGGCCACGGGCCGCCACGTCGGTGGCCACCAGTATCTGCACTTCGCTGGATTTGAAACGGTCCAGCGCGCGTTGGCGGGTCGCTTGGGGTTTATCACCATGGATGCCGTCGGCATTGATGCCCAGGCCTTGCAACTTATCCACCAGCGCATCCACGCCATTGCGGGTCTTGGCGAACACCAGCACCTGCTTCCAGCGGCCTTTGCGCATCAGGTGCACAAACAGCTCGGGCTTGCGCTTCTTGTCGACCGGCACCACCCATTGCTTCACGGTATTGGCGGCGACGTTGCGCGGGCTGACCTCGATGCTCAGCGGGTCGTTGAGCATCTGCCCGGCCAGCACGCGGATGTCATCGGAGAAGGTCGCCGAGAACAGCAGTGTCTGGCGCTTCTTCGGCAGCATGCGGTAGATGTTCGCCAGTTCTTCGGAGAAGCCCAGGTCGAGCATGCGATCGGCTTCATCCAGCACCAGAGTCTGCAGCTGGTTGAGTTTCAGCGCGTTCTGGCGGAATAGGTCGATCAGCCGGCCCGGCGTGGCGACCAGGATGTCGACGCCCTTGCGCAGCTTCATCATCTGCGGGTTGATGCTTACGCCGCCGTACACCGCGTAAGTGGTCAGCGGCAGGTGTTGGGCGTACTCGGCAACGCTGGCGTGAACCTGCTCGGCCAGTTCACGGGTCGGGCACAGGATCAGTGCGCGGGCCGAGTTGGCGGCGACTTTGGGCCCTTCCATAGTCAGCAATTGCAGGAGCGGCACGGCGAAACCGGCGGTCTTGCCGGTGCCGGTCTGGGCCGCAGCCATCAGGTCGCGACCGGCCAGCACCGCCGGAATGGCTTGCGCCTGCACCGGCGTCGGGGTCTGGTAGCCAAGCGTCTCAAGGGCGCGCAGCAAGGGTTCGATCAGGCCAAGTGTGGCGAAAGTCATGTGTTTACCGTAGGAAAAATTCAGCGCAAGGGCGTAATGCGCGGCAGTTTACCTTATTTCCGGCTTGGGCTTGCGCCACTGGGGCAGGCTGATCAACAGCACCGCGCTGATAATCACCAGCATCGCCAGGGCTTCTTCCAGGCCGATGGTCTCGCCGATGAACACGATCCCCAGCAACACCGCCACCGCCGGGTTGACGTAGGCATAGCTGGTCGCCGCCGCCGGACGCACATGCTTGAGCAGGTACATATAGGCGTTGAAGGCGATGATCGAGCCGAACACGGCCAGGTACGCCAGGGCCAGCCAGCCTTCCAGCGGCGGCATGGCTTGCAGGTGTTCACCGGTGAGCGCGCTGGCGATCAACAGCGTCACGCCGGCCACCAGCATTTCCGCCGCACTGGCCATTGCCCCCGGCGGCAACGGCAGACGCCGGCTCCACACCGAACCAAACGCCCACGACGCCGCTGCAAACAATAATAAAGCGGCGCCCATCGGGCTCGACTGCAATGTGCTACCCATGTTGAGCATGGCGATGCCGATCATCCCCAGGATTACGCCCGCCCATTCCAGGCGGGTATTACGCGCGCCCCAGAAATAACCGCACAGCAAGGTGAACAGCGGCACGGTCGCCACCGCCAGCGCCGCCACACCGGACGAGACGCCGGTGTGCTCGGCCACACTCACCGCGCCATTGCCGAAGGTCAGCAGCAAAATGCCGATCTTGGCAGCTGCTTTCCATTGCTCCCAGGTCGGCGCTGGCGCCCCGCGCCAACGCAAGAAGCCATACATCACCGCCCCCGCCACCAGGAAGCGAATCCCACCCAGCATCAGCGGCGGCCAGAATTCCACGCCGATGCGGATCACCAGGTAGGTGGAGCCCCAAATCACATACAACGCAAAAAAAGCGGCGATCAACGGTAAGGGAAAGCGACGTGGGCCTGGCATTGGGCAGCTCTATGGCAGAAATGAGAGAGGCTTATTCTAAAAAGGCAGGCGCCTAAACATAAGTTACAAAACCTGTTTAATCCGCCAGTACACTTTTCAAAACATGGTTATCAGGGCTATAACCCCTACTTTCGAAAGCCACGCGCTCCTGGAGCCTTATCATGGACAAATACGACCGCATGCTCCTCAGCGCCCTGCTCGAAGACGGCCGCGCTTCCTACGCGCAACTGGCGCGCACGGTAAACCTCTCCGCCCCCGCCGTCGCCGAACGCGTGGCCAAGCTGGAGGCCAGCGGCGTGATCACCGGGTATCAGGCCAAGGTGGACTTATCCAAAGTCGGCCTGCCGATTCAGTGCGTGATGGAACTGAGACTGACCAACCACGGCAGCCAGAAGGTCTACGACGCCCTGGCCGAAATCCCCGAACTGACCGAATGCCACCGGGTCACGGGCGATCCGTGCGTGATCATGCAGGCAGCGGTGGGCTCGATGCCGGAGTTGGAGAATTTGATCAACCGTGTGGCGAAGTTCGGGTTCAGCAAGACCTCGATCATCTTGTCGAGCGCGATAGAACGGCGGGTGCCGTTGGGGCAGTTGGAGGGCAAAAATGGTGGATAAGCCCAGCAAGGTCTTCAGCCTCAGTCACCCGATCTCCCCGCGTATTCCGCTGTGGCCGGGGGACCCGCCGGTGGCGTTTGAAGACGTCGCGTCACGGGACAAGGACGGCTATTTCCTTCGTCGGTTCAGCATGGGTGAACATAGCGCCACGCATATGAATGCGCCGAACAGTTTTTATGCTGGTGGAATGGGGATTGATGGTTATCGACCCGAAGACTTGGTGCGGCCCGCCGTAGTGATCGATGTGCACGGTAAAACCCAGAGCAATCCAGATTACGAAATCTGCCCACTGGATATTGAAGCGTGGGAACGTCAGCACGGGCTTATCGAACCTGGCTCGGTGGTGCTGATGTACACCGGCTGGCAACACCTCTGGAACGACCCGATAGCGTTTTTTGGGCAGGACGCGCAAGGCTCACACTTCCCTGGGATTGGTGAAGCGGCGATTCGGTTTTTGCTCGAACAGCGCCAGATTGCCGGGGTTGGCATTGATACCCACGGGGTTGATCCAGGGCAAAGCACCGCCTTCGCGACAAACCATGCCGTGTTGGCGGGAAACGGGATTGTGCTGGAGTGCCTGACCCACCTCGACCGGCTCCCGGCCAAGGGCGCCACGTTAGTGATAGGTGTACTAGGACTGGAAGGCGGTTCGGGATCACCAGCATCAGTGATGGCGTTTATTCCCTGACTTGCAGGTAGGCCCTACCGACGCCATCGCAGGCAAGCCAGCTCCCACACTAGACCTCATACAGTCCGGGCAACTCGGTCAACTGTGGGAGCTGGGCTTGCCCGCGATGACGTCAGTTGCTTCAACACAGCTGTGAGCGTTGAACAATCAAATCGACCACCTGCTCGATGGTGGTGATGTGATCCCAATCTTTCTGCGTCGCTTGCAAGTTGAATTGCCACTTGATCTGCATGACAAAGCAGGTCAAATCATCATCAATAATCTTGAAGTCATGGATGAAGTCCGTTTGCTCGGTGACCTGACTTCGGTCGATGAAACCGATGATATCGACGAATAGCTGAATCACCTTTTCGCTGATCTCGGCTCTAGTCGGGCTACCTACCATTTCTTGCCTCATAGGCGCACTTACCAATACTGATTAGATCAAAGACAGCCAACCCCGCAGCAACGAAAGGAATGCCCCGTCCAATAATGCCAAATACCCGGACGGTGCCAAACGTTGCTTTCGCCATTCTGGCCACCGTGGGTTGCCTGATCAATGTACGAGGGAAAAAGCGCATTCCAATGAGACTCGCCAGGTTCGTCGTTTTGCTAGAGCCAACATGAACCCAAGTGCCCACGGCAATTTTGTTTATAGGTATGCCGGCGGCGCCAGTCAGAACCGTTGCGGCCGTCAAGCCATAGTGTTGCTGGGTACATTTCCAGAGTTCGTCAAACGTGGTGCTCGGCACCGAGGAGTCCGCATGAAGGGGCTTGAGTAACTGGTAACTGGCGCCATGGGTCCAGCCTGGCGAATGAGGTAAAACCATGACTGCCGGGCAACTTGTCATCGTGTTTCCCAAATGAAACGCCATGCTTGAAGTTGAGCCGAAATCGATGCCGCTGCCTTGGAGCTCAAACTGGCTTCGCCTGATTGCTGTGTGAAGATCGCTTTCCTGCATGACGTAGTCCCTGTACGTAAATGACAGCCGGGATCTTAGGTCGCAGCGAAGGGGTATAGACGGGAGAAGGGAAAATCCAGAATGGTCCGACAGGACAGCAAGGCTAAGCCTACTGACTATTCAGAAAGCAGATAAGCGCCCCCAAAAAGAGCGGTTGTTTCAATGGCCAGCAAGACCACTCTCTTTCATTTGCGCGGCGGATTTGCCGCATTGCGCGGTGGGCTCTGCGCACTCGTCGGGCAAAACGATGGATGTGCAGCAGCGGGCGGTGATGCATTTGGTGGAGATGGCGAAGGGGGTGGTGGATCGGGCGCTGGAGTGTGTGCAGCCTCGATGAACACCGCCCCTCCCACATTTTGAACGGCGCTGTTCTATCAGAACCCGCGATGTTTCTTCAGATGCTCATTGATCTTCGCCGCCGGGACTTTCTGCAAGGTGCACAGCAGGTCGTGGGACAGTTCGCGCAATCCGTGGGTGCAGCGCAGTTCCTGGGCCAGGTGCGCCGTGAGGTTGGCGGCCATTTCCGCATCCGCCAGCGCCCGGTGAGCCTGGCCGGTGTGGGGCAGCTTGGCGAAGGCATTCAACGTGCCGAGTTTGTGGTTCGGCGCCGACGGCATCAGGCGGCGCGCCAGCAGCAGGGAGCAGGCGAATTTCTGCAGGCGGGTGCGGCGGATCAGGCCCAGTTCGTAATCCCAGAATTTCTGGTCGAACGCAGCGTTGTGCGCCATCAGCGGCGTGGTGCCGACGAATTCATTCACTTCGTTCATCACCCGCTCAGCCGGCGGCGCGCTGCGCAGCATGGCGTTGCTGATGCCGGTGAGCTGTTCGATAAAGCCGGGCACGCGCACGCCAGCGTTCATCAGGCTCTGGTAACGGTCCACGATCTGGCCACGTTCGAGGATGACCACGGCGATTTCCGTGGCCCGGCAGTGGCTGCTCGGGGTGATGCCGGTGGTTTCAAAGTCGATGACCGCTATACGTTCCAAACCTGTTCCAACTCCGTCTAACTATTTATTGCGCCGTAGCGCTTATTTGAGCAGCAACGCGCCTTCGATCGGCACGTAGCGGCTGGCAGCGCGTATCAACGAGTTGGCCGTCAGCCCCGGCACGCCATACGCCACGGCTTCGACGCCGTGCTTGTGGATGATGCGGTCGAGCAGCATGTCGAAGTCACCGTCGCCGGAGGCCAGCACGATTTCGTCGACGTGGTCGGCGGCGTCCATGATGTCGATGGTGATGCCCACGTCCCAGTCGCCCTTGGCCGAGCCGTCGCTGCGCTGGATATACGGCTTGAGTTTCACCGTGAAGCCCAGGTTGCGCAGGATCTGCTGGAACTGCTGCTGCTTGCTGTCGCCTCGGTCGATGGCATACGCATAGGCCTCGACGATCTGCCCGCGCGCGCTGATATCAGCCCACAGGGCGGCGTAGTTGAAGTGGCAACCATAGGCCTGGCGGACGGTGTAATAGAGGTTTTGTACATCGGCGAACACTGCAATTTTCTTCACCGCACTTCCTCATGACAGCCAGGCGCCAGCGCCCGGAAAGGGTGCCAGTATGCCAGTCGCGAGAACGTTTCCGGGAAAAATCAGACCGGGGCGACACAGCGCCCCGGTTGAGTGCAGGTCAGACGAAGGAATCGTCGTCGCCAAAGGAAGAAGAGTCGTCGGAATAGTCGCTGTCGGCAAAACTGTCCGCGTTGTTGCTGCCCCAGCTGTCGCTGTCATTGCCGGCAAAGCGCTGGTCGTCGTTGCCCCAGCCGCCCTGGTCGCTGGTCGGCTCCGGTTGCTCGATGATTTCTTCCACTACCTGCGGCTGCTGGTTGTGGTGGAACAGGCTGCTGATGCCCTCGGCCAGCATTACACCACCGGCCACGCCTGCAGCGGTTTTCAGTGCGCCGCCGAGGAAGCCGCTGCCGATCGGGGCCGCAGGCGCCTGTTGCGGTTGCTGGTAGTTCTGCTGGGGCGCGCCATAGTTCTGCTGCGGCGCAGGCTGGCCAAACGCAGGCCTGCCCGGTTCACGCCAGCCACCCGACGAAGCCGGGGCGCTCTGGCTTGGCTGCGGGTCGCGGGAACCGCCGCCAAAGATGCTCGACAGGAAGCCGCCGCCGCTTGCAGGGGCTGGCTGCGACGACTTGGCGCGCTCTAGCTCCTCCTGCAATTGCTGGATCTGCTGCGCCTGCTGCTTGTTCTGCGCGTCGAGGCTCTTGAGCGCGTGTTCCTGCACCAGGATCGACTGGGTCATGTAATACCCGGCGGCCGGTTGGCGAGTCATGTGCTCCTTGATCCGCGCTTCTGCTTGCGCATCGCGGGGGGCTGAGTCCGTTTCGGCTTGCTGCAACCGTGAAAACAGTCCATCGATCAGGGTTTGCTCTTCGCTGTTCATGGCGACCTCGTTAGATTGCCGGTAGAAATCGTGGTCCTGCCTGTGATCAGGCCAGGTGCACTCTAGTTATGGGGCTGTTACCAGTTGTTTCAATGGTCTTTACTCAAGGTTTACGTTTGCGTCCCTGCAACCCTGATCGGTTAAAGTGTCGCCCTTGTTTCCAGGCCTGCGATGAACCTGATGAATCCGTTAGACGTATTGCGCGACTCTTTCCGTTTTACCCGGAACAACCTGGGTGCCATCGTTCAGCTATGCCTGCCGTTGGTCATCCTGGAGGCCCTGCTGCAACAGGTGCTCGACCACACGCTGGGCCCGGATGCCTTCCCCGGCTACAGCGTGGTGGTGGGATTGCTGGTGTACCCGCTGTACACCGGCGCCTTGATCCTGTTTCTCGACGCCCGCACCCGGGGCGAGTCGCCGCGCACCAAGGATGTGTGGGCGATGGCGCTGACCCTGTGGCCGCGCTTCGCCCTGCTGACGGCCATGAGCACCTTGCTGATTCTGCTTGGCCTGTCGCTGTATTTCCTGCCGGGCCTGTGGTTGATGGTGGTGCTGGCGTTTGCCGAGTACCTGCTGGTACTGCGCAGCATGCCGGCGCTGGAGGCAATGAAGGAAAGCTTCCGCCTGACCCGTGGGCATTTCTGGCGGATCCTGGTGTGCCTGTTGTGCGTGATGACACCGCTGTGGCTGCTCAAGGGCGCCAGTGTGGCGGCCTATCCCGAGCCTGCGCCGTTGCTCGGCGTGCTGATCGACAGCGCGCACAGCTTCCTGCAGCTGTTTACCAGTGTGGTGCTGTTTCGTTTATTCATGCTGATCGGTGGCGATGCCGACGCGCGGTGATATGCTCCGTGCCACTCCCGAAACGCTATAAGCCGAGCCGATGACCCGTTTATTGCGCATAACCTTGCTGGGCCTGTTGATCATTGCAGGCCTGCTGACGGCCCTGATCTACAGCCTGACCTGGCGCCCCGAGCCCAAGGAAATCCTGCCCGTGAGCTGTGTTGCGCCGCGTGCGCCGACCCTGTTGCCAGGGCAGGCGCTCAAGGTCATGACCTGGAACGTGCAATACCTGGCCGGCAAGAACTACGTGTTCTGGTACGACACCACCGACGGCAGCGGCCCCGACGACCGCCCCACCGTGGAAGACATGGCCGCCAGCCTCGACGAAGTGGCGCGGGTGATCCGCGACGAACAACCCGACATCCTGCTGCTGCAGGAACTCGACGAAAACGCCAAGCCCTCCCACTACCAGGACCAACTGGCCCTGCTCCAGGAACGCCTGGTCGACCTCTACCCCTGCAGCGCCCAGACCTTCGACTGGAAAGCCGACTTCGTCCCCGACCGGCATATCTTCGGCAGCGTCGGCCGCAAGCTGGCGACCCTGAGCCGCTACCAGATCGAACACGCCGAACGCCTGCAATTGCCGGCGCCGGACGCCAACTTCATCAGCCGTCAGTTCCAGCCCAAGCCCGCCTTGCTGCTGACCTACTTGCCACTGAGTGATGGCGGCCAGCTGGCAGTGCTCAACACCCGCCTGGACGGCGACGCCCCGGGCCGCAGCGCGGTGCAGGCGCAGGTGCAAACCACGGTCAAGTTGCTGGATAAGTTCGAAGGTCGCGGCACGCCCTGGTTGATCGGCGGCGATTTCAACCTGCTGCCCCTGGGGCAATTCCTGCGCCTGGACGCGGGCAAACGCGGACGGTATTCGCCGGACAGCGAGTTGCACCTGCTGTGGGACAAGTACCCGATGATCCCGAGTAACAGCGAATCGAGCGGGATTGATCGTGAGAAATGGCTGACGCACTTTCCGAATGATCCCGGCATCGAAGGCCCGGATCGCACGCTCGATTACCTGTTCTACAGCCCACGGATCAAACGGGTGCAGGCCAAGGTGCGGCAGGAGGATACCTTGCGTATTTCCAACCATCTGCCGGTGATCGCACGATTCCTGCTGCCTGCCGCGCAATAACCAACACCTGTAGGAGCCCGGCTTGGCGGCGATACAGACGACGCGGTGTGTCGGCTGCACCGCAGTCGCAGGCAAGCCGGCTCCCACATTTGATCCCGGTGGTCGCTACTTTCTCGGCTTGATCCTGGCGGTCGCCTCCGCCACCAGCGGGTCATCCGGCCAATAGTGCTTGGGGTAACGGCCCTTCAGATCCTTCTTCACTTCGGCGTAGGTACTGCGCCAGAAGTTCGCCAGATCCTGGGTCACCTGCACCGGCCGCCGTGCCGGGGACAGCAGGTGCAGCTTCACCACTTGGCGCCCGCCAGCAATGCGCGGGGTGTCGGCCAGCCCGAACAATTCCTGCAGGCGCACCGCCAGAATCGGCGGCTGTTCGCTGTAGTCCAAACGCACTGACGAGCCCGACGGCACCTTCACATGTTGCGGCGCCAACTCGTCGAGCCGCTGAGGCAGCGGCCACGGCAACAGGTTATGCAGGAAGCTGGAAATATCCAGGTGGGCGAAATGGCTCAGGCGCGAGACTTTGCCCAGGTAGGGCATCAGCCAGTGTTCGAGGCTGGCGAGCAAGGCGGTGTCGCTGATATCCGGCCATTCGCTGGTTTTGCCGGCGTCCAGCTGGCGCAGCAGCATGACGCGGGACTGCCATTGGCGCAGTTCAGGCGTCCAGGGCAGCAACTCCAGGCCTTTGCGGCGTACCAGGTTGACCAGCGCCTGGCTGCGGGCGGACTCGTCCAGGCCGGTCAGCGGTTCACGGCTGAGCACCAGTTCGCCGACTTTGCGCTGGCGTTCGGCACGCAATACGCCTTCACGCTCGTCCCAATCCAGCTGGTCCACGGTGCGCACTTGCTCGGCCAGCACCGTGTCGAACAGTGCCGGATCAAAATCGGCCGCCAGGTAGATACGTTCTTCACGCTGGCCCTGGCGACTGCCCAGGTCGGCGATCACCAGCCAGGATTGTTTCATCAGGCTGTCGGCCTCGGCGAACAGCGCCGCTCGGCCGTTGGCCAGGCGATATTCGGCGCCACCGGGGCGACGTTGCTGGGCGACACGGTCCGGGTAGGCCAGTGCCAGAAGGGCACCGAGCCAGCGTGGGTGGTCGGGATCGGCCACCGGCTGGGTGGCCTTGCCTCTTAGATAGCCACGGTATTGCCGCGCCAGTTGCTTGGCCCGCTGCACGCCGCCTTGGGTGCCGCGCGCGCGTTCTTCACCGGACAGCAACGCCAGGCGACTGTGCAAATCCGCGCCAGCGCCGCGCAAAATATCGCGCTCCCCCAAGAGCGCGGCGACCTCACACGCGGTCGCCGCGAGGCCCAGATCCTGGCCGCGCAACAGCAGATGGGCGATACGCGGATGGGCCGGCAGCTCGGCCATTTTCTGGCCATGCGCGGTCAGCGTGTCGTCATTCAACGCCCCCAGGCGCTGCAGCAAATCCTGGGCCTGGGCATAGGCGGCGGTCGGCGGCACATCGAGCCACACCAGTTGCGTGGGCGTAACACCCCAACGCGCCAGTTGCAGCGCCAGGCCGGCGAGATCGGCGGCGAGGATTTCCGCACTGCCATACGCCGCCAGGCCTTCATGCTGGTCCTCGGACCACAAGCGATAACACACCCCCGGCTCCAGGCGCCCTGCCCGGCCGGCGCGCTGGGTGGCACTGGCGCGGGAGATGCGTTGGGTATCGAGGCGGGTCATGCCGCTGCCAGGGTCGAAACGCGGCACGCGCGCCAGCCCGGCGTCGATCACCACACGTACGCCATTGATGGTCAGGCTGGTCTCGGCGATGTTGGTGGCGAGTACCACTTTGCGTTTGCCGGCCGGGGCCGGGTCGATGGCGGCGCGCTGGGCGTTGAGGTCCAACTCGCCATGCAGCGGGCACAGCAGCACATCGCTGCGGTCGCCCAGGGCGTCGGCCAGTTGTTGATGGACCCGGCGAATCTCCGCCTGCCCCGGCAAAAACACCAACACACTGCCGGACTCGTCGTGCAGGGCCTCGAGGAGGGTGTTCACCACACGCGGCTCGATGAATTCACCCGGCTGGTACGGCCGGCCCCAGCGCGTCTGCACCGGGAACATACGTCCCTCGCTGCGCAGGATCGGCGCGTCGTTCAGCAGACCGGCCAGGCGCTCGCCTTCGAGGGTCGCGGACATCAGAAGGATTTTCAGCGGCTGCTCATCGCGAAACAGCTCGCGCCCGTTCAGGCTCAGGGCCAGCGCCAGGTCGGCGTCGAGGCTGCGTTCGTGGAATTCGTCGAAGATCAGCAAACCCACGCCGTCGAGTGCCGGGTCATCCTGCAGGCGACGGGTGAGGATGCCTTCGGTGACCACTTCAATCCGTGTATTGGGGCCGACTTTGCTGTCGAGGCGGATGCGATAGCCGACGGTGTCGCCGACCTTTTCGCCCAGCTCACTGGCCAGCCGTTCGGCGGCAGCACGCGCCGCCAGGCGCCTCGGCTCGAGCATCAGGATGGTCTGCCCGGCCAGCCAGGGCTCGTTCAACAAGGCCAAGGGCACACGGGTGGTTTTACCGGCGCCGGGCGGCGCTTCCAGCACGGCTTCATGGCGATTCGCCAAGGCGTCACGCAGGGCGGGTAAAACATCATCGATCGGCAACGAATTCATACTGGCTCCAAAGCAGAGCGGCGAGTATAACGGCGAACTGCCGGATGCCGGTGCTGGTCTCACAAGCACCCCGCCCTTTCGCGGTGGATGCGCTCAAAGGTGGGCGCTGGCTTATAGTTTCGTATCAACCGTGTTCAGGAGAGTCTTCATGCGTATCGCTTCCCGTGTCATTGGCGGTGTCCTCGCCGTCACCCTGCTGAGCCAGTTGACGGCCTGCGGCTCGATTTTCTACCCCGACCGCCGCGGCCAGATCGACGGCAAGATCGACCCGGCGATTGCCGTGCTCGACGCCGTGGGCCTGCTGTTCTATGTGATCCCTGGCCTGATCGCGTTCGGCGTGGACTTCGCCACTGGCGCGATCTACTTCGAACCGGGCAAGACTGCCCAGGTAGCCCCGGAAAAACTCCACGAGGCTATCGGTGCCGACGGCAAGGTCGACAACGCCAAGCTGCAAAGCATCATCCAGAAGGAAACCGGCCGCAGCCTGCCGCTGGATGACCCGCGCATGATCCAGTTCAAGGGCAGCGTGCAACAGCTTGCATCCCTGGGCCTGCAACCCGCTGCCTAAGGACTGCCCATGACCACCAGCCCCGAACACGCGCGGCTCCTGCGCCTGGCCACCCGCGCCTCGGTCGGCGTGGCCTGTGCGCTGATTATCACCAAGGCCATCGCCTGGTGGCTCAGTGGCTCGGTGAGCATGCTCGCCGGGTTGACCGACTCACTACTCGACGGCGTGACCTCGCTGCTGAACCTGCTGGCCGTGCACTACGCCCTGCGCCCGGCCGATGACGATCACCGTTACGGTCATGGCAAGGCGGAATCGCTGTCAGGCATGGCCCAGGCGCTGTTTATCGGCGGCAGTGCGGTGCTGATCGCATTCCAGGCCTACGAGCGCCTGCAACACCCGGAACCAGTGGGCGCGCCGTGGCTGAGCATTGGTGTGATTGTGTTTTCCCTGGTGCTGACCGTGGCCTTGCTGATGCTGCAACACCGGGTGGTGCGCGAAACCGGCTCCAACGCGGTACGCGCGGATTCTCTGCATTACCGTTCGGACCTGATGCTCAACGGCAGCATCCTGGTGGCACTGGTGTTGGCGGGCATGGGCTTTCATCAGGTCGACGCCTGGTTCGGCCTGGGCATTGCCGCCTACATCTTGTGGAGTGCGATCCAGATCGCCCGGGAAAGCTTCGCGGTATTGATGGACGAGGAGCTGCCGCCGGAGGTCAGCCAGCATATGCTGGAACTGGCGCGCGGCGTGCCCGGCGTGCTGGGTGCGCATGATTTGCGCACGCGGATTTCCGGCAGCCACTGGTTCGTGCAACTGCACCTGGAACTGCCGGGGGATTTGACCCTGTCAGTCGCCCACGGCATCAGCGACCAGGCCGCCGATGCCATTCACCAGGCCTACCCGCGTGCCGAAGTACTGGTACACGCGGACCCCGCAGATCAACCGCAAGAAGCCAGCTATAAGCTTTAAGCCTCAAGCCTCAAGCGTGAAGCGTGAAGCGTGAAGCGTGAAGCGTGAAGCTTGCGGCTTGCGGCTTGCGGCTTGCGGCTTGCGGCTTGAAGCTTGAAGCTTGAAGCTTGCAGCTTATCAATACTGCACTTGATACCCGCGACTGCTGAGGCAGTTGCCCTGTGCCTGGCGGTAGGTTTGCACCACCGCCGGGTCTGGCGCGTAGGTGACGGCCTGCGGGTCGAAGCCGCTTTGCTGCACCGCCCAGCGATAACAGTCATAACCGTCCTGCTGCACCTGGGCCGGTGACTGGCCATTCGCGGGGTAGGCCACCACGTCATACCCGTTGCCTTGCGGCGCCGGCTGCGGCCCAGGCACTGCGGTCGGCGGTTGCACCACCACGTATTCCTGGGAGGTGCTTTCGTAGGTGTAGTAGGCACCGGCCGCGAGGAAAAACAACGCGCTGCCCACCCACACTTCGCGCGCGTAGTCCGGCAGGTAGCGCACGCGTATCCCATACGGCGGCGTTACCACCACGTAGCGCGGGCCTTGCGGGCGATACCAGTAGCCGCCGGAGAAGAAGTAATCCTGGCCACGGTACGGCACGCGGTAATTGCGGTCGGGGAAACGGTCGACGGTATAACCGGGACGATATTGCGGGCCGGGCCCCCAACCATTGCCATGCCCGTCGGGGCGACCCGGCCAGCGGTTGTCATTCGGGTGACCGTTGTTGAAGCCACCACCCGGACGTGGGCCCGGACCATTGCCGGCCTGCCAGTGCTGGTTGCCATCATTGCGACGTGGGATGTCTTGGTAGTTGCCCTGGCGCGGTTCCTGGGTCTGGCGCACGGTATCCGGACGCCCCTGGATCGGCAGGTTATTCGCCGGCTGCGGCGCCGGCCGAGGCTGTTCAGCCCCTTGCGGGCGACCCTGCCATTGCCCGCCACCGTGCGGCTGCTGCTCGGCGCGATCAAAATGCGGATTCTGGGGACGCGGCTGGTTGTTCTCGAAGTGCTGGTTCTGCGGACGCGGCTGAGTGTTTTCCGGCCGTGGTTGATTGTTCTGGGGGCGAGGCTGGTTGTTTTGCGGTCGCGGCTGTTCGTTACCTTGCCGACCGCCTTCCGGCCCTCGCTCATGCTGACCGCCGCCTTCAGGGCGCGGGTCGTCTGCCATCACTTGCGTGCCGACGGTCACCATCAGCAAACCTACACCTGCCATACGCCAGATGCGCTTCATGCTATTCCTCACTGCGGATAAGGGCCTAGAACGTCCGGCCTCATAGATAAGACTGGAAAAGCCGCGCCCGGTTCTGAGACAGGTTATCAGTCACGAGAACAATTTTCTCAAGGCAAAAGAAAAGGGTGACCCGTCGGCCACCCCTTGAGAACTTCGTCCTGGCTCAACGCTTTTGACGTTGGCTCACCTCACGCCGTCTTGTGGACAGTGTGCAGCCTGGAGGCCAACTCAACCCTGCTGGGGTGGCGGCCGCAGCGGGCCTGATTGGGCGAGCTGCTGTGGACTGTTGTCCAGGCGGTGATTCTGTTGATAACGATACCCGCCAACGTCCGACAGATGATTGCGAAGATTGCGTCAATAAACAGTGCTTGCGCAATTTTTAACCCTTCATGGATAATTCACCGCAATAGTTACGACAAAGGCCAACCCAATGAGCAAGCTTGACCGATACGACCTGAGTATTTTGGCGGAATTGCAGCGCGACGCGAGGATCTCCAACCAGGAGTTGGCCGAGCGTATCGGCCTGTCGCCTTCGCCCTGCTCACGCCGGGTCAAGCAATTGGAGGACGACGGCTACATTGCACGCCAGGTCGCCCTGCTCGACCGCAAGATGCTCGGCCTGAGCCTGACCGCCTATGTGCTGATCGGCATGGACCGCCACACCCCGGAGCGCTTCGAGAATTTCGAAGCGGCCATCCGCACCCTGCCCCAAGTGCTGGAATGCAGCCTGGTGACCGGCATGGACGCCGACTATCAACTGAAAGTGGTGGTGCCGGACATGGATCACTACCAGAAGCTACTGCTGGGTCACCTGACCCGCATCGAAGGCGTGACCAGCGTGCGCTCCAGCTTCGTGCTGAACCAGGTGCTCAACAGCACCGAATTGCCGCTGACTCATTTACGTACCTGATTTCAACAACACTGAAAATCCCCTGTGGGAGCGGGCTTGCTCGCGAAAGCGCTGATTCCGTCAATACATGCGTTGACTGACACTGCGCTTTCGCGAGCAAACCGGCTCCCACATTTGGACCGTACCTCGATCCAAATCAATGTTGTGTTGAAGACGCTGCCTTATACTTGCCGCCTGCCCCGTCGGAAGAGCCCATGAACAACATCGATCCCGCCCTGTTTGAAGAATGGATGATGACTGGCCTGGTCACCATCCTGATCATTTTCATGGGCTTTATCGTCTGGGACCTGGCAAAGAAGTCCAAGGCCGGGCGCTTTGGCTCGTTCATCCTGTTCTTCGTGCTCGGCCTGGGCGTGGCTGCGTTCATCATCAAGAGCGTGGTGATCGGCCTGATCGAGTCCGGCGCCTTATAAGCGCGCCGGCACTTCCTTCCACTGGCCTTGATCCAGGCCATCGATCGACCAATCGCCAATTCGCACGCGCACCAGACGCAAGGTCGGCAACCCGACTGCGGCGGTCATGCGCCGAACCTGACGGTTACGCCCTTCTCGAATCACCAGTTCCAGCCAGTAAGTCGGTATGTTTTTGCGAAAGCGTACCGGCGGGTTGCGCGGCCATAACTCAGGCTCATCCAGCCGCCGGGCTTCGGCGGGCAGGGTCATGCCGTCGTTGAGTTCCACGCCATTGCGCAGGCGTTGCAGGTGCTCCTCGGTCGGCTCGCCTTCGACTTGCACCCAGTAGGTCTTCGCCAGCTTGTGCTTGGGGTCGGCGATGCGTGCCTGCAACTGGCCGTCGTTGGTCAGCAGCAACAGGCCTTCGCTGTCACGGTCCAGGCGGCCAGCGGGGTAGATGCCGGGGATGTCGATAAAATCCTTGAGGGTCGCCCGCCCGCCTTCGTCGCTGAACTGGGTCAACACATCGAAAGGCTTGTTGAACAGGATCAACTTCGGCTCCGCCGGTGGCGCCTTGGCGACTCGACGCGCAGCGGAATACGGGGGTTTCACGCCGGGGCGGCGCGAATCGGGACGGGCAGGACGGGACATGGCAAAAGGAACATCTAACGGTCAGGACCGACAATGCTAGTGGCCTGACCGCCAAATGACCATCCCAACCGCTTAGCGGAACGGCGGCTCGTCGAAGCTGCGCAGTTTGCGCGAGTGCAGCGAGTTGAGTTCGGTGCGCAACAGGTCGACCGCCTCGATGCCGATCTTCAAGTGCTGGCTGACCGCACGTTCATAGAACGCGTTGGCCGAACCCGGCAGCTTGATTTCACTGTGCAGCGGTTTGTCCGACACACACAACAAGGTGCCGTACGGTACGCGCAAGCGATAACCCTGGGCGGCGATGGTGCCGCTTTCCATGTCCACGGCCACTGCGCGGGACAGGTTGATCAACGGGCGCTCCTGAGCCCAACGCAGTTCCCAGTTGCGGTCGTCGTAGGTCAGCACGGTGCCGGTACGCAGGCGTTTTTTCAGCTCTTCGCCTTTTTCGCCGGTGACATTGGCCGCCGCTTGCTGCAAGGCCAGCTGCACTTCGGCCAGGGCCGGGATCGGGATATTCGGCGGTACCACGCGGTCGAGAATCCCATCGCGACGCATATAGGCGTGGGCCAATACATAGTCACCGATGGTCTGCGATTGGCGCAGGCCGCCGCAGTGACCGATCATCAGCCAGCAATGCGGGCGCAGCACGGCCAGGTGGTCGGTGATGTTCTTGGCGTTGGACGGGCCGACGCCGATATTCACCAGGGTCACGCCGTGGCCATCAGTGGCCTGCAAGTGATAGGCCGGCATCTGGTAGCGATGCCACACCACACCGGCGGCAATCGCCGATGCTTCACCGTGGTCCATGCTCTTGTCGATCACCACGTTGCCCGGCAGCACCATGCGGATGAAACGCGGGTCGCTGCGCAGTTGTTCCAGGCCATGCAAGATGAACTGGTCGACATAGCGATGGTAGTTGGTCAGCAGGATCCACGGCTGCACATGGCGCCAGTCACTGCCGGTGTAGTGCACCAGGCGGCGCAGGGAAAAGTCCACGCGCGCCGCGTCGAACAACGCCAGGGGCAGCGGGTCGGTGTTTTCCCAGTCGTACAGGCCATCGGCGATGCCATCGGTGGCCGCCGACAGGTCGGTGCTGGGGAACACACGGGCGAGGGTCGCGGCCGTCACGCCGGAGCCGGCCAGTTCGTCGCCCTGCTCCACCACGTACGGGTACGGGATGTTCTGTTGGCTGACGCCGACTTCCACCGTCACGGTGAAGTCATGCATCAGCGGCACCAGTTGTTCCAGCAGGTACTTACGGAACGCCGCCGGATGGGTGACGGTAACGCTGTAGGTACCCGGCAACTGGACTTTGGCATACGCCCGGGTGGTCTGTGGGACTTCGCCGTGGCAGTGGTAGGTCAAGCGCAGTTCCGGATAGCGAAACAGCGCGCGTTGTTCGGCGTCGGGTTCGACGCGGTCTTTGAGGTATTGCTTGAGGGCTTGGTTGAGGGCGCCGGTAGCACGCTCATGCAGAGCCGCCAGCCGATCCACGGCTTCTTCAGCGGTTTGAACGACAACAAAAGCTTCGGTCACGGTAAGCATCCTGTGTTCTGACGTGCAGGCCTTTATCTTGCCTGTATCCCGGCCACACCGAAACACCGATTTGGAAACACATTACCTTGCAGGAGCCGGCTTGGCGGCGATAAGGCCCTTGAATTCAATACATGTCTCAAGGCCGCTATCGACGGCAAGCCGGCGCCTACACGGGACGGTGATCAGGTTTGCGGGGTAGAGCGCGCGACGATGGCCTCCACATCGACACCCCGCGGCAAGGTGCCATACACGCGGCCGGACGATTCACCCAGCCGGCTGGCAATGAAGCCATCGCTGACCGCCGCATTCCCGGCCTCCAGCAGCAGCTTGGCCTGCAGCGCCACGGCAATGTCCTCGGTCAGTTGCCGCGCGCGGTACTGGATGTCCTGGGTGTCCATGAACGCCGACTTCAGTTGCTCGATATGCCGCGCCAGTTGCCTGTCGCCGTGCCCGTCGCCCAATTCGACGAACAGCGCCTCGAGCACGCCCGGCTCTTTGGACAGGGCGCGCAGCACGTCCAGGCATTGCACGTTGCCGGAACCTTCCCACGTGGAATTCACCGGCGCCTCACGGTACAGGCGCGGCAGGATGCTGTCCTCCACATAGCCGGCACCGCCCATGCACTCGGCGGCTTCGTTGATCATCGCCGGCGCACGCTTGCAGATCCAATACTTGCCCACCGCCGTCACCAGCCGGGCGAACTTGGCTTCCTGCTCATTATCCAGATGATCCAGCGCCCGGCCCATGCGCATGCTCAAGGCCAGCGAGGCTTCGCTTTCCAGGGCCAGGTCGGCCAGCACGTTTTGCATCAGCGGTTGCTCGCTGAGCACACGCCCGCCCACGGAACGATGGGCACAATGATGGCTGGCCTGGGTCAACGCCTGGCGCATCAGGGCACTGGAGCCGACCATGCAGTCGAAGCGGGTCATGGCGACCATCTCGATGATGGTCGGTACGCCACGGCCCTCTTCGCCGATCATCCAGGCCAGGGCGCCGCGAAACTCGACTTCGCTGGAGGCGTTGGAGCAATTCCCGAGTTTGTTTTTCAGGCGCTGGATATAGAACTCGTTGCGCGTGTCATCCGGGCGGTGCCGAGGCAGTAGGAAACAGGTCAGGCCCTTGTCAGTCTGCGCCAGGGTCAGGAACGCATCGCACATCGGTGCCGAGCAGAACCACTTGTGCCCCACCAGCTCGTAGGCCTGCCCCGGGCCACCGGCGCCTACCGGATAGGCGCGGGTGGTGTTGGCGCGCACGTCGGTGCCGCCTTGTTTCTCGGTCATGGCCATGCCGATGGTGGCACCGCCCTTGTGGGCAATGCCGACGTTGCGCGGGTCGTATTCGGTGCTGAGGACTTTCGGCAACCAGGTCTGCGCAAGATCCGGCTGCAGGCGCAGGGCCGGCACGCAGGCAAACGTCATGGTCAACGGACAGCCGGTGCCGGCTTCGGCCTGGCTGTGCAGGTAGGTCATGGCCGCGCGGGCGACATGCGCGCCGGACTGCGGATGGGCCCACGGCAGCGACGGCAGGCCATGCTCGACGGCGGCGCGCATCAGTTCGTGGTAAGCCGGATGAAACTCCACCAGGTCAATGCGATGCCCATAACGGTCATGGCTGCTGAACACCGGTTTGTTCTGGTTCGCCAGGAACCCGGCCGCCATCAACGGCCCGCCGGCCAGCTCCCCGTAGGCATCGATGCGCGTCTCGGCCCAGCCGGCACCGAAGCGGCGCGACCACTCTTGCAGGGGCAGGTCGATGCGGTAGAGGTTGGTGCCATCCAGAGATGGCGGCTGGTTGGTGACGTCGTGGGTTTCGGCGAACGAGTGCAGGTTCATGACGGGCCTCCTGGAAAAAAGGCCACGTCGATTTGAGGCCTGAATTTCAGTTAAGCACCGACACCGGGCTTAAAAAAGTGGCATACCCGCCGAATGTCCGGCGCTTTCGCCCTCTACTCGCCCCAACAATCGACGCTCCAGCACCGCCTGCAAAGCGTCGAAACGCACGGGCTTGGCCAGGCGCTCGGAGACGCCGATGCCATGGCAATGTTCGCGCTCGGACACATTCAGCGACGTACTCAAGGCAATCACCGGCAACTCAGCGCAGCCAGGCAGGGCACGAATCTGACAGCACAACGAGAAACCGCCTTCAGGTATATCCAACAATACTGCATCGAATGTCTCGGCCTGCAGGCTCGCCAACGCGGACGGCCCGTTGTCCACGGTTTTTACCCGGTAACCGAGCTTGAGCAACATGCCTCGCACAGCCAACTGGCCCACGCTGTTGTCATCCACCAGCAGCACCGCGCAATCCTGCGGGCCACGCTGCCGATCGGGTGTCCGCTTTGGCTCCGGCGCCACCAGGCTGACCTGCATCTCCAACTGGAAGCGACTGCCCTTGCCCGGCTCGGAGTGATGGGTGAGGCGCCCGCCCAGCAGTTCGATCAACTGCCGGCAAATCGCCAGGCCAATCCCCAGGCCACCGTATTCGCGGGTGGTCGAGCCATCAAGCTGGAAGAAACGCTGGTACAGCGTGGCCTCGTCGAGGAAGGCGAAGCCGATACCGGTGTCGGTGACGATAAAACTCAAGCGCACGCCACCGTCGCTCTGCGGAACGCCCACCACTCGCAGGCGCACTGAGCCCTCATGGGTAAACTTGAAAGCGTTGTCCAGCAGGCAATCCAGGCACTGCAGGAGTTTGTCGGCGTCGCCCATCACGCGGTCCGGCAACTCGTCCGCCACGTCGATGGAAAACGCCAGGCCTTTGCTCTGGGCGCTGGCATTGAATTGCTGGCGCAAACCGTCGAGCGCGCCGCGCAGGCTGAAGACCTTGGGCTGGGGAGTCAGGCGTCCGGCTTGCAATTCGGTCAGCGTCAGAATGCCGTTGACCATGCGCATCATGTCCCGCGCCGAACCGGCGGCGGTTTGCTGGTACTGCGCCAGGTCGTCGCCCAGCGGCACGGTTTGCATCAGTTCGAGGGAGCCGATCACGCCGTTCATCGGCGTACGCAATTCATGGGTCAGGGTCGCAAGGAATTCATCCTTGAGCCGGTTGCTGCGGGCCAATTGCTGGTTGAGCACTTCAAGCTTCTGGCTGGCATCGAACAGGATCTGCGCCTGCTGCTCGCGCATGGAATTGATGCGGTCGGCCAACGCCAGGGACAACAGCGCCACTTCGATCGCCGAACCGATCTGGCTGGCGTACATGGTGAGAAACATATTCGGCAGGTAGCCCAGCACCATCAGGGTATTGATCACCCCACCGAGCAGGAACGCCGACCAGGCGATGATGAAATACCGCGCCATGCGCTGGCCGCAATACCAGGCCTTGATGGCAGCCACGAAGATGGTCACGGTAAACACCAGCGCCAGGCCGGTGGCCAGGCGCAAGGCCACCGCATAGCTGGTCAGCAGCGCCAGCGCCATGACGACCGCGCCGCAGGCCGCCAGCCCCAGCAGGATGCGGTTGAGCCAGCGGCTGTGCTGCGCGGTGTGCAGGAAACTGCGGGCGAACAGGCTGCCGAACAGCGCCGCCGAACCGATCAGGAACGGCACCGCCGCGTTCGCCCACCACGGGTTGTTCGGCCAGAAGTACTCCACCGCCACGCCATTGACCGACAGCTGGTAGAGGCCGAACGAGGCGATATAAAGGATGTAATAGAGGTAGCTGGTGTCGCGCACGCTCAGGTAGATGAACAGGTTGTAGACCAACATCCCCAGCAGCACGCCGTAGATCACCCCGAGCACAGACAGGCGCAGGGGTTGTTGTTCCAGATAAGCGGTGCCGGCCCACAGCGTCAAGGGCGCCTGGATCGAGCCTTCGCTTTGCAGGCGCAGGTAGACCGTCTGCCGTTGATCGGGCACAAAGTTGAGCTTGAACAGGTAGTTGCTCTGGCGTACTTCACGGCTGGAAAACGGCAATGCGCTGCCCGTGCGGGAGGTCAGCCGGTAGGTGCCGGTGCCGTCGTTCTGGTACAGGTCCAGGTGATTCAGGGGGGGGTAGGCCAACTCCAAAAACCAGGTGCGCGGCGCGCGCGGGTCCTTGGCCAGGTAATGCAGGTCGACCTTGAGCCAGAACACCGAGCGCGAATAGCCGGCGTTGAGGGTGGCTTTGTCATGGGGCTTGAATTGGGCGGCGTAGGCGGGTGAACTGACGTCGGCGATGGTCAGCGCATCGGTGGGGTCTTCGAGCACTTGCATGACTCGGCCCAGCGGCAGGCTTCGCGTGTCCTGGTTGAACTCGATGGCGCTGGCGAGCATTGGCAGCCCGCACAACAATAAAATCAGCAAATAGCGCATAGAGCCCCAGTGTGGCGTGTCCGGTTATGTCAAAAGCCCCCCATTCCTTTTGAGAAGACGTACACCGGCGGTACATTAAGTTGTTTGGATCCACTTTAGCATAGCCGCTAAAGGCCATTGGACACCATTGAAATAATTTTTTGAAAGGCTCTAGGACGCGGGTTTCAGCGGGTTTTCTCGAGTGAAAAAGCGCCAAAAAAGCGTCACAGCCACGGCAACATTCAACCCTCACCCGACAGCCACGCAAAAAGCGTTTGGTGGTAAGCTCGCGCACCATGAATATCTACAGCTCTCGCCCCGTTGTCCTCTGTCTCTCCGGCCATGATCCCAGTGGTGGCGCCGGCTTGCAGGCAGATATCGAAGCCCTGCTCGCCCAGGGCTGCCATGCGGCTCCGGCCGTCACCGCCCTGACCGTGCAGAACACCGTCAACGTCAGCGATTTCCGCGTGCTCGACCGCGAGTGGGTGCTGGCCCAGGCCAATGCCGTGCTCGGCGACTCCGAAGTGGCAGCGGTCAAGCTGGGCATGCTCGGTTCCACCGCGATGGTCGACACCGTGGTCGAACTGCTGCAGGCGCACCCGCACCTGCCGGTCGTCTGCGACCCGGTGCTGCGCGCCGGCGGCGGTGGCAGCCTGGGCAAGGATGAAGTCGGCTATGCCATGCGCGAGCGGCTGTTGCCGCTGTCGCTGATCGCCACGCCGAACCTGCCCGAAGCGCGCATCCTCGCCGAACTGCCCGAGGGCACGGCAGACGAATGCGCCGAAAAGCTGCTGCCGTACATCAAGCACCTGCTGATCACCGGCGGGCATGGCGACGAGCATGAAGTGCACAACCGCCTGTACAGCCGTGACGGCACGCGCCAGACCTTCACCTGCCAGCGCTTGCCCGGCAGCTATCACGGTTCGGGCTGCACGCTTGCCAGTGCCCTGGCCGGCCGGATTGCCCAGGGCGAAGGGTTGGTCAGCGCGGTGCAATCGGCCCTCAACTACACTTGGCGCACCCTGCGTGACGCCGAACAACTCGGTCAGGGCCAGTTCGTACCGCGTCGGTTGCCGCTGGATTTCTGCTCGTAACTTTTTCTGCTCGAAGGGGCCTGCCCGATGAAACTACGTGGCCTGTATGCCATTACCGACAGCCAACTGTTGGCTGGCAAGTTCCTCGCCTACGTCGAAGCGGCGCTGGACGGTGGCGTGACCCTGCTGCAGTACCGCGACAAAAGCAGCGACGAAGCCCGGCGCCTGCGTGAGGCCGAGAAGCTGCGCGAACTGTGCTCGCGCTACAAGACCCAACTGATCATCAACGACGACGCCGAGCTGGCCGCGCGCCTGGGCGTCGGCGTGCACCTGGGCCAGACCGACGGCCCGCTGACCCCGGCCCGCGCGTTGCTGGGCTCCAAGGCGATCATCGGCGCGACCTGCCACAGCCAGATCGAGCTGGCCGAGCAGGCCGCCAAGGAAGGCGCCAGCTACGTCGCCTTCGGCCGCTTCTTCACCTCCAACACCAAGCCGGGCGCTTCTGCCGCCACCGTCCCGATGCTGGCCCAGGCCCGCGCGCGCCTGCAGCTGCCGATCTGCGTGATCGGCGGCATCACCCTGGAGAACGCCGAACCGCTGGTGGCGCATGGCGCTGACCTGCTGGCCGTGGTGCACGGCCTGTTCGGTGCGGACAGCACCCAGGAAGTGACGCGTCGCGCCCGCGCCTTTAACGATCTTCTTAAATATTCAGTTTAGAGAGCCCGATCATGTCCCGTTCCGAAACCCTGTTTGCCAATGCCCAGAAACACATCCCCGGCGGTGTGAACTCCCCCGTGCGTGCGTTCAAGAGCGTGGGCGGCACGCCGCTGTTCTTCAAGCATGCCGAAGGCGCGTACGTCACTGACGAAGATGACAAGCGCTACGTCGACTACGTCGGCTCCTGGGGCCCGATGATCCTCGGCCACAGCCACCCGGACGTACTCGACGCGGTGCGCAAGCAGCTGGAACACGGCCTCTCCTACGGCGCGCCGACCGCCATGGAAACCGAGATGGCTGACCTGGTGTGCTCAATCGTGCCGTCGATGGAAATGGTGCGGATGGTCAGCTCCGGCACCGAAGCCACCATGAGCGCGATTCGCCTGGCCCGTGGTTTCACCGGCCGCGACAGCATCATCAAGTTTGAAGGCTGCTACCACGGCCACTCCGACAGCCTGCTGGTCAAAGCCGGTTCGGGCGCGCTGACCCAGGGCGTACCCAGCTCGGCCGGCGTGCCTGCGGCGTTCGCCAAACACACCCTGACCCTGCCGTTCAACGACATCGCGGCCGTCGAGCAGATGCTCGATGAAGTCGGGCAAGACGTGGCGTGCATCATCGTCGAGCCGGTGGCCGGCAACATGAACTGCGTACCACCGGCGCCGGGCTTTCTCGAAGGCCTGCGCGAGCAGTGCGACAAGCACGGCGTGGTGCTGATTTTCGACGAGGTGATGACGGGTTTTCGCGTTGCACTCGGCGGCGCACAGGCGCACTACGGCGTCACGCCGGACCTGAGCACCTTCGGCAAGATCATCGGCGGCGGCATGCCGGTCGGCTGCTTCGGCGGCAAGCGCGAAATCATGCAGCACATCGCGCCGCTGGGCCCGGTGTACCAGGCAGGCACCTTGTCGGGTAACCCGCTGGCGATGGCTGCCGGCCTGACCACCTTGCGCTTGATCAGCCGCCCTGGCTTCCACGCCGAGCTGACCGACTACACCACCCGCCTGCTCGACGGCCTGCAACAGCGTGCCGATGCCGCCGGCATCCCGTTTGTGACGACCCAGGCGGGCGGCATGTTTGGCCTGTACTTCAGCGGCGCCGATGACATCGTCACCTTTGATGACGTGATGGGCAGCGATGCCGATCTGTTCAAGCGCTTCTTCCACCTGATGCTCGAAGGCGGCGTGTACCTGGCACCGAGCGCCTTCGAAGCCGGCTTCACCTCGATCGCCCATGGCGACGCCGAGCTGAAACTGACCCTCGATGCCGCCGAGCGCGCCTTCGCAGCCTTGAAATAAACGACGGAAAAAATCAGGCGCCGCCCCAGCGGTGTCTGATTTGCTACTTTGTTTACAGAGATTTCCGAGTTTTTTCGAGAAACCACCTGCAATCCGGCAGATAACTTGCCCAACCAGCAGAAAAACGAGTAAAGACTTTGTAAGCAGAGGCCTGCTTATTTCATAATGCGCGCTTATTGGATCCCCCGAGGATCCGCGCGCCCCGTCAGAGGTAAGTCGATTCCCATGAAACGCACCGGCCGCACCCTGGTTCTGGGCTGCCTGTTGCTCCTTCAGCCGCTGCTGGCACATGCACAAGCAGGCGGCAACTCGTTGTTAATCCCAGCGATGGGTCGTTGCACCCTCAATACCCAGCCAGACAGCCAGGCCGAAGCCCTGAGCGCGTGCCAGAAACAGGCCGACGGTGGGGATGCGCAGGCGCAATACGAGTTGGGCGAGTACTACCACGACAGCAAGAACCCCGCCCGCGACCTCAACAAAGCCTTGAGTTACTTCGAGAAAGCCTCGTTGCAGGGCCACGCGCAGGCGCAATTCCAGCTCGGCACCATGTTCTTCAAAGGTGAAGGTGTGCCGGCCAATAACGTTCAGGCGTATATCGTGCTGAAGATGGCGGCGGTCAACGGCGCCGAAGACGCGCTGGACACTGCCGACGAAGTCGCCGAGCACATGCAGCGCAATGAACTGGAAACCGCGACCCAGGTGCTGGGCCAGATTTTCCGCAACTACCTGCAGGAACTGCAGAGCGCAGATGGCAGATCGCCATTCTCGCCGCTGCCCTGAGTTTTGTAGCGCCTTTACTGCCGCCTTCGCGAGCAAGCCCGCTCCCACATTCGACTGTATTCCAAAGATGGAACTCGGTCGAATGTGGGAGCGGGCTTGCTCGCGAAGGGGTCGGCGCGGTCTTAAGCCTTACTTCTCAGGCATCGGCACCGGAAACGGCATGACATTGCTCACGCCCCGGGCTTCGCTGATTTTCGGCGTGCCCAGGCGCTCGACTTCATCGATGCGCACAATCGAATGCATCGGCACAAAACTGCGCACCACGCCTTCAAACTGCGCCTTGAGTTTTTCCTCGCCCGGGTCGACGACCAACTGGGTGCGCTCGCCAAAGACGAACTCTTCCACTTCCAGGAAGCCCCACAGATCACTTTGATAGATCTGCTTGGCGTACATTTCGAACACCTGGCCCTGGTTAAGGAAAATCACCTTATAGATTGGAGCTTCACGTTTGGTCATGGTGGGCGAATAACACATCGGGGATATAAAAGAGGGCGCGAACTATAGCATGGCACCCGATGCACAACGCTAGGAACCAATGGGCATGCCCCCTATAATGCGCGGTTCTTTACCACCAGTTGACGATCCCCATGGCCAAGAAGCTCTATATCGAAACCCACGGTTGCCAGATGAACGAGTACGACAGCTCGCGCATGGTCGATCTGCTGGGTGAACACCAGGCCCTGGAAGTCACCGCCCGCGCCGAAGATGCCGACGTGATCCTGCTCAATACCTGCTCGATCCGCGAGCGGGCCCAGGACCGGGTGTACTCGCAGCTGGGCCGCTGGCGCGAATTGAAACTGGCCAACCCGGACATGGTGATCGCCGTCGGCGGTTGCGTGGCGAGCCAGGAAGGTGCGGCGATCCGCGACCGCGCGCCCTATGTGGACGTGGTGTTCGGCCCGCAAACCTTGCACCGCCTGCCGGAAATGATCGACGCCGCACGCTTCACCAAGCTGCCGCAGGTCGATGTCTCGTTCCCGGAAATCGAAAAATTCGACCACTTGCCCGAGCCGCGTATCGACGGGCCGAGTGCCTACGTGTCGGTGATGGAAGGCTGCAGCAAGTACTGCACCTTCTGCGTGGTGCCCTACACCCGGGGTGAAGAAGTCAGCCGGCCGTTTGACGACGTGATGTCGGAAATCATCCACCTCGCCGAAAACGGCGTGCGCGAAGTGACCTTGCTGGGCCAGAACGTCAACGGCTATCGCGGCCTGACCCACGACGGGCGCCTGGCCGACCTGGCGGAGCTGATCCGGGTGGTCGCCGCCGTCGACGGCATCGAGCGTATTCGCTACACCACCTCGCACCCGCTCGAGTTCTCCGACAGCCTGATCCAGGCTCACGCCGAAGTGCCGGAACTGGTCAAACACCTGCATTTGCCGGTGCAATCAGGCTCGGACCGCATCCTCTCGGCGATGAAGCGCAACCACACCGCGCTGGAATACAAATCCAAACTGCGCAAGCTGCGCGCGGCGGTGCCGGGTATCTGCATCAGCTCGGACTTTATCGTCGGCTTCCCTGGCGAAACCGAAAAAGACTTCCAGCAGACCATGAAGCTGATCGAAGACGTCGGTTTCGACTTCTCCTACTCGTTCGTCTACAGCCAGCGCCCGGGTACCCCGGCGGCGGACCTGCTGGACGAAACCCCGGAAGAGCTGAAAAAAGAGCGCCTGAATGCCCTGCAACATCGCTTGAACCAGCAGGGTTTCGAGATCAGCCGACAAATGGTCGGCTCAACCCAGCGCATCCTGGTCACCGACTACTCGAAAAAAGACCCGGGCGAATTGCAGGGCCGTACCGAGAACAACCGAATCGTCAACTTCCGCTGTGATAATCCCACGCTGATCGGCCAGTTTGCCGATGTGCACATCGATGCGGCGCAACCGCACTCGTTGCGCGGCTCGTTGATCAACTGACTTCAGGACACACGAAGCTCAACTGTGGGCGCTGGCTTGCCGGCGATAGCGGTGAAACAGGCGGCAGCTCTTTTGGATGTGCCGCCCCTTCGCCGGCAAGCCAGCCCTCACAGGGATCGCCTTGGTTCCTGAGAGTGGACCCCGCCTACATAAGTGCTTTCGCACACCGGCGGCTGGCGTTATCCTCTATTTCACCTAAACAGCCAAAGGGCGGCTAAAAGCAACCTTGAACGCACCCATAGCAGAACCCCATCGTTTTCTCCTCGAGCCGTTTGAGGCTCGCCGTTTCGCCAATCTGTGCGGACAGTTCGACGAGCACCTGCGCCTGATCGAACAACGCCTGAGCATCGAGATCCGCAACCGCGGCAATCAGTTCGAGCTCATTGGTGAACCCCAGCACACCACGTCCGCAGAAAACCTGCTGCGCCGTCTCTACCGTGAAACCAAGGGCAGTGAGCTGTCGCCGGAAACGGTGCACCTGTACCTGCAGGAATCGGCCGTGGAAGACCTGGCCAACAACCCTGTGGCCGAAGCCAGCGTGGCCCTGCGCACCAAAAAAGGCATGATTCGCCCGCGCGGCTTGAATCAGCAGCGCTACGTCAAGGAAATCCTCGGCAACGACATCAACTTCGGCATCGGCCCGGCCGGTACCGGCAAGACCTACCTGGCGGTAGCCTGCGCCGTTGACGCCCTGGAGCGTGAACAAGTGCGCCGCATCCTGCTGGTGCGACCGGCGGTCGAGGCCGGCGAAAAGCTTGGCTTCCTGCCCGGCGACCTGGCCCAGAAGATCGACCCGTACCTGCGCCCGCTCTACGACGCGCTGTACGAGATGCTCGGCTTTGAATACGTGGCCAAGCTGATCGAACGCCAAGTGATCGAGATCGCCCCGCTGGCCTACATGCGTGGTCGTACGCTGAACAACAGCTTTATCATCCTCGACGAAAGCCAGAACACCACGGTCGAGCAGATGAAGATGTTCCTCACCCGCATCGGTTTCGGCTCCACCGCCGTGATCACCGGCGACGTCACCCAGGTCGACCTGCCCAAGGGCACCAAGTCCGGCCTGGCCCAGGTGATCGAGGTGCTCAAGGACGTGCCGGGTATCAGCTTCACGCACTTCATGCCCAAGGACGTGGTCCGTCACCCGCTGGTGCAGCGCATTGTCGAAGCCTACGAGCGCTTCGATCATCGCGATGACGCTCCCGCCAAGGACAGCCGCCGCGATGCTTGAGCTTGACCTGCAACTGGCCACCGAAGCGCCCGCCCCCAGCGAAGAACAGTTCCGTCAATGGTGCACCCTGGCCCTGCGCCAGCGCACCGCCGATTCGGAGCTGACCATCCGCCTGGTGGACGAGCCCGAAGGCCGCGAACTGAACCACACCTGGCGCCAGAAGGATTACGCGACCAACGTGCTGTCCTTCCCCGCCGACGTCCCCGACGAATTGCTGGATATCCCGCTGCTGGGCGACCTGGTGATCTGCGTCGAAGTGGTCGAGCGCGAGGCAAAGGAGCAAGGCAAGGAACTTGAAGCCCATTGGGCCCATCTAGTCATCCACGGCTGCTTGCATCTCTTGGGTTACGACCATATAGACGATGACGAAGCCGAAGAAATGGAAGCACTGGAACGAACGTTGCTTGCAGAATTGGGTCACCGCGATCCGTATGCAGACGACGAAAACTGATCAACACTCAACTGAAACATCAAAGGATTTAGAGTAATCGCTATGAGCGAAGACCGATCGAGCAACGGGCAGAAGTCATGGCTGGGCAAACTGACCCAGGCTTTTGCCCACGAGCCGAAAAACCGCCAGGAGCTGCTGGAGCTGCTGCGCGAGGCCCATCAGAACAAGTTGCTGGACAGCGAAGCGCTGGCCATCGTCGAAGGCGCCATCCAGGTGGCTGACCTGCAGGTTCGGGACATCATGGTCCCGCGCTCGCAGATGATCAGCATCAAGGCGACCCAGACCCCTCGGGAATTCCTCCCGGCCGTGATCGACTCGGCGCACTCGCGCTACCCGGTGATCGGTGAAAGCCATGACGACGTCATGGGTGTCCTGCTGGCCAAGGACCTGTTGCCGCTGATCCTCAAGGAGAACGGCGACAACTTCAACATCAAGGACCTGCTGCGTCCTGCCACCTTCGTGCCCGAATCCAAGCGCCTGAATGTGCTGTTGCGCGAGTTCCGCGCCAACCACAATCACATGGCCATTGTGATCGACGAATACGGCGGTGTAGCGGGCCTGGTGACCATTGAAGACGTGCTGGAACAAATCGTCGGCGACATCGAAGACGAGCACGACGTCGAAGAAGACAGCTACATCAAGCCGCTGCCCAGCGGTGATTTCCTGGTCAAGGCGCTGACGCCGATCGAGAACTTCAACGAGTTCTTCGACAGCGAATTCTCCGACGATGAGTTCGACACCGTCGGCGGCCTGGTGATGAGTGCGTTTGGCCACTTGCCCAAGCGTAACGAGACCACCGAGATCGGCGCCTACCGCTTCCGCATCCTGAATGCCGACAGCCGCCGGATTCACTTGATTCGCCTGACACCTATTGCCCGTTAAGGACTGACATGCGCCGTATGATCGCACCCGGCTGGCCCGGTAACCTGCTGGCCGTGGCGGCCGGTGCCATCACCACCCTGGCGCTGGCGCCGTTCGATCTGTGGCCGTTTGCGCTACTGGCAGTCGGACTGTTCTATATCGGTCTGCGGCAGCTGACACCACGCCAGGCCTTGGGCCGTGGCTGGTGTTTCGGTTTCGGCCTGTTTGGCGCCGGCACCAGCTGGATCTACTACAGCATCCACCACTTCGGCGGTGCCTCGGTGTTGCTGGCAGGCTTCCTGATGCTGCTGTTCACTGCCGCCATCGCCTGGTTCTTCGCCTTGCCCGCCTGGTTGTGGGCGCGCTGGCTGCGTCGCAATGAAGCGCCACTGGCCGATGCCCTGACGTTTGCCGCGCTGTGGGTCGGCCAGGAAGCCTTTCGCGGCTGGTTCCTCACCGGCTTCCCGTGGCTGTATTCCGGGTATAGCCAACTCGACGGCCCGCTGACGGGCCTCGCCCCTGTCGGCGGGATCTGGCTGATCTCCTTTGCCCTGGCACTGACGGCGGCCCTGTTGTGCAACCTGCCACGCCTGCTGGCGAGCAAGCGCAATGCCTTTATCGGCGCGGGCCTGGTCTTGCTGGTCGCCCCCTGGGCTATCGGCCTGGCCCTCAAGCATCACGCCTGGACTGCGCCTTCCGGCGCACCACTGAGCGTGGCCGCCATCCAGGGCAACGTCGAACAAAGCATGAAGTGGGACCCCGAGCAGCTCAATGCGCAGCTCGCGCTGTACCGCGACATGAGCTTCAGCTCCAAGCCCGTGGACTTGCTGGTGTGGCCGGAAACCGCCGTGCCGGTACTCAAGGAGTCCGTCGAGGGCTACCTGGGGATGATGGGCAAGTTCGCCGCCGACCGGCACACCGCACTGATCACCGGCGTTCCGATTCGCCAGGAAGTGCACCACCAGAAGCGCTATTTCAATGGCGTCACCGTGGTGGGTGAAGGCGACGGCACCTACCTGAAGCAGAAGCTGGTGCCCTTCGGCGAGTATGTACCGCTGCAGGACATGCTGCGCGGGCTGATCGCCTTCTTCGACCTGCCGATGTCGGACTTCGCCCGCGGCCCCGCCGACCAGGCGATGCTGCAAGCCAAGGGCTATCAGATCGCGCCGTTCGTGTGCTACGAAGTGGTGTACCCGGAATTTGCCGCCGGCCTGTCGGCCCAGAGCGACTTGCTGCTGACCATCAGCAATGACACCTGGTTTGGCCGCTCCATTGGCCCACTGCAGCATCTGCAGATGGCGCAGATGCGCGCGCTGGAGGCGGGTCGCTGGATGATCCGCGCTACCAACAACGGCGTGACCGGACTGATCAACCCGTTCGGGCAGATCACTGCACAGATCCCGCAATTCGAGCGCGGCATTCTCTACGGCGAAGTGGTGCCGATGCACAACCTCACGCCGTACCTGCAATGGCGCTCGTGGCCGTTGATCATCCTGTGCCTGGGGCTGTTTGGCTGGGCGCTGCTGGCGAGCCGGATGGCCAAGACAGTCTGACAGACACGACAAAACAATGTGGGAGCGGGCTTGCTCGCGAAGGCGTTAGTTCAGCCAACAGCTACGTTGACTGACACACCGCCTTCGCGAACAAGCCCGCTCCCACATTTGCAGGGCGGCGCTAGCGGTAGAACAACCGATAACCCACCTGCCCCACCGCCTCGTTGATCAACTGCCCGCTCTGCCACACCGACTTGAATTCCGGCATCCAGCCGCCCAGCGGCCGGGCATTGTCCACGCCCAGAAAGCCTACCGGCGCCGGGACCACGCTAAAGCCAGCCTTTTCAAAGCTCCACACCGAGCGCGGCATGTGCCAGGCCTGGGTCACCAACACCACGCGCTTGATGCCTTCGGGCAGCAATATCTCGGCACTCATTTGCGCATTTCCCCAGGTAGTACGGCTGCGCTCTTCCTTCCAGCGCACCGTTACGCCGAAGTCGTCGTGCATCGACACCGCCATCAACTCGGCCTCGCTGGGCGGCGTGCCGTAATGCAGGCCGCCGGTGGTCAGCACCGGCAACCCGGATGCCTTGGCCAGGCGCGCGGCATAGCGCTGGCGCTCCAGGCCGATACCGGTCGGCTGATCGGCGCCCCATGCCGGATCACCACGTTCGCGGCCCGAGCCCAGCACCACAATGGCATCGGCGCGCAGGGCCAGGGTCGACCAGTCTTCCCGCGCCAGCGGCGGTTCGGTCTCCAGCGCACGGGCGCCCCACTCCACCATCACCGGCAGGCTGATCAACCACATGCCGCCCAACCCGAGGGCAAAACAGACACCGGCCAAGCGTGGGCGGCTGCGACGAAACCACCAGGCAAGCGCCAGCAACAGCAAGAGGATGCCGGGCGGCAAGAGCAGTTGTTTAACGAAATAGCGAATAGGCATCGGGCATCTCCATAGATGCCCGAAGCCTAAGGTGTAACGGGGTTTAGCGACAATCTTTACGCTGACATGACGCGATAACGCAGCTCAGGGGGGAATGAACTACTTGTAGCGGACGGACCGGAGCTTTTCCGGGCCGCGACCGGCCGACAAGTCCTTGAGCCACACCACCTTGGCTGAGTGCGTGGGTTCCTTGGCTGGCGGGGGTGCTACCCAAGGAGGCGCACTGCGCCCGTTTCGTTCCAGATAAGCCTTGATCAGTTCCAGCTCCGCGCGGCTCAGACCGCGCAGTTCCAACTCGACAGGCCGTTCATCACGCAATCGGCCCGCTGTTCTCGCTGCATCCAATGCACGACCCAATCGGTCGATCAGTCCTTCGTAGATTTCCGGTTTCGTTGCGATTCGCTGCGATTCAACCATCCCCTCACCTCATTGAAGATATGACTCATTCCCCAATAAACAGCGTAGTCCTAGTGGCTGCACCTGCCTGGCGCCGCGACAGACGGCCCTGCCTGCGCAATCAGGGTTTCCCTCGATAGAGTGGGGTCATGTATGCTACGGCGCTTCCTGTAACTCCACTTCCCGCAGGGTTTGGGCACGGACGCGCCGCTTTTTGGTGTCGAACAACCCGGACAGTGCACCGAAGAGGATTAGGCCACCCCTATTCAGTTCAAAAGTAGCCATGCACGAACAATATCAGCCCCGTGAAATAGAAAATGCCGCCCAAACCTTCTGGGACGAGCAAAAGTCCTTTGAAGTCAGTGAACAGCCAGGCAAGGAGACTTACTACTGCCTATCGATGTTCCCTTACCCCAGCGGCAAGCTACACATGGGGCACGTGCGTAACTACACCATCGGCGACGTCATCTCGCGCTACCAGCGCATGCAAGGCAAGAACGTCCTGCAACCCATGGGTTGGGACGCCTTCGGCATGCCGGCAGAAAACGCCGCGATGAAAAACAACGTGGCGCCCGCCAAGTGGACCTACGAAAACATCGCCTACATGAAGACCCAGCTGCGCAGCCTGGGCCTGGCGGTAGACTGGTCTCGCGAAGTGACCACCTGCAAGCCGGATTACTACCGCTGGGAACAATGGCTGTTCACGCGCCTGTTCGAAAAAGGTGTGATCTACAAGAAGAGCGGCACCGTGAACTGGGACCCGCTCGACCAGACCGTACTGGCCAACGAGCAGGTGATCGACGGTCGCGGCTGGCGCTCCGGCGCGCTGATCGAAAAGCGCGAAATCCCGATGTACTACTTCAAGATCACCGCCTACGCGGATGAACTGCTGTCGAGCCTCGACGACTTGCCGGGCTGGCCTGAACAGGTCAAGACCATGCAGCGCAACTGGATCGGCAAGTCCAAGGGCATGGAAGTGCAGTTCCCGTACAACGTCGACTCGATCGGCGAAGCGGGCGCACTCAAAGTCTTCACCACCCGTCCGGACACCCTGATGGGCGCGACCTACGTCGCCGTGGCCGCTGAGCACCCGCTGGCCACCCAGGCCGCACAGAACAACCCTGAGCTGCAGGCGTTCATCGCCGAATGCAAAGGCGGCAGCGTGGCCGAAGCCGACGTCGCCACCCAGGAGAAAAAAGGCCTGCCGACCGGGCTGTTCGTCGAGCACCCGCTGACCGGCGAAAAACTGCCGGTGTGGGTCGCCAACTACGTGCTGATGCATTACGGCGATGGCGCAGTAATGGCAGTACCGGCCCACGACGAACGCGATTTCGAGTTCGCCACCAAATACAGCCTGCCGATCAAATCCGTGGTGCGCACCAGCTCGGGCGACACCAACCCGGCCCCGTGGCAAGACGCCTACGGCGAGCACGGCACACTGATCAACTCCGGTGAATTTGACGGCCTGGACTTCCAGGGCGCTTTCGACGCGATCGAAGTTGCACTGGTGGAGAAAAACCTCGGTGCCTCGCGCACCCAGTTCCGCCTGCGCGACTGGGGCATCAGCCGCCAGCGCTACTGGGGCTGCCCGATCCCGATCATCCACTGCGACAGCTGCGGTGACGTCCCCGTGCCGGAAGACCAACTGCCGGTCGTCCTGCCGGAAGACGTGGTGCCGGACGGCGCTGGCTCGCCCCTGGCGCGCATGCCCGAGTTCTACGAGTGCAGCTGCCCGAAATGCGGCCAGCCTGCCAAGCGTGAAACCGACACCATGGACACCTTCGTCGAGTCCTCGTGGTACTACGCACGCTACGCTTCGCCGCACTATGAAGGCGGCCTGGTGGAAAAAACCGCGGCCGACCACTGGCTGCCGGTAGACCAGTACATCGGCGGTATCGAACACGCCATTCTTCACCTGCTGTACGCGCGCTTCTTCCACAAGCTGATGCGCGACGAAGGCCTGGTGAGCTCCGATGAGCCGTTCAAGAACCTGCTGACCCAGGGCATGGTGGTCGCCGAGACCTACTATCGCCGCGAAGCCAACGGCGCCTACACCTGGTTCAACCCGGCCGACGTCGAGCTCGAGCGCGACAGCAAAGCCAAGGTCATCAGCGCCAAGCTGATCGCCGACGGCCTGCCGGTGGAAATCGGTGGCACCGAGAAGATGGCCAAGTCGAAGAACAACGGCGTCGACCCCCAGTCGATGATCGACCAGTTCGGCGCCGACACCTGCCGCCTGTTCATGATGTTCGCCTCGCCGCCGGACATGAGCGCCGAATGGTCCGACTCCGGCGTCGAAGGTTCGCACCGTTTCCTCAAGCGCGTCTGGCGCCTGGCGCATGCCCATATCAGCCAGGGCCTGCCGGGCAAGCTGGATGTCGCAGCACTGAGCGACGAGCAGAAAGCCATTCGCCGCAGCACCCACCTGGCAATCAAGCAAGCCAGCCAGGACGTGGGCCAGAACCACAAGTTCAACACCGCCATTGCCCAGGTGATGACGCTGATGAACGTGCTGGAAAAAGCCCCACAGGCCACCGAACAGGACCGCGCGCTGGTACAGGAAGGCCTGGAAACAGTCACCCTGCTGCTCGCGCCGATCACGCCGCACATCAGCCACGACCTGTGGAGCCGCCTGGGCCACAGCGACGCGGTGATCGATGCGCGCTGGCCGGTGCAGGACGACAGCGCCCTGGTACAGGACACGCTGCAGCTGGTAATCCAGGTCAACGGCAAGCTGCGTGGCCAGATCGACATGCCAGCCACCGCTACTCGCGAGGAAGTCGAAGCAGTCGCACGCGTCAACGAGAACGTGCTGCGCTTTACCGAAGGCCTGACGATCCGCAAAGTGATCGTGGTGCCTGGCAAACTGGTCAACATCGTCGCTAGCTAATCGGATCGGGCGCAGGGCTTGAGCCCTGCGCCGAACAAAGCCTTCAGGGCCTCGATAAGGCCCACATGGTTTCAAGGGGAGCAACAAAATGATCAAACGCAACCTGCTGGTTATGGGCCTCGCCGTGCTGCTGAGCGCTTGCGGCTTCCAGCTGCGCGGTACCGGCACCAACGAACTGGCGATCAAGGAACTGGACGTCAGCGCCCGCGACGCCTACAGCGAAACCGTCACCCAGCTGCGTCAGGTCCTGGAAAACAGCGGCGTTCACGTCTACACCGGCGCGACCTACAAGCTGTTCCTGGCCAATGAAAAAGAGACCCAGCGCAACCTGAGCTACGCCAGTGCCGGCCGTGCTTCCGACATCGAACTGAGCACCGTGCTCAGCTTTGAAGTCCAGGGTCGCGATCACCTGCCCCTGATGAATGACGACATCCAGGTGCAGAAAATCGTCAGCCACGACGGCAACAACCTCGTGGGCTCGGACTCCGAAATCATCCAGGTGCGCAAGGAAATGCGTCGTGAGCTGGTACAGCGCATGGTCCTGCGCCTGTCGATGATCACCCCGGAACAACTCGCGACCTTGCAACAACGCGCTGACGACAAGGCCAAGGCCGATGCGGACGCGCTGAAAGCGGCGCAAGAGTACGAAGACAACACGCCGAAACAGTCGCCTGTTGAAGTCCCAGTCGAGTAAGCCCGACGGGGCGCCCCAGGCGCCCCGTTCGCCCTGCCTATGAAACTCGCCCCCGCCCAACTCGCCAAACACCTGCAAGGTGGCCTCGCGCCTGTCTACATTGTCAGCGGGGATGACCCGCTGCTGTGCCAGGAAGCCGCCGACGCGATTCGCACCGCCGCACGCCAGCAAGGCTTCGATGAACGCCAGGTCTTCAGCGCCGACGCCAGTTTCGACTGGGGCACGTTGCTGCAAGCCGGCGCGAGCATGTCGCTGTTTGCCGAAAAGCGCCTGCTGGAACTGCGCCTGCCTTCGGGCAAGCCCGGCGACAAAGGCGCGGCCGCCCTGATGGAATACTGCTCGCGCCCAGCCGAGGACACGGTGCTGTTGATCAGCCTGCCCAAGCTTGACGGCAGCGCGCAGAAAACCAAGTGGGGCAAGGCCCTGGTGGAAGGGGCGCAAACCCAGTTCATCCAGATCTGGCCGGTGGACAGCAACCAGTTGCCGCAATGGATTCGCCAGCGCCTGTCCCAATCCGGCCTGTCGGCGACCCAGGACGCCGTGGAGCTGATCGCCGCCCGCGTGGAAGGCAACCTGCTTGCCGCCGCCCAGGAGATCGAGAAGCTCAAGCTGATGGCCGAAGACGGGCAGATTACCGTCGAGACCGTCCAGGGCGCCGTGGCCGACAGTGCGCGTTTTGACGTGTTCGGGCTGGTGGACGCGATCCTCAACGGTGAACCCGCCCACGCCCTGCGCATGCTCGAAGGCCTGCGCGGCGAAGGCGTCGAGCCACCGGTGATTCTCTGGGCACTGGCCCGCGAACTGCGGGTACTGGCCAATATCTCCCTGCAATACAGCCAGGGCACGCCGCTGGACAAATGCTTCAGCCAGGCCCGGCCGCCGGTATGGGACAAGCGCAAACCCCTGATGAGCAAAGCCCTGCAACGGCACTCGGCGCAACGCTGGGCGCAACTGCTGCTGGAAGCGCAGCGCATCGATGCGCAGATCAAGGGCCAAGCGGCCGGTTCGCCATGGATGAGCCTGAGTCGCCTGTCGCTGTTGATGGCCGGCCAGCGCCTGACATTGCCCGCCGAATAACCCAGCGCCCTGCAGGCGCCGGCTGGCCGGCGATTAGCCCCTAGGCCAAGAATGCTATCGCCGGCAAGCAGGCTCCTACAAGTTATGGCGCACGGTCTGACATATCAGCGGGCTTTACAGCGGCGCAACTTCGGCAGATTATTTGCGCCGTTGCCCCACCCCACGAGAGTACCGACCATGAGCAAAAAGCCATCCAAGCATGGCCCCAACAAGGCCAAATCCATCATCGCCCAGCCACTGTTCCGCAGCCGTCAGGAACGCGCCGGCAAGGGCAAAGGCAGCTACCGCCGCGAAGCCTTCCAGTCTAATAGCTGGGAGGCTTCTTACTTTCTGGCTGCCTGAAGGCAAGCGCCCCTCTGGCATGATAAGGTCTGCACCTGATTTGTAATCCCTGGACCTGTGCATGCCCTCTAGTCTTTCCCGTCGTTGGCACCTTCGCCAATTGATCGCTGCCTCCAGCCTCATTCTGCTTGTCGCCTGCGCGGAAAAACCCACCGCTGCTGACGCCCAGCCCCTGCCGACGCTCCAGACCGCCCCTGTCGCAGCGCCCGCCGTCGTCGCCCCGCTGGCCGTGGACAACCTCGATATCCAACCGACCCAGACCTTTGCCGAATGGCAGGCTGGCTTTCGTGTGCAAGCCCTGCAGGCCGGCATCACTGCCGCCGTGTTCGACAATGCCTTCGCCAATGTCACCCCCGACATGGCCGTGATTCGTGCCGACCGCAGCCAGCCGGAATTTTCCCGTCCGGTGTGGGAATACCTCGACGGCGCGCTGTCGCCGGTGCGGGTGCGCAATGGCCAGGCGCTGCTGATCAAGTACGCTGACATCCTGCAAAGCATCGAACAACGCTACGGCGTCGACCGTCAGGCACTGGTATCGGTGTGGGGCATGGAGAGTAACTTCGGCCAGTTCCAGGGCAACAACTCCGTGATCCGCTCCCTGGCGACCCTCGCCTATGAAGGCCGTCGTCCGGCCTTTGCCCAGGCGCAATTGCTCGCGGCGCTGCAGATCATCCAGCACGGCGATATCCAGGCCGACCAGATGAAAGGCTCCTGGGCCGGCGCCATGGGCCAGACCCAGTTCATCCCGACGACCTACAACACCCACGCCGTGGACTTCGACGGCGACGGTCGCCGCGACATCTGGAACAGCCCTGCCGATGCCCTCGCCTCCACCGCGCATTACCTGCAAAGCTCCGGCTGGCAGAAAGGCCAGCCGTGGGGCTTTGAAGTCAAGCAATTGCCGGCGAACTTCGACTATGCACTGGCCGATGGCGGCATCCGCAAAAGCGTGGCCGACTGGCTGAAGTTGGGGATTCAGTTGCCGCCGGGCGCGAGCCTGCCACCGAACGTCGACTCGTTATCCGCCGCCCTGCTGCTGCCGGCCGGCTACCGTGGGCCGGCGTTCCTGGTGCTGGATAACTTCCGCGCGATCCTCAAGTACAACAACTCGTCGTCCTATGCATTGGCGGTGGGGCTGCTGTCAGAGCGCTTCGCCGGCGGCGGCGTGATTCGTGGCGATTGGCCCAAGGATGAGCTGCCGCTGAGTCGCTCCCAGCGCATTGACCTGCAGACGGCGCTGAGCGCCAAAGGCTATGACGCCGGCAACCCGGACGGCATCATCGGCGCCAACACGCGCAAGGCGATTCGTGCAGCGCAGCAGGCGCTGGGCTGGCCGGCGGATGGCTATCCGACAGTGAAACTGCTGGAGTCGCTGCAGAACCGGTAGGGCGTCGTAAGGCAACTACCGCTATCGCAGGCAAGCCAGCTCCCACAGGGGAATGCATTCCAAATGTGGGAGCTGGCTGGCCGGCAGATGGCTATCCGACGGTAAAACTGCTGGAGTCGCTGCAGAACCGGTAGGGCATCGTAAGGCAACTACCGCTATCGCAGGCAAGCCAGCTCCCACAGGGGAATGCTTTCCAAATGTGGGAGCTGGCTGGCCGACAGTGAATCTGCTGGAGTCGCTGCAGACCCGGTAGAGCGTCGTAAGGCAACTACCGCTATCGCAGGCGAGTCAGCTCCCACAGGGGAATGCGTTCCAAATGTGGGAGCTGGCTTGCCTGCGAAGACGGCCTGACAGGCAACATCAAACTCAGCCTTTGAGCACGACATCCTGCTCCAGCACCAACCGCTTCTCCCCCGCATCCAACCGCACCAGCGCGCCCATCGGCAGCGTCAGGTTCGGGTCGCAATGCCCGGTGCGCCAGCCAGACAACACCGGAATGCCCAACGGGGCGAAGGTCTGTTTTAGCAGGCGCTCCAGCGCCACAGCGTCCACACCTGCTACATCCCCCACCAGCACACCGGCCACTTGTGCAAGCTTGCCCGCCAGGCGCAGATGCGTCAGCAGGCGGTCGATGCGGTAGATCGGCTCGTTGACGTCCTCGATCAGCAGGATGATGCCCTGCGCGTCGATTTCAAACGGGGTGCCCATGACCGCGGCGATCATCGACAGGTTGCCACCCAGCAAGCGCCCACAGGCAATGCCAGGCTCAATCGTGGTCAACGGGTACGCCACCGGGTGCGCCAACAGGCTGCCGCTGCCCAGCTGGCCGCGCAGCAGGCTGAACAAGGAAGACTCGGTGGGTTGTTGCTTGTCGCCGAGCAGGTCGGCATTGAGCATCGGCCCGTGGAAGGTCACGAAACCGGCGTAGCGGCTGATCGCCAGGTGCACCGCGGTGATGTCGCTGTAACCCACGAACGGCTTGGGATTGGCGCGCAGCAGGTCGAAATCCAGGCGATCGAGCAAGCGCGGCGTGCCATAGCCTCCGCGCAGGCAGAAGATCGCATCGATTTCAGGGTCGGCGAAGGCGGTATGGAGGTCATGCAGGCGCACGTCATCGCTGCCGGCCAGGTAGCCGTAGCGCTCATACACACCGGGGAAGATTCGCAAGTCGTAGCCACGGGCACGCATCCATTGCCCGGCTTTTTCAACGTCCAGCGCGGCAGGGCCGGCGGGGGCGATCAGGGCGATGGTGCCTTCACTGCGTAAAGCAGGTACGGCGGCCGCGAGTTGAGTGGTCATCCATGCTCTCCGTATCGGTGACGCAGAAACAACTGTAGGAGCTGGCTTGCCGGCGATGCGGTCACTTCGATGCAACAGATGCACCGAGGTGAAGCTATCGCAGGCAAGCCAGCTCCCACACAAACCGGCTTCTACAATTGGATCGGGGCCGGCTTACGAAACCAGGCTGGCCTTGACCAGCTTGGCCTGTTCGTCAGCGTGGTACGAGGAACGTACCAGCGGGCCCGAGGCAACATTCTTGAAGCCCATCTTGTAGCCTTCCTCGGCGAACCAGGCGAAGGTGTCCGGGTGCACGAAGCGCTGGACCGGCAAGTGGCTGCGGGAAGGCTGCAGGTACTGGCCGAGGGTCAGCATGTCGATGTCGTGTTCGCGCATGCGCTTCATGACTTCGATCACTTCGTCGTCGGTCTCGCCCAAGCCCAGCATCAGGCCGGATTTGGTCGGGATGTGCGGCATCATCTGCTTGAATTTCTGCAGCAGGGTCAGCGACCACTGGTAGTCCGAACCTGGGCGCGCGGCCTTGTACAGGCGTGGCACGGTTTCCAGGTTGTGGTTGAACACATCCGGCGGCTCGGCAGCGGTGATTTCCAGCGCTACGTCCATGCGGCCACGGTAGTCGGGCACCAGGGTTTCGAGCATCACGTTCGGCGACAGTTTGCGGATTTCGCGGATGCAGTCGGCAAAGTGCTGGGCACCGCCGTCACGCAGGTCGTCGCGGTCTACCGAGGTGATCACTACGTACTTGAGTTTCAGGTCGGCGATGGCGATGGCCAGGCTTTCCGGCTCGTTGACGTCCAGTGGCTTCGGCCGGCCGTGGCCGACGTCGCAGAACGGGCAACGACGGGTGCAGATATCACCCATGATCATGAAAGTGGCGGTGCCGCCGGAGAAGCACTCACCCAGGTTCGGGCAGGAGGCTTCTTCGCACACGCTGTGCAGCTTGTGTTTGCGCAGCAGGGCCTTGATACGGTCGACTTCCGGCGAAACCGGGATGCGCACGCGGATCCAGTCAGGCTTCTTCGGCAGTTCGGTGGTCGGGATGATCTTGACCGGGATGCGTGCAACCTTCTCGGCGCCGCGCAGCTTTACGCCGGCTTCCACCTTGGCACGCGGGGCCGGGGCCGGACGCTCGGTGATGTCCAGCGTCGGGATCATGGTTTGCACTGCATCAGTAGTCATAATCAGTCGATTCCGCCCGTGAGGGTCGTCTGCTCAGCATAGTCGAGGTGTTTGACGAGCTGCGCACGCAGCCGGGCACTTACCTCGGCAAATTTAATCGGTGTGGCGTGGTCGCTCAGTTGGGTCATCGCCAGCCCGGCGTAACCGCACGGGTTGATCCGCCGAAACGGCGCCAGGTCCATGTCCACGTTCAAGGCCAGGCCATGAAAGGAACAACCGTGGCGAATGCGCAAACCGAGGGAGGCGATTTTCGCGCCGTCCACATACACACCGGGTGCATCGGGCTTGGCCGCGGCGGTCACGCCGTAACTGGCCAACAGCTCGATCAGGCAAGCCTCCATGCGGCTCACCAGGTCGCGTACGCCAAACCCAAGCTTGCGTACGTCCAGCAGCAGATACGCCACCAGTTGACCCGGCCCATGGTAAGTCACTTGGCCACCTCGGTCGACCTGCACCACCGGAATATCACCCGGCAGCAACAGATGTTCGGCCTTGCCGGCCTGGCCCTGGGTAAATACCGGCGGGTGTTCCACCAGCCAGATCTCATCGGGGGCCGAGCTGCCGCGCTCATTGGTGAAGCGCTGCATGGCGTGCCAGACGGGCTCATAGTCCATCTGGCCGAGCTCGCGAAAGCCCAGGGTATGCGACATCACAGCACCATGTGCACGAAGCCGGTGGCCCGCAGTTCACTGTTGATGTTGTAGAGCTGGTCCTGATCCGTGGCAACGATGTGCAACTGGATCGTGGTGTATTTGCCGGTGGAGCTCTGACGCTCGTCCACACGGTTGTCGTTGATCGTCGCGTGTTTTCTGACGATCTCGAGAATCTTGTCCTTGCGGCCCACGCCGGTATCGCTGATCACCTTGACGGGATAATCCGTCACTGGGAATTCGATCTTTGGCGCCTTTACTTCTACTTCTTTATCGGTCATGGCGAAACGGCCTCGTAAGCGTAAGCCGTGGCGACGGGCAAAGCCCCGTGTCGGATCAACACGGGGCTTTGCAGGTGCACACTAATCAGTTGAACAAGCTGTAGAAGAATAGACGGATGCTATCCCACACGCGGCGGAAGATACCACCTTCGTCGACGGCGTCCAGCGCGATCAGGTCGGCGCTGTGCACCACCTTGTCGTCCAGCTTCACTTCGACCTTACCGATCACGTCACCCTTGGCGATTGGCGCGACCAATTGCGGGTTCATGGTCATGCTGGCCGCGAGCTTTTTCAGCTGGCCTTTAGGCATGGTCAGGGTCAGGTCTTCAGCCAGGCCGGCCTTGACCTGCGAGGTTGCGCCTTTCCAGACCGGAGCGGTCGCCAGCTCAGCACCCTTCTGATAGAAGGTCTGGGTTTCGAAGAAGCGGAAACCGTAGGTCAGCAGTTTTTGCGTCTCGGCCGCACGGGCCTGCTCGCTGTTGGTGCCGAATACGACGGCGATCAGGCGCTGGCCATCACGTACGGCGGACGACACCATGCAGTAACCGGCTTCTTCGGTGTGGCCGGTTTTCAGACCGTCGACGGTCTTGTCGCGCCACAGCAGCAGGTTGCGGTTAGGCTGCTTGATGTTGTTCCAGAAGAATTCCTTCTGGGAGTAGATCGCGTAGTGCACCGGGTCGACGCGGATAATCGCGCGCGCCAGGATCGCCATGTCGTGAGCCGACGAGTAATGCTCTGGGTTTGGCAGGCCGGTCGGGTTCATGAAGTGGCTGTTGGTCATGCCCAGGTCAGCCACGGTTTTGTTCATCATGTCGGCGAACGCGTCTTCGCTGCCGGCGATGTGCTCGGACAGGGCCACGCTGGCGTCGTTACCGGACTGAATGATGATGCCGTGCAGCAGGTCGCTCACGGTCACTTGCGAGCCGACCTTGATGAACATCCGCGAACCGCCGGTGCGCCAGGCGTTTTCGCTGACGGTGACCGGGTCGTTCTCGCCGATCTGGCCGCGACGGATTTCCAGGGTCGCGATGTAGGCGGTCATCAGCTTGGTCAGGCTGGCTGGGGGCAGGCGCTGGTCACCGTTGTTCTCGACCAGCACGTTGCCGCTGGCGGCATCCATGAGGACCCAGGCCTTGGCAGCCAGTTGCGGGGAAGCCGGCACCATTTCAACCGCCCAGGCGGCCGGGGTGATGATCAGCGAAAGAAGCAGGCACGTGCGTTTGGCTAAGGTGGTGATGTTCATCCGTCTCTCGAAATTGCTTATGGAAACTTGCCCTCGCGGGCAAAACTTATTCAGACAGCCCGCTACCAGACTGTCACGTGTTCGGTTGCCCGCTCACCCCTTGCCCCTGGGTTTTTATTGTTCAACGAGCCAACAACCAGGGTTCAAGCCCGCGCACGGGCCAGAACCATCAATCTTTATTATTCGGCGGTGACCACGCTGGGTTGCCCCAGGTTGGCCAGGCGCACGCTGTTCTGCACTTGCGCGACCTCGCTCGGCGAGCCGATCGGGCCCATGCGCACACGGTGCAGGGTCTGCTGGTTACGCACGATGGAGCTGATGAAGACCGGCGCGCTGACCATGCTGCTCAGCTTGGACCTTAACAGTTCTGCCGCATCCGGGTTGGCGAAAGCGCCCACCTGCAGGTACTGCCCGCCCGCCATCGAACTGCCCGGCGCGGCCTGAGGCACGGCCACGGTGTCCGGCGCGTGCTGCGCCGGCGGCGGTGTCCACTGCTCGACCTTGCCGGCCGACGCGGTAATCTGTGGTTGCGGCGTTTGCGGTTCGTTGAGCATCAACGGCGCCGGCTTGCCACGCTGGGCCCAGTACTGCGCCGGGTCGATCCCCTCGACCTTGACCCGCGCGGTGCCGGTTTCGGCGTAGCCAAGTTTCTTCGCGGCGGCGTAGGACAAGTCGATGATCCGGTCCGAATAGAACGGCCCACGGTCGTTGACGCGCAGGATCACCGTGCGATTGTTGTCCAGGTTGGTCACGCGCACATAGCTGGGCAGCGGCAGGGTCTTGTGCGCCGCGCTCATGCCATACAGGTCATACACTTCGCCGTTGGCGGTGTTCTGGCCATGGAACTTGGTGCCGTACCAGGACGCCGTGCCCGATTGCACGTAGGTCTTGGATTCCTGCAGCGGGAAATAGGTCTTGCCCAGCACGGTATACGGGTTGGCCTTGTAGGCGCCGGTGTGCAGGGTTGGGGTGGCATCCGGGATCTTCGATACGTCGACATCCCACCACGGCGCGCCATCTTTGTGCGCACGGTTGATGTCCAGGCCTGGCTGGGAACGGATGGCGGTGCCGCCGGACTTCTGCGCCGGACCGCGACTGGTGGAACAACTGACAACCAGCAAGGACAACGCGGCGAACGCCACCAGCTTGAGCGGTTTATTGAACGGCGATGCCCGCATTACTTGTTGCCCCGTGCTTGGACCAGCATGTCTGACAGCTGATGCACGGCCATGGCGTACATCACACTGCGGTTATAACGCGTGATTGCGTAGAAATTCTTCAGGCCCATCCAGTATTCAGGGCCATTTTCGCCTTCGAGGCGGAACGCCGTCACCGGCATATCATCGCGTGGCGCATTCTGACTCGACCAGCCCAGCGCCCGCAACTCCCCGACCGTCTTGGCCGGCTCGATACCCTGGGTCAGGCCTTCATCGGCGCGATCGCCGGTCACATCGGCGCGGATCACCACCGGTTCGCCGGCGACCCAGCCGTGGCGTTTGAAGTAGCTGGCCACACTGCCGATGGCGTCGTCGGGATTGCTCCAGATATTGATGTGCCCGTCGCCGTCAAAATCCACGGCATAAGCGCGGAAGCTGCTCGGCATGAACTGCGGCAGGCCCATGGCACCGGCGTAGGAACCCTTGAGGGTCAGCGGGTCGACCTGCTCTTCGCGGGCCAACAGCAGGAACTCACGCAGCTCCTTGCGGAAGAAGTCGGCGCGCGGCGGGTAGTCGAAGCCCAGGGTCGACAGGGCATCGATCACCCGGTAGCTGCCGGTGTTGCGGCCGTAGAAGGTTTCGATGCCGATAATCGCGACAATCACCTGGGCCGGCACGCCGTACTCCTGCTCGGCGCGGGCCAGGACTGCCTCGTGCTGGCGCCAGAAGTCCACGCCACGGGCCACGCGGGCGTCGGTCAGGAACATCGGGCGATATTCCTTCCACTGCTTCACGCGCTCGGCGGGACGGGAGATGGCGTCGAGAATCGCCTGCTTGCGCTGGGCTTCGCGGAACACGCCCATCAGTTGTTCACCGGCGAAACCGTAGTCGCGGGTCATCTCACCGACAAATTCGGCGACCTGGGGTGAGCCATCGTAGTCACCGGCCTGCACCTCCTGCGTTGCCCCCAGCAGCCCGATCAGGCCCATCCAGGACGCATGCCGAGTCGCCCAGCCGCGCATTACTTGCATTGACATCTTCACCTTATTCAAACCTGTGCGATCCATTTGCGATGCGTATGAATCGACATCAAAACCCCAAACGCTGACAGCAATGTCACCAGCGAAGTTCCGCCGTAGCTAATGAACGGCAACGGCACCCCAACCACCGGCAACAGGCCACTGACCATACCGATGTTGACGAAAACGTAAACAAAAAAAGTCATGGTCAGGCTGCCGGCGAGCAATTTGCCGAACAGCGTCTGCGCCTGCGCGGTGATCACTAGGCCGCGACCAATCAACAGCAAATAAATCAGCAACAGCGCGCAAATGCCCACCAGGCCGAACTCTTCGCCCATTACCGCAATAATGAAGTCAGTGTGGCTCTCGGGCAGGAAGTCCAGGTGCGACTGGGTGCCCAGTAACCAACCCTTACCAAATACACCGCCGGAACCGATGGCGGCCTTCGACTGGATAATGTTCCAGCCGGTGCCCAGCGGGTCGCTTTCCGGGTCGAGGAAGGTCAGGATCCGTTGCTTCTGGTAGTCGTGCATGAAGAAGAACCACATGGCCACGGCCACCGGCACGGCGGCGGCCAGCACGCTGAGGATCCAGCGCCAGCGCAGCCCGCCCATGAACAGCACGAACGCACCGCCCGCCAGGATCAGCAGCGAGGTGCCGAGGTCTGGCTGGCGCACGATCAGGATAAACGGCACGCCGATCAGGAACAGGCTGATGGCCACATGCTTGAGCTGCGGCGGCAAGGTGCGTTTGGACAGATACCAGGCAATGGTCGCCGGCATCAGGATCTTCATGAATTCCGACGGCTGGAAGCGAATCACCCCGGGAATGTTGATCCAGCGCGTCGCCCCCATGGCGTTGTGTCCCATCACGTCCACCACCACCAACAGCAATACGCCGGCAACGTAGCCCAAGGGCACCCACCGCGCCATGAACCGCGGTTCGAGCTGGGCAATCACCAGCATCGACAACAGGCCAAGGCCGAAGGACGAGGCCTGCTTGATCAGCAGGTCCCAGTTCTTGCCGCTGGCCGAATACAGCACGAACAGGCTGCCGGCCGCCAGGGTCAGGAGCAGGATCAGCAACGGGCCATCGATGTGCATGCGCTGCAGCAACGTCGCGCGGCGACGCATCACATCCTCGCTGGAGAGGATGCGGTCAAAATTACTCTTCACTGGCCGTAACCTCGGTGCTTGAAGGGGGGCCGCCATATTCGGGCTTGAGCCTGCCGTCGTCGGCCAACAGCCAGGCATCCATCACTTGGCGCACCACGGGCGCAGCAACGCCGGAGCCGGACTCGCCGTTCTCGACCATCACCGCCACCACGATTTTCGGGTCGTCCGCCGGGGCAAAGCCGACAAACAAGGCGTGGTCACGGTGGCGTTCCTGAACCTTGGAGCGGTCATATTTCTCGCCCTGCTTGATCGCGACCACCTGGGCGGTCCCGCTCTTGCCGGCAATGCGGTACTGCGCGCCGACCGCCGCCTTGCGCGCGGTGCCACGGGCGCCGTGCATCACTTGCTGCATGCCGTGGTTGACCTTGGTCCAGTCCGACGGGTCGCGCAGCACGATGTCCGGGATCGGGTTTTCATCCAGCGGCTTTTCGCCCTCGATGGTCTTGGCCAGGTGCGGCCGATTCCAGACGCCTTTGTTCGCCACCAGCGCCGTGGCCTGGGCCAGTTGCAGCGGCGTGGCCTGCATGTAGCCCTGGCCGATCCCGAGGATCAGGGTTTCGCCCGGGAACCAGGCCTGGCGACGGGTCGCGCGCTTCCACTCGCGCGATGGCATCAGGCCAGGGGATTCCTCGAACATGTCCAGGGAGACTTTCTGGCCCAGGCCGAACTTGCCCATGTAGGCAGACAAACGGTCGATGCCGAGCTTGTGGGCCAGGTCGTAAAAATAGGTGTCGTTGGAGCGCATGATCGCGGTGTCCAGGTCGACATAGCCGTCACCGGTGCGGTTCCAGTTACGGTATTTGTGATCGTAGTTGGGCAGCATGTAGTAGCCCGGGTCGAACACGCGGCTGGAGGCGGTGACCACGCCCGCATCCAGGCCAGCAATCGCCACCGCCGGCTTGATCGTCGAACCCGGCGGGTACAGGCCACGCAACACGCGGTTGAACAGCGGTCGGTCGATGGAATCACGCAACTCGGCGTAGGCCTTGAAGCTGATCCCGGTGACGAATAGGTTAGGGTCGAAGCTCGGCTGGCTGACCATTGCCAGTACTTCACCGGTGGTCGGGTCCAGCGCCACGACCGCGCCACGACGCCCACCCAAGGCCATCTCCGCCGCTTCCTGCAGCTTGATGTCCAGGCTCAGCACAATGTCCTTGCCCGGCACCGGGTCGGTCCGCTTGAGCACCCGCAGCACGCGGCCGCGCGCGTTGGTCTCGACTTCTTCGTAACCCACCTGGCCGTGCAGTTCCGGCTCGTAGAAACGCTCGATGCCGGTCTTGCCGATATGGTGGGTGCCGCTGTAGTTGACCGGGTCGAGGCTTTTCAGCTCTTTCTCGTTGATCCGCCCCATGTAGCCGACCGAGTGCGCAAAGTGCGGCCCCTGCGGGTAATGACGCACCAATTGTGCGACCACTTCCACGCCCGGCAGGCGGAACTGGTTCACCGCGATCCGCGCGATCTGCTCTTCGGTCAGCTCAAACAGGATCGGCACCGGCTCGAAAGGCCGGCGCCCCTGCTTCATGCGCTTCTCGAAAATCACCCGGTCTTCCGGAGTCAGCTGCAGCACCTCGACGATGACATCGAGGATCTGCTGCCAGTCGCCGGAACGCTCGCGGGTCATGCTCAGGCTGAAGCTGGGACGGTTATCCGCGACCACCACGCCATTGCGGTCGAAAATCAGGCCACGGGTCGGCGGAATCGGCTGCACGTGCACCCGGTTGTTTTCCGACAAGGTGGAGTGATAGTCGTACTGGATCACCTGCAGGAAATACAGGCGGGCAATCAGCACCCCCAACAGCACCACGACCATGATCGCGCCAAACACCACGCGCGCGCGTACCAGACGTGCGTCTTTCTCGTGGTCCTTGATGCGGATCGGCTGGGTCATCGGGAGGGGCGCAGATTATTTGTGGTAAGGGTGCCCGGACAGAACTGTCCAGGCGCGATACAGCTGTTCACCGATCAGGATCCTTACCAACGGGTGCGGCAGCGTCAGCGCCGACAGCGACCAGCGCTGATCCGCCCGCGCGCAGACTTCCGGCGCCAGCCCTTCTGGGCCGCCGACCATGAAGTTGACCGTGCGCGAGTCCAGGCGCCAGCGATCCAGCTCGACCGCCAGTTGCTCGGTGCTCCAGGGTTTGCCGTGCACTTCGAGGGTGACGATGCGCTCGTTGGGGCCGACCTTGGCCAGCATGGCCTCGCCTTCCTGACGGATAAAGCGTGCCACGTCGGCATTCTTGCCCCGGGTATTGAGCGGTATCTCTACCAGTTCCAGCGACAGCTCAGCGGGCAGACGCTTGGCATACTCGTGCCAGCCTTCTTCCACCCACTTGGGCATGCGTGAACCGACAGCAATCAGACGCAGGCGCACAGCCGTTCCTTATTCCTGGTCTTTGTTGAGCTTGTCGAAGTGCGCGTGGCCCACTTCCGGGCTGTGGTGCTTGCCGTCAGCCGCACGGCTCTGCTCGGCGCCTTTCCACAGACGCTCCAGGTCGTAGAACTGACGGGCGTTGGAAGTCATCATGTGAACGATCACGTCGTCCATGTCCAGCAGCACCCAGTCGCTGTCGCCCTTGCCTTCTTCACCCAGCGGCTTGACGCCCTGGGCCTTGACGGCTTCGCGGACCTTGTCGAGCATCGCGCCGATCTGGCGGTTGGAGGTACCGGTGGCGATGATCATGAAGTCGGTGATGCTCTGCTTGTCGCGTACGTCCAGGACCTGGATGTCCTGGGCCTTCACGTCTTCCAGGGCCGCCACGGCGACTTTTACCAGCTCTTCGCCAGCCAGCTCAGGGCCGGTGTGCGCTTCGACCGGCAGCGGGGCGCTTTTGAACGTGCCTTTGCGCTTAACTTTGCTTACGTCTTTGTTCGTCATAAAAAACTCGTTTTGCTCGTATGTTCGGGCGCTTGCTGCACGGTTGTCCGTGCGTTCAAGCGCGCCTTTTCAGTTCGACGCACGGTAAAGCCCGTGCGCATCGATGTAGGCCAGGACCGCGTCAGGCACCAGGAAACGTACCGACTTCCCGCTGGCCAGCAGTTGACGGATCTGGGTGGCGGACACCGCAAGCGGGGTCTGCCAGACGAATGCAATATTCCCGTTCGGCCCGGTCAGGGCCAAGGGGTCACTTACCGACCGCGCGGCCAGCAGGTTGCGCAAGGCATCCGGCGGTTCGCTGTCGGCATCCGGGCGTTGCAAAACCAGGATGTGGCAATGCTGGAGGAGTTCCTCCCAGCGATGCCAAGAGGGCAGGCCGCAAAATGCGTCCCAGCCCAAAAGCAGAAACAACTGGTCATCCGCGGCCAACTCGGCGCGCATCAGCTCCAGGGTGTCGACAGTGTAGGACGGTTTATCGCGCTTGAGCTCGCGATCGTCCACCACCAGCGGCGGTATGCCTTCCACGGCAAGGCGCACCATTTCCAGGCGCTGTTGCGGCGACACCTGTGGAGTATCGCGATGCGGCGGCCGGAAATTGGGGATCAGGCGCAGTTCGTCCAACGCCAGGGCATCCGCGACTTCCAGGGCACTGCGCAAATGGCCGATGTGCACGGGGTCGAAGGTGCCACCGAGCAGCCCGATGCGTTTAGCCATCAAGTGCGCACATGACCGTCGCCGAACACCACGTACTTCTCGCTGGTCAGGCCTTCCAGGCCAACCGGGCCGCGTGCGTGGAGCTTGTCGGTGGAGATGCCGATCTCCGCCCCCAGGCCATACTCGAAGCCGTCGGCAAAACGCGTCGAGGCATTGATCATCACCGAAGCGGAATCCACTTCGTTGAGGAAACGCCGGGCATCGCTGAAATGCTCGGAAACAATGGCATCGGTGTGCTTGGAGCCGTAGGTGTTGATGTGTTCGATGGCCTCGTCGAGGTCGTCGACAATCTTGATCGACAGGATCGGCGCGGTGTATTCGGTGTACCAGTCCAGCTCGGTCGCCTCGATCACCTCCGCGCCGAGCAGCGCACGGGTGCGCTCGCAACCCCGCAGCTCCACGCCCTTGTCACGGTAGATGGCAGCCAGCGGCGGCAGCACGCGCTCGGCAATGCCTGCGTGCACCAGCAGGGTTTCCATGGTGTTGCAGGGGGCGTAGCGGTGAGTCTTGGCGTTGTCGGCGATGCGGATCGCCTTGTCGATATCGGCGGCCACGTCGATGAACACGTGGCACACGCCGTCCAGGTGCTTGATGACAGGCACCTTGGCATCGCGGCTGACGCGTTCGATCAGGCTCTTGCCACCGCGCGGCACGATCACATCGACGAATTCCGGCATGGTGATCAAGGCGCCCACGGCGGCGCGGTCGGTGGTTTCCACCACTTGCACCACTTCAGCCGGCAACTCGGCCACCGCCAGGCCCTGCTGGATGCAGGCGGCAATGGCACGGTTGGAATTGATCGCTTCGGAGCCGCCACGCAGGATGGTGGCATTGCCTGACTTGAGGCACAGGCTCGCGGCGTCGATGGTCACGTTCGGGCGCGACTCATAGATGATGCCGATCACGCCCAGCGGCACCCGCATCTTGCCGACCTGGATGCCGGACGGCAGGTAACGCATGTCGCGGATTTCACCGATGGGGTCAGGCAGCTTGGCCACCTGACGCAGGCCTTCGATCATGTCGTCGATACGTGCCGGGGTCAGCGCCAGGCGGTCCAGCAGCGCGGGTTCCAGGCCATTGGCGCGGCCGTTGGCCAGGTCCTGTTCGTTGGCGGCGGTCAGCTCGGAGCGCGAGGCGTCCAGAGCGTCGGCGGCCGCCAGCAGGGCACGGTTCTTCTGCGCGGTGCTCGCACGGGCGATCAACCGCGAGGCCTGACGGGCAGCGCGACCCAGGCGGGTCATGTAGTCAAGAACGGACTCAGTCATGGTCAGGGAGTCTTGGCAAAGAGGAAAGCGGCAGATTATAGCTGTGACGCCGCCCGACTGACAGCGGTGAGGGGCGGATGGTCGAAATGAACTGTAAAAACCTGGGGTTCAGCGGTAATTAAGGTGGGAGTTGTTATTATTCCGTCACATTTAGCCGTAATAACCCTGAACGCCATGTCCGGTTTGACCCCGCAACTCCCCGCCAGCGCCCTGCCCGACAGCTTCTTCGACCGCGATGCACAATTGCTCGCGCGCGAATTGCTCGGAAAAGTCATACGCCATCGCGTCGGCGATATCTGGCTTTCGGCGCGAATTATTGAAACCGAAGCCTATTACGTGGCCGAAAAAGGCAGCCACGCCTCACTCGGCTACACAGAAAAGCGTAAGGCTTTGTTTCTGGATGGCGGCCATATCTACATGTACTACGCCCGTGGCGGCGATTCGCTGAACTTCAGCGCCCACGGCCCGGGCAATGCGGTACTGATCAAATCGGCCTATCCGTGGGTCGATGAACGCTCCGGCCCCGCCAGCCTGGCGCAGATGCTGTTGAACAATCCGAACGCCGACGGCAGCCCCCGCGCCTCGCAGAAGCTGTGCGCCGGGCAGACGCTGCTGTGCAAAGCGCTGGGCCTGAAGGTACCGGTTTGGGACGCCAAGCGCTTCGATCAGGACTTGCTCTATGTGGAAGACGTTGGCCAGTCACCCACACAGATCATCCAGACCACCCGCCTGGGCATCCCCAGTGGCCGTGACGAACACTTGATGTACCGCTTCGTGGACGCGGGCTATGCGCCGTATTGCACGCGCAACCCGCTGCGTCGGGGCCAGGTCGAAGGCCGCGATTATTTTTTGATGTGATGACACGGCCTGCAGGAGCCCGGCTTGCCGGGCGCGTGCAAGGTGTACGAACTTGGATGGAGTGGATTGTATGGGCCAATGGCTCGATAGCATTACCGGCTGGCTGACCCTCAACCCGCAATGGCTGGCGGTGGCGGTGTTTATCGTCGCGTGCGTGGAATGCCTGGCGATTGCCGGACTGATCGTGCCTGGCACGGTGTTGCTGTTCGCCATCGCTGCCTTGGCCGGCAGTGGTGCGCTGTCGTTGAGCGAAACCCTGTTGCTGGGGTTTCTCGGAGGGCTGTTGGGCGATGCTGTGTCCTATTATCTGGGGCGTCATTTCCACCAGAACATTCGCCGCCTGCCCGGTCTGCGCCACCACCCCGAGTGGATGAGCGGCGCAGAAACCTACTTCCACAAGTACGGCATCGCCAGCCTGTTGGTCGGACGTTTCATCGGCCCGCTGCGCCCCATGCTGCCAATGGTGGCCGGCATGTGCGACATGCCGTTTCCGCGCTTTGCCGCCGTCAGCGTTCTAGCGGCCGCCGGCTGGTCGGTGGCCTACCTGTTGCCAGGCTGGGCGACCGGCGCCGCGTTTCGCCTGCCATTGCCACCAGGGTTCTGGCCGGAAGCGGGGATTGTCGCGGCGTGCCTGGCGATACTGCTGGGGCTGAGCTTGAACAGCAGCCTGCGCGGGCATCGTCGCGCGACGCTGTGGATCGGCTGCGCCAGCCTGACGCTGTTGATCGCACTGTTTATCGGCTATCCGCACCTCAACGACTTTGACCAGGGCCTCAGTGCGCTGGTCCAGGAACATCGCAGCGCCTGGCTGGACGAGGTGATGGTGCGGATTACGCAGTTGGGTGAGTTCAAGAAGATGTTCGTCGCCAGCGCCGTGTTCACCGGGCTGCTGCTCCTGGCACGGCAATGGCGGCATGCCGTGTTTGTCGGCGCCACACTGGCCGGCGCTGCGGTGATCAATACCGGGACCAAGCTGTTTTTCGCGCGCGGTCGCCCGGAGATCCTGACCGACCCACTCACCAGCTTCAGCATGCCCAGCGGCCACGCGTCCGGCGCGTTCGCGTTTTTCCTGGCATTGGCGGTATTGGCCGGTCGCGGCCAGCCCACGCGGTTGCGCCTGACCTGGATGCTGCTGGGCTGCATCCCCGCCGCTTTTATCGCATTGTCCCGGGTGTACCTGGGCGCTCATTGGCCCACCGATATCCTGGCGGGCACGCTGCTGGCGATGACCGTGTGTGCGTTCAGCCTGACCGTCAGCCAGTACCGCAGCCCATTGCCGCCGATGTCGCAGAAAGCCTGGTGGCTGTTACTGCCGGCGATAGTGGCGGTGCTGAGTTTTATCGCCTTTACCGGCACACCGCACGCGCTGCTCAGGTATGCCTACTGACTCCGGGCCGGCCCCAACCAATCGACGGGAGCAACGCGACGCTCAATACAGCGTTCGCGTCGCTCCAACAGCATCTCATCGGCAATCTCTGCGGCGCGCTCGGCAATGTATTCCGCACCGCGCTTGGCGTCCGACTGCAGCAATTGCCCGGCAATGCTGACAAAAAAAGCGTCCCAGACCGCCTGCTCCGATTGCGCTAGCCGAATCATGTCCATCCCCCGATCATCGTTATGTGATCGGCGACTATTTCAGGCAACGCACAGCGGGCCGCGAAGAAACGTCCGAAAGCAGCACCGGACTTTTCCGAAACTCAGGTGAACAGCTCACCTTGCAGTTCATCGAGCAACATCTGGATCGCGTCCAGCCGTTGCTGCGGGTCGTCGAGCTGCAGCAGGTCGATCTTGTCGGCCTCGGTGAACGGCAGCAGATACGCCAGTTGGTTGCCCAGGGCTTGCTGGCCGTCGGCGTGGGCGCCCATGTCCAGCGAGGCGACCATCGGGTGTTCGGCCAGGGCCTGCAGCAAGGCCAGGAGGTCGGCGTCCTCTTCTTCCAGCGCTTGGTCCGGTTGTTCTTCCAGCCACTGCACCTCGGCCACCAGCAACTGGTCTTTCTGCACGCCGGCGTCACGCACGCGGAAGCGACGGCCACCTTCGACGCGAATCCCAAGCAGGCCGTTGTCCTGTTGCTTGAAGTCGCGAATCAGCGCTTCGCAGCCGATCAGCGCGTAGCCGTCCGGGGCGATGCCCACTTCCTTGCCGTCGAGGATGCACACCACGCCGAAGCTTTCGCCCTTTTTCAGGCAGCGGCTGATCATGTCCAGATAGCGCGCCTCGAACAGTTGCAGATCGAGGGTGCAGCCAGGGAACAGCACGGTATTGAGCGGGAACAGCGCCAGACTCATAAAGGTTTCCTTAAACCCGGTTTAAACAATCACCGACACAGCCAGCGGCAGGAACACCGCCGTGGCCACGCCCATCAGACTCATGGCCAGCGCTGCAAAGGCGCCGCACTCTTCGCTTTCCTGCAGGGCCACCGAGGTGCCGACGGCGTGGGCGGTCATGCCCAGCGCCATGCCGCGCGCCTCGGGGCTGCGCACTCCCAGGCGCGTCAGGTAAGCGGGCCCGATCATCGCACCGATCACCCCGGTGATCAGTACAAACACCGCCGCCAATGCGGCCACGCCGCCGATCTGCTCGGCCACCAGCATGGCGATCGGCGAGGTCACCGACTTGGGCGCCATCGTCATCAGCATCCTATGCTCGGCGCCAAACCACCACCCCAGCAACACACACAGGCCGGTGGCCAACACGCCACCTATCACCAGCGTAGTAAAAATCGGCCAGAACAATTGGCGAATCCGCCGCAGGTTCAAGTACAGCGGCACCGCCAGGGCCACGGTCGCGGGGCCGAGCAGGATGCTCATGATCTCGGTGCTCTTGCGGTACTCGGCGTAGCTCAGCCCGCAGGTGAGCAACACGCCAATCACCAGCAGCATGGAAACCAGCACCGGCTGCAGGAAAATCCAGCGGGTTTTCTCAAAGCCCGCGAGTACCAATTGATACGCGCCGAGTGTGATACCGATGCCAAACAGAGGGTGGTGAATCACGGCTGTCCACGCGCCTTGCCAGTCGAAGATCATTGATCCTTCTCCTTGCGCTTGACCATGTGCTCCATCAACAGGCCGACAAAGCCCATGGCGATCACCAGCGACACCACCAGCGCGCCGACGATTGCCCAGAAGTCGGCGGCAATGTCCCGCGCATACACCATCACCCCCACCGCCGGCGGCACCAGCAGCAACGGCAAATAGCGCAACAGGCTGCTGGCCGCCAGGCTCAGGGGCTCGCCGACTTCGCCGCGCCACACCAGGTAGCCGAGCATCAACAGCAGGCCAATGATCGGGCCCGGCAGCACCGGTAACAGCAAATGATTGAGCGCCGTGCCGATCAATTGAAACAACACCAGCCATGTCAGACCGCGTAACAGCATCCGTTCTCTCCCCCCTCAAGACCCGCCCGCATTATAAGCATGCCCGCCCTATGCATCGGCATTCGCCAAAAGCATGGTGGGTTGACCGAGCTGATTGGCCATGATGATCTACATTGGTTCTCTGTAACCCATAAAAACAGCACCGATGAACCAAGGAGAGACGCAATGCCCTATGTACCCGTAGCGCAGCTCAAAGATTATGTCGGCAAGGAACTGGGACGTTCCGAATGGCTCACCATCGACCAGGCTCGTATCAACCTGTTCGCCGAGGCCACCGGCGATCACCAGTTCATCCATGTCGACCCGGTCAAGGCCGCGCAGACGCCGTTCGGCACCACCATCGCCCATGGTTTCCTGTCGTTGTCGCTGATGCCCAAGCTGATGGAAGACCTGCTGATCGTGCCCGAAGGCTTGAAGATGGCCGTCAACTATGGCCTGGACAGTGTGCGGTTTATCCAGCCGGTGAAGGTCAATTCCAAGGTGCGCCTGAACGTGACCCTCAATGACGTCACCGAGAAAAAGCCCGGTCAATGGCTGCTCAAGGCCACCGCGACCCTGGAAATCGAAGGCCAGGAAAAACCCGCTTACGTAGCCGAGTCGTTGTCGCTCTACTTCGTGTAACCACCCGCCCCCGTGTAGGAGCTGGCTTGCCAGCGAAAAACGCACAGCCGCCGCATTCCCCCTGAATGCCCGCCGGCAAGCTGGCTCCTACGGATCTGTGGAAAGGCAAAATCCTTACCACAACAGATGTAAATTTATGTATGAAACCCGCAGCTACGGCATACTCGGCGCTCAATTATCCGGATCCCGCTATGCGCCCACTCGCTCCCCTTGCCCTTGCCCTGTTGCTCACCGCTTGCGGAGACGGCGAATCGCTGTTGCCGCCCGATGCGCGCCTGCCCGATGGCGGCCGTTACCGGGGCGATGTGGTCGATGGCTTGCTGCAAGGCAAGGGCCGCGTGGACTACCCGAACGGCAGCTGGTACGCCGGGCAGTTCGACAAAGGCCAGTGGCACGGCCAGGGCGAGTGGCATGGCAGCAACGGCGAAGTCTATAAAGGCCAGTTCCAGCAAGGCCTGTTCGACGGCCAGGGCAGCCTGACCACGGCCGGCAGTCAATATGTCGGCGGCTTCAAGAACGGTCGGCGCAACGGCGAAGGCACCCTCAAAGAGGGGCAGATGACCTATCGCGGCGAATTCAAGGACGACCAGTATTCCGGCCTCGGCCGCCTGGAACTGGCCGATGGCAGCCAATACCAGGGCCAGTTCGCCCACGGCAAGCCGAACGGCGAAGGCCAGCGCAACGATGACAGCGGCAACCAGTTCAACGGCCACTTCGTGGATGGCCAACTGGAAGGCAACGGCACGTTCAACAGCGCCGACGGCGACATCTATGTCGGCCAGTTCAAGCAGAACCAGCTCAACGGCAAGGGCCGCTACGAAAACGCCGACGGCGATGTCTGGATCGGCCAGTTCAAGGAAGGCGCCCTCAGCGGCAAGGGCGAGTTGATCGGCGTGGACGGCAGCCATTATGTCGGCCAGTTCGTTGACTGGCGCTTTACCGGCGAAGGCCGCTTGAACCTCACCGACGGCAGCTTCTATATCGGCGGCTTCGACAGCGACAGCTATCAAGGCAAAGGCACCCTGGTGCTGACCGATGGCACGGTGCAGGCCGGTACCTGGGTCAACGGCATGCGCGTGCGGGATGCCGACGGCAAGCTGCTGCCCGATCCGCTGGAGACCGGGATCCTGGCCCAGGGCCACCTGCTCGACGCCGCCCTCGCCGCGGTGCCCGCCTCCACCTCGGCGGTGGAGCTGTACACCCTGGTACTGGCCGGTGACGGCAAACAAAGCGTGTTCCTGCGCGAAGCCGATTACGTCAGCAATATGCTCGCCACGCGCTTCGGTGCCCGCGGGCAGATTCGCCTGGTCAACCACCGCGACCATATCGCCGACCGTCCGATGGCCACGCGCGAAAGCCTGCGACGCGCGGTCCAGACCCTCGCCGAGCGCAGCGGTCCGGAAGACCTGGTGTTTATCTACCTGACCAGCCACGGCACCCACGAACACGAGCTGGTGCTCGACCAACCGCGCATGGAGCTGGCCGACCTGCCCGCCGATGAACTGGCGGCGGTGCTCACGCCGCTGAAGAATCGCGACAAGATCATCGTGATTTCCGCCTGCTACTCCGGCGGGTTTATCCCGGCGCTGAAAGATGAACACACGCTGATCATGACCGCCTCGCGCGCCGATCGCGTGTCCTTCGGCTGCTCCGAGGAAGCTGACTTCACCTACTTTGGCGACGCCCTCTTCGCCCAAGCCTTCAACCAGACCGATGACCTGCAGCAGGCGTTCAAGCTCGCGCAGCTGCATGTGACCGAACGCGAACAGGCGGACAACTTCGAAGCCTCCGAGCCGCAGATCTGGGCCCCCAAGGGCGTCATCGCCCACTGGCAATTATTACGCAAGCAGCAGGCACGAAAGGCGCTCGAAAGCGTCTCAATGAATAGCAAGGAAGCCAAAGGCAACTAAGCTGTAATGTGTAACAAGGGGGAAACACCATGTACCTGACACCGCAGCATATCTTGCTCGCCGGCGCCTCCGGGCTCACCGGCGAACACCTGCTCGACCGCCTGCTCAACGAGCCCACCGTGACCCGCGTGCTGGCACCGAGCCGCAAGCCGCTGGCCGAGCACCCACACCTGGAAAACCCGGTCGGCGACCCGGCGGTCTTCCTGCCGCAACTGAGCGGCCGGGTGGATATCGCGTTCTGCTGCCTGGGCACCACCATCAAGCAGGCCGGCTCTGAAGAGGCCTTCCGCGCCGTGGACCTGGACATGGTCGTGGCCTTCGCCAAACGTGCGCGGGAAATGGGCGCACGGCACCTGATCGTGATCAGCGCGATCGGCGCCGACCCGAAATCCTCGATTTTCTATAACCGCGTCAAAGGCGAAATGGAACAGGCGCTGAAGGCGCAGGACTGGCCGCAACTGACCATCGTGCGGCCGTCGCTGCTGCTGGGCGAACGCCTGGAGCCGCGCCTGGCCGAGCAATTGGCCGGGCCATTGTCGCGGTTGATTCCGGGCAAGTACCACGGCATTGAAGTCTGCGAACTGGCCCGGGCCATGTGGCGCCTGGCGCTGGAAGAGCAGGATGGGGTGCGGGTGGTGGAGTCGGATGAGCTGCGCAAGCTCGGCAAGTAACCTGATCTAAACCCTTGGCGCAGTTTCAAATGTGGGAGCGGGCTTGCTCGCGAAGGCGGTGGATCAGTCACCTTATTAGTTGACTGGCATACCGAATTCGCGAGCAAGCCCGCTCCCACATTGGCTTTGTGGTGTCTTTAACATCCAGCTTAAAGACCGCCTGTGGCGTTAAACCCAACCCCAAGCACCGTCAACACCGACAGTGGCAACAACAAGGTATCGAGCAACGCACTGGCCGGCAGGTCGACGTGCGGATAGCTCGGCGCTTCGGCACCGAAGCGGTCCTTGGCGCAGCAGCCGCCGTTGATCGCATACAAATCCAGGCGCGTGCCGGCATACACCACCGGCGCGCCGGGCTGCGCGGCGTCCAGCGTGCGTGCGGTGGCGCAGCCCGCCAATTGCAACGCCACTATCACCCACAGTGCCTTATTCATCGCTGCTCAAATGGTGCTCGCCCCAGCGCGGCAACATGTCCTGAGGGATGTTCAGCAGGTTGAGAATCCGCGCGACTACAAAGTCCACCAGGTCATCGATGGTCTGTGGCTGGTGATAAAAGCCCGGCGACGCCGGCAGGATGGTCACGCCCATGTTCGACAGCTTTAGCATGTGCTCCAGGTGAATGCTCGAATACGGCGCTTCACGCGGCACCAGGATCAATTGGCGACGCTCCTTCAGGGTCACGTCCGCCGCGCGCTCGATCAGGTTGTTGCAGGCGCCCGTGGCAATCGCCGACAAGGTCCCGGTGGAACACGGCACTACCACCATCGCCGCCGGCGCGCCGGAGCCCGAGGCCACCGGCGACATCCAGTCTTCCTTGCCGTAAACCTTGATCTGCCCCGCCGCCGCACCGGTGTACTCGGTGAGGAACGCCTGCATCATCTGCACCTTGGCGGGCAACGCGACATCGGTCTCGGTGGCCAACACCAATTGCGCGGCCTTGGAGATCAGGAAGTGCACCTCACGGTCCTCGCGCACCAGGCAGTCCAGCAGGCGCAGGCCATAGGGCGCGCCGGATGCACCGGTCATCGCCAGGGTGACGCGCTCCGGGCCACTCATTTCAGCGCCTCGGCAAGCTTGCCATGCAGGCCGCCGAAACCGCCGTTGCTCATGACCACCACGTGGGTGCCCGGCTTGGCCTGATGCTTGACGTGTTCGATGATGCCGTCGATGGAGTCACAGACGGTGGACGGCACCGTGCACAGCGCGGCAATCGCCGGCAGGTCCCAGCCGAGGTTGGCGGGGGCGTACCAGACCACCTCGTCGGCATCGTTGACGCTTTCCGGCAAGCCGTCGCGGTGTGCGCCGAGCTTCATGGAGTTGGAACGCGGCTCCACAATCGCAATGATCGGAGCATCGCCGACGCGCTTGCGCAGGCCGTCCAGCGTGGTGGCAATGGCCGTTGGATGGTGGGCAAAGTCGTCGTAGATGGTAATCCCATTCACGTCGGCGACCTTCTCCATGCGGCGCTTCACGCTTTTGAAGGCGCTCAACGCGGCAATGCCCATGGACGGCACGACGCCGACATGCCGCGCAGCCGCCAGGGTCACCAGGGCGTTGGCGACGTTATGCTGGCCCGTCATGTCCCACTCAACAATGCCCTGGGCCTCGCCTTCAAACAGCACTTCAAAGCGCGAACCGTCTTCGCTGAGCAATTTGACTTGCCACTGCCCGCCAGCACCGGTGGTTTGCACCGGGGTCCAGCAGCCCATGTCGATCACACGTTGCAGCGCCGGCTCGGTGGTCGGGTGGATCACCAGGCCTTCGCTCGGAATGGTGCGCACCAAATGGTGGAACTGGCGCTCGATGGCCGGCAGGTCGGGGAAGATGTCCGCGTGATCGAACTCAAGGTTATTGAGGATCGCCGTACGCGGGCGGTAGTGGACGAACTTGGAGCGCTTGTCGAAGAAGGCGCTGTCGTATTCGTCAGCCTCGATCACGAAGAACGGGGTGTCCCCCAGGCGCGCCGATACCGAAAAATTCTGCGGCACACCGCCGATCAGGAAGCCCGGGCTCATGCCTGCGTGCTCCAGGACCCAGGCGAGCATGCTGCTGGTGGTGGTCTTGCCGTGGGTGCCGGCGACAGCCAACACCCAGCGCCCCTGCAGCACGTGATCAGCCAGCCACTGCGGGCCGGAGACGTAAGGCAGGCCTTTGTTCAACACGTACTCGACCGCCGGGTTGCCGCGCACCATGGCGTTGCCGATCACCACCAGATCCGGTACCGGGTCGAATTGCGCCGGGTCGTAGCCTTGGGTCAGCGCAATGCCCTGGGCCTCGAGTTGCGTGCTCATGGGCGGGTAGACATTGGCGTCGGAGCCCGTGACGTGATGGCCCAGCTCTTTGGCCAATACCGCCATTGACCCCATGAACGTACCGCAGATACCCAGAATATGAATGTGCATAGTCGACCTCGTAAAACATCGAGGCAGGTTAGCGCAGGGAGGGCGAAATCGCACCTTTTATACGGCCAAAGGCCGAGCGAAGAGCACCTGGGTACTACACTCGGCCCGGGCTGTGTTCAGGCGCTGGCTTAGGCTTTATTTTGACTGTCTTTCATCGCGGCCAGGAACCGCAACTTCTCATAAGCCTCGGTCATGCACGCAAACTTCTTTTCCATCAGGTCGAGGCGATCTTTCGGTTCAGTGGGGATGGGCAACCCGGGCTTATAGGGTTTGAACACCAGACCGTTCTGCCGTGTGGCTTTTTTCAGGTGTTGTTCCGATACACCGAGCAACTTCTCGAGATTACCCAGGCGCCCGACATTATCAGTCGGCCAGGTGTCATCCTTGGTAAATACACTGCTTGTATCCCCGAGCGTGAACATGACCGTCGTGGCCATGCCCAGCAATTTCATTTCAACCTCATCCAACTGTGCACTGATCGGATCTGCCGATGACGGGGTCGATTGCACGGGCGCGGATCCGCCCGTGGCCTTCGGCGGGCTGGCAGCCCCCGGCAAAAACGGTGGCGGCAGCACCCCGGGCGCATAGCTCGACTTGATGGACTCCCCCGAAGCGACAGAGCCTGCGTAGGCCGCGACGTTGATCGGCGCACTGACCAAGCCGGTGATCCCCGCACTGATGAACGCGTCACGGGCAACGCGGCTGGCATTGGGGCCTGTGGATATAACGCCGGCCTTGACCAGGCTATTCGCGTCGATCACTCGCTTGGCGGCCTCGGCAACACTGATCGGCGCCTGCTTGCGCAACTGAGTCATGAGCAATTCGTCACTCACCTTGATTTTGTTGGCATGCACGATGGCCTGCCCGGCCTCCTTGAACTTGTCCACCGACAGCGGCTGGCCCGGTTTCACGGAAGGGCCGGGCTTGGGCAAAGGCTTGGGCGCGGGTGTCGGCGGCCGGGGGATGGGCGCAGGCGCAATGCTGCCAGGCGACGGCAGGGAGGGTGGCGCTGAAGGCCTTCGTCCGAACCAGGAAAAACCCTTTATCGCCCTCTTGCTGCGCATCAATGGCTGATCGGCAGCGTCGGCGTGTTGCTCCACGGTTCGCGCGGGCGGCTCTTCTATCGATACGGGCTGTGGAGGAATGAAAGAAACAGCAGGCGGTGCAATTTTCATTAGGGATACCCATTAAGTTTTTATTGTTTGAAAGTTCACTTGGCGTTACCCAAGTTGAGTAACCCCGTGCCACTTAACAGTTCCTGTCAGAGCAGCCCAATACAACTTGAACGGGTTATTCCAACTTAACAATAAAAGCACTTAATGACTGATAACTGCAGAACATCCTCCCTACAAGAACCGTCGAAAAACACCGAACTTATACCCCGGCCAACCGCGTGATCCGATGTTTGCGCAACTTGCGATACAGAGTATTGCGGCTTACCCCCAAGTGCTCGGCAGTTTGGGTCATGTGCCAGTGCTGACGCTCCAGCGCCGCCAGCAAGGTCTGGCGCTCGGCATCATCGAGTGGCAACTCGGTGACCTTGTGCGCAGGCGCCTGGCGCAGCAACGCGGGTAAGTCCTCCAGCCCCACACGCCCGTCATCACAAAGGGCGACCAGCGTGCGCAATACCGTGCGCATTTGCCGAACGTTGCCCGGCCAGGCGAACGCCAGCAGTGCCTGGCGTGCGGCGGGTTCGAGGCTGACCGACTGGCCCGCTGATTCCTCAGCCAGCAGGAAGTCGAGCAACTGAGGCCGGTCACTGCGCTCGCGCAACGGCGGCAACGCGACTTCCAGGCCATTGAGCCGGTAGTACAAGTCTTCGCGAAAACTGCCGTCCTGCACGCGCCCGAGCAAGTCACGGTGAGTTGCGCTGATAATCCTGACGTTCACCGCCTGAGGCTCACCGCCGAGGGGCACCACCATGCGGTCCTCCAGCACCCTTAATAGACGGGTCTGCAATGCCAGCGGCATGTCACCGATTTCATCGAGGAACAGCGTACCGCCGTCAGCCTGTTGCAGCTTGCCCTGCATACCCTCCTTGCGCGCGCCGGTGAAGCTGCCGCCGCGATAGCCGAACAGCTCGCTTTCGATCAGGCTTTCCGGGATGGCGGCACAGTTGAGGGCCACAAAAGCTTCGTCGGCGCGCTGGCTGGCCTGATGCACCGCCTTGGCGAACGCCTCTTTGCCGGAACCGGTTTCGCCGTTGATCAGCAAGGGCACGTCGCGCTCGAATACCCGCAGCGCCTTGCGAAAATCATTCTGCAGCGCCGGATCGCCCAGGTAGATACCGGGCAGGCGCGGCCGCGCAGGTTCCGGCTTGAGCAACGGCGTGGGCTGGCTGCGCGCTTGCCCACGCAGGGCGGCGAACAGATGCCGGCCATCCCGCGTGCGCAAGGGCCAACTGGCGGTGGCATTGGCGCTGGCGCGACCGAGCAGTTGATCCAGGGAACACTCGAAAAACGCCTCCACCGGCTGCCCCAGCAGACCACCGCGCCCCTGCCCCAGCAGGTTCAGCGCACTCTGGTTGACCGCACAGATGCGCCCTTCGCCGTCGAACGCCAGCAACCCTTCACTGAACAGGCCCACGGATTCGGCCTGCAGGTGAAAGCGCAGCAACCAGTGGTGCTCAAAGTGACGCAGGAAGTAGCAACTCTCGATCATCTTCGCCGACAGGTTGACCAGCGCCATGGTGTGGAACTGGCTCTGGCGCGAGACGGCTTCGCGGGCCGAGGACACATCCAGCACGGCCAACAGCTCACCGTGAGGGTCGAACACCGGGCTCGCCGAACAGGTCAACCCGGTATGCCGGCCACGAAAATGCTCATCACGGTGAATCGTCAGGGATTGGCGCTCCACCAGGCAGGTGCCGATGCCATTGGTGCCTTCGCAGGCCTCACTCCAATCGGCGCCCAGCCACAGCCCGGCGCGCTCGAAGATCCTGCGCTCGGACGGCGCGGTGACACAGTTGAGGATCACGCCACGCGCGTCCGTCAGCAGCACGGCATGGCCGGCACCCGAGAGCTGCTGGTGCAGGCTGTTCATCTCGCTGCCCGCGATCTGCAATACCTGTTGCAAGCGTTCGCGGCTTTCCAGCAGACGACCATGCTCGAGCACGGTGGGGGCGATGGTTTGCGCAGGGTCGAGGTGGTAGTCCTCCAGGCACCGCAGCCAGGAGCGGGCGATGGACGGGTCGCTGGACGGATCGCGGCCATGGGCCACGGTGAGGACTTGCTGGGCATGGCGACTGAAATGATCGTTGTGCATTTCTTATTATTCTCCCTGCGTGAGAACAACCAGCATCCCCCAGGCATCCGGCCAATGCAATCCCGGGGCGACCCGTCGGTCACCGGCTGTACCGCCCATGGCACAAACTGTCACCCAGGCTGTACCGAAGATGTCACAGCAACGCCTTGCAACAAACCCCAAGCCCTTGATTTACCTGGCCCACAAAGCACTGGCCCAACCTTTGCTCTACGCTTAATCAAGCGCTTTTGCGCGCTGTACTCCAATAAACATAAAAGCCAGGAGAATCCACCATGCGTTACGCACACCCCGGTACCGAAGGCGCGATCGTTTCGTTCAAGGCCAAGTACGGCAACTACATTGGTGGCGAATTCGTTGCGCCGGTCGATGGCAACTATTTCACCAACACCTCGCCGGTCAACGGCAAGCCCATCGCCGAATTCCCGCGCTCCACTGCCAAAGACATCGACAAGGCACTCGACGCCGCCCACGCCGCCGCCGACGCCTGGGGCAAGACCTCGGCCCAGGACCGCTCGCTGGTGCTGCTGAAAATCGCCGACCGCATCGAACAGAACCTCGAACTGCTGGCCATCACCGAAACCTGGGACAACGGCAAGGCCGTGCGTGAAACCCTCAACGCCGACATCCCGCTGGCCGCCGACCACTTCCGCTACTTCGCCGGCTGCATCCGCGCCCAGGAAGGCACCAGCGCCGAAATCAACGAACACACCGCGTCCTACCACTTCCACGAGCCACTCGGCGTGGTCGGCCAGATCATCCCGTGGAACTTCCCGCTGCTGATGGCCGCGTGGAAACTCGCCCCGGCCCTGGCCGCCGGTAACTGCGTGGTGCTCAAGCCTGCCGAGCAAACCCCGCTGGGCATCAACGTGTTGCTCGAAGTCATCGGCGACCTGCTGCCACCGGGCGTACTGAACGTGGTGCACGGCTTCGGCAAAGAAGCTGGCGAGGCCCTGGCCACCAGCAAGCGCATCGCCAAGATCGCCTTCACCGGCTCCACCCCCGTGGGTTCGCACATCATGCATGCGGCGGCGGAGAACATCATTCCGTCCACCGTTGAGCTGGGCGGCAAGTCGCCGAACATCTTCTTTGCGGACATCATGAAAGCCGAGCCGACTTTTATCGAAAAAGCCGCTGAAGGCTTGGTGCTGGCGTTCTTCAACCAAGGCGAAGTGTGCACCTGCCCCTCGCGCGCCCTGGTGGAAGAGTCGATCTACGACGACTTCATGAAAGTGGTGATGAAAAAGATCGAGCAGATCAAGCGTGGCGATCCGCTGGACACCGACACCATGGTCGGCGCCCAGGCGTCCGAGCAGCAGTTCGACAAGATCCTTTCCTACCTGGAAATCGCCAAGGGCGAAGGCGCGCAACTGCTGACCGGCGGCAAGGTCGAGCAGCTCACCGGCGACATGGCCGGCGGGTATTACATCCAGCCGACCCTGCTCAAGGGCACCAACGAAATGCGCGTGTTCCAGGAAGAAATCTTTGGCCCGGTGGTGAGCATCACCACCTTCAAGGACGAAGCCGAAGCCCTGGCCATCGCCAACGACACCGAGTTCGGCCTGGGCGCCGGCGTGTGGACCCGCGACATCAACCGCGCCTACCGCATGGGCCGCGCGATCAAGGCCGGCCGCGTGTGGACCAACTGCTATCACCTGTACCCGGCGCATGCCGCGTTCGGCGGCTACAAGAAATCCGGTGTGGGCCGTGAGACCCACAAGATGATGCTCGACCACTATCAGCAGACCAAAAACCTGCTGGTGAGCTACGACATCAATCCACTGGGCTTCTTCTAACCGACAACCCGCTCCCACACTTGATCTTCACAAGACCTTGCTACTCATTCGGCTTACTTAAGTAAGCCGGGAAAAAACAATAAGAAAGGGATTCCATCATGCCTAGCGAACCGAATAGCGCTCCGGCGTCCGGGTCTTCCGTCGACTTCGAAAAAGTCGACTCCCAATACTTCCAACAACGCGAACTTAAAAAAGGCGCTGCCGGCTGGGTCCTGCTGGTCGGCCTTGGCGTTGCCTATGTAATCTCCGGCGATTACGCCGGCTGGAACTTCGGCCTGGCCCAGGGTGGCTGGGGCGGCATGTTTCTCGCCACATTGCTGATGGCCACCATGTACTTGTGCATGTGTTTTTCCCTGGCCGAATTGTCGTCCATGATTCCTACCGCCGGCGGCGGCTACGGCTTTGCGCGCAGCGCCTTCGGCCCCTGGGGCGGGTTCCTCACGGGCACCGCCATCCTCATTGAATACGCGATTGCCCCCGCCGCCATCGCGGTGTTTATCGGCGCTTATTGCGAGTCGCTGTTCGGCATCGGCGGCTGGATGATTTACCTGGCGTTCTACATCATCTTTATCGGCATCCACATTTTTGGTGTCGGCGAAGCCTTGAAGTTGATGTTTGTGATTACCGCCATCGCCGCGATCGCCCTCGGCGTGTTTCTGGTGTCGATGGTGCCGCACTTCAATGTCGCCAACCTGCTGGACATCCCGGTCACCGAGGCCAAGGGTGCCAGCACCTTCCTGCCGTTCGGCTACGTCGGCGTGTGGGCCGCAATTCCTTATGCCATCTGGTTTTTCCTCGCGGTGGAAGGCGTGCCACTGGCCGCCGAAGAAACCAAGAACCCCAAGCGCGACCTGCCCCGCGGCCTGATTGGCGCCATTGTGGTGCTGACCAGTTTTGCCTTGTTGATCCTGGTGATAGCCCCGGGCGGCGCCGGCACCTATGCGCTGGTCAAATCCGGCAACCCGCTGGTCGAGGCGCTGGCGCTGTCGTACGGCGGTTCGACCTGGATGGGCAGCTTCGTCAACCTGGTCGGCCTGGCTGGGCTGATCGCCAGCTTTTTCTCGATTATCTACGCCTATTCACGGCAGATCTTCGCCTTGTCTCGCGCCGGCTACCTGCCGCGCAAGCTGTCGCAGACCAACAAGAGCAAGGCCCCCGTTCTGGCGCTGGTGATCCCCGGCATCATCGGTTTCGGCCTGTCGCTGACTGGCCAGGGCGACTTGCTGATCCTGGTGGCGGTGTTCGGCGCGACCATTTCCTACGTGCTGATGATGGCCGCGCACATCACCTTGCGCATCCGTCGCCCCAAAATGGACCGTCCGTACCGCACGCCCGGCGGCATCTTCACCTCCGGCATTGCCCTGGTGCTGGCCTGTGTGGCCGTCGTGGCGGGCTTTCTGGTGGATCCGCGGGTGGTGATTGGCGCGGCGATCATCTATGGAGTATTAATTGCTTACTTTGCTTTCTACAGCCGGCATCACTTGGTAGCAGGCACGCCCGAAGAGGAATTCGCGGCGATCCAGGCCGCAGAGGCCGCCTTGCACTGATAGCCGTAAACCTCGACACGGGTTCGATCCTCACATCGGGCCCGCGTCATCCAGGAGACACTGTATGGCAAGCTTTTCCCACGCGGTGGGTGCACAGACCTACCGCTTCGACAGCCTCAAGGACGTGATGGCCAAGGCCAGCCCCGCGCGTTCCGGGGACTTTCTCGCCGGCGTCGCCGCGCAGAACGACGGCGAACGTGTCGCGGCGCAAATGGCGCTGGCGAATATCCCGCTGAAGCACTTCCTCGAAGAGGTGCTGATCCCCTATGAAAGCGACGAAGTCACCCGGCTGATCATCGACACCCACGATAAACCGGCGTTTGCCGCGGTCAGCCACCTGACCGTCGGCGGCCTGCGCGACTGGCTGCTCAGCGACGCCGCCGATGAACAAAGCCTACGCGCCCTGGCGCCGGGGCTGACCCCGGAAATGGCCGCTGCCGTCTCCAAAATCATGCGCGTGCAGGACCTGGTGCTGGTGGCGCAGAAGATCCGCGTGGTCACCCAGTTTCGCGGCACCATGGGTCTGCGCGGACGCCTGTCGACGCGGCTGCAGCCCAACCATCCCACGGATGAACCGGCCGGCATTGCCGCGAGCATCCTCGACGGCCTGCTCTACGGCAACGGCGACGCCATGATCGGCATCAACCCGGCCACCGACAGCATCGCCTCGATCTGCGCCATGCTCGAAATGCTCGACGCGATCATCCAGCGCTACGAAATCCCGACCCAGGCTTGCGTGCTGACTCACGTCACCACTTCCATCGAAGCCATCAACCGCGGCGTGCCGCTGGATCTGGTGTTCCAATCGATTGCCGGCACCGAAGCGGCCAACGCCAGTTTCGGTATCAGCCTGAGCGTGCTGCAGGAAGGTTACGACGCCGGCTTGAGCCTGAATCGCGGCACCCTCGGGCAGAACCTGATGTATTTCGAAACCGGCCAGGGCAGCGCCTTGTCGGCCAACGCGCATTTTGGCGTCGACCAGCAAACCTGCGAGACGCGTGCCTACGCCGTGGCCCGGCATTTCAAGCCATTTTTGGTGAATACGGTCGTAGGATTTATCGGCCCGGAGTACCTGTACAACGGCAAGCAGATCATCCGCGCCGGCCTTGAAGATCACTTCTGCGGCAAGCTGCTCGGCGTGCCGATGGGCTGCGACATCTGCTACACCAACCATGCCGAAGCCGACCAGGATGACATGGACACCCTGCTGACCCTGCTGGGCGTGGCCGGGATCAACTTCATCATGGGCATCCCCGGCTCCGACGACATCATGCTCAACTACCAGACCACCTCCTTCCACGACGCCCTCTATGCCCGGCAAACATTGGGTTTAAAACCGGCGCCGGAGTTTGAGCAGTGGCTGGCGAAAATGGGCATCTTCACGCAAGCCGACGGCAAGGTGCATTTCGGCAACAGCCTGCCACCGGCGTTTCGCCACGCCCTGGCGCAACTGGGATGAAGGAGCCGCCCGTGCAACTCGACCTGCCTGACAACCCCTGGCTCGAACTGCGCCGCCTGACGCCGGCGCGCATTGCCCTCGGCCGCACTGGCACGAGCATTCCCACCGGCGCACAACTGGACTTCCAGTTTGCCCACGCCCAGGCGCGGGACGCGGTGCACCTGCCCTTCGACCATGGCGGCCTCAGCAGCCAGCTGGCCGAGCGCGGACGTCACAGCCTGTTGCTGCACAGCGCCGCCGTTGACCGCCATACGTACCTGCAACGCCCGGACCTGGGTCGGCGCTTGAGTGACGAGTCGGCCCAATTACTGCGCGATCATGCATCGGCCAACCCCGGCGGGGTCGACTTGGCAATCGTGGTAGCCGACGGCCTGTCGGCACTGGCGGTGCATAAACATACCCTGCCGTTTCTTACACGTATGGAGGAACAGACCCACGCCGAAGGGTGGTCACTGTCACCGGTGATTCTGGTGGAACAGGGCCGCGTGGCGGTGGCGGATGAGATCGGGCAACTGCTCGGTGCGAAGATGGTGGTGATCCTGATCGGCGAGCGGCCTGGGCTCAGTTCGCCGGACAGCCTGGGCCTGTACTTCACCTACAACCCCAAGGTCGGTCTCACTGATGCCTATCGCAACTGCATCTCCAATGTGCGCCTGGAAGGGTTGAGTTATGGCATGGCGGCCCATCGCCTGCTGTACTTGATGCGAGAAGCGTGTCGCCGGCAGCTGTCGGGGGTCAATCTGAAGGATGAGGCGCAGGTTCAGACCATTGAATCCAATGACCCTGACCTGATGAAAGGCAATTTCCTACTCAGCCCGCCCACGGACTGATACCGGCACGATTGCGCTTTTTCACGCCTTTAGGCAGCATCGAGTTACGGCCGCGTGTGTGGTCATACCCCATTTGGAAGTTGAGGCCTGGCATGCGGATCACTCAAGCGACCCTGGAACACCTGGACCTGTTGACCCCGTTGTTCGTCAAATACCGCGAGTTTTATGGGGCCCTGCCCTTCCCGGATTCCTCGCGCGCCTTCCTCGAAAAACGCCTGCGCCGCAAAGAGTCAGTGATTTACCTGGCCCTCGCCGATGATGACGACAAGAAGTTGCTTGGGTTTTGCCAACTGTATCCGAGCTTTTCGTCACTGTCGCTCAAGCGCGTATGGATCCTGAATGACATCTACGTCGCCGAGGACGCTCGTCGCCAACTGGTGGCGGACAACTTGATGCGCACCGCGAAGAAAATGGCCAAGGAAACGCAGGCCGTGCGGTTGCGGGTGTCGACCAGCAGTGACAACGAAGTGGCGCAGAAGACCTACGAGTCGATCGGGTTTCGCGAGGACACCGAGTTCAAGAACTACACATTGCCGATCAGCGAAGATTGACCCCAAACCCCACAAATCCCCTGTAGGAGCGGGCTTGCCGGCGATGGCATCACCTCGGTCTCACTGAAACACCGAGGTGCCTGCATCGCAGGCAAGCCAGCTCCCACAAAGGCCAGCGGCGACAATCGGACATTCGATAACATTCAGACCGTAACCCAGCCTCTGTGCGACATCCCCCGCTACAAAACCAACAGGCTTTTCACAGCTCAATCCGTATAATGCGGACCTTTCAGGGTTGTAAGAAATGCGGCATACACTTGTAGCCTTACTTACCCGAGCTTCCGCACAGGCCTGCTGAGTCGGGCCATTCACACAGGTGCCATCCATGGATTTCAACCCGCTTGACCTTATCCTGCATCTCGACGTCTACCTCGACCTGCTGGTAACCAATTACGGTCCGTGGATCTACGCCATTCTGTTTCTGGTGATTTTTTGCGAAACCGGCCTGGTGGTCATGCCATTCCTGCCGGGTGATTCGTTGCTGTTTATCGCGGGTGCCGTGGCGGCAGGCGGCGGCATGGACCCGGTATTGCTGGGCGGCCTGCTGATGCTCGCAGCGATTCTCGGCGACAGCACCAATTACGTGATTGGGCGAACGGTCGGCGAACGCTTGTTCAACAACCCGAACTCGAAAATCTTCCGCCGCGACTACCTGCAGAAAACCCACGACTTCTATGATCGCCATGGCGGCAAGACCGTGACGCTGGCGCGCTTCCTGCCGATCCTGCGCACCTTCGCACCGTTCGTCGCCGGCATCGCCAAGATGCCTTACGCACGTTTCTTCGGTTTCAGCGTACTGGGCACCATCCTCTGGGTCGGCGGCCTGGTGACCCTGGGCTACTTCTTCGGCAACGTGCCGTTCATCAAGAAAAACCTGTCGCTGCTGGTGGTGTTCATCATTCTGCTGTCGCTCGTGCCGATGATCATTGGTGTATTCCGCAGCCGTTTTGGCCGCGCGTCCTCCGAAGCCAAGCCGCACTGACCGGCAATGTGGTCCCTCAGCGCCTGGCGCCGCCGGCGCCTGCTGGCCAAGCACCCGATTGCCGATGACACCTGGCAGCGGGTGCGCCACCACCTGACCTTCCTCGACGGCCTCAGCGCCGAGCAGGACCAATGGCTGCGCGAAGCCTGCGTGGTGTTCCTCGCCGAAAAACACCTGACCGCCCTGCCCGGCGTCGAGCTGCACCAGGAACAACGCCTGCTGCTCGCCGCCCAGGCGCAACTGCCGCTGATGAACCTCGGCGATCTCGACTGGTATCAGGGCTTCCATGAGATCGTGCTGTACCCCGACGACTTCGTCAGCCCCCAGCGCCATCGCGACAGCAGTGGCATCGAACACGAGTGGGACGGCGAACACAGCGGCGAAGCCTGGCAGCAAGGCCCGGTCATCCTCGCCTGGCCCGGCGTGCTGGCCAGCGGTCAGTGGGAAGGCTACAACCTGGTGATCCACGAGCTGGCGCACAAGCTCGACATGCTCAACGGCGACGCCAATGGCCTGCCGCCGCTGCATCACGACATGCGCGTGCAGGAATGGGCCAGCGTGATGCAGAGCGCCTTTGATGACCTCAACCGTCAACTGGACGCCAACCCGGACGTCGAGACCGAGATCGACCCCTATGCCGCCGAGAACCCGGCGGAATTCTTTGCCGTCACCAGCGAATATTTCTTCAGCGCCCCGGATTTACTGGTCAACAGTTATCCACAGGTGTACGCCCAACTCAGCCGCTTTTACCGCCAGGATCCGCTGGCCCGCCTCGTTCAACTGCAAGCCAGCGACCCACGCTATCAGCCGCAGGACGAATAACCGTACGACGTCTGGCGCATGGCATCGGCGGCGGAATATGCCTATAATCGCCGCCACTTTTAGGCCAATCCGGCCAAGTTTCTTGGCCAATTAACGGGGGCAACGCCCAATGAGCTACAGCAAGATTCCGGCTGGCAAAGACCTGCCGAACGACATCTACGTCGCCATCGAGATTCCGGCCAACCACGCGCCGATCAAATACGAAATCGACAAAGACAGCGACTGCCTGTTCGTTGACCGTTTCATGGCCACCCCGATGTTCTACCCGGCCAACTACGGTTTTATCCCTAACACCCTGGCCGACGACGGTGACCCCCTCGACGTGCTGGTGGTCACCCCTTACCCAGTGACCCCAGGTTCGGTTATCCGCGCCCGTCCAGTCGGTATCCTGAACATGACCGACGATGGCGGCGGCGATGCCAAAGTTATCGCAGTACCCCACGACAAGCTGTCCCAGCTGTATGTGGACGTGAAGGAATACACCGACCTGCCGCCGCTGTTGCTGGAGCAGATCAAACACTTCTTCGAGAACTACAAAGACCTCGAAAAAGGCAAATGGGTGAAGATCGACGGTTGGGGCAACGCAGACGCCGCCCGCGCCGAGATCCTGAAGTCGGTCGCTGCCTACAAAGGCTGATACCGACTCCTCATTGCCTCGGCAATTGAAAAAGCCCCGATTATCCGGGGCTTTTTTTGTGGGAAAAATTAAACTCAAAGTTGAACACTTTATAAACGCTGTTTAAGTTAATTAACCATCGGAAGTATCAGACTACAACTAAGTAAAAACCTACGTACGCCAGTCAACGCATAGTTTATTTGATCTGTTTTTCCGACCAGTAAACTTGCGTTTATGAATACATCAGGTGACCGCTTAAAAGCGCTACTGCGGGAAGTTCATCTTTCCGCCTCCGACTTCGCCAAGAACCGTGGTGTCACGCCTCAACACGTGAACAACTGGTTCAAACGCGGTGTACCCATGGGCCGACTCAACGAGATCGCAGAACTGCTGTGCATCTCCAGCCGTTGGCTACGCACCGGCGAAGGCCCCAAACACCCACCGGCCAACTTCCTGCTGGAAGGCCCGGACGCCAGGAAAGGACTCCCTGCCCGCGAAGAAACCGGAAAATACCTCACAGGCCCCGCCTGCCGCCCGGAAAAAATCGACGTGGAGATCGCCCTCCACGCTTCATTCACCTCCACCGAATGCATCCGTATCTCACTGCAGACCCTGCAAGCCCTCAACGTCAACGCCGACCGCGCGCTGGGCGCCTACATGGTCGACAACAGCATGATCGACATCATCCAGCAAGGCGCCACCCTCGCCATCGACAAAGGCCGCACCCAAATCATCGATGGCGAAATCTACGCGGTCGAACACGACGGAATGCTGCGCATCAAATACCTCTACAACCGACCCGGGGGTGGCTTGCGCATGCGCAGCCACAACGCCAGCGAACACCCGGACGAATACCTGACACACGAACAGCGGTTCGAGCAGAACTTCACCATCGTGGGCTGGGTGTTCTGGTGGTCCACCCTGAACAACCGCCGACCGGTACCGCTGGACGAACACCTGCTGGGCTGGGAAGGCTCTAAATCGGATCCGGAGGTGGGCATTTGAAGTGAATGTGGGTATCATGCGCCGCACATTTGGCAGGGGGTGGCTTTGCGCTATCCACCTTGCCTGGCGAAGCGGAGGAGTTCCCGCGGATGCCCCTACTATTCAGCCAGACGCGATGTTGGCTGAGCGATTTGAAGGCTGGTGAGGTTTGTCAAAAACAAGCTGAGGCAGTCCCCGAGAAGCCGGCCACAAGCCGGCTTTTTAATGCCTGCACTCCCGCTGGCGCAATGCGGTTGGGATTCTCGGAAACGTCCTGCAAATGAAACCGATCAGCCCTGCTGGCTCTTCAAGCTCCAGCCTCAATCCAATATCAAATGCGGCAAGAACCGACTCGAATCCTTGGTAATCAAACTGTTGTCTTCCCGCACGCCGATGCCGGCGGCTTGATCCCCAATCACCCAGGACCCAATCAGCGTATAGCTGTCCCCAAACCGTGGCAGCGGTGCGAACTCCTGGAGGATAAACGGCGCATCCGTGTAGGGGCCGTCCTCTTTCACAATCAGGCCATCAGCCGTCTGCAACTCGATGTTCGCTCCTTCCCGCGAGAAGAACGGCTTACGCACCCAGCCCTTCGGCACAGCTTTACCTGGCTCTGTATCCAGATGGGCCGCGAGCAAATTCGGGTGGCCTTTGTTGAATTCCCACAACAGCGGCAGGATGCCTTTGTTGGAAATAATCGATTTCCAGGCCGGCTCAAAAAACTGCGTGTCGCTCTGGGCAATCGCCGAACCGAAGGGTTCGTGGAAGATGAACTCCCAGGCGTGCAGTTTGAACAGGTGGGGAATCCAGCGATCTTCGAGGTCGACGAAGCGGCCATCGCTGGTCAGGCCGATGTCTTCGATGTCGATGTGGCGTGATTCGATGCCGACTTTTTCCGCGACCAGGCGCAGGTAGTCGGTGGTGCCTTTGTCTTCGACCGAGTCTTTCATCGAGGCGAAGTAGAACGGCTGGTTGACCTGCAGTTGGGCGAAAGCCTGGTGCAGTTTGGTGTCGATGCTGTTGAACTGGTCGGCGTGTTTGGGCAGCAGGCCGCGTTCAATGCATTGTTCCAGCCAGCCCCATTGGAACGCCGCGGCTTCGTAGAGGCTGGTCGGGGTGTCGTAGTTGAGCTCGAGCAACTTGGCGGGGCCGGTGCCGTTGTAGGAGAAGTCCATGCGCCCGTACAGGTGCGGGTGGCCTTCCAGCCATGAGGTGCGGATCATGTCGTAGAAGGGCGCGGGAATGCTCAGGCGTTCGAGCAGTTCTTCGCTGTGGACCACGCGGGCGACGAGGTCCATGCACATGTCATGAATCTCGGTGGTCGGGTCTTCGAGGTCGCGCTCGATTTGCTGGAGCGTGAACTGGTAGTACGCGGTCTCGTCCCAGTAGGGTTCGTCGTCGATGGTATGGAACAGAAAGCCGAGGCTGTCGGCGGTCTGTTTCCAGTCATGGCGCTCTGCGCAAGGGATCTTCTTCATGGCCCGTCTTCCTTAACTGCTCGACCCGCCGCCCCAGCCGCTGCGCGCGCTGGCCTTGCTGCCGAAGCCGCCACGGGAGGTGGCCGAGGCCACGGAGCTCGACTTGCTGGAGGAGCGCAGCGTGTTGGTGTAATTGCTGCTGCCGTAGCGGGCCTGGTTCGAGCGGCCAAACGTGGCGCCCTTCGAGACGCGCTGATTGAGCGTCGAGGAGGCGTAGTCGCCGCGATCATCGCGATAGCGGTACACCGGCTCGGAGCGGTAGCTGTTGCGATTGTTGCTCAGCATGTTGCCGATCAGCAGCCCGGTCAGCAGGCTGCTGGTGGAGAAACCCGAACCGCCACTGTTCGCCTGGGAACCGGCCACTTGGGCATTGGCTGCGTCGACCTGGGATTGCGTCACCTGCCCTTCGGCGGTCAGCTCGAAACCGCCGAGCCTGGGGATGAATTTGCCGGTGGAGTCCTGCTGGCACCAGTCGGCGACAAAATCGGCATCACAATCGGCCTGGTTGTCGTACACCGGCGCAATGCGGCGATGCTCGGCCATGGCCGTCATGTAGGCGTCCGAGCAGACGTCCACCGGAAGTTTTTCATCGGCGCACTGCTGAACGGACTGGAAGTTGTACTTCTTCTGCAAATCGTAGGTTTTTTCCGTCGGGCCGCAGCCGGATATCGCCATCGCGACCGACGCTGCCAGCGACAGCTGGACGTACTTGCTTCGTTTCATCGGGAGCTCCGTGCGCGATCAGTTCTGGGTAGGCGTCATGCACGCGGCATTCAACATGCCGACGCTGATGGCCACGGCGGCCACATAGATGCCGGCCGCGAGTTCGCCGTTCTTGATGCGTTCGGACGTGCCTTTGAGCACCAGGCTGGTCAGCAGGAACGCCAACAGCTGGACGACGGCGGCGATCACCGCCCAGACGACGAAGTCGAGGATGCTGATCGAGTAGGCAATTACGTTGCTGGCCGGAATGGCGAAACCGACAATGGCGCCGCCCAGGGCGACCGCCGCGGACACGTTACCCGCACGGATCAGCTCGAACTCCTTGTGCGGGGTCACACGGGTGTAGATGAACTGGAACAGCATGAACAGGACGGCCGCACCGAGGATGTAGGTGACAAATCCGAGCACGGCGGCTTTGTTCAGGGAAATGGAGAGAGCTTCTAGCATGGACTGCTTCCTTTTTTAGAGCGCATTCAAGTCGGTTGTGTACAGCGAAATGCCCAGCGAGGTGCTCAGGCTGATGGTGCCTTCCGCGTCTTCTTCGACGGAAAACAGCAGGAACTCGCGTCGATCGGTCAGGCCTGTGTCACGGGCGTATAGCATTGAGCGGTGTTCGACGCTGTAGGAATTCTCGGGGTTTATCACCAGTTCGCTCATTGCCACCAGCTCGGTCTGGCCCTCCTCGCTGCCCCATACGCGCGTGTATTCGACGCCGTTGTGGGTGTAGGTCGGCAACCCGATCAGGCTCTGGGGCCCCGCCAGCCGGCGCAGTTCGGCTTCGCTGCTGATAGTGACGTAACTGAGGTAGTTGAACAGGATGACGGACTCGACCTGCCCGGCGATGTCGCCTGTGGTGTGCACCTGCAGCCAGTAATCTTCGTCGTTCATGTAATAGCGCGACAGCCAGGTCGACTGCCCGAGGTCGACGGTGCCGTTACTCCAGATTTCCTGGGTGCCAGGGATCACCACCGAGGTATGCCCGTCGAGCAACAACTTCAGGGTGGCGTCGAACATCACGCCTTTGCCTGGAGCCAGGCCCAGCGGACCGGTGGTCGGCAGGGCTTCGGCGGCGGGCCGGTTCGACTGTGGGTTCGCGTTCGGGGCCTCAAGCCCCATCAACTGTTTAAACCATCCCATTGGAGATTTCCTTGAGGCGGGTGGAGGCAATGTAGAAGAGTTCGCCGCCTTCAACGCGCGTGGCGCTCGGCGGGTTGATCGACGGTTGCTGGGCGCCTTTGGCGCGATAGCCGATGAGGGTGGCGTTGTGATGTTCTTTCATCCGCGTGTACAGGTCGCCGAAGGTGGCTTCGAAGGTCGAAGGCAATTTCATCAGGTATTGGGTGGCGCCCTGCCCCACGCACAGCAGCTCGTTAATGACCACCGACGAGCCCGGATCCTGGGAAGCGCGCACCAGCATCTCGATGGCCATGCTCGACGTGCATTCCAGGCTGGGTGCGTAGGAGCTGGCCAGTGCGGCAATCTCACTTTCATTGAAGTGCGCGACCACATGCCCGACAGGGTTCAACTGATTCACCGCCAGCACGGTGGCCAGCGTCAGGTCGTCGGACGGGGTTCGCACCAGCACACGCTCGGCACCGGGCACACCGGCACGCTGCAACAGCGCGGTGGAGGACAGGCTGTCACCACGGATGAACGCTGCTTTGCCCGGCATCGGGTTTTCGTCGAGGGTGCAGTCGCAGATGACGATCAGGTTGTCGTTCGAGGTTTCGTCTTGCAGCAACAACTCAATGACCCGTTCGCTGGACGCGCCTTCCCAGCCAATAAGCACGGTATGGCCGACCTTGCCGGTGAAATCGCCTTTGCCCTTCATGCCTTTTCTCCATGCATCGATGACACTGCTGGTGGTTTTGCCGATGGCGGCTGTCAGCAGCGCAATACCGCCGAGCATGACCCAGGTCGCCACGAACACGCGCCCCGCCGAAGTCTGCGGCGCAAGATCGCCATAGCCGACGGTCAGCGTGGTGGTGAGATAGAAGTAAACAAATGTGGCGGGAGCGGTGAGGTGTTGTTCGCCCAGATACACCAGGCCCAGGTAAGCCGTGCTCAGGTGGACGCCCAGGGCAATGACCAGGCCTGCCCAACCGAAGCGGTGAAAGAGGGACGAGGCGTACAGGCGCAACAGAAGAAAAATCGACATTTCAGTCCCTGACTCCCTGGGTACTTGATTCCTGATGACGTCATCGCCTCGACATCTGGATGCTCAAGTGCGCTCAGCCGGCATTAAACCTGCTGCGTAGTTTGGAGAGAAGTACCTTGGCTGCAATAAATCCGGCGAATGCACCAAACAGATGCCCTTCGAAGGAGATGCCCTGTCGAGGCAGGAAACCCAGGACCAGCCCGCCATACAGCACCGCCACGACACCCGCCGTTAACAGGTTGCTCCAGCTTCGGTGAAACCAGGCGCGAGACAACAGGTAGGCCCACAACCCGAATACCCAACCGCTGGCCCCCACATGCACACCCGCAAAACCGAACAGCCAGACCAGCGCGCCGCCCAGCAGGATGATGATCGCGCTGACGCTGACGAACCGGTGGAGCCCTTCGATAATCACCAACGTGCCCAGGATCAAAAAGGCAATCAGGTTCGCGCTGAGGTGGGCGAAAGACCCGTGCAAAAACGGTGAGGCGAGGATGCCGAACAACCCCTGCAGCGTTCTCGGGACCAGCCCGAACGCCATGAGGCTGTAACCGGTCGCCACATTGAGCAGTTGCAGCGCGACCATGAACAGCGCCAGCCCGGCGATTGTCTTGAAACCCTTCAGGGCGTCCATCCTGACCTCAACGTAAAAAAGGGCAGAGCCTATAAAGCCAGTCCGTTAAGAAAGAGCCCTGCAGCCGTGGCGAGTGAGCTTGCTCCCCGCCACAGCTGCAGTGTTCGCTCTTCGCTTACTCGGCCGACTTCTGCTTCAGACGCTCCAGGATCGCATTGGCGCTGCCTTCGTCCGGCGTGATGCCGGCTTCGCGCAGCTTGCGCTCGAGGTCGGTACCGGTCGACGCTTCGGCCAGTTCATCCTGGGCTTGCAGTTCAGCAGCACGTTGCTGCTGCTTGGCCTGCAGACGATTCAGCGTACCGACGGCAGTTTCCAGCTTGCCGTTGGCACCGCCGCTGGCGATGGACGCGCTGACCTGGGCCTTCTGCACGCTTTCGCGAGCCTTGGCCATGTCCACCTGCTGGCGCAGGCTCTTGATCCGGCTTTCAGCCTTGGTAATGTCCTTGCGCATGCTGTCCGCGTAGCCGCCGAACTCGGTGGCCTGCTTGTGCTCTACTTCCCGCTCGTTGGTCAGGGTCGAAATCGCTTCGGCCACTTCCAGGGCGAGGTCTTCACGATTGGCCTGCAGGGCCGCAACCGCCTTGGCTTCCAGGTCCTTGATCTTGGCGTCGTACTCGCTGACGCGATCGGTCGCCAATTTGTGCTTGGCCATGATGCTGACCAGCTCACGCTTGGCGTTGGCCAGCGCGGTGTCGGCATCGCGAATTTCCTGATCGAGGATGCGCAGGGCCTGTTGGTCGACGATCGATTCGCCGACTTCGCTGGCACCGCCACGCAGCGCGGTGAACAGTTTGCTCCAGATGGACTGAGTCATTGGATACTCCCGAATACTTAATTGAAGAAACGTTCGAAGGCTTCGCTGGCGCGTTGCACGTTGTCGACGAGGGTTTTCACCTCGGTCACGATATTGGTCAGGCTGGAGTCGGAGCTCAACGCGCCGAACATGTTGTAGACCACCTGCCCGTTCGGCATGGATTCGATACCGATCGAGGACAGCGGGAACATTTCCCGGCTGCGCAACACTGCGTCATTGAACTTCGCGACGTCATTGATGGACTCGACATCGACCAGCACGGTATCCACGATGATCTGCTCGCCCACCACCGCGATGTAAATCGGCAAGCCACCGAAGTCGTTCATTTCCAGCTTGATGCTGGACTCGGAGCCTTGAACGAGAGAAAGCGTAATGTCGTTGGAGACCACTTCATCCAAGGCCTGGAAGGCCGTGAAGAGGCGATCGATATTCCAGTTGGTACCTGCGCTCATGAAATTCTCCGACATGAATGAGCCAGCCAGAATCGGCTGGCGAAGCTGTTTCTCCATCTGCTTGAGCAGGCTTCGGTTTTCGGGAAGCACCCAAGTTTCGTGTTTCACGTAGCCGGCGGCCGCCAGGCCTGCGCGCATCTGCTTCATGTAAAAGCTCGATGGTTTTTTCGCAGACGGCTTCAAGCGCTCTCCCTGAAGGCTTGCTGGATCGGAATCGAACCCGGCGGGCGGGTTCGATGGAGAGCTGCTTTTCATGGTACTGACCTCGGTGTGAAAAACTCACGCGTGAGAAAATCTACAGGCTATTTTTGCCGTACTCAATAGCTCACGCGTGAGATTTTTCTCCTTACATTTTCATGTCACTAAAAAGACCTGTCCTCTTGCCCGCCCGACAATTGTCTCTTCTGAGTTGACGGTATTACCTGTCACAGCCGATTTATCCCCCATAGCCCACCCATTAATCTGTGCCCATGTTGAACGCAACGCCCAACCAACCTAAACAAAAAAGGATTCAACCATGAGCACTGCAACCTACAACCGCTTGAACAAAGACGACGCCATCGTACTGCTGGTCGACCACCAGACCGGCCTGATCTCCCTGGTTCAGGACTTCTCGCCCAACGAGTTCAAGAACAACGTGCTGGCCCTGGCCGACCTGGCGAAGTTCTTCAATCTGCCGACGATCCTCACCACCAGCTTCGAGCAAGGCCCCAATGGCCCGCTGGTACCAGAGTTGAAAGCGATGTTCCCGGACGCGCCGTATATCGCTCGCCCTGGTCAGATCAACGCGTGGGACAACGAAGACTTCGTCAAGGCAATCAAGGCCACCGGCCGCAAGCAGATCATCATCGCCGGCGTGGTCACGGATGTGTGCGTAGCGTTCCCGACCTTGTCGGCGCTGGCGGAAGGGTTCGAGGTGTTCGTGGTGACGGATGCGTCCGGCACATTCAACACCACAGTGCAGCAGGCCGCATGGAGCCGTATGACACAGGCCGGTGCACAGCTTATGAACTGGTTCTCGGTAGCGTGTGAGTTGCAGGGCGACTGGCGCAACGACATTGAAGGCCTGGGGAATCTGTTGTCGCAGCGTATTCCGAACTATCGCAACTTGATGAATGGGTATGCGGCGCTGACGGCTCATCAGCAGTAAGTCAGCCGAGATTCGCGACAAGCCTGCCCTGAAAAGCAGGCTTTCGTTGTTTCAGGCACGCCTTGAGTCTCACCTATACGCGCTGCGCCCTCACGACACTTGCCATCGCCCGCAATAAGCGAGAGCTGTCCACGCCAATTGCCGCGTTGCAAAGAATGCAGACGCAGCGGATGGAATTTGAAACCCCGCTAAAAGAAGTAGCGGGCACTGCTCGTCAATGAGCAAGGTCGCCATTGGAGGTAGCAATCGGCTGCGAGTTAGCGCTGACTTTTACGCTTCAGTAGTAAGCCCTTTCTGATTTTCCCCGCCGTTCATCCAGCCGCTTTTTACTGCGGCAGACTCCGACGCCTTGCCCTCTGCCGAGACGTCACGGATGACCAACGCTTCCCACATTGCCTCTATCGAACATGAGCTGGATGGCTTTCATCAGAGCCTGGTGACTTATCGCCAGCAGATGGGCGCCTGGTATTCGCAGGCGCTGGATTCGATGAGCCATGCGGCGGATATGCCGTCGTTGCTGGGAATGGATCGGGTGGTGCGCGTCGGTGACTCGCAGACAACCGTGAGCATGAGCGACCCGAACTTTATCGGCAGTGTTGCCGTGTGCCCGTTGGGCGGCGAGCTGAAGATAGAGAGCAAATTCGACTCGGTGTATGACGTGCCGATTGGCGACATTCCGGTCGAGGTGATCGGGCTGGATGACGGCAGTTCCACGCGGGTCATGCTGGATGAGCATGGCAAGGGCTCACACCACTGCGCCGCGGGCGGGCGCTATCAGGTGCGGGTACAGGGCGCAGTTTCCGAGGAGCAGGTGGATGCGCTCTTCGCCTCCTACGCCGGGCTGATGGCGGACCTGGAGCGGTGGCTTCGCGAACAGTGGCAAGGCTTCAAGCCGCATTGGCAGCAGTCCACGGCCACTGCGATTGGCAGCGGCGTGCTGGCAGGCAGCTGGGCCGCGATCCGGGACGTGTGGGACAGCATCCAGCTGGTGCAGGCGATGCTTGCAGACCCGTTGAAGTACGTCGAACAGCTGGGGGCTGAAGCGGCCAAGCTCGCACAAATCGCCACCGATGCGCCCAAGGTCATGGAACAGGCGATGTTGCTCGCCAGTGATGAGGCGGCGCTGTTCCTGCTGGTGCGCACGGCGATGATCTGGTTGGACGCATTGCCGCCCAGTGAGATTGCGCAAGTGGCCGCTGGGTTTGTGGTGTCGCTGCTGATTGACCTGGTGATTGGCGCGGTGCTGACCATCGCATTGCCAGCGGCGGCTGTGGCGTATTTGAGCCTGCGGCTGGCCAGGTATGGCGCACAGATTGTTAAGGCGGCTGTAGGTTTTGTTCAGAGCGTGCTGGAGATTCTGACGAAATTCATGCAGGCGGTGGATCGCTACAAGGCGGTAGCGGTTCGCGGCGTGGTCGGCGGGGTGAAGCAAGGCACGCTGCAGATGCGCTGGCGGGCGCGGCAGAACGCGGTGCTGAAGCAAAAAGAGCGTGTGGATGATGTGCCTGTTTCGGGGAAAAACCCGAACGGGGATCCGGCAGCGGCTTCGGATAAGACCGTCACCAACGGCTGCCCGGTGTCGATGGTTACCGGGGAGGAATTGCTCACCCTCACCGATGGTGTTTTAGACGGGATCTTGCCGTTCGAGTGGACACGGTTGTACCGCACCAGTGCGGTGGAAGTGGATGGCGGGCTGGGGTTTGGCTGGAGTCATTCGCTGGCGCATCGGCTCGCGGTGTCGGGCGACTCCGTCGTGTGGACGGACCATGAGAATCTCATTACTTCGTTTCCGATGCCGACTGTTGCTCGACCTGCAATCACCAATAGCCTGGCCGAAGCGGCAATCTATTTAGGCGCTTCGCCGGACGAACTGGTGTTGGCGCAGGCGTCGCGCTTCTACCACTTTCGTGACGGCATACTGACCGCGATCAGCGATGCGTATGACAACCGGCTGCGCATTGTCCGGGATCTTTTGGGGCGCATTGAGCGGCTGGATAACGGTGTCGGGCGTTCGCTGTTCCTGCGTTATGAGTTGGGTCGCATCGTGGCGGTGGACTATCAGATCCAGCGCGCCAAGGGCCATGGCCCTTTCGAGTGGATGACCGAGCACAACGTTGTTTCCTACGTCTATGACGACCTGGGACGACTGGTCTCGGCGACCAATGCCGTCGGCGAAAGCGAGGTTTATCGGTACGACGATCAGCACGTCATTCTTGAGCGGCAGCTGGCCGGTGGCGCAGGTTTCTTTTGGGCATGGGAACGCGCTGGCAAGGCCGCGCGCTGTGTTCGCCACTGGGCAAGCTTTTCGCAGATGGACACGCGTTATGCCTGGGATGACCACGGGCAGGTCACGGTGTTTAACGCTGATGGCAGCCAGGAAGTCTACGTGCACGACCAGCGTGCGCGCCTGGTGCAGCGCATTGATCCGGATGGTGCCGAGCATTTCAGCTCCTACGACGAAAAAGGCCGGCTGACGGTCGAGCAGGATCCGCTGGGCGCGGTGACGGCGTATCAGTACGACGAAGCCGGACGCTTGGTGGCGGTGTTTCCGGGGGACGATGAGCCGACGTCCTACGAGCATGACAATGGGTTCGTACGGGTGGTAAGGCGTGGTGAAGCTGCCTGGAAATACGAGCGTAATGATCAGGGCGATATCGTTCGTAAGACTGATCCCGACGGCAACGTAACGGACTACAGCTACGACAAGCAGGGACAACTGACCGGGGTCTGGTTTCCCGACAACAGCTGCCATCGGCTGGTGTGGAATGAGCGTGGTCAGTTGCTGGAAGAACAACTGCCAAATGGCGGGGTCAAGCGCTACCGCTATGACGACATCGGGCGGCAGGTGGCGCGTGAGGATGAGCATGGGGCGCTGACCGAGTATCAGTGGGACAGCGTCGGGCGGCTAACTCGTGTCGTGTTGCCAGGTGGTGCGGCACGGGAATACAGCTACAACCCCTACGGAAAGATCACCTCCGAGCGTGATGAGCTGGGGCATGTCACCCGCTACGAATACGCCGATGGCTTGCACCTGATCAGCCGGCGCATCAATGCCGATGGCACTCAGGTCAAATACCGTTACGACAACGTGCGGTTATTGCTCACCGAGATCGAAAACGAGGTTGGCGAGACCTACACACTCGACTATCACCTCAATGGCCTGATCCAGCAGGAAGTCGGCTTCGACGGCCAACGGACGGCTTATGCCTACGACCTCAACGGCAAACTGCAGGAAAAAACCGAGCACGGCGACGATGGCAGTCAGCTGGTTACCCGTTATGAGCGAGATCACGCTGGCCGTCTCGTAAGAAAAGTACTTCCCGATGCCAGCGTCGTCGATTATGCCTACGACCGCCAAGGCAACCTCCTTAGCGTCGAGGACGGCTACTGGGCGCTCGCCTACGAATACGATGCGCAAAACCGCCTCACCGCCGAACACCAAGGCTGGGGCACCTTGCGCTATGGCTACGATGCCTGCGGGCAGCTGCAACACCTGCGTCTGCCCGACAACAATCGCGTGGGGCTCAATCACGCCAAGGGCGGCCACCTGTCCACCGTCGAACTGAACGGTGAAGTCCTTAGTGCTCACCTATTCAAAGCCGGCCAGGAACACCAACGCCAACAAGGCCAGTTGATCAGCCACTACCACTACGACGACCAGCAGCGCCTGCACGCCCATGCCGTCAGTCAACAGCAGCACACCCTCTACCAACGCCAATACGACTACGACAAATCCGGCAACCTCACCCGCCTGCTCGACACCCGCAAAGGCGAACACCACTACCACTACGACCCACTAGGCCGCCTCACCCGCGCCGACCATTCCCAAGACCTGCAGGAACGCTTCGGCCACACCCCGGCCGGCACCCTGCTCATGCAAGACCGCCCCGGCCCCGACATCGTTGCCGGCAACCGCCTGATGATCCAGGGCGACCGCCACTACGACTATGACGCCTTCGGCAATCTCATCCGCGAGCGGCGTGGCAAAGGCCATCAACTCGTCACCGAATACCGCTACGACTGCCAGCATCGGCTGATAGGCCTCACCCAACCCAACGGCCAAACCGCCAGCTATCGCTATGACCCGTTTGGGCGACGCATCAGCAAAACCGTTGAAGGCATAACGACGGAGTTTTTCTGGCAAGGCGACAGGCTGATTGCCGAGCACCATGCGGATCGCCATCGCAGCTATCTCTATGAACCGGACAGCTTTCGCCCGCTGGTTTTGTTGGAAGGCTTCGGCCCAAAAGATACCAAGCCCTATCATTACCAACTCGACCACCTTGGCACGCCGCAGGAACTCACCGACCCCGACGGCGCCATCGTCTGGTCCGCGCATTACCGCGCCTACGGCCAGATCAGCCGACTCGACAAAGGCACAATCGACAACCCGCTACGTTTTCAGGGTCAGTACTTTGACCAGGAAAGCGGGCTGCACTACAACCGTCATCGCTACTACAATCCGGATGTTGGTCGCTACCTGACGCCGGACCCGGTGAAGTTGGGCGGCGGGATCAATGCCTACTTGTACGCGCCCAACCCTACTGGGTGGGTGGATCCCCTGGGACTGAGCGTCTGCCCAGGTGGGGATGGATGTGAACCATCCTACAACGCTGAGAGCCCAACAAAGCACGCAAAAGCTAACAATGGCGAGCCAACGCTCCCCGCTCCCGCGTCAAAACAAGACACCACCGTCAGAGTACGGCATTACACAAGCAGAGCAGGCTCAAAAGGAATTGAAAAAACAGGAGTGATATTGGCCCAAGATAACAACAGAGTCTATCTCGAACCTGCAAAGAGCAAAGTGCTAAGTCCTAGAGATGCACAGGAAAAATATCAGATCGACAAAAGCAAAGGCCGAGATTACATTGAAACGGACGTACCTGAGTCACAATTAGAACTGGTAAAAAACCCCAGATACAGCACCATGGAACTAACCGTAAAAGGTAACCTGACATTAAACAACCCTACCTTTACGAGGAGAAAGTAATGCTAGAGCAAAATCAAAAAATAGTTCTTACCGGAAAAGAAGCACTTGACGCCCTTAAAGAAATTGAATACATACTTATATCCCTACACAAAATGGGCAGCTTTTATGCTGAAAAACCTGGCGCGCTGGAAGAGTATCGCAAAGCGACCACTGACTTTATCGATGACTGTGCCGTTACCCAACGATTGTCAAAGGTACGCACGATAATTTCTCAACACTTTGACGACTCTCTCGGCGATGACGAACTGGATGATATAGAGAGACATTTTTCCGACTTGAAATTTTGGAAACCCGATCAACCCTTGAATAAAAAAACACCTGAAACAGAAGTACCGGAAGTCTCGAAGGGAACCATTCAACAAGTAACGTGCAAGCGTAACGAATTACTGATGGTTTTTACCAACCAGCAAGATGAACTTCTACTAATCACCTTTCACAACCCCGTAGCATTCAAAGGCATTAGCGCGATTGGAACCGAAACAGATGGCCTTTTTAAAGAAGGAGACCCTACGCTTTTAGAAGACGCAAAATGCATTACCCCTCTGCAAAATACGGAAACTTATTGCTTCAAAGCAACCACGAGCAGAGAGATTATTTTTATAGTAACCTCAGAAGGATACAGCGTTGAAAAGATATGATTGAAAACGCAACAGCCTTTCCAGATCAAAAATTCAAATTTTAGCGACCACCCAACGTATGAAACACTGATCAATACTCCTAATGAGCAAACCGCTACTTACCGTTACGATCTGCTTGGAAGGTTCGCAAAAAAAATTAGCTATTTTGATTACGAGCTAATTACGGAGCTGAAATCCCAGAATATTGCCTTTGATATTCCACCCACAAATGACCACGCTTCCATTGTTAGAGAACCTAATGAAAACATACCTTTTTCAGGAAGCAAGATTGCCTGAAACAAACTGCACAAAAGCATTAAGTTTGCGGACAACCTCCCGAACTTGGCAACCTCACGATTGGCCAGGAAAATAATAAAAATCGCCGACAATAAGATAATTATTGTGGGTGATTCGGTTTGTGACGAAGCGTATTGCATAAATATCCAACAACCAGAAGAAGCACTCAGAGTCTTCTCCAAAATACCACGACACACATATATTCTTCAGAGAAATCCAGATTGGATTGCTTGCATTTCATTTAAGGGAGATATCGACTTCACACTATTAAAACCCTCTACACTACAAAGCCCCATGCATTGAATGGCGCTGCCGTTTCTAAAACACTCTATACGTACAAAATATCAACCTAGTTGGACGAGAAAGCTACTGCTTTATGGTGAGCGATGCCAGGTATGTAATCTTCTATTGGTTGCTGATCGATATATGCTCCAAGAAGCATAAGTCAAAACTTCACATCACAAAAACTACAGAAAACACCGATCACCAGACTAGACCCTGAGCCGAATCCGCAGCACAATCGGCTCACCAAATGAGCTGAATAACCTCTCTATTCGGCTCACGCACCCCAGGCATTCCACCATGGCTCATCCGCACTGGATCTGGCAACACGCCGACTGGCCTCACTTCCACTGGCAACCCGGTCGCCTCGCGGCCTTACTGCGCGAATGCGGACAAGCCCAAGGCAAGCTGTTGGGCATGCTCGGCTCCGTCAGCCAGGCAGTCAGCGCACAGAATGAACTGGATGCGCTGCTGCAAAATATCCTGACGTCCTCGGCGATTGAGGGTGAGCAGTTGAATGTCGGCTCAGTGCGCTCGTCCCTGGCAAGGCGGATGGGCCTGGAAGCGATGGAAGACGGTCAGGTAAGCCGCCGCAGCGAAGGCCTCGCCGAGTTGATGATGGATGCCACTCAACAATTCACCCAGCCGTTTACCCTCGCCCGCCTACTGAACTGGCATCACTTATTGTTCCCGGCCCCGGAAGCGAGCTATGCCGCTCGAACGCTCAGTATTGGATCCTTGAGGGGAGATGAGCCGATGCAAGTGGTGTCGGGCCGGCTTGATCGGCCGACCGTGCATTTCGAGGCCCCGCCACGTCTGGGACTGGAGCAGGCACTGGCGGATTTCCTGGAGTGGTTCGAAACCAGCCGCGATCAGCCGGAACTGGACCCATTGGTACGCGCCGCCGTCGCGCACTTCTGGTTTGTCACACTGCACCCCTTCGATGACGGCAATGGTCGCCTGACACGCGCTATCACCGATTTGGCACTGGCCCAAGGTGAACACCAGGCCATCCGTTTCTATGCCATGTCAGCCAGCATCCTCGAAGACCGCACCGGCTACTACAACGCGCTGGAATCCAGCCAGAAGTCCTCCCTGGATATCACTGCCTGGCTGGAGTGGTTCCTTAAAACCCTGTTACGCAGCGTGCAGCAGGCCATGGCGCGGATTGACCGGGTGCTGGAAAAAAGTCGTTTCTGGCAGCAACACCGCGACCGTCCTTTGTCGGCTGAACAGATCAAGGTCCTCAATCGCCTGCTCGACAGTGGTGAGAAGGGCTTCGAGCACGGCATCAGCGCGGCGCAGTACCAGGCGGTGGCAAAGGTCTCCAAGGCGACAGCGACGCGACACCTGGCGGACCTGCTGGAAAAAAACTGCCTGGTCCGCCTCCCCGGAGGCGGCCGCAGCACGCGTTATCAGGTCAATACAGGGGGCGAGTGACACCCCACTCATTTGCCCAGAATCCCCATGTCTGCTAGTGTCGCGCCGGTTTACCGTCTACCGGAATAGCCGCCATGGCCCGCAAAAAAGTTGCACTCGATTTCGAACAATCCCTCGCCGACCTGCAAACCCTGGTCGAGCGTCTGGAGAACGGCGAGCTGTCGCTGGAAGACTCGCTGACGGCGTTTGAGCAAGGTATCGGCCTGACCCGCGACTGCCAGAGCGCCTTGGCGCAGGCGGAGCAGAAGGTGCAGGTCCTGCTGGAACGTGACGGGGAGTTGGCCGAAGAACCTTTCGATGCGGAACAGCCGGAATGATCGACGCGTATCAGGCCAGTAGCCAAGCCCGGGTAAATGCGGCGCTGGAGCCCTTGTTTGTTGCGCCAAGCCCGGAAATGACGCGCCTGTATGAAGCCATGCGCTACAGCGTGATGAATGGCGGCAAGCGTGTGCGCCCGCTGCTGGCCTACGCGGCCTGCGAAGCCCTGGGGGCGCCTGCCGAAGAGGCGAATGGCGCGGCCTGTGCGGTGGAGCTGATTCACGCCTATTCCCTGGTGCATGACGATTTGCCGGCGATGGACGACGACGATCTGCGTCGCGGCCAGCCGACCACCCACAAAGCGTTCGATGAAGCCTATGCGATCCTGGCCGGCGATGGCCTGCAGAGCCTGGCGTTCAGCGCGTTGCTGGACCCGGCACTGAGCAGCGTCAACGCCGAGATCCGGTTGCGCATGGTCACCGCCCTGGCCCACGCCGCAGGCCCGGCCGGCATGGTGGGCGGGCAGGCGATCGACATGGGTTCGGTCAGCCTCAAGCTGGACCAGCAAGCCCTCGAGCACATGCACCGCCACAAGACCGGCGCGCTGATCGAAGCCGCCGTGCACCTCGGCGCCCTGGCCAGCGGGCGTGCCGAAGCCGCGCAATTGGCGGCCCTGACCACCTATTCCCGGGCCATCGGCCTGGCGTTCCAGGTGCAGGACGATATTCTCGACGTAGAAAGTGACACCGCCACCCTGGGCAAGCGCCAAGGTGCGGATATCGCACGGGACAAACCGACTTATCCTGCGTTGCTCGGCCTTGAAGCCGCCAAGGCCTATGCCCTGGAGCTGCGTGACCAGGCCCTGGACGCCCTGCGACCTTTCGACGCGGCGGCCGAGCCGCTGCGTGACCTGGCGCGGTATATCGTCGAACGCCGCCACTGATAACGGCGGCTATTGCAGCCGCATATCAGCCAAGTTCGGCGCTCTGCGTGGGCAGTTTGCGATGCTTGAGGTAAACTGCCGCCTCTTCTATACCTATAACGATTCGCCTGATGCCCACGACGTTCCAAGAGATTCCCCGCAAGCGCCCGTCCACGCCCCTGCTCGACCGTGCTGCCACGCCGGCCGGCCTGCGTCGACTGGGTGAAGCCGAGCTGGAAACCCTGGCCGATGAACTGCGCCTGGAATTGCTCTACACGGTCGGCCAGACCGGTGGGCATTTCGGTGCCGGCCTGGGCGTCATCGAGCTGACCATCGCGTTGCACTACGTATTCGACACCCCGGACGACCGGCTGGTGTGGGACGTGGGCCACCAGGCGTATCCGCATAAAATCCTTACCGGCCGTCGCGAGCGCATGGGCACCCTGCGCCAGAAGGACGGCATCGCGGCCTTCCCGCGTCGCTCCGAGAGCGAGTACGACACCTTTGGCGTCGGCCACTCCAGCACCTCGATCAGTGCAGCGCTGGGCATGGCCATTGCCGCCCGCCTGCAAGGCAGCGACCGCAAGGCGATTGCCGTGATCGGCGACGGCGCGTTGACCGCCGGCATGGCCTTCGAGGCGCTGAACCACGCGCCGGAAGTGGACGCCAACATGCTGGTGATCCTCAACGACAACGACATGTCGATCTCGCGCAATGTCGGCGGCCTGTCCAACTACCTGGCCAAGATCCTCTCCAGCCGTACTTACGCCAGCATGCGCGAAGGCAGCAAGAAAGTGCTCTCGCGTCTGCCCGGCGCGTGGGAAATTGCCCGCCGTACCGAAGAATATGCCAAGGGCATGCTGGTCCCCGGCACCCTGTTCGAAGAGCTGGGCTGGAATTACATCGGCCCGATCGACGGCCATGACCTGCCGACCCTGATCGCCACGCTGCGCAACATGCGTGACCTCAAGGGCCCGCAATTCCTGCACATCGTCACCAAGAAGGGCAAGGGTTTCGCCCCGGCGGAAGTCGACCCGATTGGTTATCACGCGATCACCAAGCTCGAACCCGTCGATGCACCCGCCGCCGCGCCGAAAAAAGCCAGCGGGCCAAAGTATTCCGGTGTGTTCGGTGAATGGCTGTGCGACATGGCCGCCGCCGACCCGCGCCTGGTGGGCATTACCCCGGCAATGAAGGAAGGCTCCGACCTGGTGGCCTTCAGCGAGCGTTTCCCGCTGCGCTACTTCGACGTGGCGATTGCCGAGCAGCACGCGGTGACCTTCGCCGCCGGCATGGCCTGTGAAGGCGCCAAGCCAGTGGTCGCGATCTACTCCACCTTCCTGCAGCGCGGCTATGACCAACTGGTCCACGATGTGGCGGTGCAGAACCTCGACGTGCTGTTCGCCATCGACCGCGCCGGTTTGGTCGGCGAAGACGGCCCGACGCACGCCGGCAGCTTCGATCTGTCCTACCTGCGCTGCATCCCCGGCATGCTGGTGATGACACCGAGCGACGAAAACGAATTGCGCAAGATGCTCAGCACCGGCCACCTGTACAACGGCCCGGCTGCCGTGCGCTACCCGCGTGGCAACGGCCCGAATGCGGTGATCGAGAAAGACCTCGAGCCAATCGAGATCGGCAAGGGCATCGTGCGTCGCCAAGGCAGCAAGACTGCGTTCCTGGTGTTCGGCGTGCAGCTGGCCGAAGCCTTGAAAGTCTCCGAGAAAATCGACGCGACCGTGGTCGACATGCGCTTCGTCAAACCCTTGGATGAAGCCCTCGTGCGCGAAATCGCCGGCAGCCACGAGCTGCTGGTGACTGTCGAAGAAAACGCCATCATGGGTGGCGCTGGTGCGGCGGTCAGCGAGTTCCTGGCGCGCGAGAACATCCTCAAGTCGGTGTTGCACCTGGGCTTGCCGGATGTGTACGTCGAACATGCCAAGCCGGCGCAGATGCTCGCTGAGTGCGGGTTGGATGAGGCCGGCATCGAAGCATCGGTGCGCGAGCGCCTGGCACTGCTCGGCCTGTAACCCCGAATCACCTGTAGGCGCTGGCTTGCCTGCGATAGCATCACCTCGGCCTCACTGAAAAACCGAGGTGCCTGCATCGCAGGCAAACCAGCGCCTGCATTGGTTTCGTGCCGTGTTCAAATGCAATGGACAGCCCATGAGTCGCCTTCGCTTCGCCCTGCCCTTCCTTCTCCTGCCCGCCAACGACCTGCTCGCCGATACCTTCGAGCGCGACGACGCCCTGAAACTTCCCGACGTCATCATCAGCGCCAACCGCCAGGTCCAGGCGCGCAACGACAGCAGCGCTGCCAACACCGTATTCACCCGCGACGACATCGACCGCCTGCAGCCCACCAGCCTCACCGACCTGCTCAGCCGCGTGCCCGGCGTGCAAGTCGCGCCCACCGGTGGCCGTGGCAGCTTGCCGGGCATTTATATTCGCGGCACCAAATCCGCACAAAGCCTGGTGCTGGTGGACGGCCAGCGCATCGCCAACACCACCTCCGGCGACAGCGGCCTGCAGTACTTGAATGTCGACCAGATCGAGCGGGTGGAAGTGCTGCGCGGCTCGCGCTCGGTGATCTACGGCAGCGACGCGATTGGCGGGGTGATCCAGGTGTTTACCCGGCGCAACGCCGAGCAAGGCTTGCAACCGCGCATGAAGCTCGGGTTTGGCAGCAACGGCACGTGGGAGCGCAGTCTCGGCGTATCCGGCGGCGACGAGCACACGCGCTTCAACCTGGGTGCGAGCCTGGATGAAACCGCGGGCATCAATTCGACCCACCAATCGTTTCCCAGCGATGGCGATCATGATGCCTACCGCAATCAGTCCCTCAGCCTGAACCTCAGCCACGCGTTCAGCGACACGCTGGAGGCGGGTTTCAACCTGTTGGATAACCGCGGTAAATCGGAGTACGACAACAGCTTCGGCCGCTACGACGTCGCGACTCGCCAGACCGTTGGGCAAAAGCCCTACACCGATTACACCGTCAGCAGCGCCAGCGGCTATGTCGATGCCACGCTCAATCAGCACTGGCAATCGCGCCTGGAGCTGGGCCACAGCGAAAATCGCGATACCAAGCGCGATACCCTCAGCGATGACTCCAGTGTATTCAACACCTATCGCGACTCGGTCAACTGGCAGAACGACCTGACGATCAATGAGCAAAACAGCCTGATCCTCGGCGGCGACTGGTACGAAGACCGCTTCCACGGCTCCACCACCTTTACCGAAAACAGCCGCTGGAACCGTGCCGCCTTTGTGCAGCATCGCTTTCGCGGGGAGTGGTTTTCCACCGAGCTGGGCCTGCGCCGCGACCAGAACCAGCAATTCGGCAGCCAGAACAGCTGGAGCGGCACCCTGACCGTGCCGGTCAACCCCGACAACGACCTGCTGCTGAGCTACAGCGAAGGCTTCCGTGCGCCGACCTTCAACGACCTGTATTACCCGCAGACGCAATACAGCAACCCCGACCTGCAACCCGAAACCTCCAAGAGCTACGAGCTGCAATGGCGCAGCCAATTGACTGACAGCACACGCCTGGAAGCCTCGCTGTACCGCACCGACTTGAGCGATGCGATCATCCTCGATCGCACCGGCAAGCCGCAGAACGTGGCGTCGGCGCGCATCAACGGGTTTGAAGCGGCGCTCAAGCAGGACCTGTTCGGCTGGCAAGGCAACCTTGGCCTCGCCGTCATCGACCCGCGCGACCGCGACAGCGGCCACACCCTGGCCCGCCGGGCGCGGCGCACAGTGAGCCTGGACCTGGATCGTCAATTCGATAAGTTGGGCCTGGGTGCCAGCTGGCAGGCGATAAGCAGCAGCTACGACGATGAAGACAATCGCAATCGCCTGGGCGGTTATGCGCTGCTGGGGCTGCGCAGCAGTTGGGCATTGAACCGTGAAGCGTTGCTGTCGGTGAAGGTCGATAACCTGCTGGACAAGACGTACGCCCGCGCGATGTACAGCTACAACGACCCGGCGTTCCTGAACAATCACGATTATCGCGAAGAAGGCCGGGTGTGGATGTTTGGGGTGACCTGGACGCCTGAGATGTGAGGCGTCTGTGCAGGCCTCATCGCCGGCTCGGCGCAATCACCTCACACAACCGCCCCACCGCCTCCAGCATCTGCCCACTCGGCCGTTCCAAGCCTTTATCCGGCACCACGCGCACCCGTCCTGCCATCGCCGGCCAGACCTTCCAGGCCTGCAGCTGAGCCGGATCACCCACCAGGATCATCTCGGGATCACGCTGCAACACTGACTCGATGCTGACCTGCGGCGCGGGCAGCTTGAGATCGTCGAACACATTGCGCGCGCCGCACACATTCAACGCATCGCTGATGATCTGCCCGCCGCCCACGGTGTACAGCGGCTGGTCCCACACCTGGTAAAACACCCGCAATGGCGCGGCACGTTGATAACGCTGGCGCAATTCGGCCAGGCGTTGGCGCAACTGCACGGCCAGTTGCCGGCCGGCCTCGGCGCGGCCCAGCTGTTCGGCAATCGTCTGGACCTGGGTAGTGAGTTGTTCGAGGCTGTGCGGTTCGGCGACGAAAACCGGGATGTTCAGGCGCTGCAGCTGCTCGCGCTGGGCCGGGCCGACGCTGCCGGGCCACAGCAGGATCAGGTCGGGCTTGAGGCTGAGCAGGCGCTCCATGTCCAACTGGCCGTACTTGCCAACCGACGGCACGTTGGCCAGCGCTTCCGGGCGCTCACCGCCATCGAGCACGCCGACCAGCAGGTCGGCAGCGCCCAGTTCAACCACGATTTCAGACAAGGATGGCGCCAGGCTCACCACGCGCTCGGCCGCCCACGCCGGGGCACTCAGCGCCAGCAGCAGGACCGCCAGCCAGTGGCGCTTCATCCCAGTTGACGGGGAATGCGGTAGAGGTAAAAGAGCACCAGGGTCGACAGCGCCAGCAGAAACAGCGGCACCGCTTCCAGGCCGACGAACACCGCCAGCGCACCGATCCACGCGGGTATGGCAGCCACCAGCAACGCCGTGCGCCGGCGAGCCGCTAGGGTGATCCAGGCAGCCGGCTCTTCGGCGGTATCGAGGGCTTTGGCGGTGGCGATGAGCGCGTGTTTATAGCCGTGAAAGTAGCGCAGGCTGAGGAACATCGAGGCCACGCCGGCGATAAAGAATGGCATCGCCAGCACCGGCAGCAGGGACTCGGCCTGGCCAAACACCAGGTTGATCACGAACAGCGGGAGCAGCGCCAGGGCCAGGTACTGCCACCAGTTGAAGGACAGTCGCCGTTTCACCTGGCCGCGGGTCACGCGCGATCGACCTCGCCCTGATGCTCGTTGCCCATCATATGGTCGAGCTTGCTGGCCTTGGTCGCGAGGTAGAGCTTGTTATGCGGGTTGTGCCCGGTGTGCAGCGGCACGCGTTCGGCCACAGTGATGCCCATCTCGGTCAAGGCCTTGACCTTGCGCGGGTTGTTGGTCATCAGGCGCAGGGATTTGACGCCCAAGTGCTCGAGCATCGGCAGGCAGATCGCGTAGTCACGCTGATCGGCGGCGAAGCCCAGGCGCTCATTGGCCTCGACGGTATCGGCGCCGCCATCCTGCAGCTCGTAGGCGCGGATCTTGTTCAGCAAGCCGATGCCACGGCCTTCCTGACGCAGGTACAGCAGCACGCCACGGCCTTCACGGGCGATAGCCTGCAGCGCGGCTTCCAGTTGCGAACCGCAGTCGCAGCGCTGGCTGAACAGCGCGTCACCGGTCAGGCATTCGGAGTGCACGCGCCCCAGAACCGGCGCGCCATCAGCGATATCCCCCAGGCTGAGCACAACGTGCTCGCGACCGGTGGCTTCTTCGAGAAAGCCGTTCATGGTGAACGTGGCAAAAGGGGTAGGCAGCTTGGAAGCAGCGACGAAAACGACGGGCACCGTGTGCTCCTGATTTCAGTTTTTACAGTGGCGGCCATTGTAACAGCAGGTTCCTACAGACGCTTAAGCTGAATTATCGCTGATAAAGATCAATCGGTTCGATTGGCCTTCATCCCGGTTCTATGCCAGTCAGAACGGATACGGCTGTTTCCAGCGCTCGAAAATCGGCTTCAGCTCGGCATTTTTCACCAGGGTCGCCATGCGCTGGTCGAACAGTGCCATTAACCCCCGTCCACGCTCGTTGTCGGCAAACCCGACATACAACGGCAGTTCGGCAATATGCGTCAGCCTGAAGCGCGCCGGGTCGTCGGCCTGCTTGAGGACGTAGGAAACTTCGGTCAGGGCATCGATGTAGAAGTCGGCCCGGCCGTGCAGCAGCATCGGCAGAATGCCGTCGCGCCGCTGGATCTGGTCGAAACGGTGCACATTGGGCAAGTACTCCTCGTACTTGTAGCCGCGCACCCAGGCCAGGCGGTAATTGCCGAGGGTGGCCACGGTCGGCGTCGCGGTGCTGGCCAGGCCGAGGGCGTAGATATGATCGGAATCGAAGTTCCAGTGCGGGTACAACACCCCTTGGGCTTCTTCGCGATAGGAACCGACCCAGCCGTCCACCTCGCCACGCTGGGTCAGGCCGACCGAACGGGTATAGGGCACGGTGCGGGTCTGCAGCCTGATCCCCGCAGGCTCGAACACCTGACGCAGCACATCCCAGGCCAAGCCGCTGCCGTCGGCGTTGGTGTAGTCGTCCCAGGCCTCACTCGCCAGCAGCACCTTGCCGGGCACCACCGGCACTTCCCGCGCCTGGGTCAGCGCCGCAACAGCACACAGCAGTATCAGCAGCCAGCGGCGCACATCCATGGTGACGACCTCCTGCAAAGCCTTGCATCCGTGATAACGCTATAGAGGGTAGCGCAGCTCGCCGACTCAGGGCGCCTCGCGAAAATGCTGATAGCCGCGAACGGCCGGGGTGATGTCCTGCCCGGCGGCATCCAGCAGCGTCGCGCCCTGCCCCGCCTCGACCCGGCCGATCACATGGATCGGCCAGCCGCCGGCCAGCAGCGGCGCCAACTCGACAGGTGGCAGGGTGAACGCCAGGACATAATCGTCGCCGCCGCTCAAGGCCGCCACGCGCGCGGCGTCATCACCGACAAACGCCAGCAGCGGCGCCGACAACGGCAACCGCTCGCGCTCGATCAATAGGCTGACAGCCGATGCCTTGGCGATATGCCCGCAATCGGCCAGCAGCCCGTCGGAGATATCCATCGCGGACGTAGCCTTGCCACGCAACGCCAGCCCCAGGGCCAACTGCGGCTGCGGCGACCAGTAATGGGCCAGCAGCGGATCGGCGATGGCCGCGTCGGCGCTGCGCTGCCCCAGGACCAGCGGCAAGGCACCGGCGGCATTGCCGAGCTCACCGCCCACGCACAGCAGGTCGCCCGGCTGCGCACCGCTGCGGGTCAGCGCCTGCCCGGCGGGTACACGACCAAACACGGTCAGGGTCAGGCTCAACGGCCCGCGTGTGGTGTCGCCGCCCACCAGGCCCACACCGCAGCGTTGCGCCATGGCGTTCAAACCCTGGGCGTAGCGCTGCAGCCAATCGGCATCGACCGTCGGTGTCGTCAGGGCAAGGGTAAACGCGAGGGGATGGGCGCCCATGGCGGCCAGGTCGCTCACCGCCACGGCCAGCGAGCGCTGGCCGAGCAGGAACGGGTCACAGGGGTCGGCAAAGTGCACGCCGGCCACTAACGTATCGGTGGAGATTGCCAGCTGCTCCCCGGCAGGGAGCGCCAGCAGGGCGCAGTCATCGCCAATCCCCAGGGCAATGCCTTCGCCGCCCTGCGCGCACGGCGCGGCGGCGAAGTAGGTGTGGATCAGCTCAAACTCACCCATGGGAACTCAAGCGCGGCTTAGCGCTTGTGTTCCTTCACTTCGGCTTCGCGCAGGCGCGGGGCCAGCTTGTCGAGCACGCCGTTGACGAACTTGTGGCCGTCGGTCGAACCGTAGACTTTCGCCAGCTCGATCCCTTCGTTGATCACCACGCGGTACGGCACGTCGACGCGCTTGAGCAGTTCCCAGGTGGACAGGCGCATGACGCACAGTTCAACCGGGTCCAGTTCCTCGATGGTCAGGTCCAGGCAAGGTGCCAGGGCCGTATCGATCTCGGTCAGGTTGGCGTGGACGCCGTGCAGGATGTCGTGGAAGTAGCTCTGGTCGGCGAACGTAAAGTCGTTGTCGACACGAAACTGTGCCTCGATTTCGTTCAGCGAAGCGCCCGCCAGGTGACGCTGGTACAGCGCCTGGGTCGCGAGCTGACGCGCCTTGCGACGCTTCTCGCTCTTGGAGGGCTTGCCGGCATCCGCAGGACGTGGCTCCTGAGGGTTGAACTGATCGCTCTCGTCGGAAATCACTTGGCCTCCAACTGCGACAGCAGGCTGACCATTTCCAGGGCGGACAGGGCAGCTTCAGCGCCTTTGTTACCGGCCTTGGTGCCGGAACGCTCGATGGCTTGCTCGATGGAATCCACGGTCAGCACGCCAAACGCAACCGGCACGCCGAACTCCATGGACACCTGGGCCAGGCCCTTGGTGCATTCGCCCGCCACGTATTCGAAGTGCGGAGTACCGCCACGAATGACCGCGCCCAGGGCGATGATCGCCGCGTATTCACCCTGTTGTGCAACTTTTTGCGCAACCAGTGGAATTTCGAAGGCGCCAGGCGCACGGATGATAGTGATGTCGCTCTCGCTCACACCGTGGCGAACCAGGGCGTCCACGGCACCGCTTACCAGGCTTTCAACCACGAAGCTGTTGAAGCGGCCAACCACCAGGGCATAGCGGCCTTTGGGGGCGATGAAGGTACCTTCGATGGTCTTCAGGGTCATTCGACAAATCTCTTAAAGAGCCGGGACGCGAAAAGTGCGTCCCTCAGTGATGATTTAACCGCGAACAAGGGGCAGGAATCGCCGGCCTTTATTCGGAGGGCACGTATTCTACAACTTCCAGGTCGAAACCGGATATCGCATTAAATTTCATTGGCGCACTCATCAGGCGCATTTTGCGCACACCGAGGTCGCGCAGGATCTGCGAACCGGCGCCGACGATGCTGTAGGTGGTCGGCGTCTTGACCTGGGCATGCTCGGCGGTTTCGCGAATATGCGCGAGCAGGACGTCGCCATCCACCGGGTTGCCGAGCAACAGCACCACACCACTGCCAGCCTCGGAAACCGCCGCCATGGCGGCGCGCAGGCTCCAGCGGCCGGGTTGCTTGACCATCAGCAGGTCGCGTAGCGGGTCCATGTTGTGCACCCGCACCAGGGTCGGTTCGTCGGCGCAGATGGTGCCCAGGGTCAGGGCCATGTGCACGTCGCCTGCCACCGAATCACGGTAGGTCACCAGGTTGAATTGGCCCAGTTCGCTGTCCAGCGGCTGCTCGGCAATCCGCTGAACGGTACGTTCGTGGATCATGCGGTAGTGAATCAGGTCGGCAATCGTGCCGATCTTGATGCCGTGTTCAGCGGCGAAGGCTTCGAGTTCGGCGCGACGGGCCATGGTGCCGTCGTCGTTCATCACTTCGCAGATCACCCCGCTCGGCTCGAACCCGGCCATGCGCGCCAGGTCGCAGGCCGCCTCGGTGTGGCCGGCGCGCGCCAGGGTCCCGCCCGGCTGGGCCATCAGCGGGAAGATATGGCCGGGGCTGACAATGTCTTCAGCCTTGGCATCTTTCGCGGCAGCCGCTTGCACGGTGCGCGCGCGGTCGGCGGCGGAGATACCGGTGGTGACGCCGGTGGTCGCTTCAATCGACACGGTGAACTTGGTGCCGAAGCCCGACCCATTGCGCGGCGCCATCAACGGCAGCTTGAGCAGTTCGCAGCGCTCACGGCTCATGGGCATGCAGATCAGCCCACGGGCGTGCTTGGCCATGAAGTTGATGTGCTCGGGCTTGCAGGCCTCGGCGGCCATGATGATGTCGCCTTCGTTCTCGCGGTCTTCGTCGTCCATCAGGATGACCATCTTGCCTTGGCGGATGTCTTCAACCAGTTCTTCGATGCTATTGAGCGCCACGCGGCACCCCCTTGGTCAGGATTTCAGGTAGCCGTTAGCGGCCAGAAAACTTTCAGTGATGTTCCCGGCAGTTGGCTCTGCGGCCTTATCGCCCAACAACAGGCGCTCCAGGTAACGGGCAAGCAAGTCGACTTCCAGGTTCACCCGGCGACCCGGCTGGTAGGACGCCATGATGGTTTCGCTGAGGGTGTGGGGAATAATCGTCAGTTCGAATTCGGCGCCATTCACGGCGTTCACGGTCAGGCTGGTGCCGTCGACGGTGATCGAGCCTTTGTGGGCGATGTACTTGGCCAGCTCTTTCGGCGCGCGGATGCGAAATTCCACGGCACGCGCGTTTTCGCTGCGGGCAACCACTTCGCCGACGCCGTCGACGTGGCCGCTGACCAGATGGCCACCGAGGCGGGTGGTCGGGGTCAGGGCTTTTTCCAGATTGACCGGGCTGCCGGCCTTCAGGTCGTTCATCGCGGTGCAGTCCAGGGTTTCCCGGCTGACATCGGCGGCAAAGCCGTTGCCCGGCAGTTCGATGACGGTCAGGCACACGCCGCTGACGGCGATGCTGTCGCCCAGCTTGACGTCGCCGAGGTCGAGCTTGCCGGTTTCAACCAGCAGGCGCACGTCGCCGCCTTTGGGGGTCATGGCGCGGATGCTGCCGATGGATTCGATAATGCCGGTGAACATGGCCTTCTCCTGGAAAACGGTGCGGGCACTTGAGCGCCCGGTCAGAATTATACGCTCGCGGGTTGAAGCGGGACGGCAGTGACTCGCCAGTCGTCGCCTACCGCGCGCATTTCAGTGATCTTGAGTTGGGGGGCGTCGGCCAGTTTCTCAAGCGGCCAGTCCAGCAAAGGCCGCGCGGCGGAGCCAAGGAACTTGCCGGCGACGAAAATCACATACTCGTCGACCAGCCCCTGCTGGGCAAACGCACCGGCCAGGCTCGGGCCGGCCTCCACCAACACTTCGTTGACGCCACGGGCGGCCAGCGCCACCAGTGCCGAGCGCAGGTCGACCTGACCGTCCACGCCCGGCACCACCAGGCACTCGGGCCCGCGCGGAAACTGGTTTTCCGGGGTCACGCAGGTGATCACCAGCGCGGGGCCCGCCTTGAAGAATGGCGCATTGAGCGGCACCCGCAGGCGCCCGTCGATCAACACGCGCAGCGGCGGACGCGACAGGGCGAGTGCCGTAGTGTCCGCATCCAGGCCCAGCTCGGCGGCGCGCACGGTCAGGCGGGCGCCGTCGGCCAGCACTGTGTCGGCGCCGGTCAGCACCACGCTGGCTTCGGCGCGCAGACGCTGCACGGCGGCGCGGGCAGCCGGGCCGGTGATCCATTGGCTCTCGCCGCTGGCCATTGCGGTGCGACCGTCGAGGCTCATCGCCAGCTTGACCCGCACAAAGGGCAGGCCATGCTCCATGCGCTTGAGAAACCCGGGGTTCAGCGCACGCGCTTGTGCCTCGAGCACACCGCTGTGCACCTCGATACCCGCCTGAGCCAGGCGCTGCATGCCCCGCCCGGCCACTTCCGGGTTCGGGTCCTGCATCCCGGCGACCACCCGCGCGACGCCGGCGCTCACCAGTGCGTCGGCACACGGCGGCGTGCGGCCATGGTGGCTGCAAGGTTCGAGGGTCACGTACACGGTGGCGCCGCGCGCCTTGTCACCGGCGGCGCGCAGGGCGTTGGGCTCGGCATGCGGTTCGCCGGTGCGTTCATGCCAGCCTTCGCCAACCACCTGCCCATCGCGCACAATCACGCAGCCGACCCGAGGATTGGGATGGGTGGTGTACAGGCCCTTGCGCGCCAATTCGAGGGCGCGGGCCATGTAATGGGCGTCGAGGACGGCCTGTTCAGCAGAAGGTGGGTTCATTCTTTGACCGGCTCACGGGCCAGGCGGTCGATCTCTTCGCGGAACTCATTGAGGTCCTGGAAGCGTCGATACACCGAAGCGAAACGGATATAGGCGACTTCGTCGAGCTTTTGCAGCTCGCCCATCACCAGCTCTCCAACCACCAGGCTCTTGACCTCGCGCTCGCCGGTCGCACGCAGCTTGTGCTTGATATGCACCAGCGCAGCTTCCAGCCGCTCGACACTCACCGGGCGTTTTTCCAGGGCGCGCTGCATACCGGCGCGCAGTTTTTCTTCGTCGAAGGGCTGGCGGCTGCCGTCGGACTTGATCAGCCGTGGCAACACCAGTTCGGCGGTTTCAAAGGTGGTGAAACGTTCACCGCAGGCCAGGCATTCGCGCCGGCGACGCACTTGATCGCCCTCGGCGACCAGACGCGAGTCAATGACCTTGGTGTCGTTGGCACCGCAGAAGGGACAGTGCATGGTGGCAGGCAACAAAAAAAGGGAGGGCCATGGTAGCGCATCCCCGTGGCAAGACAAGCCATAGCCTTTACGGTATATAGGCTGACTATTATGTTTCATATTTTTTAAGCCACGGATTTTGTCCTTTCTGGAGCCGTACATGCAGTTACGACCACTTGTTTTGCTTACCCTGTTCAGTTTCCTGGTCGCCTGCAGCAGCGAAGCCCCCAAGCCGGCCGCGCCTCAACCCACGCCTGCGCAAGAGAAAAAAGTCCCAGGCATCGAGGACCTCGGCCCCCTGCCCGCCTACCAGCGTGAAATCAGCGGCAGCCTGACCAACGTGCCGGCCGGCGCCGAAGTCGAGATGGCGCTGCTGGTCATCGATGACCGTTCGCGCCCGCAACAACTGCTGGCCAGCAGTGTGCTGACCGGCAACGGCCAGCCGCTCGCCTTCCGCCTGCGCTACAACCCCGAAGCCTTCCCGGCCGGTGCGCGGGTTGAATTGCGCGGTCGCGCCAGCCAGTCCGGCCAGTTGATCCTGCACCTGCCCGCCGTGCGCATCACCCAGCCGATCACCCAGACCACCGGCCCCCTGCAACTCGTCAAGGCACCATGACGCCACCGCTGGACCTGCAAGCAGCGCTGAGCGAGCTGATCGGCGACGCGCACTTGGTGCCCTGCCCTTTGCCGGGCACCGAGTTGTCGTTGTGGTTGCTTGACGCCGACAACATGGACCGCGCTTTCAGCCCCGAAGAAACCCGACGCATCCTGCACGAGCCGCCTTACTGGAGCTTTTGCTGGGCCAGCGGCCTGGCTCTGGCACGTTACCTGGCGGCGAACCCGCAATGGGTTGCGGGAAAACGCGTGCTCGACTTCGGCGCCGGCTCCGGTGTGGCCGCGATTGCGGCGCTCAAGGCCGGAGCGCTGGAAGTGGTGGCCTGCGATCTGGATCCGCTGGCGTTGGCGTCCTGCCGGGCGAATGCCGAGCTCAACGGCGTAGAGCTGAGCTACTCGGAGGACTTTTTCGCCGAAGCCGACCGCTTCGACCTGATCCTGGTCGCCGACGTCCTCTATGATCGGGCCAACCTGCCGCTGCTGGACCAGTTCCTGAGCCGAGGCCGCGAAGCGTTGGTGGCGGATTCGCGCGTGCGCGATTTCCAGCATCCGGATTACCGGCGGCTGGAGATCCTGGATGCGCTGACGTTGCCGGATTTGGCGGAGCCTTGGGAGTTTCGCAAGGTGAGCCTGTACCATTCGCGGCGTTCTTGAGGCCATCGCCGGCAAGCCAGCGCCTGCAGGTGAGCGCATTCGCCTGCTGGACACGCTTTCAGCCAATCGCGCCAGCCCTTATAGTTGCCCCATTCCCGCTTTATTCGAGACGCCCCATGAGTGAGCCCACGCCGTACATCTTCGATGTCACCACCGCCAACTTTGATCAGGCAGTGATCCAGAACTCCTTCGAAAAACCCGTGCTGGTGGATTTCTGGGCCGAGTGGTGCGCGCCGTGCAAGGCGCTGATGCCGATGCTCGCGCAGATCGCCGAGAGCTATCAGGGCGAGTTGCTGCTGGCCAAGGTCGATTGCGATGCCGAGCAGGATATCGTCGCGCGGTTTGGCATTCGCAGCCTGCCGACCGTGGTGCTGTTCAAGGATGGCCAGCCGGTCGACGGTTTTGCCGGGGCGCAGCCGGAGTCGGCGGTGCGGGCGATGCTGGAGCCGCATGTGCAGATGCCACCACCGGCCGCGGCAGATCCGCTGGAGCAGGCCCAGGCGCTGTTTGCCGACGGCCGCATCAGCGATGCCGAAGCGGTGCTGGTGGCGCTGCTGGGCGAGGACAATACCAACGCCGCGGCGTTGATCCTGTATGCGCGCTGCCTGGCCGAGCGCGGTGAGCTGGGTGAAGCCCAGACCGTGCTGGACGCGGTCAAGAGCGACGATCACAAGGCCGCCCTCGCCGGGGCCAAGGCGCAAATCACCTTCCTGCGCCAGGCCGCCGACCTGCCGGACGCTGCCGACTTGAAAAGCCGCCTGGCGCAAGACCCGCAGGACGACGAAGCGGCTTATCAACTGGCCATCCAGCAACTGGCGCGCCAGCAGTACGACGCGGCGCTCGAAGGCTTGCTCAAGCTGTTTATCCGCAACCGCAGCTACAGCGAAGGCTTGCCGCACAAGACCTTGCTGCAGGTGTTCGAACTGCTGGGCAATGATCACCCGCTGGTGACCGCGTACCGCCGCAAGCTGTTTGCCGCGCTGTACTAATCGCCGATCCAACTGTACAGCGGCGTATCCCCGCCGCTGCTCACCTTGACCTTGGCACTATGGCGCAGGCGCACCAGCAGGCGCTTGCCCGCCGACGCGTCGCCCGCCAAACCTTCAAGCTGGTCGAGCAACTCCAGGCCGTTCAGCTGGCCGGCGTTGCGCAACAGGTCCTGGGCGCCCTGCCACTGGTCGTCATTGTGCTTGGCCGGCGCCACCGGCGCGGCAGCCGCACTCGTCACGGGCGCAGCCTGCAACTGCGCGCCGAGTCGCGCCCAATCGCCGTCATCCAGTTCCAGCGTCAAGTCCACCGGCAGGTCGCCGACGGTTCCACGAATTCGCAACATCGTCCTTACTCCTGCACTTTTCTGACGGGCATGCTCCCATGCGGCTTGCGCAACGCCAAGCGGGCGGTCAAACTCTCGGCACTATTGTTATAAGATCACATAACAAAACTTTCATGTTCTGGAGCCTTCTCATGCGCCGTCTGCTGCTTGCTTTGCCGTTTGCCCTGTTGCCACTCGCCATCGCCCATGCTGCCGACGAGCACGACCATGAACACGAGCACGGCAGCCTGGGTGCCCACGAACACGGCGTCGGTCGCCTCAATGCCGTACTCGACGGCCAGGCCCTGGAGCTTGAGCTGGACAGCCCGGCGATGAACCTGGTGGGCTTCGAACACCAGGCCACCACCGCTGCAGACAAGGCCAAGGTCGCCGCTGCACGCAAGCAGCTGGAAAACCCTGTCGCCCTGTTCAACCTGCCCAAAAGTGCCGGTTGCGTCGTGAGCACCCAGGAACTCAACAGCCCACTGTTCGGCGACAAACCCGAAGTTGACCACGACGACGATGATGACGATCACGACGCCAAAGACGGCGCCCACGAGCATCATCACGACCACAGCGAAATCCACGCGCATTACCAATTCACCTGCGCCACGCCGACAGCCCTGAGCAACCTGGACCTGAGCCAGGTGTTCAAGACTTTCCCTGCCACGCAGAAAATCCAGGTACAACTGATCGGCCCGAGTGGCCAGCAAGGTGTGGAAGCGACGGCACAGGCAGCTACCCTGAAATTTTGAGTTCATGCCTCAGTCAAGGTGGAAGCTGGCTTGCCTGCGATAGCATCGATGCAGTGTTTCTGCCACACCGCGTCGCTTGCATCGCAGGCAAGCCAGCTTCCACACCTGATCGGTGTCATCATCCAAATCAAACCAGACCACTGACTCCCCATGACCCAAGCGTTAATCGAACTGTCTGACCTGGGCTTCAACTGGCCCGGCCACCCACAGTTGCTGGACATCCCCGCGTTCCGCCTGGAAGCAGGGGAAACCCTGTTTCTCAAGGGCCCGAGCGGCAGTGGCAAAACCACCTTGCTCGGCCTGCTCGGCGGCGTGCAAAAGCCCAGCCGCGGCAGTATTCGCCTGCTCGACCAGGAGCTGACCGCACTCTCGGCCGGCGCCCGCGACCGCTTTCGCGTCGACCACACCGGCTACATCTTCCAGCAGTTCAACTTGCTGCCGTTCCTGTCGGTGCGCGAAAACGTCGAGCTGCCCTGCCACTTTTCCAAGCTGCGTGCGCAGCGGGCGATCCAGCGCCACGGCAGTGTCGACCAGGCTGCTGCCACCCTGCTCGCGCACCTGGGCTTGAAGGACCGGGACTTGCTGGAGCGCCGCGCCGACTCGCTGTCGATCGGCCAGCAACAACGCGTTGCCGCCGCGCGTGCGTTGATCGGCCAGCCAGAATTGGTGATCGCCGACGAGCCCACCTCGGCCCTGGACTACGACGCCCGCGAAGCCTTCATCCAGTTGCTGTTCGCCGAATGCCGCGAGGCCGGCGCCAGCCTGTTGTTTGTCAGCCATGACCAGAGCCTGGCGCCGCTGTTCGACCGCAACCTGTCGCTGGCCGAACTCAATCGTGCCGCCACGCCCGCAGAGGTTTGAGATGTATTTGTTCCGTCTAGCCATGGCCAGCCTGGCGAACCGCCGCTTTACCGCGATCCTCACCGCCTTCGCCATCGCCTTGTCGGTGTGCCTGCTGCTGGCGGTGGAACGCGTGCGCGTTGAGGCGCGCAACAGCTTTGCCAGCACCATCAGCGGCACCGACCTGATCGTCGGCGCGCGCTCCGGCTCGGTCAACCTGCTGCTCTACTCGGTGTTTCGCATCGGCAACGCCACCAACAACATCCGCTGGGACAGCTACGAGCACTTCGCCGCCAGCCCCCAGGTGAAATGGGCCATCCCGATTTCCCTGGGCGACTCCCACCGCGGCTACCGCGTAATGGGCACCAACGAATCCTACTTCGAGCACTACCAGTACGGCCGCAAGCAGAACCTTGAACTGGCCAGCGGCCGCGCCTTCGCCACTGACCCGTTCGAGGTGGTGCTCGGCGCCGAAGTCGCCGATGCGCTGCATTACAAGCTCGGCGACAAGCTGGTACTGGCCCACGGCGTGGCAGTGGTCAGCCTGGTGAAACACGATGACAAGCCGTTCACCGTGGTCGGCATCCTCAAGCGCACCGGCACACCGGTGGACCGCACGCTGCATATCAGCCTGGGCGGCATGGAAGCGATCCACATCGACTGGCACAACGGCGTGCCCGCCCAGGGCAAAGGCCGCATCAGCGCCGACCAGGCGCGCAACATGGACCTCACCCCGCAGGCCATCACCGCGTTCATGCTCGGTCTGAACAACAAGATTTCCACCTTCGCGCTGCAACGCGAGATCAACGAGTTCCGTGGCGAGCCGATGTTGGCGATCCTGCCGGGCGTGGCGCTGCAGGAGCTGTGGAGCATGATGGGCACCGCCGAAAAAGCCTTGTTCGTGATCTCGCTGTTCGTGGTGCTGACCGGGCTGATCGGCATGCTCACGGCGATCCTCACCAGCCTCAACGAACGCCGCCGCGAAATGGCGATCCTGCGTTCGGTGGGCGCACGGCCCTGGCATATCGCGACCTTGCTGATCTTCGAAGCCTTTGCACTGGCCTTGTCCGGCGTGATCGCGGGGGTCGGCCTGCTGTACGTGTGCATCGCCGCGTCGCGCGGGTATCTGCAGGCCAATTACGGCCTGGACCTGCCGATGTCGTGGCCGAGCGAATATGAATGGACGCTGCTGGCCGGTATCCTCGGCGCAGCGCTGTTGATGGGCAGCGTGCCCGCGTGGCGCGCCTATCGACAATCCCTGGCCGATGGCCTGTCCATACGTTTATGAGGAAGGCTTTGATGCGTCGCGTCCTGTTTGCACTGTTTCTGCTGATGGCCCTGCCGGCCTGGGCCGCTGAGCCTAAAGAGCTGACCTGGTCGGAGCTGATCCCGCCGGATGCCGAACCGGAAATACCGAACATGCAGCCGCTGCACAACTTGTCCGGGATGGCCGACGCGCTGGAGTCGGCGCCAGCGGCCAAGCAGGAAATGCCCCACGCGCCGGTGGTACAGGGCCTCGATGGCCAGCATATTCGTCTGCCGGGGTATATCGTGCCGCTGGAAGTCAGCGAAGCGGGCCGCACCACCGAGTTCTTGCTGGTGCCGTATTTCGGCGCGTGCATCCATGTGCCGCCGCCGCCGTCGAACCAGATCGTGCATGTGAAAAGCGAAGTCGGCGTGAAGCTCGATGAACTGTACCAGCCGTACTGGATCGAAGGCGCGATGCAGGTCAAACCGTCCACCAGCGAGCTGGCCGACGCCGGCTACCAGATGGACGCCGAGAAGATTTACATCTACGAACTGCCGCAATAGCGCTGATCGACCTTTCATTGAGCTGAGTCAAAAGATCGAGCGGAACGATCTTTACCATTGGACGTACAACTTTTAAACGTCCTTTTGGAGCTCCCATGAACAAGTCTCTGCTCGGCGCGTCCCTCTTCGCGCTCGCCCTCGCCGCCCCGGTCGTCCACGCTCACGAAGCGGGCGATATTCTGGTGCGCGCCGGTGCAATCACCGTGAACCCGAAAGCCGACAGCGGTCACGTGAAGGTTGACCAGGGTCCATTGGCGGGCACCAACCTGGGCGGCAAGGCGACCATGAGCAGCGACACCCAGCTGGGCTTGAACTTTGCCTACATGCTGACCAACCACGTGGGCATCGAGCTGCTGGCGGCCACCCCGTTCGAGCACGACGTGAAGATCAAAGGCACCGCCCTGAGCCCGGCCAACGGCAAGCTCGGCACCCTCAAACACCTGCCGCCGACCCTGAGCGTCGTGTACTACCCGCTGGACAACAAGTCTGCGTTCCAACCGTATGTGGGCGCCGGTATCAACTACACCTGGATCTACGACGAACACGTCGGCAGCCGCGCACAGGGCGAAGGCTTCAGCAACTTCAAGGCCGAGAACTCCTGGGGCTGGGCGGCGCAGATCGGCGCGGACTACATGATCAACGACAAGTGGATGATCAACGCCCAGGCGCGCTACATCGACATCAGCACCAAGGCGACCGTGGAAAACAACGCCGTGGCACCTGGCACTCGCGCCAAGGTAAACGTTGATGTGGACCCGATGGTGTACATGGTGGGCATCGGCTACAAGTTCTAACTCAGGTTCCACTCACGCTGCATAACCTATGTGGGAACGGGCGGGTGCAGGAGCTGGCTTGCCTGCGATAGCATCGCCTCGGTGCAACTGACAGACCGAGGCGATTTTATCGCGGGCAAGCCCGGCTCCCACACCCGCCCGCTCCCACGTTGGTTTTGGGATTGGGTCAGCCGTGCCGGTAGAACCGATCCAGCAACGCTGGCAACCCCGCCCGCCACGCCCGTGGCTTGATGCCGAAGGTGTGGAGGATTTTCTTGCAGGCCAGCACCGCGTGCTGCGGTTCGTCGCCGGCATCCGGCCGGGCCGCATGGGCCTGGGCGGTGGGTGCTTCGATAGCCAGCGGGTGGAAGTTGCGCGCCTCGGTCAGGATCGCCTGGCCCAGCGCCAGCGGTGTGGTCGCCTCATGCCCGGCGTAGTGGTAAGTGCCCCACAGCGGCGCGGCACAATCGAGTTGCTTGAGCACCGAGATGATCACCCGCGCGGCGTCGTCCACCGGCGTCGGGTTGCCGCGACGGTCATCTGCCATCAGCAATTCATCCGGCTTCTCGGCCCGCGCGAGGAAGCGCCCGAGGGTGCCGTCGATGCTGTCATCCAGCAGCCAGCCAAAGCGCAGCAGCACATGCTGCGGGCACGTGGCGCGCACACTCTGCTCGATACGCCACAATGCCTGGCCGCGCAGGCCCAAGGGCACCGGCTCGTCTTTTTCGCTGTAGGCGGTGGCGCGGGAGCCATCGAACACGCGGTAGCTGGACGGTTGCAGCAAGGTGATGTTGTGGTGCTGGCACAGTTCGGCCAGGCGTTCGATGGCGAACTCCTGGGCAGCCAGGCGGGTTTCGCTGACAGCCTCGGCCTGGAACCAGTCGAAATAGTAGGCGAGGTTGATCAACGCATCGGGACGGGTGTCGTCGAGCAATTGGGTGAGGCTTGCGGCATCCCAGCCGTCGGTGGGCGGTTTGGGTGCGAGGAAACCAATGTCTTCCTCTGCACCGAGGCGAATCAGCGCCTGCCCGAGGGCATTCCCGCCGCCCAGTAACATAAGGCGCATTCGCATAGATTGAGCAGGCCCGGTCTGTTTGGAACGATGGTTATTGTCGGCAGGCCCGTGAGCCAGCCGTAGGTGTATTCCAGAATCGTTGCATTTTGCGGGTTTGTAGCGCAACCGTCACGGATAAAGTGCGGGGGTTGCAACTTGACCTCATGGGTTGCATATAAGAGTCATGAACCTTCCCGAATCAACGGACACGGTATTGGACGGCTTCCACCCCGCCGTCAGCACCTGGTTCCGCAGCACCTTCCCCTCGGTGACCAGCGCGCAGGCCCAGGCATGGCCGCTGATCCGTCAACGCCGCTCGACCCTGATCGCCGCACCTACCGGCTCGGGCAAGACGCTGACCGCGTTCCTGGCGGTGCTGGACGACCTCGTCCATCAGGGCCTGGCCCACGGCGGGCAGCTGCCGGACGAAACGCTGGTGGTGTACGTGTCGCCGCTCAAGGCGCTGTCCAACGATATCCAGATCAACCTGCAAACCCCGCTGGCCGGAATCACCGAGCACCTGCAGGCCATGGACTTGCCGCCGCTGGTGATCCGCACCGCCGTACGCACCGGCGACACCCCGCAAAAAGACCGGACGCTGATGCGCAAGCGCCCGCCGCATATCCTGGTGACCACCCCGGAATCGCTCTACGTCCTGCTGGGCTCGGACTCCGGCCGGCAAATGCTGGCCAGCACGCGCACGGTGATCGTCGATGAAATCCACGCGATCGCCGCCGGCAAGCGCGGTAGCCACCTGGCCTTGAGCCTGGAGCGCCTGCAGGGTTTATGCGGCGAACCGCTGACCCGCATCGGCCTGTCAGCCACGCAGAAACCTATCGAGGCCGTGTCGCGCTTTCTGGTCGGCACGGGCCGCTCGTGCGACATCGTCGACATCGGCCATGCCCGCCCCCGCGACCTGGATATCGAAGTGCCGCCGGTGCCGCTGTCGGCAGTGATGGCCAATGATGTCTGGGAGCTGGTCTACGATCGCCTCGCTGCGCTGGCCCGCGAACACCGCACCACGCTGATTTTCGTCAACACCCGGCGCCTGGCCGAGCGCCTGGCCCGGCACTTGAGCGAGCGCCTGGGCAAGAACGCTGTCGCCGCCCACCACGGCAGCCTGGCCAAGGAACTGCGCCTGGACGCCGAGCAACGGCTCAAGGCCGGCGCGCTGCAAGTGCTGATCGCCACCGCCTCGCTGGAGCTGGGGATTGATATCGGTGACGTCGACCTGGTGTGTCAGATCGGCTCGCCAGGATCCATCAACGGCTTTCTGCAACGGGTCGGGCGCTCCGGCCACCAGGTTGGCGGCACGCCCAAGGGCCGTCTGTTCGCCACCACCCGTGATGACCTGATCGAATGCGCCGCGCTGCTCGACTGCGTACGCCGGGGTGAACTCGACACGTTGCACATTCCCGTGGCGCCGCTGGACGTGCTGGCCCAGCAGATCATCGCCGAGGTCAGCGCCCAGGAGTGGTCGGAAGCGGCGCTGCTGGCGCTGATCCGCCGCGCCGCGCCATATGCAGAACTGGATCAGGGCCACTACCAGGCGCTGCTGCAGATGCTCGCCGACGGCTACAACGGTCGCCAGGGCATCCGCAGCGCCTACCTGCACCGCGACGCCGTGACCCATACCCTGCGCGGCCGCCGGGGCGCCCGGCTGACTGCCGTGACCAGCGGCGGCACCATTCCGGACAATGCCGACTACAGCGTGTTGCTGGAGCCGCAAAGCCTGAACATCGGCAGCGTCAACGAAGACTTCGCGGTGGAAAGTATCGCCGGGGATATCTTCCAGCTCGGTAATACGTCCTACAGGATTTTGCGGGTCGAGGCCGGCAAGGTGCGCGTCGAGGATGCCCACGGCCAGCCACCGACCATTCCGTTCTGGCTCGGCGAGGCACCGGGGCGCAGCCATGAATTGTCGGCGGCCGTGGCACGTTTGCAGGGGCAGTTGGACTCGCTGCTCAGCGCCAGCCCCGGTGACCTGCAACCGGCGCAGGACTGGCTCACCGACACCCTCGGCCTGAACCGCGCCAGCGCCGAACAGATCCTCGACTACCTGGCCCGTGCGCGCCTGGCCCTCAGCGCGTTGCCGTCCCAGGACACGTTGATCATGGAACGGTTTTTCGACGAGTCCGGTGGCACCCAACTGATCATCCACACGCCGTTCGGCAGCCGCATCAACCGCGCCTGGGGCCTGGCCCTGCGCAAGCGTTTTTGCCGTACGTTCAACTTCGAGCTGCAGGCGGCGGCCAGCGAAAATGCCATCGTGCTGTCGCTGTCCACCAGCCACAGTTTCGAGCTGGACGAAGTGTGGCGCTATCTCAACAGCCACAGCGCCGAACACCTGCTGATCCAGGCGGTGCTGGACGCGCCGCTGTTCGGCGTGCGCTGGCGCTGGAATGCCGGCGTGGCCCTGGCGCTGCCGCGTTATACCGGCGGGCGCAAGGTCGCGCCGCAAATCCAGCGCATGAAGAGCGAAGACCTGATCGCCAGCGTGTTCCCCGACCAGATCGCCTGCCTGGAAAACCTTGCCGGCGAACGCGAAGTGCCCGCGCATCCGCTGGTGGAACAAACCCTCGATGACTGCCTGCACGAAGCCATGGACAGCGACGGTTGGCTGGCCCTGCTGCGGCGCATGGAGGGCGGCGACGTGCGCTTGATCAGCCGTGACCTGCCGGCGCCCTCGCCGATGGCCGCGGAAATCCTCAGCGCGCGCCCCTACACTTTTCTCGACGATGCCCCGCTGGAAGAACGCCGCACCCAGGCCGTGCTCAACCGGCGCTGGAGCGACCCGCAGAGCACCGACGACCTTGGCGCACTGGATGCGGATGCCATCGCCGGGGTCCGCGAAGAAGCCTGGCCTGCGCCCCATAGCCTGGATGAAATGCATGAGGCGTTAATGAGCCTGGCCTGCATCGCCGCTCACGAAGTCACGCCGCAATGGGCCGAGTGGCTGCACGCCTTGGCCAAGGGTGGGCGCGCCTCTGCATTGCACAACGGCCTGTGGGTGGCGGTCGAGCGCCTGAGCTGTTTGCAGGCGATTTATCCCAACGGCTTGCCGCTGCTCCCCGGCTTCGATGAGCCCTGGACCTACGACGAAGCGCTGGTGGAAGTGCTGCGCGCACGCCTTGGCGGCTTCGGTCCGCTGACCTTGATCGAGATCGCCGCGCCCCTGGCCTTGCCGGTGGCTGATGTCACGCAGGCGTTGGCCCGCCTGGAGCAGGAAGGCTACGTGCTGCGTGGGCGTTTCAGCCCTGGCGCCGACGCAGAGCAATGGTGCGAACGCCACCTGCTGGCGCGCATTCATCGCTACACGGTCAAGCGCCTGCGCCGGGAAATCGAGCCGGTGGCGCTGCAGGACTTCATGCGTTTCCTGTTCGATTGGCAGCACTTGTCCGAGAGCACCCGAGGCCAGGGCAGCGCGATGTTGGCGCAGATCGTCGGGCAGTTCGAAGGCTACGCCGCTGCCACGTCCGCCTGGGACACTGATTTGCTCAGCGCGCGGCTCAAGGATTATTCCTCCACCTGGCTCGATGAGTTGTGCCGCAGCGGCAAGCTGGTGTGGACGCGCTTGAGCAACAAGGCCAGCGCCATCGCCCTGCGCAGCACGCCGGTGGTGCTGTTGCCGCGCAGCCAGGTGCCGCTGTGGAGCGGGCTGACCGAACTCACCGACAGCACGACGCTGTCGCCCAAGGCGCAGAAAGTCCACCTGGCCCTGCGCGAACATGGCGCGCTGTTTTTTGATGAGCTGGTGCACGAAGCCCATCTGCTGCGCAGCGAGCTGGAAAGCGCCTTGCAGGAACTGGTCGGTGCCGGCCTGGTGAATGCCGACAGTTTTGCCGGGCTGCGGGCGTTGACCACGCCGGCGAGCAAACGCCAGGCGCGCAGCAGCCGGCGCGGGCGTGGGGCGTTTGTCGGCGGCATGGACGATGCCGGGCGCTGGGCGCTGATCCGGCGCCCCGCGACCGCCGCCGGCGCGCACTCGGCAGAGACCTTGGAGCATGTGGCGATGACCTTGCTGCGCCGCTACGGCGTGGTGTTCTGGCGGCTGCTGGAGCGAGAGGCGGACTGGTTACCGAGCTGGCGCGAATTGCTGCGCACGTTCCATCGGCTGGAAGCGCGCGGTGAGATTCGCGGCGGGCGGTTTGTCAGTGGCTTGGCGGGGGAACAGTTTGCGTTGCCGGAAGCGATCCCGCTGCTGCGTGAGGTGCGACGGCGCCCGCATGATGGGAGTCTGATTGCCGTGTGCGGGGCCGATCCGCTGAACCTGGTGGGCACATTGTTGCCCGGCAGCAAAGTGCCGGCGGTGAGCGGCAATCGGATTGTGTACCGCGATGGGTTGCCGGCGGCGGTGATGGTCGCGGGCAAGCAGCAGGTGTTGCTGGAAGTGGACCCGCAGGCGGTGCAGGAGAAGTTGATCAGGCATTAGGGATGCCTGATCTGACGCCATCGCAGGCAAGCCAGTGCCCACATTTGTACGGGTTCACACGGTCGACAATGTGGAGCCGGGCTTACCCGCGATGAGGCCAGCCCGGGCGCATCAATCACTGGGTACGCGGCTGCTCCGTCACCACCACCGACGCCGGCACCGCTTCATCCGGCTCATCTACCTGCGGCGTGCGCTTGGGCAGCAGCACCTGCTGTGGATAAGTCTGCGCGAAGTGCACCTCATCACAGTTATCCACAAGCTTTTTCAGGCGCTGGTTGAACGCGCGACTGACTGCATATTGCCCACCGGACACGGTGCGGAACTGCGCGGTGAGGACCACACCGTTGAGGTCCATCTTGTCGACGCCAAACACCTCCAGCGGCCCTTGCAGGTTGTACTTGAGGAACACGTCGTCGCGGATCGACTGCCCGGCTTCGCGGATCAGCTCCACGGCCTTGTCCACATCGGTGTCGTAGGTGAACTGCACCGAGAAGAACGCATAGGCAAACTGGCGTGACTGGTTGGTGACCGCCTTGATCTGCCCGAACGGCACCGAGTGCACGAAGCCCTTGCCGTCGCGCAGGCGCAGGGTGCGGATGGTCAGGCCTTCGACGGTGCCCGCATGGCCGGAGTCGAGCACCACCCAGTCGCCGATGGACAGTGTGTCTTCGATGATGATGAACAGGCCGGTGATCACGTCCTGCACCAATTGCTGGGAGCCGAAACCAATCGCCAGGCCGACCACACCGGCACCCGCCAGCAGCGGCGCGACGTTGATGCCCAGGTTGGCCATGGTGGTGATCGCGCAGATCACCACCAGGATGATTTTCACCGCATTGCGCAGCAGCGGCAGGATGGTCTTGACCCGCGTGCTGGGCTGACGGCTGGAGCGTTTGTTCACCGGTGGCTTCAGCGCTTCCTGGATCGCCGTGTCGAGCACCACCCAGAACAGCCACGTCACCAGCAGGATCAGGCCGATGCTGCTGAGCGAGTCGCTGATGGCGCGGCCCACCGAATTGCGCTGGGCGAATTCGAACAGCGAGACACCCCAGATACGCCCGAGGATTTCGATAAAGGCGATCGCCATGGCGATGCGCAGGATCGCGTGCAGCAGGCTGAGGAAGCGCTCCTTGTAGGCACTGCTGCGCTGGATCGCCACCTGGCTGCGCGACTTGAACAGGTGTTGCAGCACAGTGCTGAGGAACACCGTGCCGATCAACAGGATGGTGGTGAACAGCGCGCAACGCAGGGCCTTCTGGTTGTCGTCGCCGGCGCCGATCAGGTTGATTGCCGAGACCAGCACCATCAACAGGATCGGCCAGTACCACAGCCCCGAAAACACCCGCAGCGACTGTTGCAGCGCCGGGTGTTTCAGGCGCTGGGCCAAGGGTCGGTTGCGGATCAGGTGCGCCACCGGACGGCGCAGGCGCACCACCAGCACGCCGAAGATCACCGCGGCAAACAGGCCGGTAAACACCGCGATGCTGCTGGTGATATTGCCACCGAGTTGGCGGGCGATCTGCGGGCTGGTCAGCGCATCACTGAGGGCGGCGAGGAAGCCGATCAGGAACAGCGGCTTGGGGCAGTAATCGCGAATGATCTGCACCGCCGGGCGCTTGTGCCCTACGTTGAACATCACGATGACGCACAGCAGCATCGAGGTAGAGAAGATGCCGCTGCTGGTGGCGTAGGCAAAACACAGCGCCAGCGCGCGGCCGATAGAGGTGGGTAAAAAATGGCTGACGTAGAGGGTCAGCGGCAGGCAGATCAGCGCGGGGATCGTGTAGGGCAGCACATACCCGAGCACCGCCTGCAATCGCTTGCGCTGCTGAATGAACGTGCGCTGGCTCAGGCGCCGTACGCTGAAGCGCGCGAGCAACGTCAACACCGCGAAGGCGCCTATCCACACACCCGACAGCAACAGGAAATCCCCGGCGACGCTCCACGGCGAGCGCTCGGCCGTCTGATCGACCAGCCGGCCGACTTCATCCGCGGCGCGGTCGGCACGCAAACGCCATTCATCGATCAGGTTTTGATTGAGGTCGAGCTTCTCCTGCACGTCATCGATGCTGGAGCTGATGGCACCGAGCAGGCCGCCTTCGACGAGCAATTCCGGCTTGGCCGGCGCTTCGGGTTCAGGCGCGGTGGCCGCGGCTTGCAGCGCGCCGCTGCCACAAAACAGCAGCGCGCCGAGCAGTAATGCAGTCTTGAGATTCAGCAAAACACCGGGCCTCCATCAACAGGGTGTGTAAGGAACTGACGGGTTTGAACCCTGATCGTTCCCCTGTTTCGAGATCTTTGACCTGCAGGCAAATATCAAATGCCGATCCCTGGCTTTTTCCGCACAGGCCAAAACCAGACACTGCGCTCCTGAATGAAACCCACCGGAGTTGCAGCCATGCCCATTGCCTTGCTCGCGCTGACCCTCAGCGCCTTCGCCATCGGGACGACCGAGTTCGTCATCGTTGGCCTGTTACCCACTATCGGCGCCGACCTGGGTGTCGACCTGCCGTCCGCCGGCCTGTTGGTCAGCCTCTACGCCCTCGGCGTGGCCATCGGCGCGCCGGTGCTGACCGCGCTCACCGGCAAGGTGCCGCGCAAATTCCTGCTGCTGTCGCTGATGGTGCTGTTCACCCTTGGCAACTTGCTGGCCTGGCAGGCGCCGAGTTATGAATCGCTGGTGCTGGCGCGGATCGTTACCGGCCTGGCCCACGGGGTGTTTTTCTCGATCGGCTCGACCATCGCCACCAGCCTGGTGCCCAAGGAAAAGGCCGCCAGCGCGATTGCCATCATGTTTACCGGCCTCACCGTCGCCCTGGTCACGGGTGTGCCGCTGGGCACCTTTATCGGCCAGCACTTCGGCTGGCGCGAAACCTTCCTCGCCGTGTCGGCCCTGGGTGTGATCGCGTTTATCGGCAGCCTGATCTACGTGCCCAAGCACATCGCCCACAGCAAACCCGCGTCGCTGCTGCAACAACTGCAAGTGCTCAAGCAACCGCGTTTGCTGCTGGTGTACGCGATGACAGCCGTCGGCTACGGCGGCTCGTTCATCGCGTTTACCTTCCTGGCGCCGATCCTTCAGGACATCTCCGGCTTCAGCGCCGGCACGGTCAGCCTGGTGCTGCTGGTGTATGGCATCTCGGTCGCGGCCGGGAACATCTGGGGCGGCAAACTGGCGGATAAACGCGGCCCGATCAGCGCGTTGAAAATCATCTTTGCGCTGCTCGCGGCCGTGCTGTTTGTCCTGACGATGACCGCCAGCAATCCTTGGCTGGCCCTCGCCACCGTGCTGGTGTGGGGCGCGGTCGCCTTCGGCAACGTGCCCGGCCTGCAGGTGTATGTGGTGCGCCAGGCCGAACATCACACGCCGAATGCGGTGGACGTGGCGTCGGGGCTGAATATCGCCGCGTTCAACCTGGGAATCGCCGGCGGTGCCTGGGCGGGTGGTTTGATCGTGGCCCATATGGGCCTGATCCACACGGCGTGGATTGGCGGGCTGGTGGTGCTGGTGGCCCTGGCGCTGACCGCGTGGAGTGGCCGGCTGGACCGCCTTGGCCCGGTGTATCCCGAGAGTTCGACACGCAGTGTGGTCGGGCACTGATCCGGTAGCACCTTCAATCCCATGTAGGAGCTGGCTTGCCGGCGATGGCGGGGTGTCAGTCGATGAATTGATTGCTGACAGATTGCCTTCGCGAGCAAGCCCGCTCCCACAGTTTTTTACCGGGCACTGATCCGGCCACGACTCAATCCCATGTGGGAGCTGGCTTGCCTGCGATGGCGGTGGGGCAGTCGATGAATTTATTGCTGACAGATTGCCTTCGCGAGCAAGCCCGCTCCCACAGTTTTTTACCGGGCGCTGATCCGGTAACACCTTCAATCCCACAGTTTTTCCGGGCACTGATCCGGCCACGCCTCAACCCCATGTGGGAGCTGGCTTGCCGGCGATGGCGGTGGGTCAGTCGATGAATTGATTGCTGACAGATTGCCTTCGCGAGCAAGCCCGCTCCCACAGTTTTAGCCGGTGCCGTCTGTAGGACCGTGGAAACTTTCGCGCAAATAGCGCAGTCATTCCAGAACGGAGGTCACTCGACCCACCATTCACGGGAGTCACCATGGCGGCGATTCATATCGGCATTTCCGGCTGGCGCTACACGCCCTGGCGCGGGGATTTCTACCCCGAGGGGCTGACCCAGAAACGCGAGTTGCAGTTTGCGTCACGTGCCGTCAACAGCATTGAAATCAATGGCTCGTTCTACGCGCTGCAAACCCCCAAGCGCTACGCCGAGTGGTACGCCGACACCCCTGAAGACTTCATGTTCAGCGTCAAGGCTCCGCGCTATATCACGCATATCCTGCGCCTGCGGGAGGTGCACAAGCCAATGGCGAATTTCTTCGCCTCCGGGGTACTGGAGCTGCAGGAAAAACTTGGCCCCATCCTTTGGCAATTTCCGCCCAGCTTCACCTTCGACCCACCACTGTTCGAAGCCTTCCTCGCCGATTTGCCCACTGACACGCTGCAAGCCGCGACCATCGCCCGCCAGCATGAGCCACGCCTGAACGGCAAGGCGAGCCTGCAGGCTCATGGCAAGCGCGCCCTGCGTCATGCGGTGGAGATCCGGCACAAGAGTTTTGCGGTGCCTGAGTTTGTGCAGATGCTGGCTCGGCACGGCGTGGCCCTGGTGGTGGCGGACACCGCCGGCAAGTGGCCGTACCTCGAAGACGTCACCGCCAATTTCCTCTACCTGCGTTTGCATGGCGACAAGCAGCTGTACGCCAGCGGCTACACCGATGAAGCCCTCGAGCGCTGGGGTAATCGCATCGAGCGCTGGGCACACGGCAAGCAGCCGGCGGATGCGCACCTGGTCGACCCGCAGCGCAAGCCCGCCGCGCGCAAGCAGCGCGAGGTCTTCTGTTTTTTCGACAACGACATCAAGGTGCGGGCGCCCTTCGATGCCCGTCAATTGCTCGGGCGTTTCGGGCTGGATAAGCATCTCCTCACCGAACCTGGCAAGTTGCCGGAACCCGGGGTGTTGCCATGACACAGCCGGAATGGGTACCCATCGCCCCCACCACCGCGATAACGCGTTTTACCGTGTTGACGGTGAATATTCACAAGGGCTTCACTGCGCTGAATCGACGTTTCATCCTGCCCGAGTTGCGTGAAGCGGTGCGCAGTATCGGCGCCGATATGGTGTTCCTGCAGGAAATCCATGGCACCCACGAGCGCCATCCCCAGCGCTATAGCGACTGGCCGAACATGCCGCAGTACGAGTTCCTCGCCGACAGCATCTGGCCGCAGTTCGCCTACGGGCGCAACGCGGTCTACCCGCATGGCGACCACGGCAATGCGCTGCTGTCGAAATTCCAGATCGTGCGCTACGACAACCTCGACATTTCACAAAGCGGGCATGAAAACCGTGGCCTGTTGCATTGCGTGCTGCGCCTGCCGGGCACCGGCCAAGAGGTACACGCAATCTGCATTCACCTGGGCCTGCGCGAGGTGCATCGCCAGCAGCAATTGCGCTTGCTGGAGCAGCGCATCCGCGAGATTCCGGCCGATGCACCGTTGGTGGTTGCCGGCGATTTCAACGACTGGCGCCAGCGTGCCGACCTCAGCCAGAGCGGCCTGAAGGAAGTGTTCATCGAGACCCACGGCAAACCCGCACGCACCTTCCCGGCGCGCCTGCCATTGCTGCCGCTGGACCGCATTTATGTGCGCAACGTGAAGGTGCATAACCCGCGAGTGCTCACTGCCCGCCCCTGGTCACATTTGTCAGACCACGCGCCCCTGTCGGTGGAGATTGAGCTATGAACGTTGCCGTGGAACACATCGCTACCGATCAGCCGCCGGATGAAGCCAAGGCCCGCGACCTGGATTACGGCTGGCAGAGCGACAACCGGGTCGAGTTGCTGGAGAACGGCGAGGCGTATTTCCCCCGGGTCTTCGAAGCGATGCGTGAAGCGCATCGGGAGATCCTGCTGGAGACCTTTATCCTCTTCGAAGACAAGATCGGCCACGAGCTGCAGGGCATCCTCATCGAGGCGGCGCAACGCGGGGTCAAGGTGGTCGTAAGCCTGGATGGTTTTGGCTGCGGCGAGCTGAGCCCGGGGTTTCTCGGTGAGCTGGCGGAGGCAGGAGTGACGGTGCAGATGTTTGACCCGGCGTCCAAGACACTGGGCATCCGCACCAACTGGTTTCGCCGCCTGCACCGCAAGATTGTGGTGGTGGACGCGGCCGTGGCGTTTATCGGCGGGATCAATTTTTCCGCCGACCATCTGGGCGATTTCGGCCCCGAGGCCAAGCAGGATTACGCGGTGCAGGTGACGGGCCCGGCGGTGGCCGACCTGCATCATTTCGCCCTCGCGCAAAGCGGTCGACAGGTCCGCACACGCCGCGGTTGGCGCCGGCGCCAGCAACGCCCTTCGCTGTGGGCCACCGAGAAAGGCAAAGGCCTGGTGCGCCTGATCTATCGCGACAACGTCCAGCATCGCGACGACATCGAAGAGGCGTATATCCACGCCCTGAGCAAGGCGCAGAAACGCGTGGTGATCGCCAACGCGTATTTCTTCCCCGGCTACCGCCTGCTGCGCGAGATTCGTAACGCCGCGCGCCGTGGCGTGCACGTGCAGCTGATCATGCAGGGCCAGCCTGACGTGCTGCTGGCCAAGCTGGCTGCGCGCATGCTCTACGACTACCTGCTCAAGGACGGTGTGGTGATTCACGAGTATTGCCAGCGGCCGCTGCACGGCAAGGTCGCGCTGGTGGATGACGAATGGAGCACCGTCGGTTCGAGCAACCTCGACCCGCTGAGCCTGTCGTTGAACCTGGAAGCCAATGTGCTGATTCGTGACCGCGCCTTCAACCAGCAGCTCTACGAGCGCCTGGAAGTACTCGCTGACACGCATTGCCGGACCATGCCGGAGAACCGCAAGCCGCGCCTGTGGCTGTGGCGGCTGACCGTGGGTTTCCTGGTGTTCCATGTGATGCGCCACTTCCCCGCGCTGACGGGCTGGTTGCCGGCGCACAAGCCCCGCCTGAAACCTTTCGAGCGTTCGCCCCATGACGTCTGAAGCCAGCGGTTCTCGGTTCGCGCGCTGGAAGAAACCGCTGACTGTCGCGTTCTTCCTGTTGTTGATCGTGCTGTTCACACTGCTCGCCCGGCGCATCGACTGGAGCGAGGTGTTCGAGACCCTCGGCAATTTCAAGGTGCGCACGCTGATCATCGCGGGGGGGCTGACAGCGTGCAGCTTTGTCGTCTACGCCTGCTTCGACCTGATCGGCCGCACCTACATCCGTCAGCCCCTGCGCTGGAAACAGATCCTGCCAGTGGGCATCATCAGCTATGCGTTCAACCTCAACCTGAGCGCCTGGGTCGGCGGCATCGCGATGCGCTATCGGCTGTATTCGCGGCTGGGGGTGAGCACTGGCAACATCGCCAAGATCCTCGGCCTGAGCCTGGCCACCAATTGGTTTGGCTATATGGCCTTGGCCGGGGTGGTGTTCAGCAGCGGTTTGGTGACGATGCCGCCAGGGTGGAAAGTCAGCAGCGGTGCCTTGCAGGGCATTGGTGTGTTGCTGGTCCTGGCCAGCCTGGGGTATCTGGCGGCCTGCCAGTTTTCGAAAAAGCGCGCCTGGTCGATTCGCGGGATCGAGATCAACCTGCCGTCGCTGCGCATGGCATGCCTGCAATTGGCGCTGGGGGCGTTGAACTGGTCGTTGATGGCGGCGGTGATTTTCACCTTGCTGCCGGCGAAACTGGATTATCCGCTCGTGCTCGGCGTGTTACTGATCAGCGCGATTGCCGGCGTGATCACGCATATCCCCGCCGGGCTGGGCGTGCTGGAGGCGGTGTTTATTGCCCTGCTGCAACATGAAGCCTCGCGCGGCAGTTTGCTTGCCGGGCTGATTGCCTACCGCGCGATCTACTTTATTCTGCCGCTGCTGATCGCGCTGGTGATGTACGTCGGTGTCGAGGCGAAGGCCAAGGCGTTGCGGGTGAAGAAAACACCGGCTTGAGAAAGATGTTGCCGGGTGCATCGCTATCGATGGCAAGCCAGCGCCTACATTGCGATGCGTTCTCCTGCAGGTGTCGGCTTGCCGCCAATAGCGATCCAAAGCCCCCCTATTGAGACTGGATAATGCTCAACCGCTCGCCCACCACCATCTCGGTAATCCAGTCCACCAGGATCGAGGTGTAGGCCTGCTGGGACACTGGATCGCTAAGGGAGTGATCCGCGCCATCGATGATGCGGTGAGTCAGCGAGTGCGTCTGCTGGCAGGCCGCGCGGTAGCTCATGATGGTCGCATGGGGCACATGGTCGTCGGTTTCCGATTCGACGATCAACACATCCCCGGTAAATTGCGCGCAGGCATGCAGCGCGCGATTGGTCTCAGCGTGGACCAGCGTGCTGCGGTAATCCATCAGGTCGGCCTTGTCCAAATCGCGCTTGGGCTTGAGCCATTCCTGATCGCGATACAGCGCCGGCACACGCAGCGCCAGCCAGCGCACCGGGCGTAACGAGGTCAGAATCGCCGCCAGGTAACCGCCGTAGCTGGTGCCCACCACCGCCACTGCGGAGGTGTCGATGGCCGGGTGCGAGAGCAGCCGGTCATAGGCTGCCAGCAGGTCGCGCAGGTTGTCTTCGCGGGTGACGCGCGACAACGGGATACCGGTGCCGGCATGCCCCCGCAGGTCGAAGGTCAGGCACACGCAGCCGAGGCCGGCGATGCCTTTGGCACGCTCCAGGTCGCGCTCCTGGCTACCGCCCCAGCCGTGCACAAACAACACGCCCGGCACTTTGGATTTGGGGCTCAGGAAGGTGGCGCTCATCTGTTCGTCGTCGATATCGATCGCAATGCTTTCGCTTCTAGCCGTCATAAGATTTAACCGTCACATACTTGAGAAGAAACTCGCTGTTTTCCGCCGGGCCGCGGTACACCTCGATGGCATCGGCCGGCAGCGCCTGCTCCACGTAGGTTTCCACCGAGGACACCCGGATCGCGCGTAGACCGGGGTGGTTGATGAAGCTTTGCAACGCCGCGACTTCCGCGCTGCTGGCCCCGCCCATGCGCCAGGATTGTTCGAGCACGCCACTGCGGCGCTGGCCGTCACTGTCCAGGCCCTGGGCGATGTCGTAGTTGCGCCGCGAGGCATAGAAGCCAGGGTAGGCCTCATCGGCGGCCGCGTCGAAAACCTGTGCTTGTTCGATGGCCTGGCGCACGTCGTCCGGCAGCGCGAGGGCGAGCAGCTTTTCGTAGTCGCCCGGGACCACGATTAAATCGGAACCACCGTAAACCTCTTCGCCGTGTGCGTCTTGTGTCAGGAACTGCTCGCCGCAATAACTGAGCACGTGCTCGCCAATAAAGCTCTGGCCCACGCTGTGGGTGATGACGTCGTGCAAGTCCTGCTCCAGCACCACGCCGCTCTCAAACAGTTGCGCGGCGTTCGGTCGCGCCAGCACCGCATCGAACGCGTCGAGACTGCGGATCACTTCCTGGCCACGCCCGGCGCAGGCATGTACCGGTTTCAAACGGATCGGGCCGCTGTAGAGCAAGCGTGTCGCGGCTTCGCGTGCATCCTTCAGGGCAAATACGCTGAGGCCGTCGAGCACGACGTCGCGTACCCGCTCGCAGAACAATGGCGACCAGCCGGGTGGGGTCACCGCATCCGGGCCCAAAACGCCATGGCTGATGGCTTTGGTGCAGATGAAGTCGTGATCCACATAGCCGCCCCAAAGGTCTTCGGGGCCGTTGACGTTCAGCGCGCGAGCCTGGGCCGCGCCGACCAGGGTTTGCGTGGGCAACAGGTAGAGGGCTCGGTCGGCGTGCTGGTCGGGGTCATAGCTGCCGCCGAACTTCAGCCCGAGGATCTGCGCCAGCCAGCGCGCCAGCGCACGATTGGTTTCCACCTCATGCTGTGGCGCACCCTCCCGCGTGGAGTGGGCAACTACGAGTTTCTTGCGATTCTTCGGGGTCATGCGTCCCCCTTGGCCTTCCCGCCATGTGTGTAGTGGGAAGGTTGCAGGGATCAGGCCAAGGTGCTTTCAAAGAGGATGCGAGTGAAATCAACCGGTTATCGAAAAAGCGATGGCAGTTGGCCTGTTTGATTCTGCACGACGCCGCCTTGATGCTGCGGCGTTCTGCACGATTCACACGCCGAAACGGTTGCGATAATCGCTGGGGGCCAGGCCAGTGATCTTCTTGAAGATGGCCCGAAATGCACTGGGGTCCTGGTAGCCCACGGTCCAGGCGATATGGTCGATGGTGCCGTTGGTGAATTCCAGCATCTGCCGCGCCTTGCCGACGCGCAGGTGCTGGCAGTATTCGGTGGGTTTCAAGCCGGTGGCGGCGCGAAACCGCCGCAGGAAGGTGCGTTCTTCCAGGCCCGCCTCCTGCGCCATCGCCGCCACCGACACGTCCACTGCGCCACTGGCTTGCAGCCAATGCTGAACCTTGAGGATCGCGCTGTCGCCGTGCCCCAGGATCGGCGCAAAGTTGCTGCCGCATTGGCTGGCGCTGTCACTGTGCTCGATCACAAGGAAGCGCGCGGTACCGGCGGCGATGCTCGGGCCCATCAGGCGATCGACCAGGCGCAGGCCCAGTTCGGACCACGCCATCAGCCCGGCAGTGGTGATCAGGTCGCCGTCATCGACGATAGGTTTATCGGCCTCCAGGCGCACCGCCGGATACCGTGTGGCGAAGGCACTGGCGGAGGACCAATGGGTGGTGGCGCTGCGCCCGTCCAACAGGCCGCTGCGCGCCAGCATGATTGAGCCGATGCACACACCGCCGAGCACAGTGCCCACCGCGTGTTGCTGGCGAATCCACTCGAGCAGCGCGGGCGGTGCCTGTTCTTCGCTGAACTCACCGATTGAAGGCGGTACCAGCAGGGCCATCATCGGTTGCTCAGTGCCGGGGTGAGTGTCGAATACCCGCGCAGGCGTGCCATGGGCATCCACCTGCCAGTGGCTGACCCGCAGCAACGGCAGTTGCGCGGATTGATGCTCGGCAGCAATCCGGTTGGCCACCCCGAACAAATCGGTCAGGCCGTGGACAGCCGCCAACTGTGCACCGTGGTAGATCAACACGCCCAGCTCCACAACCGCCATTGTCAGTTTTCCCCCTGTTATTGTCGGTGCAGCCAATCCCGTGCGCCGGCGCCAGCTAACATACTGGCCCCATCAACCCATCACGAGGCAATACCCATGGCCAAGCAAGCGCTCATCCTAATCGATATCCAGAACGACTACTTCCCCCAGGGCAAGTGGCCGCTCGACGGCGTGGAAGCCGCGGCAGACAAGACCGCGCAGGTGCTCCAGGCCTTTCGCCAGGCGGGCGATGCGGTGATTCATGTGCGCCATGAATTTACCTCGGAAGACGCGCCCTTCTTCACCCCGGGCTCCGAGGGTGCTTATTTGCACCCCAAGGTGCTAAATGAGGGCAGCGAGCCGGTGGTGCTCAAGCATTTCGTCAATGCGTTTCGCGAGACCAACCTGCGCGCACTGCTGGAACAACGCAGCATCACGGAGTTGGTGGTGGTCGGCAGCATGAGCCATATGTGCATTGATGCGGTGGTGCGAGCGGCGGCGGACCTGGGCTACAAGGTCACACTGATCCATGACGCCTGCGCCACGCGGGACCTGGAATTCAATGGCAAGGTGATCCCGGCGGCGCAAGTGCATGACACCTACATGGCATCGTTGGCGTTTGGTTATGCCGGCGTGGTGTCGGCACAGGAGTATTTGCAGGCACAAGCGGCGGCCGCGTAACCGCCACTCGTGTGGAGCGCCTCAGCGCGTGGCGATGATGAACAGGCGCGGAAATGGCAGCAACACGGTGCCATCGTCCAGGGCTGGGTAAGCCTGGGTAATTCGTGCCTGATATTCACGTAGGAAGGCGACCTTTTCTTCGTCGGTCAACGGCGCCAGAAACGGCCGCAATGCCGAGGCCTTGAACCACTCCACCACAGCCGCATGGTCGGCCAGTGGATGCAGGTACGTGGTGCGCCAGACGTCCACGGTGCTGTGTTTGCTCAGCAACTCGTAATAGTAGTTCGCGCTGTGCCGCTCATTGTGTTTGACCGTACCGATCCTGGCCGCCCATGGGCCGTCGGCAGCCACCTCGCGGGCCAGCCGGTGGGCAGGTTCGTCGAGGTTGTCCGGTGTCTGCACGGCCAGCGTACCGCCGGGCGTCAGTTGGTTGACCAAATGCGGGTAGAGCGTGGCGTGGTCCGGCAGCCATTGCAGGGAGGCATTGGCCAAGATCACATCGAAAGCCTGTGCAGGGCGCCAGGCACCGATATCCGCCAGTTCGAAGCTCAACGCCGGCAGCCGTTTGCGGGCATCGACCAGCATGTCATCGGAGCTGTCCATGCCCGTGACGTGCGCCTGCGGGAAGCGCTCGGCGAGTACTTCGGTGGAATTGCCGGGGCCGCAGCCCAGGTCAACGGCATTGCGCACCTCAGTATTCGGAATGGCCGCGACCAGGTCACGGACAGGACGAGTGCGCTGCTGTTCGAACATCGTGTACTGCTTGGCTGACCAGGTCATCACGGCTTTCCTTCTTTTTGAGGTTGGCTACAGCCTAATTCTTGTGAGCCATGAGAACAAATGCCAGGATTGGCTACCTCCCATACCTCAAAAGTATTCCTATGCTGGAGCTTCGCCAACTCAAAGCCTTCGTTGCCATTGCCGAAGAAGGCTACATCACCCGCGCGGCGCAACGCCTGGGCATGCAGCAGCCACCGTTGACGCGCTTGCTGCAAAGCCTTGAAGCCGAATTGGACGTGGTGCTGATGGAACGCCTGCCACGCGGCGTGCGGCCGACTCCGGCCGGGTTGGCCCTGCTGGATGAAGCACGCGAGGTGCTGGCGCGCGTCGACGGTGTCGCCGATGTCGTGCGTCGCGCCGCTCGGGGAGAACGCGGGCGCCTGGCCATCGGCTTTACCAGCTCAGCGGCCCTGCACCCGTTTGTGCCGAGTGTGTTGCGGCTGTTTCGGGAAACTTTCGTGGGAGTCTCGGTCGTACTGGAGGAAGCCGGAACCGGCGAACTGCTGGACGCGCTGGCGCATGAGAAACTCGACGCGGCGTTTATCCGCTCACCGCTCAGCGGCACGCAATCATTGCAGGACGAGCCGATCCTGGTGGAGCCGATGTTGCTGGCGCTGCCGACCGATCATCCGTTGGCGATCGACTTTGACATCCCCCTGCCCCTGTCTGCGCTGGCCACCGAGTCTTTCGTGCTCTATCGCCGTCGTGTCGGACTGGGGTTGTATGATGCAATCCTGGTAGCCTGCCGTGAAGCGGGGTTCAGTCCGCAAGTGGTCCAGGAAGCCCCGCGCATGACCGCCACGTTGAGCCTGGTGGCTGCGGGTCTTGGGGTGTCGATTGTGCCCGCCTCCATGCAACGGTTACGAGGTGACGGGATTGTTTATCGCGAGCTTTCGGGGTGTCGAAGCCTAGTAGCGCCGTTGCACCTGGCTACCCGGGAGGGTGATACGTCTTCGGTATTGGAGAGGTTTAGGGAATTGGTGGTCGCGGCTGCTTTTAAGGAGTTTTAGCCCACAACGCAGTGTATTGCCCTTCCCAATCCCTGCACATCGTGCAATCAATAAGATCACTCAAAAAAGGGTGTCGTCCTCGTTCAAAACCTCGAATAAATCCCACTGAAGTATTTTGTTAAAAAGAAATAAACCTGCTTCTCTAAAAACACTAACCGCAGGAAGCCGCTCCTTTTCAACTTCAACTATCAGAGAGAAACTCATATCGCGTGAACTTACGTCATGAACTATAAATTGACCGATGCAGCGCAGCACCATGCTTCCTCCAGGGGAGGCATGTTTAGATGAGTTGCACAAATTCTGGCAAATTAAAAGGCTCCTGCACTCGGCTGCCATTTCGACCTTAAAGTCCTTGAAGCTGCCCGTAGAGCTTATTTGCTTCCTCTTTTTCTGACTGCAGGAGCGCCAAATCCAGTCCAGCGTATGCCAGGCAGCTATTGAGCAGTTGAACGCAGCGAACTCGGCTTCTTTATCTCGCTGGAAAGGTCCGGTAATTGAAGCCTCTTCCCTCTCAAGATTTCGTATCTCCCAGGCCAGCTTCCAAACCATGTCATCTAGAGACCGCGCACCGAATACCCCCCATCCGACATCTTGCTCGATCACTTTCGCTCTACGTTTAGACAAAATCATCCCTCACTATAGGTTGTAAGAAACTATAAAAATTCGACACCGAACACAGCCTTAGTTAAATCCAGACGAAATGGTAGGCCAAATGCAGTCGGGTCGAACAAGGCAGCCCGGGCGATTGCATAGTCATTTGTCGACAACTTCAAGAGGTAACAAATAACAAATGTAGCTCTCTCTACGCCAAAAACTGTAAACAATAAAAAAGCGAAGCCAAATTAATGGCTTCGCTTTTAGTACTTCCGATCTGAAAAGCTGCTCCTCAGAACGGGATATCATCGTCAAAGCTGTCGAAATCCGGCGCAGGCTGCGGCGCGGCCTGTTGTGGCGCTGGACGCGACTCACGCTGTGGCTGCTGGCTTGGCTGCGGACGCGACTGTTGTGGACGCGGTGCCGAGTTGGACATGCCGCCCTGGCCCTGTTGGTCGCCCTGTGGACGGCCGCCCAGCAGTTGCATGGTACCTTGCATGTCGACCACGATTTCGGTGGTGTAACGCTTGATGCCGTCTTTTTCCCACTCGCGGGTCTGCAGCTTGCCTTCGATGTAGACCTGCGAACCTTTGCGCAGGTACTCACCGGCGATCTCGGCGACCTTGCCGAACATCGATACGCGGTGCCATTCGGTTTTCTCGACCTTCTGGCCGGTCTGCTTGTCGGTCCACTGTTCGCTGGTCGCCAGACTCAGGTTGGTCACGGCGTTACCGTTAGGCAAGTAGCGAACCTCGGGATCCTGGCCGCATGTACCGACCAATATGACTTTGTTAACCCCACGGGCCATAACGTTCTCCTAGGCTGGGCGCGCTGTCGGCACTGGGTTGACCAGTTGCTCGAGCGTCGCGCGATCCAATAATTCGGTGTCCAGTTTGATGTAAATGGCCGCCTCTTCAGCGACCACGACTGCATCTGTTACCCCTACGACGGCCTTCAGGCGCTCTACCAGACCGCTTTCACGGATCGCCTCTGGCGACAGCGGCAAACGCAGACTTGTGACGTAGGGAGGTTCGCGCATGGTAACAGCAAAGGCCAGCCAAAGTGCAGCCAGCCCGGCGCATCCGAGGAACACAACCGACAAACCGCCATGCTGGAACATCCAGCCGCCCATGATGCCGCCCAGTGCGGAACCCAGGAACTGGCTGGTGGAATACACCCCCATCGCAGTGCCCTTGCCCCCGGCCGGTGAAACTTTACTGATCAGCGACGGCAGCGAAGCCTCCAGCAGGTTGAACGCGGTGAAGAACACCACCGTGCCGATTACCAGCGCCCGCAGGCTGTCGCCGAACTGCCAGAAGAATAGCTCAGTGAGCATCAGCGTCGTGACGGCGCCGAGCAAAACTCGTTTCATTTTGCGTTTCTTCTCGCCGTAGATGATGAACGGGATCATGGCGAAGAACGAAACCAGCAGCGCTGTCAGGTAGACCCACCAGTGCTGCTCCTTGGGCAGACCGGCTTTTTCCACCAGTGCGAGAGGCAAGGCGACGAAGCTGCACATCAGCATCGCGTGCAATACGAAGATACCTAAATCCAGGCGCAACAGGTCCGGGTGCTTGAGCGTCGGTAACAACGCCTTGCGCGCGACACCCGATTCACGGTGCTGCAGGGTGCCGGTGGAGCGCGGCACCATAAAGGCCACGATCACGATACCGAACAACGCCATGCCGCCAGTGGCCAGGAACAGCCCGTGCAAACCGAAGGCACGCGTGAGCAAGGGGCCGACCACCATCGCCACGGCGAAGGACAGACCGATGGTCATGCCGATCATGGCCATGGCCTTGGTGCGGTGTTGCTCGCGGGTCAGGTCCGACAACAGCGCCATGACAGCGGCGGAAATTGCCCCGGCGCCTTGCAGGATTCGTCCGGCGATCACGCCCCAGATCGAATCGGACTGGGCCGCGAGCACACTGCCGAGGGCGAACACGATCAGCCCCAGGTAAATCACCGGACGACGGCCGATGCGGTCGGAAATGATCCCGAAAGGAATCTGGAAAATTGCCTGGGTCAGCCCATAGGCGCCAATCGCCAGGCCGATCAATGCGGGGGTCGCGCCTGCGAGGTCCATCCCATAGGTCGCCAGCACCGGCAACACCATGAACATGCCAAGCATACGGAAGGCGAACACCAGGGCCAGACCGCTTGCTGCTCGGGTCTCGCCGCTACTCATGCGTTCGCTGTGGGGATCGTGCATGGAAAAACCTCGTGTGAACCGGCGGCGATTCTACCAGTCCCATCGATTGAGAGGGTATATGCGGCGGTTTGCCGCGCAGCTTTCATGTAAGGCTGCAAGCGGCCTTTTGACAGTGTATATTCATCCAGTCTTTAGCCGTATACTCCGGCATTATTTACGCCCGCCGTGCGAGGCCATCTTGGACAAGATCCTGATTCGTGGGGCTAGAACCCACAACCTGAAGAACATCGACCTGACCCTGCCCCGGGACAAACTGATCGTCATCACCGGCCTGTCCGGCTCCGGCAAATCGTCCCTGGCGTTCGACACGCTGTATGCCGAAGGCCAGCGCCGCTATGTGGAGTCGCTGTCGGCCTACGCCCGCCAGTTCCTGTCGATGATGGAAAAGCCAGACGTCGACACCATTGAAGGCCTGTCGCCGGCGATCTCCATCGAACAGAAGTCGACCTCCCATAACCCACGTTCCACCGTGGGCACCATTACCGAGATCTACGACTACCTGCGCCTGCTCTACGCGCGAGTAGGTATTCCACGCTGCCCGGACCACGACATTCCGCTGGAGGCCCAGACCGTCAGCCAGATGGTCGACCTGGTGCTGGCGCAGCCGGAAGGCGCGAAGCTGATGCTGCTGGCACCAGTGATTCGCGAGCGCAAGGGTGAACACCTTTCGGTCTTCGAAGAGCTGCGTGCGCAAGGTTTTGTACGCGCGCGCATCAATGGCAAGCTCTATGAGCTGGACGAAGCGCCCAAGCTCGACAAGCAGAAGAAGCACTCGATCGATGTGGTGGTCGACCGCTTCAAAGTGCGCGCCGACCTGCAGCAGCGTTTGGCGGAGTCGTTCGAGACCGCGCTGAAGCTGGCCGATGGCATCGCCCTGGTCGCGCCGATGGACGACGAGCCAGGCGAAGAGATCATCTTCTCCGCGCGCTTCGCCTGCCCAATCTGTGGCCACGCCATCAGCGAGCTGGAACCCAAGCTGTTTTCCTTCAACAACCCGGCCGGCGCCTGCCCGACCTGTGATGGCCTGGGTGTGAAGCAATTCTTCGACATCAAGCGCCTGGTGAATGGCGAACTGACGCTGGCGGAGGGGGCGATACGCGGCTGGGACAGGCGCAACGTCTATTACTTCCAGATGCTCGGGTCGTTGGCCTCCCACTATAAGTTCAGTCTTGAAGTGCCCTTCAACCAACTGCCGGCCGACCAGCAGAAGGTCATTCTCAACGGCAGTGGTTCGCAGAACGTCGACTTCAAGTACCTGAACGACCGTGGCGACATCGTCAAGCGTTCGCACCCGTTCGAAGGCATCGTGCCGAACCTGGAACGCCGTTACCGCGAGACCGAGTCGGCAAGCGTGCGCGAGGAGCTGGCGAAATTCCTCAGCACCCAGCCGTGCCCGGATTGCCGTGGCACGCGCCTGCGTCGTGAGGCCCGGCATGTTTGGGTCGGCGAGAAGACCCTGCCGGCGGTGACCAACCTGCCAATCGGCGATGCCTGTGAATACTTTGGTGTACTGAAGCTGACCGGACGCCGCGGGGAAATTGCCGACAAGATCCTCAAGGAAATCCGCGAGCGCCTGCAGTTCCTGGTTAACGTGGGCCTGGACTACCTGTCGCTGGATCGCAGCGCCGATACCTTGTCCGGCGGCGAGGCCCAGCGGATTCGACTGGCCAGCCAGATCGGTGCAGGCCTCGTGGGCGTGCTGTATATCCTTGATGAACCGTCGATTGGCCTGCATCAGCGCGACAACGACCGCCTCCTGGGTACGCTGAAACACCTGCGGGATATCGGCAACACGGTGATCGTGGTCGAGCACGATGAAGACGCGATCCGCCTGGCGGATTATGTCGTCGACATTGGCCCGGGTGCGGGTGTGCATGGCGGGCATATCGTCGCTGAGGGCACACCTGCTGAAGTCATGGCCCACCCGGACTCGCTGACCGGCAAATACTTGTCTGGCCGCGTGAAGATTGAAGTGCCGGCCAAGCGCACACCGCGCAACAAGAAGCTCGCGCTGCACCTCAAGGGAGCGCGTGGCAACAACCTGCGCAACGTGGACCTGGAAATCCCCTTGGGCCTGTTGACCTGCGTGACCGGCGTGTCCGGCTCGGGCAAGTCGACGCTGATCAACAACACGCTGTTCCCGCTGAGTGCCACCGCCCTGAATGGCGCGACTACGCTGGAAGCTGCGGCGCACGACAGCATCAAGGGCCTGGAACACCTGGACAAGGTGGTCGATATCGACCAGAGCCCGATTGGCCGTACACCGCGCTCCAATCCGGCAACCTATACCGGGCTGTTCACGCCGATTCGCGAGCTGTTCGCCGGTGTACCGGAGTCCCGCTCGCGGGGCTACGGGCCCGGCCGGTTCTCGTTCAACGTCAAGGGTGGGCGCTGCGAGGCCTGCCAGGGCGATGGCTTGATCAAGGTCGAGATGCACTTCCTGCCGGACATCTACGTGCCATGCGATGTGTGCAAGAGCAAGCGCTATAACCGCGAAACCCTGGAGATCAAATACAAGGGCAAGAGCATCCACGAAACCCTCGAGATGACCATCGAGGAAGCCCGGGTGTTCTTCGACGCCGTCCCGGCGTTGGCGCGCAAGCTGCAAACATTGATGGATGTGGGCCTGTCGTATATCAAGCTGGGGCAATCGGCGACCACCCTGTCCGGCGGTGAAGCGCAGCGGGTGAAGTTGTCGCGCGAGCTGTCCAAGCGCGATACAGGCAAGACCCTGTATATCCTCGATGAGCCAACCACCGGCCTGCACTTCGCGGATATTCAGCAACTGCTGGACGTGCTGCACCGCTTGCGGGACCACGGCAACACCGTGGTAGTGATCGAGCACAACCTGGATGTGATCAAGACTGCCGACTGGCTGGTAGACCTGGGACCGGAAGGCGGCTCGAAGGGCGGTCAGATCATTGCAGTGGGGACACCGGAGCAGGTCTCCGAGATGCCACAGTCCCACACCGGTTACTACTTGAAACCGCTGCTGGCGCGCGATCGGGCCTGACCTTCCCGGGCCCAATAAAAAGCCCCTGTCACTTCAAGATGACAGGGGCCTTTTTGTAGCCGGAAATCAGAACTGCGATTGCAGGTAGTTCTCCAGGCCGATCAGCTTGATCAGGCCCAGCTGTTTTTCCAGCCAGTAGGTGTGATCTTCTTCGGTATCGTTCAACTGCACCCGCAGGATTTCCCGGGTGACGTAGTCGTTGTGCTGCTCGCAAAGCTCGATGCCTTTGCAGAGGGCGGCACGAACCTTGTACTCAAGGCGAAGATCGGCAGCGAGCATGTCAGGCACCGTGGTGCCCACATCCAGATCGTCGGGCCGCATACGTGGCGTGCCTTCGAGCATCAGGATACGGCGCATCAGAGCGTCGGCGTGCTGTGCCTCTTCTTCCATTTCGTGGTTGATACGCTCGTAGAGCTCGGTAAAGCCCCAGTCTTCGTACATACGCGAGTGGATGAAATATTGGTCACGAGCTGCCAGTTCGCCCGTCAGCAACGTGTTGAGGTAATCGATTACGTCGGGGTGACCTTGCATCGCCCTACATCTCCCTGCTTGAAAGCCTGTAGTTTGAACCATGCTGACCTATAGGTCACGGGATCAACGGCAGAAAAGTGAAGATTTCCGGAGAAAAGTAGCTGAAATAACGCAAAAACCGCCCAAATGAGGGCGGTTCTGCTTATCGTTTAGAGTTAGTTAAGCGATACACCCAGTGCCTTTGCGATTGCTTCTCCATAAGCAGGGTCTGCCTTGTAGAAGTGCTGCAATTGACGCTGAACCACATCACTGGAAACCCCGGACATTGCACCGGCGATGTTACTGGTGAGCAATGCTTTCTGCTCATCATTCATCAGCCGGAACAGCGCACCTGCATGGCTGTAGTAATCGGTGTCTTCGCGGTGATCGTAGCGATCCGCGGCACCGCTCAGCGCCAGGGCAGGCTCAGCGTACTGCGGCGCTTGCTTCGGTGCGTCACTGTAGCTGTTAGGCTCATAGTTGGGCGCCGCACCACCGTTGCTGCCGAATGCCATCGAGCCGTCACGCTGGTAGCTATTCACCGGGCTACGCGGGGCATTCACCGGCAGTTGCTGGTGATTCGTGCCGACGCGGTAGCGGTGTGCATCTGCGTACGCGAACACACGCCCCTGCAGCATGCGGTCTGGCGACAAGCCAACACCCGGCACCATGTTGTTCGGACCGAACGCAGCTTGTTCCACTTCGGCAAAATAGTTCTGCGGATTGCGATTAAGCTCCAGCTCACCCACTTCGATCAGCGGAAACTCCTTCTGCGACCAGGTCTTGGTCACGTCGAAAGGGTTCTCATAGTGAGCGTTTGCCTGGGCTTCAGTCATGATCTGGATGCAGACGCGCCATTTCGGGAAATCACCGCGCTCGATTGCACCGAACAAGTCGCGCTGGGCGTAATCAGGATCGGTACCGGCCAGGCGTGCAGCCTCGGCAGGCGCCAGGTTCTTGATGCCTTGCTTGGTCTTGTAGTGCCACTTCACCCAGTGACGCTCGCCCTTGGCGTTGATCAGGCTGTAGGTATGGCTGCCGAAGCCGTGCATGTGACGGTAGCCATCGGGGATGCCACGGTCCGAAAACAGGATGGTGACCTGGTGCAACGCCTCAGGGGAGTGCGACCAGAAGTCCCACATCATCTGCGCGCTTTTCAAGTTGCTTTGCGGCAGACGTTTCTGGGTGTGGATGAAGTCAGGGAACTTCAATGGATCACGAATGAAGAATACCGGCGTGTTGTTACCCACGATGTCCCAGTTGCCTTCTTCGGTGTAGAACTTCAGGGCGAAACCACGCGGATCGCGCTCGGTGTCAGCCGAACCACGCTCGCCGCCTACCGTGGAAAACCGCAGGAAGGTTGGGGTTTGCTTGCCAATAGACTCGAACAGTTTGGCACTGGTGTATTGAGTAATGTCTTTTGTCACGGTGAATGTACCGTAAGCACCCGAGCCTTTGGCGTGTACGCGACGCTCAGGGATGTTCTCACGGTTGAAATGGGCAAGCTTCTCGATCAGGTGAAAGTCGTCAAGAAGCAGCGGGCCACGAGGGCCGGCGGAACGGGAATTCTGGTTATCCGCAACGGGCGCGCCACTGGCAGTAGTAAGGATTTTGTTCTGGCTCATGCTCAATTTTCCTCAGGTCGGACTTGGAACTGCCGGCTATCGGCTTGGAGGAAGTATCGATCATCAACATGACGTCTACAAATTCATTAAATTGCAGACATCAATAGAGAAAAACTACCGGCAATCCCTTCATTCATAGTGCCAATCTTGACCTGACGAAAGCTTGTACACGTGGCGCTTTTATTACGCGCACAAAAAACCGGGCACTAGGCCCGGTTCTTCGTTACAGCTTGTCGTCTTACTCGGCGCTTACAGCTTCGCCAGCAGTAGCACGATCAACCAACTCGACGTACGCCATAGGCGCGTTGTCGCCAGCGCGGAAACCGCACTTGAGGATGCGCAGGTAGCCACCCTCACGGGTAGCGTAACGCTTGCCCAGGTCGTTGAAGAGCTTACCAACGATAGCTTTCGAACGAGTACGGTCGAAAGCCAGACGGCGGTTAGCCAGGCTGTCTGTCTTGGCCAAAGTAATCAGCGGCTCAGCAACGCGACGCAGTTCTTTAGCTTTCGGCAGTGTAGTTTTGATCAGCTCGTGCTCGAACAGCGACACCGCCATGTTTTGGAACATGGCCTTGCGGTGCGAGCTGGTACGGCTCAGGTGACGACCACTTTTACGATGACGCATGGTTCATTCCTTACCAAACTCACGTTCGGTGATTACGACGATCAGGCAGTCGCCTTGTCGTCCTTCTTAAGACTTGCAGGCGGCCAGTTGTCGAGGCGCATGCCGAGGGACAGACCGCGGGAGGCCAGAACGTCCTTGATTTCAGTCAAGGATTTCTTGCCCAGGTTCGGAGTCTTCAACAGTTCTACTTCGGTACGCTGAATCAGGTCGCCGATGTAGTAAATGTTTTCCGCCTTAAGGCAGTTAGCCGAACGTACAGTCAGTTCCAGATCGTCAACCGGGCGAAGCAGGATCGGATCGATCTCGTCTTCCTGCTCGATTACCACTGGTTCGCTGTCACCTTTGAGGTCGACGAACGCAGCCAACTGCTGTTGCAGAATGGTTGCAGCGCGGCGGATAGCCTCTTCAGGATCCAGAGTACCGTTGGTTTCCAGATCAATAACCAGCTTGTCCAGGTTAGTACGCTGTTCGACACGGGCGTTTTCCACCACGTATGCGATACGGCGAACCGGGCTGAACGAAGAGTCAAGCTGCAAGCGACCAATGCTGCGGCTTTCGTCTTCATCGCTCTGACGCGAGTCGGCCGGTTCATAACCACGACCACGAGCTACGGTGAGCTTCATGTTCAGGGCGCCGTTAGACGCCAGGTTAGCGATTACGTGATCGGGGTTAACGATCTCGACATCATGATCCAGCTGAATATCGGCAGCGGTAACCACCCCCGAACCCTTCTTCGACAAGGTCAGCGTAACTTCGTCACGGCCGTGCAGCTTGATAGCCAGACCTTTAAGGTTCAACAGGATTTCAATTACGTCTTCCTGTACACCTTCGATGGCGCTGTACTCGTGGAGCACACCGTCAATCTCGGCCTCGACTACTGCACAGCCGGGCATTGAGGACAACAGGATGCGGCGCAGCGCGTTGCCCAGGGTGTGGCCAAAACCACGCTCGAGAGGCTCGAGAGTGATCTTGGCGCGGGTTGGACTGACAACCTGCACATCAATGTGGCGGGGTGTCAGGAACTCATTTACCGAAATCTGCATGGATGCACCTATTTTCTAGCCCTTACTTGGAGTAGAGCTCGACAATCAGGCTTTCGTTGATGTCGGCGGACAGATCACTGCGAGCAGGAACGTTCTTGAAAACGCCCGACTTCTTCTCAGTGTCTACTTCTACCCATTCTACGCGGCCACGTTGGGCACACAGATCGAGAGCTTGGACAATGCGAAGTTGGTTTTTTGCTTTCTCGCGAACTGCGACCACGTCACCAGCACGAACCTGGTAGGACGGAACGTTTACGGTCTGACCGTTAACGCTGATCGACTTGTGCGATACCAGCTGACGGGATTCGGCACGAGTCGAACCAAAGCCCATACGGTATACAACGTTGTCCAGACGGCATTCGAGCAGTTGCAGCAGGTTTTCACCGGTTGCACCTTTCTTGCCAGCAGCTTCTTTGTAGTAGCCGCTGAACTGACGCTCGAGAACGCCGTAGATACGACGGACCTTCTGCTTTTCACGCAGTTGGGTGCCGTAATCGGACTGGCGACCGCGGCGTTGGCCGTGGATACCAGGTGCTGCTTCAATGTTGCACTTCGATTCGATCGCGCGCACGCCGCTCTTCAGGAAGAGATCGGTGCCTTCGCGACGAGCGAGTTTGCATTTTGGACCAATGTAACGAGCCATTCTTTACAATCTCCTGGATTACACGCGGCGCTTCTTCGGCGGACGGCACCCGTTGTGCGGGATTGGCGTCACGTCGGTGATGCTGGCGATCTTATAGCCACAGCCGTTCAAAGCACGGACAGCAGACTCACGACCTGGACCTGGACCTTTGACGTTAACGTCGAGGTTTTTCAGGCCGTATTCCAGCGCAGCTTGACCAGCACGTTCAGCAGCTACTTGAGCAGCAAACGGGGTGGACTTGCGGGAACCGCGGAAACCCGAACCACCGGAGGTAGCCCAAGAAAGCGCGTTACCTTGACGGTCGGTGATGGTCACGATGGTGTTGTTAAAAGAAGCATGGATGTGGGCGATGCCATCAACCACTGTCTTTTTAACTTTTTTACGAGGACGAGCAGCAGGTTTTGCCATGATAATTTTCCTGTCGATTCGCTGGGGCGATTACTTGCGGATCGGCTTACGCGGACCTTTACGGGTACGCGCGTTAGTCTTGGTACGCTGACCGCGTACTGGAAGACCACGACGATGACGCAGACCGCGATAGCAACCGAGGTCCATCAAACGCTTGATTTTCATGTTGATTTCGCGACGCAGGTCACCTTCAGTGGTGAACTTCGCCACTTCGCCACGCAGCTGTTCAATCTGCTCGTCGCTCAGATCCTTGATCTTAGCGGCTGGGTTTACCCCAGCAACTGCGCAAATTTTCTGCGCAGTAGTGCGACCAACACCATAGATGTAGGTCAGCGAGATAACAGTGTGCTTGTTATCTGGAATGTTAACGCCTGCAATACGGGCCATTCAGTGGGACTCCAATTGACAGCTACCTACGCCCCGGAAGCCAAGAAATAGGGCGCGAGATAATATCGCTGTAATAACAAATAATCAACCCGGCAGCGCACTAGCTGCCGGGCTTCAAGCGGATCACACTCAGCCTTGGCGCTGTTTGTGACGCGGTTCCGCGCTGCAAATTACTCGAACAACACCTTCGCGGCGAATAATCTTGCAGTTACGGCACAGCTTTTTCACCGATGCACGAACTTTCATCACCAACTCCTCGAACCTTATGGGGTACTCAGCGCAACATGCCGCTGCCGTAGCCCTTCAGGTTGGCTTTCTTCATCAGGGATTCGTACTGGTGCGAAACGAGGTGCGATTGTACTTGGGACATGAAGTCCATCACAACCACGACCACGATCAGCAACGAGGTCCCGCCAAGGTAGAACGGAACGTTTGCTGCAACCACCAGGAACTGGGGCAACAAGCACACGGCCGTCATATATAGAGCACCGAACAGGGTCAAACGAGTCAGAACGCCATCAATGTAGCGTGCAGACTGCTCACCTGGACGAATACCCGGAATAAAGGCACCGGACTTCTTCAGGTTTTCCGCTACGTCTTTCGGATTGAACATCAACGCCGTATAGAAGAAGCAGAAGAAAATAATCCCTGCACTAAACAGCAGAATATTCAACGGCTGACCAGGAGCGATCGACTGAGAGAGGTCCTGCAGCCAGCCCATATTTTCAGACTGACCAAACCAGGTACCCAACGAAGCCGGAAACAGCAAAATGCTGCTCGCGAAAATTGCCGGAATAACACCGGCCATATTCACTTTCAGCGGCAAGTGGCTGGTCTGCGCAGCAAAAACCTTACGGCCCTGCTGACGCTTGGCGTAGTGAACAGCAATACGACGCTGGCCACGCTCAATGAACACCACAAAACCGATAATCGCTACTGCCAGCAAACCGATGGCAACCAGGGCGAAAATATTGATATCACCCTGACGCGCAGACTCGAAAGACTGCCCGATTGCTCTCGGAAGACCGGCGACGATACCTGCGAAAATCAACATCGAGATACCGTTGCCAACACCACGCTCAGTAATCTGCTCACCCAGCCACATCATGAACATCGCACCAGCCACAAAAGTGGATACCGCGACGAAATGGAAGCCAAAGTCACCAGTGAACGCAACACCCTGCCCGGCCAGGCCAACGGACATGCCGATAGCTTGAACCAGGGCGAGGATGACAGTGCCGTAGCGGGTGTACTGGCTAATCTTGCGACGGCCAGCTTCACCTTCCTTCTTCAACTGCTCCAGCTGCGGGCTGACGGCGGTCATCAGTTGCATGATGATCGATGCCGAAATGTACGGCATGATCCCCAGTGCAAAGATGCTCATCCGTTCCAGCGCGCCGCCGGAAAACATGTTGAACAAGCTAAGAATGGTCCCCTCATTCTGTCGAAACAGGTCTGCGAGTCGGTCCGGGTTGATACCTGGAACCGGGATGTGTGCGCCTATTCGGTAGACGATAATCGCCAGGAACAGAAAACGCAGACGAGCCCAAAGTTCAGACATACCGCCTTTGCCGAGCGCTGAGAGAGCACCTTGCTTAGCCATTTATTCCTCGAACTTGCCGCCAGCTGCTTCGATAGCCGAACGCGCACCTTTGGTGGCGCCGATTCCCTTGCCGATAGTGACAGCGCGAGTCACTTCACCGGACAGCATGATTTTCACACGCTGTACGTTGACGTTGATCACGTTGGCATCTTTCAGGGTCTGCACAGTAACGATGTCGCCTTCCACTTTGGCCAGCTCGGACAGACGCACTTCTGCGCGATCCATGGCTTTCAGGGAAACGAAACCGAACTTAGGCAGGCGACGATGCAGCGGCTGTTGACCGCCTTCAAAGCCTGGAGCAATGGTGCCACCGGAGCGGGAGGTTTGACCTTTGTGGCCACGGCCACCAGTCTTACCCAAACCGCTACCGATACCACGGCCCGGACGATGCTTTTCGCGACGGGAACCCGGCGCTGGACTCAGATCATTGAGTTTCATCGATTAACCCTCTACACGCAGCATGTAGTAAGCCTTGTTGATCATCCCGCGATTCTCGGGAGTATCCTGGACTTCTACAGTGTGACCGATGCGACGCAGACCCAGACCTTTAACGCACAGTTTGTGGTTAGGGATGCGGCCGGTCATGCTTTTGATCAGCGTTACTTTAACGGTAGCCATGATCAGAAGATCTCCTGGACGCTTTTGCCACGCTTGGCGGCAATGGATTCAGGGGATTGCATAGCTTTCAAACCTTTGAAAGTGGCGTGAACCACGTTTACCGGGTTAGTCGAGCCGTAGCACTTGGCCAGAACGTTCTGAACGCCAGCAACTTCGAGGACAGCACGCATAGCGCCGCCAGCGATGATACCGGTACCTTCAGAAGCAGGCTGCATGTACACCTTCGAAGCGCCATGAGCGGACTTCATTGCGTACTGCAGCGTGGTGCCGTTCAGATCAACTTGGATCATGTTACGGCGAGCAGCTTCCATTGCCTTCTGGATCGCAGCAGGCACTTCACGCGACTTGCCACGGCCGAAGCCAACGCGCCCTTTACCATCACCCACCACGGTCAACGCGGTGAAAGTGAAGATACGGCCGCCTTTAACGGTTTTGGCTACGCGGTTAACTTGAACCAGCTTCTCAATGTAGCCTTCGTCGCGCTTTTGGTCGTTATTTGACATAACTTAGAACTCCAGCCCAGCTTCACGAGCAGCATCAGCCAGCGCTTTAACGCGGCCGTGGTACTTGAAGCCAGAGCGGTCGAAAGCCACTTGCGAGACGCCAGCGGCCTTAGCACGCGTAGCGACCAGCTGGCCAACCTTTGTGGCCGCGTCGATGTTGCCAGTGGCACCATCACGCAGTTCTTTATCCAAAGTCGAGGCGCTTGCCAGGACTTTGTTGCCGTCGGCCGAGATGACCTGGGCGTAGATGTGCTGCGACGAGCGGAACACGCAGAGACGCACGACTTCGAGTTCGTGCATTTTCAGGCGTGCTTTGCGAGCGCGACGCAGTCGAGTAACTTTTTTGTCGGTCATTTGCTATGCCCTACTTCTTCTTGGCTTCTTTACGACGGACGACTTCGTCCGCGTAGCGCACACCTTTGCCTTTGTACGGCTCTGGTGGACGGAAGTCGCGGATCTCAGCAGCCACTTGACCTACCAGCTGCTTATCGATGCCCTTGATCAGGATATCGGTCTGGCTAGGAGTCTCAGCGGTGATGCCTTCCGGCAGTTCGTAATCCACTGGGTGCGAGAAGCCAAGGGCCAGGTTCAAAACCGTGCCTTTTGCTTGCGCTTTGTAACCAACACCGACCAGCTGGAGCTTACGCTCGAAGCCTTGGCTTACGCCTTGGACCATGTTGTTTACCAACGCACGCGTGGTACCGGCCATTGCGCGAGTTTGTTGATCGCCATTGCGAGCAGCGAAACGCAGCTCACCAGCTTCTTCAACGATCTCAACGGACGAATGGATGTTCAGTTCAAGAGTACCCTTGGCACCCTTCACCGAAAGCTGTTGGCCTGCGAATTTGACTTCGACACCGGCTGGCAGCTTAACGGGGTTCTTAGCGACGCGAGACATGCTTATCCCCCCTTAGAACACAGTGCAAAGAACTTCGCCGCCGACACCGGCAGCGCGCGCAGCACGATCCGTCATCACACCTTTGTTGGTGGAGACGATAGACACGCCAAGACCGCCACGAACTTTCGGCAGATCCTCAGCGGACTTGTACTGACGCAGGCCTGGACGGCTAACGCGCTTCACTTCCTCGATGACCGAACGGCCTTCGAAGTACTTCAGCTCGATGGACAGCAGTGGCTTGGTTTCGCTGCTGATCTGATAACCCGCAATGTAGCCTTCGTCTTTCAGGACTTTGGCAACAGCTACCTTCAACTTGGAAGATGGCATGCTTACGACGGACTTTTCAGCCATCTGGGCATTACGGATACGAGTTAGCATGTCCGCTAACGGGTCCTGCATACTCATGGGCTAGACGCTCCTAATACAAAAAAATTAGCCTTGCGGCTACATATGTCGCCGAGAATCTCCGAGCATAGAAAACACGGGCTCAGGCGAGCCGGGTATTCTAGACACACTCCGGAAATGAAACAAGCCCCAAAAGGGGCTTGTTCCAGATTCAAGGTCACCGGTGGTCAGTATCTTGCGATACCTCCCACCTGGACGCTGAAAGTACTTACCAGCTGGCTTTAACCAGACCTGGTACGTCACCACGCATTGCCGCTTCACGCAGTTTGTTACGGCCGAGGCCGAACTTGCGGTAAACGCCGTGTGGACGACCGGTCAGGCGGCAGCGGTTACGCATGCGCGAAGCGCTTGCGTCACGTGGCTGCTTCTGCAGAGCAACTGTAGCTTCCCAACGCGCTTCTGGACTTGCGTTCAGATCAACGATGATCGCTTTCAGTGCTGCACGCTTCTTGGCGTACTTGGCAACCGTGAGCTGACGCTTCAGCTCGCGGTTTTTCATGCTCATCTTGGCCATGGTCCTACTCCAATCAGTTGCGGAACGGGAATTTGAATGCACGCAGCAGAGCGCGGCCTTCATCATCGTTCTTGGCAGTGGTGGTCAGGGTGATGTCCAGACCGCGGAGAGCATCGATCTTGTCGTAGTCGATTTCCGGGAAGATGATCTGCTCTTTCACGCCCATGCTGTAGTTACCACGACCATCGAAGGACTTGGCATTCAGGCCGCGGAAGTCGCGAACCCGAGGCAGGGAGATCGACAGCAGACGATCCAGGAATTCGTACATACGCTCACGGCGCAGGGTCACTTTGACGCCGATCGGCCAACCTTCACGGACTTTAAAGCCAGCGATGGATTTCCGAGCGTAAGTCACAACGACCTTTTGACCGGTGATCTTTTCCAGGTCAGCAACAGCGTGCTCGATGACTTTTTTGTCGCCGATCGCTTCGCCCAGACCCATGTTCAGGGTGATTTTGGTAACGCGCGGAACTTCCATCACGTTCCCGAGCTTAAGTTCTTCCTTAAGCTTGGGGGCGATTTCCTTCCGGTAAATCTCTTGTAGTCGTGCCATGGTCTTATCTACCTAGCAGTGTTCAAGCATCAACCGCTTTTTGGGTCGACTTGAAGACACGAATTTTCTTACCGTCTTCTACTTTGAAACCAACACGATCAGCCTTGTTGGTTTCGCCGTTGAAGATGGCGACGTTAGAAGCGTGCAGTGGCGCTTCTTTCTCGACGATACCGCCCTGTACGCCCGACATCGGGTTAGGCTTGGTATGACGCTTGACCAGGTTCAGACCACCAACGACCAGACGGTCGTCAGCGAGAACCTTCAGCACCTTACCGCGCTTACCTTTGTCTTTGCCGGCGATCACGATGATCTCGTCGTCACGACGAATCTTTTGCATGTCGGATCTCCTTACAGCACTTCTGGGGCGAGCGAGACGATCTTCATGAACTTCTCAGTACGAAGTTCACGGGTCACTGGCCCAAAGATACGGGTGCCGATCGGCTCTTGCTTGTTGTTCAGAAGAACAGCAGCGTTGCCATCAAAGCGGATAATGGAGCCATCTGCACGGCGTACGCCGTGACGAGTGCGGACTACAACAGCAGTCATCACTTGGCCTTTTTTCACCTTACCGCGAGGAATTGCTTCCTTCACGGTAACTTTGATGATGTCACCGATACCAGCGTAACGACGATGGGAGCCACCCAGCACCTTGATGCACATAACACGGCGAGCGCCGCTGTTATCGGCCACATCGAGCATGGATTGAGTCTGAATCATATAATTTCTCCGACCCCTAGTCCTTAGACTTCCACAGCGCGTTCGAGAACATCAACCAGTGCCCAAGACTTGGTCTTGGCCAGCGGACGAGTTTCACGAATAGTGACTTTGTCGCCGATGTGGCACTGATTGGTTTCGTCGTGCGCGTGCAGCTTAGTCGAACGCTTAACATATTTACCGTAGATCGGGTGCTTAACGCGACGCTCGATCAAAACGGTGATGGTTTTGTCCATCTTGTCGCTGACAACACGGCCAGTCAGCGTACGGACAGTCTTTTCGGCTTCAGCCATGATCACTTACCTGCCTGCTGGTTGAGCACAGTCTTCACGCGAGCGATGTCACGCTTAACTTGCGAGAGCAGATGAGACTGCCCCAACTGGCCAGTTGCTTTCTGCATACGCAGATTGAACTGGTCGCGCAGCAGGCCGAGCAGTTGCTCGTTCAGCTGCTGTGCGGATTTTTCACGAAGTTCATTCGCTTTCATCACATCACCGTCCGTTTAACAAAGGAGGTGGCGAGCGGCAGCTTTGCAGCAGCCAGGGCGAAAGCCTCACGCGCCAGCTCTTCAGAAACACCCTCGATTTCATACAGGACTTTGCCTGGCTGAATCTGGGCTACCCAGTATTCCACGTTACCCTTACCTTTACCCATCCGAACCTCGAGAGGTTTTTTGGAGATCGGCTTGTCCGGGAATACACGGATCCAGATCTTGCCGCCACGTTTTACGTGACGGGTCAGAGCACGACGCGCTGACTCGATCTGACGAGCGGTGAGACGACCACGAGCTACAGACTTCAGCGCGAACTCGCCGAAGCTGACTTTGCTACCGCGCTGAGCCAGACCACGGTTGTGGCCTGTCATCTGCTTGCGGAACTTCGTACGCTTAGGTTGCAACATTTGGCGTACCCCTTACTTAGCAGCTTTTTTACGAGGCGCTGGTGCTTGTGGTTTCAGTTCTTCTTGGCGACCACCAATTACTTCGCCTTTGAAGATCCAAACCTTTACACCGATCACACCGTAAGTGGTGTGAGCTTCGTAGTTGGCATAGTCGATGTCGGCACGCAGGGTGTGCAGTGGCACACGACCTTCGCGATACCATTCAGTACGTGCGATTTCAGCACCGCCGAGACGACCGCTCACTTGGATTTTGATGCCTTTGGCACCAATGCGCATGGCGTTCTGTACGGCGCGCTTCATAGCGCGACGGAACATTACGCGACGCTCCAGCTGCTGAGCCACGCTCTGCGCAACCAGCATACCGTCGAGCTCCGGCTTGCGGATCTCTTCGATATTGATGTGCACAGGCACACCCATTTGCTTGGTCAGGTCCTGACGCAGTTTCTCAACATCTTCACCTTTCTTCCCGATAACGATACCTGGACGAGCGGTGTGGATGGTGATACGTGCAGTTTGGGCCGGACGATGGATATCGATACGGCTTACGGACGCGCTTTTTAGTTTGTCTTGGAGATACTCACGCACCTTCAGATCAGCGAACAAGTAGTCCGCATAAGTCCGACCGTCTGCGTACCAGACGGAGGTGTGCTCCTTGACGATTCCCAGGCGAATGCCAATGGGATGTACTTTCTGACCCATCTCTTCGACTCCGTTACTTGTCAGCAACCTTGACAGTGATATGGCAAGACCGCTTGACGATGCGATCAGCACGGCCTTTGGCACGTGGCATGATGCGCTTCAGCGAACGCCCTTCGTTGACGAAAACGGTGCTGACCTTCAGGTCATCAACGTCTGCGCCTTCGTTATGCTCGGCGTTGGCTACGGCCGACTCCAGCACTTTCTTCATGATCTCGGCGGCTTTCTTACTGCTGAAAGCCAACAGGTTGAGCGCTTCGCCCACCTTCTTCCCGCGGATCTGGTCGGCGACCAAGCGGGCTTTCTGGGCGGAGATTCGAGCGCCCGACAACTTAGCGGCTACTTCCATTTCCTTACCCCTTAACGCTTGGCTTTCTTGTCTGCCACGTGCCCACGATAAGTGCGGGTACCGGCAAACTCGCCTAGTTTGTGGCCGACCATGTCTTCGTTAACGAGAACTGGGACGTGTTGACGACCGTTGTGTACTGCGATGGTCAGACCGACCATTTGTGGCAGGATCATCGAACGACGCGACCAGGTCTTAACTGGTTTGCGATCGTTCTTTTCCGCCGCCACTTCGATCTTCTTCAGTAGGTGAAGATCAATAAAAGGACCTTTTTTCAGAGAACGTGGCACTGTCGTATCCCTCTATTTACTTGCGACGACGGACGATCATTTTGTCGGTACGCTTATTACCACGAGTCTTCGCGCCCTTAGTCGGGAAGCCCCATGGCGATACCGGATGACGACCACCAGAGGTACGACCTTCACCACCACCGTGTGGGTGGTCAACCGGGTTCATGGCAACACCACGAACGGTTGGGCGAACGCCACGCCAGCGTTTGGCACCAGCTTTACCCAGCGAACGCAGGCTGTGCTCGGAGTTCGAGACTTCACCCAGGGTCGCGCGGCATTCAGCCAGCACTTTACGCATCTCACCAGAACGCAGACGCAGGGTCACGTAGACACCTTCACGAGCGATCAGCTGAGCCGAAGCACCAGCGGAACGAGCGATTTGCGCGCCTTTACCTGGCTTCAATTCGATGCCGTGTACGGTGCTACCAACTGGAATGTTACGCAGTTGCAGAGCGTTGCCCGGCTTGATCGGTGCCAGGGCACCTGCGATCAGCTGGTCGCCAGCGCTCACGCCTTTAGGGGCGATGATGTAGCGACGCTCGCCATCTGCGTACAGCAGCAGAGCGATGTGAGCAGTACGGTTTGGATCGTATTCGATACGCTCGACAGTGGCAGCGATGCCATCTTTGTCGTTGCGACGGAAGTCGACCAGACGATAATGCTGCTTATGGCCACCACCGATGTGACGAGTGGTAATACGACCATTGTTGTTACGACCACCAGACTTCGATTTCTTCTCGAGCAGCGGTGCGTGAGGAGCGCCTTTATGCAGCTCCTGGTTGACCACCTTGACCACAAAACGGCGGCCAGGGGAAGTCGGTTTGCATTTAACGATTGCCATGATGCACCCCTTCCTTACTCAGCACTGCTGCTGAAATCGAGATCTTGGCCTGGCTGAAGGGAGATAACTGCCTTCTTCCAGTCATTACGCTTGCCCAGACCGCGAGCAGTGCGCTTGCTCTTACCCAGAACATTCAGGGTAGTAACACGCTCTACTTTCACGCTGAACAGGCTTTCGACGGCCTTCTTGATTTCCAGCTTGGTTGCATCGGTTGCAACCTTGAAAACGAACTGGCCTTTCTTGTCAGCCAGAACCGTAGCCTTTTCGGAAACGTGCGGGCCAAGCAGAACTTTAAATACGCGTTCCTGGTTCATCCCAGCAGCTCCTCGAATTTCTTCACGGCCGACACGGTGATCAACACCTTGTCGTATGCGATCAGACTAACTGGATCGGAACCTTGCACGTCACGTACATCAACGTGTGGCAGGTTGCGAGCAGCCAGGTACAGGTTCTGATCAACAGCTTCAGACACGATCAAAACGTCGGTCAGGCTCATGTTGTTCAGCTTGCCCAGCAGATCTTTGGTTTTCGGGCTTTCAACAGCGAAGTCCTGAACCACAACCAGACGATCAGTACGCACGAGTTCAGCAAGGATGGAGCGCAGTGCTGCGCGATACATCTTCTTGTTGAGCTTCTGAGAGTGATCCTGTGGACGAGCTGCGAAAGTGGTACCGCCGCCACGCCAGATTGGGCTACGGATAGTACCGGCACGAGCACGGCCAGTACCTTTCTGACGCCAAGGGCGCTTACCGCCACCACGTACGTCGGAACGGGTCTTTTGCTGCTTGCTACCTTGACGGCCGCCGGCCATGTAGGCCACGACTGCTTGGTGAACCAGCGTCTCGTTGAATTCGCCGCCAAATGTCAGTTCGGAAACTTCGATCGCTTGAGCGTCATTTACATTTAATTGCATGTCAGCTTCCCCTTAACCGCGAGCCTTGGCCGCTGGACGTACAACCAGGTTGCCGCCAGTAGCGCCAGGAACAGCACCCTTGACCAACAACAGATTGCGTTCAGCGTCGACGCGCACTACTTCGAGGGACTGCACGGTCACGCGCTCAGCGCCCATATGACCGGACATTTTTTTGCCCTTGAATACACGACCAGGAGTCTGGCACTGGCCAATAGAGCCCGGGACGCGGTGGGAAACGGAGTTACCGTGAGTGTTGTCTTGGCCACGGAAATTCCAACGCTTGATCGTACCCTGGAAGCCTTTACCCTTGGACTGACCGGTTACATCAACCAGTTGACCAGCGGCGAAGATTTCAGCGTTGATCAGATCGCCAGCCTGGTAGTCGCCGTCTTCGAGACGGAACTCCATAACAGTGCGACCAGCTGCAACGTTTGCTTTAGCGAAGTGACCTGCTTGAGCAGCAGTCACGCGCGAAGCACGACGCTCGCCGACAGTGACTTGCACTGCACGATAGCCATCGGTTTCTTCAGTTTTGAACTGGGTGACGCGATTCGGCTCGATCTCAATGACCGTGACCGGAATGGAGACACCTTCTTCGGTGAAAATACGGGTCATACCGCATTTACGACCGACTACACCAATAGTCATGTTGTAAACCTCATGAGTGTACGGGGCTTTCACCCGCTATGGCCGCCCATTTCAGAGCGTTACACGACTAAGACCCAAGTCTTAGCCGAGGCTGATCTGTACTTCCACACCGGCCGCCAGATCGAGCTTCATAAGTGCATCAACGGTTTTATCCGTTGGCTGGACGATGTCCAGTACGCGCTTATGAGTACGGATCTCGTACTGGTCACGCGCGTCTTTGTTGACGTGCGGGGAGACCAGAACGGTGAACCGCTCTTTACGGGTAGGCAGTGGAATTGGACCACGCACTTGAGCACCAGTACGTTTCGCGGTTTCCACGATTTCCTGGGTGGATTGGTCGATCAGGCGATGGTCAAAAGCCTTCAACCTGATACGGATTTGCTGATTTTGCATTGGATTTCAGACTCCGGCTGCTATTCCCAGCGAGCGCAATACGCCCGTTAAAAGGAGGCGCAATTCTATAGACGCCCCAGATAGGTGTCAACCCAATAAAAAAGGCCCCCGCTAAGCGGGGGCCTTCTCAAAAAATCGAGCTATCTCAGAAGAGATAATTACTCGATGATTTTAGCTACAACGCCAGCACCAACGGTACGGCCGCCTTCGCGGATTGCGAAGCGCAGACCGTCTTCCATTGCGATGGTTTTGATCAGGGTAACAGTCATTTGAATGTTATCGCCTGGCATTACCATTTCAACGCCTTCTGGCAGTTCGCAGTTACCAGTCACGTCAGTAGTACGGAAGTAGAACTGTGGACGGTAGCCTTTGAAGAACGGAGTATGACGGCCGCCTTCTTCCTTGCTCAGAACGTAAACTTCTGCGGTGAACTTGGTGTGCGGCTTAACCGAACCCGGCTTAACCAGAACCTGGCCACGCTCAACGTCGTCACGCTTGGTACCACGCAGCAGAACGCCGCAGTTCTCGCCAGCACGACCTTCGTCGAGCAGTTTGCGGAACATTTCAACACCGGTGCAGGTGGTGACGGTGGTGTCACGCAGACCAACGATTTCCAGTGGATCTTGAACGCGAACGATACCGCGCTCGATACGACCAGTCACAACAGTACCGCGACCGGAGATCGAGAATACGTCTTCGATTGGCATCAGGAACGGCTTGTCGGTCAGACGAACTGGTTCTGGGATGTAGGTATCCAGAGTTTCAACCAGTTTACGAACGGCAGTGGTGCCCATTTCGTTTTCGTCGTTACCTTCCAGAGCCATACGAGCAGAACCGATGATGATCGGAGTGTCGTCGCCTGGGAAGTCGTAAGTGCTCAGCAGATCGCGCACTTCCATCTCAACCAGTTCCAGCAGCTCAGCGTCGTCTACCAGGTCAGCCTTGTTCAGGAAAACCACGATGTACGGAACGCCTACCTGACGGGACAGCAGGATGTGCTCACGGGTTTGTGGCATCGGACCATCAGCGGCCGAGCAAACCAGGATCGCGCCGTCCATCTGGGCAGCACCAGTGATCATGTTCTTCACGTAGTCAGCGTGACCTGGGCAGTCAACGTGAGCGTAGTGACGAATAGTCGAGTTGTACTCAACGTGCGCGGTGTTGATGGTGATACCACGAGCTTTTTCTTCTGGTGCGCTGTCGATCTTGTCGAAGTCAACACGAGCCGAACCGAAAACTTCGGAGCAGACGCGAGTCAGAGCAGCGGTCAGAGTGGTTTTACCGTGGTCAACGTGGCCGATGGTGCCAACGTTTACGTGCGGTAGGGAACGATCAAATTTTTCTTTAGCCACGACAATTAACTCCTTGCCTAAAGGACTGAATCAGCCTTGTTTTTTGGATACAGTTTCAGCGATGTGCGCCGGAGCTGTGTTGTATTTTTTGAATTCCATAGAGTAGCTTGCGCGACCCTGGGACATGGAGCGAACGTCGGTCGCGTAACCGAACATCTCACCCAACGGAACCTCGGCGCGAATCACTTTGCCGGAAACCGTGTCTTCCATACCCAAGATCATGCCGCGACGACGGTTAAGGTCGCCCATGACATCACCCATATAGTCTTCAGGTGTAACAACTTCTACCGCCATGATTGGCTCAAGCAACTCACCACCGCCCTTCTGGGCCAGTTGCTTGGTTGCCATGGAAGCAGCCACCTTAAACGCCATCTCGTTGGAGTCGACGTCGTGGTAAGAACCGTCAAAAACGGTTGCTTTCAGGCCGATCAGCGGATAGCCGGCAACAACACCGTTCTTCATCTGCTCTTCGATACCCTTCTGGATAGCCGGGATGTATTCCTTAGGAACAACACCACCAACTACTTCGTTCACGAATTGCAGACCTTCCTGACCTTCGTCAGCAGGAGCAAAACGGATCCAGCAGTGACCGAACTGACCACGACCGCCGGACTGACGAACGAACTTGCCTTCGATTTCACAGTTCTTCGTGATGCGCTCACGATAGGAAACCTGAGGCTTACCGATGTTGGCTTCGACGTTGAACTCACGGCGCATCCGGTCAACCAGGATGTCCAGGTGCAACTCGCCCATGCCGGAGATGATCGTTTGACCAGTCTCTTCATCAGTCTTGACGCGGAAAGATGGATCTTCCTGAGCAAGTTTGCCCAGAGCGATACCCATTTTTTCCTGGTCATCCTTGGTCTTAGGCTCAACGGCAACCGAAATAACCGGCTCCGGGAAGTCCATGCGAACCAGGATGATTGGCTTAGCAGCGTCGCACAAAGTCTCACCAGTGGTGACGTCCTTCATGCCGATCAGGGCCGCGATGTCACCAGCGCGTACTTCCTTGATCTCTTCACGGGCGTTTGCGTGCATTTGCACCATACGACCCACGCGCTCTTTCTTGCCTTTAACCGAGTTGATCACGCCGTCGCCGGAGGCCAACACGCCCGAGTAAACGCGGACGAAGGTCAAAGTACCCACGAATGGGTCAGTAGCGATCTTGAACGCCAGAGCCGAGAACGGCTCGCTGTCATCGGCGTGACGCTCCATCTCTTCTTCCTCGTTATCAGGGTTGGTACCCTTGATAGCAGGAATGTCAGTTGGGGCAGGCAGGTAGTCGATAACGGCGTCGAGAACCAGGGGAACACCCTTGTTCTTGAAGGAAGAACCGCAAACAGCCAAGACGATCTCACCAGCGATAGTACGCTGACGCAGAGCGGCCTTGATTTCCGCGTTGGTGAGCTCTTCACCTTCGAGGTACTTGTTCATCAGCTCTTCGCTGGCTTCGGCAGCAGCCTCAACCATGTTATTGCGCCACTCGTCAGCCAGCTCCTGCAGTTCTGCAGGGATAGGCTTGCGAACAGGGACCATACCTTTGTCAGCGTCATTCCAGTAAACAGCTTCCATGTTGATCAGATCGATCTGACCCTGGAAGTTGTCTTCGGAACCGATGGCCAATTGGATTGGCACCGGGGTGTGACCCAGACGCTGCTTGATCTGACCGATCACGCGCAGGAAGTTGGCACCAGCACGGTCCATCTTGTTTACGTAAACAAGACGTGGAACGCCGTATTTGTTGGCTTGACGCCATACGGTTTCCGACTGGGGCTCAACACCCGAAGTACCACAGAACACAACGACAGCGCCGTCGAGTACGCGCAGGGAACGTTCAACTTCAATGGTGAAGTCTACGTGGCCCGGGGTATCGATTACGTTGAAGCGATGCTCATCCTTGTACTGCTTCTCGGAACCTTTCCAGAAGGCGGTAATAGCAGCAGAAGTAATGGTAATACCACGCTCCTGCTCCTGAACCATCCAGTCTGTGGTCGCGGCGCCATCATGCACCTCGCCCATTTTGTGACTTTTGCCGGTGTAAAACAGTACGCGCTCGGTGGTGGTGGTTTTACCAGCATCCACGTGAGCAACGATACCGATGTTACGGTAGCGGCTAATCGGAGTAGTACGAGCCATAAAGCCCTCGCAAAATTAGTGAAGCTAAGATTAGAAGCGGTAGTGCGAGAAAGCTTTGTTAGCTTCAGCCATACGGTGCACGTCTTCACGCTTCTTAACAGCAGCACCTTTACCTTCAGCAGCGTCCAACAGTTCGCCAGCCAAACGCAGAGCCATAGACTTCTCGCCGCGCTTACGGGCGAAGTCTACCAACCAGCGCATTGCCAGAGCGTTACGACGGGACGGACGAACTTCAACCGGAACCTGGTAAGTAGCACCGCCTACACGGCGCGACTTCACTTCGACCAGCGGAGCGATGGCGTCGAGAGCTTTCTCGAAGATTTCCAGGGGGTCGCTGTTCTTGCGTTCTTTAACCTTTTCCAGCGCGCCATAAACGATACGCTCGGCAACGGCTTTCTTGCCGCTTTCCATCACGTGGTTCATGAACTTGGCCAGAATTTGGCTTCCGTATTTTGGATCGTCAAGCACTTCGCGCTTGGCTGCTACGCGTCTTCTTGGCATGGATAAGCCCTCAAACGGTCTTCAGGTTCGCTCGGAATCGGTGCCCTTTCGGGACGCCTCCGACCTTACTCTTATCGACTCAGAAAATAAGATGATTCAGTTTTACAAAAAGCCGCTACTACTTAGGCTTCTTGGTACCGTACTTCGAACGACCCTGGTTACGACCTTTAACGCCGGAAGTATCCAAGGAGCCGCGTACGGTGTGGTAACGAACACCTGGCAAGTCTTTTACACGACCGCCGCGGATCAGTACCACGCTGTGCTCTTGCAGGTTGTGGCCTTCACCACCGATGTACGAGGAAACCTCGAAACCGTTGGTCAGACGCACACGGCATACTTTACGCAGTGCCGAGTTAGGTTTTTTCGGCGTAGTGGTATACACGCGAGTGCATACGCCACGACGTTGCGGGCAGTTCTGCAGCGCAGGTACGTCGGATTTCTCGACGATACGCTTACGCGGCTGACGTACCAGCTGGTTGATAGTTGCCATCTACTAGCTCCACTGTTGTCTTGCGACGCTATTGTCTTGCAAGAAAAGCAAAATGGCAGGAACGAATTCCCGCCAAATTTAGGGGTACAAGAGTCTAAAGAGGATCTTGCCCCCAGTCAAGGCAAGGCCCCGACCTCCCCTCTCATCGAACCGCGACAAAATTGCCTCGATCCGACGAATGGGGGCTGCCAGGGCCCAGACTTATTTATCGCAGAACTCAGTTACCGCTAGAGTTCAGCGCTTCGGTCAGTGCAGCTTCCACTTCACTGGCGCTTACGCGCAGCGGCTTGTCAGCATCACGGCGGCGCTTGCGCTCGCTGTGGTAAGCCAAACCGGTACCTGCCGGGATCAGACGACCCACGACCACGTTTTCTTTCAGACCGCGCAGGTAATCGCGCTTGCCGGTTACCGCTGCTTCGGTCAGTACGCGAGTGGTCTCCTGGAAGGAGGCCGCCGAGATGAACGACTCAGTCGACAACGACGCCTTGGTGATACCCAGCAGCACGCGAGTGAACTTGGAAACGAATTTCTCTTCGTTCGTCAGGCGCTCGTTTTCCACCAGCACGTGAGTCAATTCCATCTGGTCGCCCTTGATGAAACTGGAATCGCCAGACTCAGCGATTTCAACTTTACGCAGCATCTGACGCAGGATGGTCTCGATGTGCTTATCGTTGATCTTCACGCCTTGCAGGCGGTAAACGTCCTGGATCTCATTAACGATGTACTTGGCCAGCGCACTCACACCCAGCAGACGCAGGATGTCGTGTGGATCGCTTGGACCGTCGGAGATAACTTCGCCGCGGTTTACCTGTTCGCCTTCGAACACGTTCAGGTGACGCCACTTCGGAATCAGCTCTTCATACGGATCGCTACCGTCGTTCGGGGTAATGACCAGACGGCGCTTGCCCTTGGTCTCTTTACCGAACGCGATGGTACCGCTGACTTCAGCCAGAATCGACGCTTCTTTCGGACGACGAGCTTCGAACAAGTCGGCAACACGCGGCAGACCACCGGTGATGTCACGGGTCTTCGAAGTTTCTTGCGGGATACGCGCGATAACATCACCGATCGCGATCTTCGCACCATCCGCTACACCGACCAGGGCGTTGGCTGGCAGGAAGTACTGAGCGATTACGTCAGTGCCTGGCAGCAACAAGTCCTTGCCGTTGTCATCGACCATCTTCACGGCAGGACGGATGTCTTTACCGGCAGCTGGACGATCTTTCGCGTCGAGTACTTCAATGTTGGTCATACCGGTCAATTCGTCAGTCTGACGCTTGATCGTGATGCCTTCTTCCATGCCCACGTAGGTCACGGTACCTTTCATTTCGGTAACGATTGGGTGAGTGTGCGGATCCCACTTGGCCACGATTGCGCCAGCGTCGACCTTGTCACCTTCTTTAACCGAGATCACAGCACCGTACGGCAGCTTGTAGCGCTCACGCTCACGACCGTAGTCATCAGCGATTGCCAGCTCACCGGAACGGGACACAGCAACCAGGTGGCCATCCACTCGCTCAACGTGCTTCAGGTTGTGCAGACGGACGGTACCGCCATTCTTCACCTGAACGCTGTCAGCTGCGGAGGTCCGGCTTGCCGCACCACCGATGTGGAACGTACGCATGGTCAGCTGGGTACCCGGCTCACCGATGGACTGGGCAGCGATAACGCCGACCGCTTCACCGATGTTCACCTGGTGACCACGAGCCAAGTCACGGCCGTAGCACTTGGCGCAAATGCCATAGCGGGTTTCGCAGCTGATCGGCGAGCGAACAATCACTTCGTCGATGCTGTTGAGTTCGATGAACTCGACCCACTTCTCGTCGACCAGAGTGCCGGCAGGAACGATAACTTCCTCGGTACCTGGCTTGAATACGTCACGGGCAATAACACGACCCAATACGCGCTCACCCAGCGGCTCTACAACGTCACCGCCTTCAATGTGCGGAGTCATCAGCAGGCCGTGCTCGGTGCCGCAATCGATCTCGGTTACAACCAGATCTTGTGCAACGTCTACCAGACGACGCGTCAGGTAACCGGAGTTAGCGGTTTTCAACGCGGTATCCGCCAGACCTTTACGAGCACCGTGAGTGGAGATGAAGTACTGAAGTACGCTCAAACCTTCACGGAAGTTCGCAGTAATCGGCGTTTCGATGATGGAACCGTCCGGCTTGGCCATCAGGCCACGCATACCGGCGAGCTGACGGATCTGCGCAGCAGAACCCCGTGCGCCCGAGTCGGCCATCATGTACATCGAGTTGAAGGATTCCTGGTCAACTTCGACGCCGTGGCGGTCGATGACTTTCTCTTTCGAGAGGTTGGCCATCATCGCCTTGGATACTTCGTCGTTCGCCTTGGACCAAAGGTCGATCACCTTGTTGTACTTCTCGCCCTGGGTTACCAGGCCGGAGGCGTACTGGCTTTCGATCTCTTTCACTTCGTCGGTGGCTGCACCGATGATGCGGGCTTTTTCATCCGGGATAACGAAGTCGTTAACGCCGATGGAAACGCCGGAAATGGTCGAATAAGCAAAACCGGTGTACATCAACTGGTCAGCGAAGATCACGGTCTCTTTCAAACCAACCACGCGGTAGCACTGGTTGATCAGTTTGGAGATCGCCTTTTTCTTCATCGGCAGGTTGACGACATCGTACGACAGACCTTTTGGCACAACTTGATACAACAGCGCACGGCCGACAGTGGTGTCGACGATACGGGTGTTGGTCACGCTGCCGCCGTCACGGTCGTTGACGGTTTCGTTGATCCGCACCTTGACCTTGGCGTGCAGTGCGGCTTCGCCGGCACGGAACACACGGTCAACTTCCTGCAGGTCAGCGAACACACGACCTTCGCCCTTGGCGTTGATCGCTTCACGGGTCATGTAGTACAGACCCAGTACAACGTCCTGCGACGGAACGATGATTGGCTCACCGTTGGCTGGCGACAGAATGTTGTTGGTCGACATCATCAACGCGCGCGCTTCCAACTGGGCTTCCAGTGTCAGCGGTACGTGCACGGCCATTTGGTCGCCGTCGAAGTCGGCGTTGTACGCAGCACAGACCAGCGGGTGCAGCTGAATAGCCTTACCTTCGATCAGTACCGGTTCAAACGCCTGGATACCCAGACGGTGAAGGGTCGGTGCACGGTTGAGGAGAACCGGGTGTTCACGGATCACTTCAGCGAGAACGTCCCAAACCTCTGGCAGTTCGCGCTCGACCATTTTCTTGGCAGCTTTGATGGTGGTCGCGAGACCGCGCATTTCCAGCTTGCCGAAAATGAACGGCTTGAACAGCTCGAGAGCCATCTTCTTCGGCAGACCGCACTGGTGCAGACGCAGGGTCGGGCCTACGGTAATTACCGAACGACCGGAGTAGTCAACACGCTTACCGAGCAAGTTCTGACGGAAACGACCTTGCTTACCCTTGATCATGTCGGCCAAGGATTTCAGAGGACGCTTGTTCGAACCGGTGATAGCGCGGCCACGACGACCGTTGTCGAGCAAGGCATCGACAGCTTCTTGCAACATACGCTTTTCGTTGCGCACGATGATGTCCGGAGCGGACAGGTCAAGCAGGCGCTTCAAGCGGTTGTTACGGTTGATCACGCGACGGTACAGGTCGTTGAGGTCGGAAGTCGCGAAACGACCACCATCCAACGGTACCAGCGGACGCAGATCTGGCGGCAGAACCGGCAGAACGGTCAGCACCATCCACTCTGGCAGGTTGCCGGAACCCTGGAAGGCTTCCATCAACTTCAGACGCTTGGACAGCTTCTTGATCTTGGTTTCGGAGTTGGTTTGCGGAATCTCTTCACGCAGACGGCCAATCTCGTGCTCCAGGTCGATAGCGTGCAGCAGTTCGCGGACAGCTTCGGCACCCATGCGGGCATCGAAATCGTCACCGAATTCTTCCAGCGCTTCGAAGTACTGCTCGTCGTTCAGCAGCTGACCTTTTTCAAGGGTGGTCATGCCTGGATCGATAACGACATAGCTCTCGAAGTAAAGAACGCGTTCGATATCACGCAGGGTCATGTCCATCAGCAAGCCGATACGGGACGGCAGCGATTTCAGGAACCAGATGTGGGCAACCGGCGAAGCCAGCTCGATGTGCGCCATGCGCTCACGACGAACCTTGGCCAGTGCAACTTCAACGCCGCACTTCTCGCAGATCACGCCACGATGCTTCAAGCGCTTGTACTTACCGCACAGGCACTCGTAATCCTTTACCGGGCCAAAGATCTTGGCGCAGAACAGGCCGTCACGCTCAGGTTTGAACGTACGGTAGTTGATGGTTTCCGGCTTTTTAACTTCACCGAACGACCACGAACGGATCATCTCAGGCGATGCCAATCCAATACGGATGGCGTCGAACTCTTCGACTTGACCCTGGTTTTTCAGCAAATTCAGTAGGTCTTTCAAGGCCTTTCCTCCTGGCGGAGCAGAGAGCGGGCTAAACGGCCCCGCTCTCGATTCGCGTCACGTGTTATTCGGTTTCCAGATCGATATCGATGCCGAGGGAACGAATTTCTTTGATCAACACGTTGAAGGACTCGGGCATGCCCGGCTCCATACGGTGATCGCCGTCCACGATGTTTTTGTACATCTTGGTCCGACCGTTCACATCGTCCGACTTCACTGTGAGCATTTCTTGCAGAGTGTAAGCAGCACCGTATGCTTCCAGTGCCCAGACCTCCATCTCCCCGAAACGCTGACCACCGAACTGAGCCTTACCACCCAGCGGCTGCTGAGTAACGAGGCTGTACGAACCGGTAGAACGAGCGTGCATCTTGTCGTCTACCAAGTGGTTCAGCTTCAGCATGTACATGTAGCCAACAGTAACCGGGCGCTCGAACTTGTTGCCGGTACGGCCGTCGAACAGCTGCATCTGGCCGCTTTCTGGCAGGTCTGCCAGTTTCAGCATGGCCTTGATTTCGCTTTCCTTGGCACCGTCGAACACCGGGGTAGCCATTGGAACGCCGCCGCGCAGGTTCTTCGCCAGATCCAGGATTTCCTGGTCGGAGAAGGTATCCAGCTCTTCGTTGCGACCGCCGATCTCGTTGTAGATCTCGTGCAGGAACTTACGCAGGTCTGCGACCTTGCGCTGCTCTTCGATCATACGGTTGATCTTCTCGCCCAGACCTTTGGCCGCGAGGCCCAGGTGGGTTTCAAGGATCTGACCAACGTTCATACGCGAAGGTACGCCCAACGGGTTGAGGACGACGTCGACCGGTGTGCCATTGGCATCGTGCGGCATGTCTTCAACCGGCATGATCACGGAGACCACACCTTTGTTACCGTGACGACCGGCCATCTTGTCGCCCGGTTGGATGCGACGACGGATTGCCAGGTAAACCTTGACGATTTTCAGCACGCCTGGAGCCAGGTCATCGCCCTGCTGCAGTTTGCGCTTCTTGTCTTCGAACTTGTCGTCCAGCAGACGGCGACGATCAACGATATAGGCCTGGGCCTTCTCGAGCTGCTCGTTCAGAGCATCTTCAGCCATGCGCAGTTTGAACCACTGGCCGTGCTCAAGACCGTCGAGAACTTCGTCGGTGATGTCCTGACCTTTCTTCAGACCTGCGCCGCCTTCAGCCTTGTGGCCTACCAGGGCGGAACGCAGACGTTCGAAGGTCGCGCCTTCAACGATACGGAACTCTTCGTTCAGATCCTTGCGGATCTCGTCGAGCTGGGTCTTCTCGATGGACAGTGCACGAGCATCACGCTCAACGCCGTCACGGGTGAAGACCTGTACGTCGATGACAGTACCCTTGGTACCGGTAGGTACGCGCAGGGAAGTGTCTTTAACGTCGCTGGCTTTTTCACCGAAGATCGCACGCAGCAGTTTTTCTTCCGGAGTCAGTTGGGTCTCGCCTTTCGGAGTGACCTTACCTACCAGGATGTCGCCTGCGCCAACTTCAGCACCTACATAAACGATACCGGCTTCGTCCAGCTTGTTCAGTGCAGCTTCACCCACGTTCGGGATGTCTGCAGTGATTTCCTCTGGCCCAAGCTTGGTGTCACGTGCCACACAGGTCAGTTCCTGAATGTGGATCGTGGTGAAACGGTCTTCTTGAACAACACGCTCGGACAGGCAGATGGAGTCTTCGAAGTTGAAGCCGTTCCATGCCATGAACGCGATGCGCATGTTCTGGCCCAGTGCCAGTTCACCCATGTCGGTGGACGGGCCGTCGGCCATGATGTCGCTACGCTGAACGCGATCACCCTTGCTCACCAGCGGACGCTGGTTGATGCAGGTGTTCTGGTTCGAGCGGGTGTATTTGGTCAGGTTGTAGATGTCGACACCGGCTTCGCCAGTTTCAACTTCGTCATCGGCAACACGGACCACGATACGGCTGGCATCAACGGAGTCGATCACGCCGCCACGACGAGCCACGACGCAAACGCCGGAGTCACGGGCTACGTTACGCTCCATGCCGGTACCTACCAGCGGCTTGTCAGCGCGCAGGGTCGGTACAGCTTGACGCTGCATGTTGGAACCCATCAACGCACGGTTGGCGTCGTCGTGCTCGAGGAACGGGATCAGCGACGCTGCAACCGAAACTACCTGCTTCGGCGAAACGTCCATCAAGGTGACGTCTTCCGGCGCCTTGACGGTGAACTCGTTCAAGTGACGAACCGCTACCAGCTCGTCGACCAGGACTTTCTTGTCATTCATCGTGGCCGAGGCCTGGGCGATCACGTGATCAGCTTCTTCGATGGCGGACAGGAACACGATCTCGTCGGTGACCAGAGCGTCTTTCACCACGCGGTACGGGCTCTCGAGGAAGCCGTACTGGTTGGTGCGCGCATACGCAGCCAGGGAGTTGATCAGACCGATGTTCGGACCTTCCGGCGTTTCGATCGGGCAAACACGACCGTAGTGCGTCGGGTGTACGTCACGAACTTCAAAGCCTGCACGCTCACGGGTCAGACCGCCTGGGCCCAGTGCCGAAACACGGCGCTTGTGGGTGATCTCGGAGAGCGGGTTGTTCTGGTCCATGAACTGCGAGAGCTGGCTGGAGCCGAAGAACTCTTTCACCGCCGCAGCCACTGGCTTGGCGTTGATCAGGTCTTGTGGCATCAGGCCTTCGCTTTCAGCCATCGACAGACGCTCTTTGACCGCACGCTCAACACGCACCAGGCCAACGCGGAACTGGTTCTCGGCCATTTCGCCTACGCAGCGAACACGACGGTTACCCAGGTGGTCGATGTCATCGACGATGCCTTTACCGTTACGGATGTCGACCAGAGTCTTCAGTACCGCGACGATGTCTTCCTTGCACAACACGCCCGAACCTTCGATCTCGGTACGACCGATACGACGGTTGAACTTCATCCGGCCGACCGCAGACAGGTCATAGCGCTCAGGGCTGAAGAACAGGTTGTTGAACAGGGTCTCGGCAGCGTCTTTGGTCGGTGGCTCGCCAGGACGCATCATGCGATAGATCTCGACCAGCGCTTCCAATTGGTTGCTGGTGGAGTCGATCTTCAGAGTGTCGGAGATGAACGGACCGCAGTCGATGTCGTTGGTGTACAGGGTCTCGATGCGAACGACCTGAGCCTTGGCGATTTTGGCCAGGATCTCGGTGTTCAGCTCGGTGTTGCACTCAGCCAGGATTTCGCCTGTAGCCGGGTGAACGATGACCTTGGCGGTAGTGCGACCCAGGACGTAGTCCAGAGGCACTTCCAGCTCTTTGATACCGGCTTTTTCGATCTGGTTGATGTGGCGCGCAGTGATACGACGGCCAGCTTCAACAATGACCTTGCCTTTTTCATCCTGGATGTCCAGGACGGCAATTTCACCACGCAGACGCGAAGCGATCAGCTCCAGCTTGAGGGTTTCATCCTTCAGGCTGAATACGTTGGTGGTGTAGAAGGCGTCCAGCACTTGCTCAGTGGTATAGCCGAGCGCGCGCAGCAGTACCGAGGCCGGCAGCTTGCGACGACGGTCGATACGCACGAACACGCAGTCTTTAGGGTCGAACTCGAAGTCCAACCAAGAACCACGGTACGGAATGATCCGCGCGGAGTACAGGAGCTTGCCGGAGCTGTGCGTCTTGCCGCGGTCGTGGTCAAAGAACACGCCCGGGGAACGGTGCAGCTGGGAAACGATAACACGCTCGGTACCGTTGATAACGAAGGTACCGTTCTCAGTCATCAATGGGATTTCGCCCATGTAGACTTCTTGCTCTTTGATGTCCTTGATCGCTTTGTTCGACGATTCTTTGTCGAAAATGATCAGGCGGACTTTTACCCGCAAAGGTACGGCGTACGTAACACCGCGCAACACGCATTCTTTGACATCAAATGCCGGTTCGCCCAAGCGATAACCGACGTACTCCAGCGCAGCATTGCCGGAGTAGCTGATGATCGGGAAAACGGATTTGAAGGCCGCATGCAGGCCCACGTCGCGGAACTGATCTTTGGTCGCTCCCGCCTGCAAGAATTCACGATACGAATCCAGCTGGATAGCCAGAAGGTACGGGACATCCATGACGTCCGGCAACTTGCTAAAGTCCTTGCGGATACGTTTTTTCTCAGTATATGAGTAAGCCATCAGCGTTCCCCAGCTTGGTCACCTGCTTGTTTGGCCCCTCCGACGGGAGCAGCCAGAAAATCTTGCAAACCCCATGGTTTGCACCACCGCATCGGGTGGCTACAGCGCGTTAATGGCGGCGACCGAGTCGACAGCCAAGAACGGAAAAAGGCCGGTGGCAAGAGCCACCAGCCATCAGCCTTCAGCTTAACGCTTGGGCTGGAGACGCAAGGTCGATGCTTACTTCAGCTCGACTTTAGCGCCTGCTTCTTCCAGTACTGCTTTGGCTTTGTCAGCTGCGTCTTTGGCAACAGCTTCCAGAACCAGGGCAGGAGCGCCGTCAACTACAGCCTTGGCTTCTTTCAGGCCCAGACCGGTCAGTTCACGTACTGCCTTGATCACGTTTACTTTCTTCTCGCCAGCTTCGGTCAGCATGACGTTGAATTCGGTTTGCTCTTCAACAACGGCAGCAGCAGCAGCTGGGCCAGCGGAAGCAGCGGCAGCGGAAACGCCGAATTTTTCTTCGAAAGCTTTGATCAGCTCAACAACCTGCAGAACCGACATTTCAGCTACGGCGTTGAGGATATCGTCTTGGGAGATAGACATTGCTGTATTTCCTGAATTGGGGGACGGCCTACGCGGCCATCGAAATAAACAAAAATACGCGAGAGAAGTCGCTCAGCCTTAGGCTGCGGCAGCTTCTTTTTGCTCGCGAACTGCAGCCAGAGTACGAGCCAGCTTGCTGGTAGCGCCTTGAATCACGCTCATCAGCTGCGAAATGGCTTCGTCGCGGGTCGGCAGTGTTGCCAGTACGTCGATTTGGTTAGCTGCGAGGAACTTGCCCTCGAACGCAGCTGCCTTGATCTCGAACTTATCCTGACTCTTGGCGAATTCTTTGAACAAACGGGCAGCAGCGCCTGGATGTTCTTTGGAGAACGCGATCAGAGTCGGGCCGGTGAACACGTCGTTGAGAACACTGTATTCAGTGTCAGCAACAGCGCGCTTGAGCAGGGTGTTACGTACAACACGTACGTATACGCCAGCTTCACGAGCCTCTTTACGGAGTCCGGTCATAGCGCCTACTGTCACACCACGGGCATCAGCCACGACAGCGGACAGAGCAGCTTTGGCAGCCTCGTTGACTTCAGCGACGATGGCCTTCTTGTCTTCGAGATTAATTGCCACGGGTTTAACTCCTGCTTGTTACCGTTTCATCTGGCCGAAGCCGGATGTCGTTTTGGTGTCTGATTCGGTAAGGAACCGGGAGCACCATCTGCGTAGGCTTGTGGTTTAAGACTTGCGCCGCCTACGGTCTTGGATAGCCCCCGCCAGGCAGGGACCCCAATTTTTTCAATTGGCGCAATCTCTCGCGCCAATCTGTGTCTTATACGTCCAGCGAGCCTTGGTCGATGACCAGACCTGGGCCCATAGTGGTGCTCAGGGTAACGCGCTTGACGTAGATACCTTTCGAGGAAGCTGGCTTGATACGCTTCAGATCAGCGATCAGGGCTTCAACGTTTTCCTTCAGCTTGACGGCGTCGAAGCCGACTTTGCCAACGGAGGTGTGAATGATGCCGTTTTTGTCGGTGCGATAACGAACCTGACCAGCCTTGGCGTTTTTAACCGCGGTAGCTACGTCTGGAGTCACGGTGCCGACTTTCGGGTTAGGCATCAGACCACGTGGACCGAGGATCTGACCCAACTGACCTACAACGCGCATTGCATCCGGGGAAGCAATAACCACGTCGTAGTTCAGGTCGCCGCCTTTCATTTCGGCAGCCAGGTCGTCCATGCCAACGCGGTCAGCGCCGGCGGCCAGAGCAGCTTCAGCTGCCGGGCCTTGGGTGAAGACAGCTACACGTACAGTCTTACCGGTACCGTGTGGCAGCACAGTTGCGCTACGAACGACCTGGTCGGATTTACGTGGGTCAACACCCAGGTTTACAGCAACGTCAACGGACTCGCTGAACTTGACAGTCGACAGCTCGGTCAGCAGGGCAGCAGCGTCTACAAAGTTGTAGGACTTGCCTGCTTCGATTTTGCCGGCGATAGCCTTTTGGCGCTTGGTCAGCTTAGCCATTACACACCCTCCACGTTAAGGCCCATGCTACGAGCAGAACCGGCGATGGTACGCACGGCTGCATCCATATCAGCTGCAGTCAGATCCGCGTTTTTGGTTTTCGCGATTTCTTCCAGCTGAGCACGAGTCACGGTGCCAACCTTAACGGTGTTAGGACGAGCGGAACCGCTAGTCAGACCAGCAGCTTTCTTCAGCAGAACCGAAGCCGGGGTCGACTTGGTTTCGAAAGTGAAGCTACGGTCGCTGTATACAGTGATGATCACTGGAGTCGGCAGACCTGGCTCAAGACCCTGAGTACGGGCGTTGAAGGCCTTGCAGAATTCCATGATGTTCACGCCGTGCTGACCCAGAGCTGGACCGACGGGTGGGCTAGGGTTGGCCTGAGCGGCCTTCACTTGCAGCTTGATGTAAGCGGTAATCTTCTTGGCCATGAGGCACTCCAATTACGGGTTCTAACGCCTCGAAAGGCTCCCCGGTTAGTTGCGCGTTTATCCCAGTGACGACAAAACCCCACAGCCTAAGGCTGCGGGGTTGGGATGCTTGCCCAGCTAGACCTTCTCGACCTGGCTGAACTCCAACTCTACCGGAGTAGAGCGACCGAAAATGAGCACTGCCACTTGGATCCGGCTCTTTTCGTAGTTAACTTCTTCGACGGTGCCGTTGAAATCAGCAAACGGACCATCTGTGACACGAACAACCTCACCCGGCTCGAACAAAGTCTTCGGCTTGGGCTTGTCGCTACCATCAGCAACACGACGCAGAATTGCTTCTGCCTCTTTGTCGGTGATCGGAGCAGGCTTATCAGCAGTACCGCCGATAAAACCCATGACACGAGGAGTGTCCTTGACCAAGTGCCAAGTACCTTCATTCATGTCCATCTGAACCAGCACGTAGCCAGGGAAGAACTTGCGTTCGCTTTTACGCTTCTGGCCATTCCGCATTTCAACCACTTCTTCAGTGGGAACCAGAATTTCGCCGAAGCCATCTTCCATGCCTGCGAGCTTTACGCGCTCTAGCAAAGAGCGCATAACATGCTTCTCGTAACCCGAGTAAGCATGCACAACGTACCAACGCTTAGCCACGGGACACCCTTAGCCAACAATCAAGGAAACAAGCCAGCCGAGCAGGGAATCAAGCCCCCACAACAGCAACGCCATAACCAGAACAACAGCCACAACGATCAACGTGGTCTGCGTGGTTTCTTGGCGAGTCGGCCAAACGACTTTACGGATTTCGGTGCGAGCTTCCTTTACCAGGACCGCGAACGACTTGCCTTTAGCAGTCTGCAGGCCTACAAAGGCAGCTACAGCGGCAAGGGCGAGCAAAGCGAGGACGCGGTACAGGATCGGCGAAGCAGAGTAGTACTGATTGCCAACAACGCCTACGACCACCAATGCGACTACGGCGAGCCACTTGACGAGATCGAAACGAGAGCTTTGAGCTTCAGCCTTAGGAGTCATCTATGAAGATCCTGTGAAAAGAAAGCCAGACACACCACGTGAATCTGGCAGGTCAGGAGGGAATCGAACCCCCAACCTACGGTTTTGGAGACCGTCGCTCTGCCAATTGAGCTACTGACCTAAAACAAAATCAGGCCGACCATTATGCAGGCCTGAAAAAGACTTTACAACAACCAACCCCTAGAGACTTGAAAACACCCAGCAACAAAGCCAAGCACAACACAATCAAGCCGAGGCAGCTGTTAAAACAAAGGCAGATATTTTCATATCTGCCTTGTTATATGGAGCTCTTGAGCGGATTTGAACCGCTGACCTCACCCTTACCAAGGGTGTGCTCTACCAACTGAGCTACAAGAGCAAAACACCGTGCACAACCTGCAAACTTGGAGCGGGTAGCGGGAATCGAACCCGCATCATCAGCTTGGAAGGCTGAGGTTCTACCACTAAACTATACCCGCGGAGCTTGCAGCTCACGCTAAAAATGGTGGAGGGGGAAGGATTCGAACCTTCGAAGTCGTAGACGTCAGATTTACAGTCTGATCCCTTTGGCCGCTCGGGAACCCCTCCTAAGCGAGCCGGCATTCTACATCACGCCGGCCTTCTGTCAAGCATTTTCTCATTTAAAAATATGAGGTTAGCTGCGTTGACCTCGCTTCTCACTGAAGGCCTTAAAGGTCTTCACTGCGAAGCGGGCGCCATTCTATGCAAACTATTCGAGAGTTGCAATGCCTTCGCACAGCATTATTTTATGTTTTAACTCATTGAATTCCTTAGCAAGGTTTTCAAAGGGCAGATCATCCGCCAGGCGTCGGCTTTCCGGGGCTACGCGAAGCCAGTAACCCGAGACGTCGGGCGTACTCAGCAACTGAAGCTTGACCTTTATATCCAGGCTAATGAGACGCTGTTCGAGAGATTGCGCTTCGTGCTGATCCGCAAAGCCGCCGATGTACAAGCAGGTGCTTTGCGCATCGGACGCTTTTGCCCGATCCCTGCGGACCACGGCATCCGACGATTCACTCAGCAGTCGAATATCCTGCTGAGAACCCCGATAGAGACTCAAGGGCGTGACATCCTTGGCGCGCAGAGGCGCTTCTTGCTGGTGCCAAATGTAGTAGAAGGCGTTGAGGACGAGTAAAAGCAAAAACAGCCAACGCATAATCACCTCAAGATAAAGGACATGCCATCGCCAACCCGACAAAAACCAAGTCAGGAACGAGTCGGGCCTGGGGCACGGCATCTCGGACCAGATCGGCATCTCCACCGGTCAGGAACACAGTGAAGTCATCACCCCAGTAGCTACGGGCCTGCTCAAGCTGAGTCAACACAAACCCCCTGAGCATCAGCGTGCAGCCGCGCTCGACTGCCTCTACGGTCGTACGACCAGGAGAAAGGCGTTCCAGAGCCCTTTCGGCGGCGGCATCGTCGTAACGGATCTTGCGCGTGTGCGTACGCAGCTGGTTTCGCATGAGCGGCATACCCGGACAAATAAAGCCGCCGAGGTGCTCGCCATCTGCAGCAATAAAATCTGCAGTCGCCGCCGTACCAAAATCAAGCACGAGGCAGGCACCTGAAGCCAATTTGAATCCACCCAACATTGCCAGCCACCGATCAAGCCCAAGACGCTCGAAATCCTCGTAGCCGTTACGTACGCCTGCCATTTCACGCGCAGAGGCCGCACAGGAAACAGCAACGCCAAAAGCCTCCACCAGCGCCTCGGCAAGCCTGCTTGTTTCTTCCTGGGCACGAACGCTCACCAACCGGCAGCGCGTCAGCGACAAGCCAGGCAGCGCCACCAGGCTTTCTATCAACGCGATATCCGAACCTGCAACGCCCTCTGCGCAAGCGCCTACCCCACCTGAGCCGAGCACACGCCATTTGATAAAGCTATTCCCACAGTCGAGCTCAAGAATCATCACGCAACCTCAGGCTTAACTCACCACCACTGTATATTTTCTCGACCCCATCGACGCTTAAACGCAAAGCACCTTGCCCGTCGACGCCGAGCACCACGCCGTCCACTTGGTTGACACCTGCAATGAGCGATACCGCCTTGCCCTGCCACGCATGACTTTGCTCCCATTCCGCCTGAAGTGCTGCGAAGCCAGCGGCTCTATGACGATCAAGATAGCTTTGCAACTGCAAACCGAGCTGTGCCACCAGGACATTACGATTGACAGGAGCCCCCGTCTCGAGCTGCACCGAGGTCCATTGCTGATCAACCTCGTCAGCCTTCTGCATATTCACATTGATCCCAATTCCAAGGACAACGTGACAGATATCAGCAGGGTCCCCTACCAATTCCAGCAATATCCCGGCAATTTTTTTCTGCCCAACCAACACATCGTTTGGCCACTTCAAGGCAGCCCCGCGCATACCCGACTCACGCAGGGCCTGCATGACAGCCAGGCCAACAACAAGACTCAAACCTTCAAGCTGTCGAAGACCACCCTCTATACGCAGTACAAGGCTGTAATACACATTTTGCGCGAAGGGGCTGACCCACTTTCGGCCACGCCTGCCTCTTCCTGCTGTTTGCTGCTCCGCCAGCACCAGGAACGGCGCCGCAGAGCCTGTCTCGACAAGACGCAGTGCTTCGGCATTGGTAGAGTCAATGGAGTCGGAAATATGAACAGGCCACGCCAACGAGGGCGCAAACAGCGCGATCTCCTCAGCACTCAAGAACACCAGCGGCGAAGCCAATTGATACCCTTTGCCACGAACCTTATGGATCGGCAGGTTCAGCTCTGCCTCAAGGTGCTGGAGTTGTTTCCAGACTGCACTTCGACTGACGCCCAGGGCGGCGCCAAGTGCTTCTCCGGAGTGAAATCGGCCGTCTTTCAGAAGTTTTAACAACGTCAGCATGCAAGTATCGCCTCACAATGAGGCACGCATGATAGCCATGCGCAGGGTCATTGCATAGAAAGGCCGGACATAAGCGCTAAAGGTCTCAGCCACCTCCCGGCGCATTTTCGATCGCCCAAAACAAAACCCCTGTTTGCGTTAGCAAACAGGGGTTCTGGAATTTAATCTTGACGATGACCTACTCTCACATGGGGAAACCCCACACTACCAT
>NZ_JBWKSN010000005.1:0-465478 GCF_059419825.1 Pseudomonas sp. GW821-FHT05D12 | reverse complement strand
CCCCCCCCCCCCCCCCCCCCCCCCCCCCCCCCCCCCCCCCCCCCCCCCCCCCCCCCCCCCCCCCGCTCCCACATTGGTCCTGCGGTACTTCAGGGATGGGTTTTCTTGAACACGTAGAACAGGTTCGGCTCGCTGACCAGGTATAACGTGCCCTCGTCATCCATGGCGATCCCCTCGGCCTGCGGCACCCGCTTCTTCAGGCCATGGCGCCCGTTGAGCAGCGACAGGCTGCTCAGCGGGCGACCGTCGATATCCAGCTCCAACACCAGGAAGGACTCATCCGAGAGCGCCAGCAAGTGACCGCTGCGCTCGTCGTATTGCAGGCTCGACAAGTCGCGCACAAACAGCCCGGCGTCACGCTTGGGGTTGTTGATCACATGCACCGAGTAGGTTTTTTCCGGTTTGAAATGCGGGAAGCCGTGGACCTCATAGATCAGCATCGGGTCGCGCTCCTTGGCCACGAACAGCCGCTTGCCGACAGAATCGTAGGCCAGCCCCTCGAAGCCCTTGTTGCCACCCACATGCAGGCCCAGGGTCATTTGCTCCGCATCGGCGGCGTCGAGAAATTTGGTGTCGTCATCCACATGCACCTTGATCAGGCGCTGCTGGCGCTCGTCGCTGATGACATAAATGTTGTCACTGATGAACTCCACCGCCTCGGCATCGCCAAATCCTACCAGCGGGATACGCCGCAAAATCTTGCCTTGAAGGGACAGCTCGATCAGCTCGGCATTTTTATTGGTGACGGTAAACAGGCTTTTGCGCAGCGGATCGTAGGTGAGGGCCGAGACGTCGTCGTCGAGCCCGTCGATCACCTGGGCTTCCAGGACCACCCGGTAATCGGCCAGGCCGATCGAGCGCTCATCGGTCGGCTGGCGCCAGGCCTGCCAGTTGAACCAGGCGCGCTCGAATAGACGAAAATGCTGCGCAACGGCCCCGGCACTGATCAGGGCGATCAGCGCGAGCACGAAGAATAGAGGTTTGGGACGGGCAAGTCGGCGCATCGGGCGAGCTCAAAGTCAAAAGTGGCGAATGAATATCACGCCTGTCTGAATTTAAACTTAAACGCACCCCGGTGTCTGGCGAATGCCGCTGATAGAGAAATATCCGACGTAATTTGTCTGCTATTTCTGTTTTTCGAAACGATAAAACAGATTTGGCTCACTGACCATGTACAACGTGCCGTCCTCGTCCATGGTCACCCCTTCCGCCCGTGGAATGGTTTTTTTCAGCCCGTTGAAACCGCCGAGCAGGGTCATGAAGCTGACTTGCTCGCCCTTTTCATCCAGTTCCAGCAACAGGTGGGAGTCGGCCGAGAGCACCAGCAAGTGCCCGGTACGCGGGTCGATAGCCAGGGCAGAGAGGTTGCGCATGTCCAACTCTTTACTGGCCAGCTTTTGCTTATCGCCCGTCAGGGTCTGGCTGCCATCGCTTTTCCAGGTGAACAACGCCGGCGGACGCTCTTCGCCCAGGATCAGTTGCTGGTTGCGCTTGTCCCAGGTGATGCCTTCGAAGGCCTTGTTCTGGTCTTTGGACGGGCCGAGGTCGTACGTCGGGAAGTCGGCCTTGTTCAATTGCTGGGTGGTCGCGTCGACCTTGACGATGGTGAGCGTGTGCTGGCGCTCATCGACGACCGCCAGCAGGCCATTTTCCATCACTGTCACGCCTTCCGGATTGTCCCAGCCGTTGAGCGGCATCTTGCGCAGCACATCGCCCTGCAGGCTCAGCTCGGCGAGGAAGGGGTTCTTGCCCATCACGGAAAACAGGGTTTTGGTCTGTGGGTTGTAGGAGACGTCCGAAGCTTCGTCCTTCTCCATGCCAGGCAACAACTTGCCATCGATCACCGCATGGTAATCCGGCAGCCACACACTCTCCTGGCGCTCGGCCGGGGTTTCAAAGCGCTCCAGCACCCACAGCAGGCCGCGATCGTCCCAGTGCATGGCCCAGGAAACGCCGTACACGATCGCCCCCGCCAGGAAAAGCCAGGAATACCAGCGCAAGGCAAAGCGAGAACGCGGCTTGGAAGTAGCAGAGGGCAGAGGCACGGCCATTGAACGCTTTTCCGGAAATTCAGCTTTAGGGATTAGCACAGGATCAACGGGCCCGCGCGCTGGAGGCTGAGGATTATCCGGATGGCGTGTGAAAAAAATGCAAAAACTTGAATTTCAGGCTCACACAAACACCTGTGGGAGCCGGGCTTGCCCACGATGAGAGTGGGTCAATCAACACTCAAGCTGACTGACACACCGCCATCGCGGGCAAGCCCGGCTCCCACATTGTTGACCGCGCCTGGTTAGCGAATGCTGCTTTCGAAGCGGTTTACGCCAGTCAGTTCCAGCACCAGCTCATCACCGACATTCAACGGGCCGACGCCGGCCGGGGTGCCGGTGAGGATCACGTCGCCGGCCTGCAGCGAGAAGCAGCCGGCCATGTGCTGGATCATCGGGATGATCGGGTTGAGCATCTGCGAGCTGTTGCCATCCTGGCGCACTTCGCCATTGATGCTCAGGCGGATGCCGATATCGGTGACGTCCGCGAACGTGCTGCCGACCACAAACGGCGCGATCACCGCCGCGCCGTCAAAGGACTTGGCGATTTCCCACGGCAAGCCCTTGGCTTTCAGCTCGGCCTGCTTGTCGCGCAGGGTCAGGTCCAGGGCCGGGGCGAAGCCGGAAATGGCGTCCAGCACTTCTTCACGGCTGGGCTTGGTCGACAGGGGCTTGCCGATCAGCACCGCGATTTCGGCTTCGTAATGCACCGAACCGCGCTCGGTCGGAATGCTGAAACCGCCTTCAAGCGGTACCACGCAGCTGCCCGGCTTGATGAACAGCAGCGGCTCGGTCGGCACCGGGTTGTCCAGTTCCTTGGCATGTTCGGCGTAGTTGCGCCCGATACACACTACTTTACCCACAGGAAAGTGGATGTTGGTGCCGTCGACATACTTGTGCTGGTAGCTCATGGAACGACTCCTTCAGGGCGATTAAACAGCGAAGATCTTGCCGGGGTTCATGATCCCGTTCGGGTCGAACACCGCCTTGACGGCCTTCATGTATTCGATTTCAACCGGCGAACGGCTGTAGGTCAGGTAGTCGCGCTTGGTCATGCCCACGCCATGCTCGGCGGAGATCGAGCCGTTGTACTTCTCGACGGTCTCGAACACCCACTTGTTGACGGTGGCGCACTTGGCGAAGAACTCATCCTTGCTGAGGTTTTCCGGCTTGAGGATGTTCAAGTGCAGGTTGCCGTCGCCGATGTGACCGAACCAGACGATTTCGAAGTCCGGGTAGTGTTCACCGACGATCGCATCAATTTCCTTCAAGAACGCCGGCACTTTGGAGACAGTCACCGAGATATCGTTCTTGTATGGGGTCCAGTGCGAAATCGTCTCGGAGATGTACTCGCGCAGCTTCCACAGGTTATGCAGCTGGGTTTCGCTCTGGCTCATCACGCCGTCCAGCACCCAGCCCTGCTCGACGCAATGCTCGAAGGTTTCCAGCGCATGGTTGGCGACTTCTTCGGTGGTGGCTTCAAATTCCAGCAACGCGTAGAACGGGCACTCGGTGTCGAACGGCGCCGGCACGTCGCCACGGCCCATGACCTTGGCCAGGGCCTTGTCGGAGAAGAATTCGAAGGCCGTCAGGTCCAGCTTGCTCTGGAACGCATGCAGTACCGGCATGATCGAGTCGAAATCGGTAGTACCGAGCACCATGGCGGTGAGGTTTTTCGGCGCCCGGTCCAGGCGCATGGTGGCTTCGACCACAAAGCCCAGGGTGCCTTCGGCGCCGATGAACAGCTGGCGCATGTCGTAGCCGGTGGCGTTCTTGATCAGGTCGCGGTTCAATTCCAGTACGTCGCCCTTGCCGGTGACGACTTTCATGCCGGCCACCCAGTTACGGGTCATGCCGTAGCGAATGACCTTGATCCCGCCGGCATTGGTGCCGATATTGCCGCCAATCTGGCTGGAGCCGGACGACGCGAAGTCCACCGGGTAGTACAAGCCTTTCTCTTCGGCGGCGTTCTGCAATTGCTTGGTAACCACGCCCGGCTGGCACACGGCGGTGCGGTCGGTGAGGTTGAGGTCGAGGATCTGGTTCATGTAGTCGAACGACACCACCACCTCGCCATTCGCCGCCACGGCAGCGGCCGACAGCCCGGTACGACCACCGGACGGCACCAGCGCGACCTTGTGTGCATTGGCCCAACGAACGATAGCCTGCACCTGCTCGATGGTCTTGGGGAACACGATGGCGGTCGGCGCAGGGGCGAAGTGCTTGGTCCAATCCTTGCCGTAAGCCTCGAGGGAGTCGGCATCGGTCAGCACTTTGCCGGGCTCAACCAGGGTCTTTAGCTCATCAATCAGGGCAGGATGGGTCATCGACAGAACTCTCGAACAATTCATGGTCATCCTGAGAACGCTTCACGTCGCAGGAATGAGTGTTTAGCGGGGCGCGTATGCTAGCATACCGCCCCCGCAGGACAGAGCCCAAGGGCGTTTCTGCGGTGACGGCTTTCCTGCCGTCCGGGTCAGCTTAAGCGATCCGATTCCCTGCCATTTTTCTCCGGGATACAGGTTTACGCAGATGAGCAAGACTTCTCTCGATAAGAGCAAGATCAAGTTCCTTCTTCTGGAAGGCGTCCACCCATCGGCCGTCGACGTTCTGAAGGCCGCCGGGTACTCCAGCATTGAGTACATCACCAGTTCTCTGCCGGAAGCCCAGCTCAAGGAAAAGATCGCCGACGCGCACTTTATCGGCATTCGCTCCCGCACTCAGCTGACCGAAGAGATCTTCGACCACGCCAAGAAACTCGTGGCGGTCGGCTGTTTCTGCATCGGCACCAACCAGGTCGACCTCAATGCAGCGCGCGAGCGCGGCATCGCGGTGTTCAACGCCCCGTACTCCAACACCCGTTCCGTCGCGGAACTGGTGCTGGCCGAGGCGATCCTGCTGTTGCGCGGTATCCCTGAGAAGAACGCTTCCTGCCACCGTGGCGGCTGGATCAAGAGCGCAGCCAACTCCTTCGAAATCCGGGGCAAGAAGCTGGGTATCGTCGGTTACGGCTCGATCGGCACCCAACTGTCGGTCCTGGCTGAAGGCCTGGGCATGCAGGTGTTCTTCTACGACACCCTGACCAAGCTGCCGTTGGGCAACGCCACCCAAGTGGCGAGCCTGACGGAGCTGCTGGGCATGTCCGATATCGTCACCCTGCACGTGCCGGAAACCGCTGAGACCCAGTGGATGATCGGCGAGAAGGAAATCCGCGCCATCAAGAAAGGCGGCATCCTGATCAACGCTGCACGCGGCACCGTGGTTGAGCTGGACGCCCTGGCCGACGCGATCAAGGACAAGCACCTGATCGGCGCCGCCATCGACGTGTTCCCGGTGGAGCCACGCTCCAACGACGACATCTTCGAAAGCCCGCTGCGTGGCCTGGACAACGTGATCCTGACCCCGCACATCGGCGGTTCCACCGCTGAAGCCCAAGCCAACATCGGCCTGGAAGTGTCGGAGAAGCTGGTCAAGTACAGCGACAACGGTACGTCGGTGTCCTCCGTCAACTTCCCGGAAGTGGCGCTGCCGGCTCACCCTGGCAAGCACCGTCTGCTGCACATCCACCAGAACATCCCTGGCGTGATGATGGAGATCAACAAGGTCTTCGCGGAAAACGGCATCAACATCTCCGGTCAGTTCCTGCAGACCAACGAGAAGGTTGGCTACGTGGTGATCGACGTCGACGCCGAGTACTCGGACCTGGCACAAGAGAAGCTGCAGCACATCAACGGCACGATTCGTAGCCGCGTGTTGTTCTAACGCTGCAAACGCTGCACAAAAAAATGGGAGACCCGCAGGGGTCTCCCATTTTTTTGTCTGAACAAATCTTACTTGACGTTAACCGTGATGACTTTCGACGCTACAGTCGGGTTGAACTGCATGTGCAGTTTGTCGCCAGCTACGAGTTGCAGCGTGTGCTTGCCAGGAGTGAGGGTCAGTTCGGTTTCGGTCTGGGCCTTGCCGTAGTGAATCACGGTGTCGGTGGCGGGGATCGGCACGCTGGCGTCAGGCAGTTCTTTCTGGTCGACCAGCAGATGGTGGTGGCCGGTACCTGGATCCTGGCTGGTAGCCGGAGCCAGTTTCAGACCTTCCATGCCGAATTTTACGGTGAAGGTTTTATCCACGGTGGCACCGTCTTTTGGCGACACGATAAATACCTTGGCGCCTTCAGGTGGCGCGCTGCGCGGGATACCGTCGGCGGCAGTGGCCAACATCGAAGCACCCAGCAGCAGGCTGGCCAGGGTGGCACGGGACAATAAGGCTTTCATTCGCTTCTCCAGTTTTTCCAGGAAATCTGTTCGGTTATGACAACTTAGCGACAAATTGCTGTCCAAGGCACTCAACACCATAGCAAAGCGATGCTGAACGGCGCCTCGCACATTCGAAATCTCTAGGAGTGACCATGCGCTTTTCGCCTGGCCTGTTACTTTTGCTTCCCCTCATGAGCCCTTTGGCTCACGCCGAACTGGTTGATGATGTATTTGATCGCGGCGAACTGCGCATCGCGCTCGAAGCCAACACCCCGCCGTTCAACTTCAAGGAAGGCGACAAACTCACCGGCTTCGAAGTGGAACTTGGCGAGCAATTGGCCAAGGAAATGGATGTACGCCCCTCGTTCATCACCACAGATGACACCGACCTGCTGCCAGGCGTGGCAACCGGCAAGTACGACGTGGCCATCAACCATATCGCTATGACTGCCGAGCTGCAGGATCGTTTCGATTTCAGCGAGGCTTACCTCGAAAAGCCGCAACTGGCGATTCCCTTCCAAAAGGGCAACCCGGCGTTCAAGGCGAGCCTGGACAAGGCGTTGCAGCGCGTGAAGGCCGATGGCCGATTGAATGCGCTGACCCAGAAGTGGCTGGAACCCCAATTGTAGGAGCCGGCTTGCTGGCGATAGCAGTCACCTCATCTGCAGCTGATTCACCGCGGTCGCCGGCAGCCGGGTCCTACAGGTGATTCAGCGCCTGGGCCGCTTGGGGTAGTTCCAGCTCACTGAACACCTGCACCCCATGCTGCCTGAGCAGCGCCGCGGTCACGCCCTCGCCGCTGACTTTCACACCGGTAAAGCTGCCGTCGTAGGTCAGCAGATTGCCGCAGGATGGGCTATTGGCCTTGAGGATGGCGATGCGGATGTTGTGGCGCTGCACCAGCGCCAGGGCCTGGCGGGCGCCGTCGAGGAAGGCGGCGCTGAAGTCCTCGCCCTCGGCCGTCAGCACCTGGGCGCGCCCTTCCCACACATCGACGCCCTGCCCACCCGCAATCTCGGCCGCCGGGCGCGGCGTGGGCAGGCCACCCGAGACCTCGGGGCAGATCGCAACCACACGGCCTTCGGCCTGCCATGCCGCCAGTTGGTCGAACGGCCCGCTGGCCCCACCGTCATAGCGCACCTTGTGGCCAAGCAGGCAGCGACTGATCAGAATCTTGTGCATGATTAAAACGGCTCGTTGCCCCGCCGGCGAAACCAGCCGGTGAGGGACAGGCGTTCGCGCGTGGCGGGCATGACTTCGTGGGGCACCTCGCCCGACAGGAACACCACCAGGCAACCGCCGGTGGGCACCACATCGTATTCGACGCCGTCCTTGAGGTACATGCGTAACTGGCCACCGTGCTCGGGCAGCCAGGCGTCGTTCAGGTAGATCACTGCCGAGACCATGCGTCGGTCATCGTCACGGAAACGGTCGAGGTGCTTGAGGTAAAACGCCCCCGGCGGGTACATCGCGAAGTGGCTTTCGAAATCTTCCAGACCCAGGAACAGGCTGCGGTTCATCGCCAGGCGCAGGCTGTCCATCAACCCCATATAACGGTCGCAGACCGCCGCATCCCCCTCCTCCAACCACTGGATATGATCACCGCGAATGCCCTCGCGAATCTCCTGGGCCGGCCCGCGACCGACTGCCGCCGGGGCCAATTCACCTTCAGCCGCACGTTTACGGCACTCAGCCGCCAGTTCCAGGGTCAGAGCCTGGGGCAGGAAGCCGTTCTGCTGCGACCAGCCTTTTTCGGCCAGGTCATCAACGATGCGTTGCAGCAGGGGGTGATCGAGGGGTATTTGCATGGCGCGCATAGTATCCATACGCCTGGGAATCCGACAGAGCCGCCGAGCGTCTGAACACACTTTAGTCAGGTGACCGATAGGATTTCTCGACAAATCCTACGCCCGACACGGACAATAGTGGCCGACTGACAGGAGTCCATATGCGTCGTTTGTTTTTTTCCTTGCTGATGTTCTGCGTTTTGCCCGCTTGGGCAGACGGCCATGACCAGTTGTACAAGGTCGCCGGCTGGGCCGAACAACGTGCGCATTTCAATGACGCCCTCAGTGCCGCCCAGCAACGCTACCGCAATAGCCTGCCGCCGGCCGTGTACCAGGCGCTGGTCGACAACAGCAATAAACGCTTTGCCGCCCAGGCCATGGACCAGCGTGCCGAGGCGCAATTGCGCAAGAACCTCGCCGACCCTGCACCTGCCCTGGCGTTTTTCCAATCGCCGCTGGGCCGCAAGATCGTCGCCGCCGAGTTGCTCGCGACCCGCCGTGACCAGTTGGCCAAAAACGCCCAGGGCCTGCCGCACATCGAAGCCGACGCCACTCGCAGCCTGATCATCGGCCACCTGGCGCAAGCCCTGCCGGCACGCGAGGCCGGTGCGGAAGTCAGCCTGGCCATCGCCGGCGTCGCCGCCGACAGCCTCAGCCAGATGATCCCCGGCCTGCTGGGCGGTGGTCAGGCCCAGGGCATGTTGAACGGCCAGCGCGAGCGACTGATGCAACAGATCGGCAATGACTTGAACAATACGCTGCTGTACGTCTACCGGGACTTGTCCGACCCTGAGCTGGAAGAATTCGCCACCTTTGCTGAATCGCCCCAGGGCAAGGCGTATTACCAGGCCGCCCTGGCAGCCATTCGCGCAGGCCTGGCGGTGGGCCAAAGCACTTCCAGCCTGGCCCCCTGATCCTCTGTAGGAGCCGGCTTCAGCTCAGGTGGCGGGTCAGAAAGCTGAAGTACTCCTGGCGAATCTCGGGAATCTCGTTCGCCAGGTGATGCCTGCCACGCGCCAGCATCAATACTTCGGGCTGGTCGAACTTGCCGCGCAGCACCTGCAAGTTGTGCTGCCAGTCCACCGTCATGTCTTCCTCACCTTGCACAATCACCGGTCGCCGTGGGCTGCGCGGCGCGGCTTCGATGCGCTTGATCCAGCGCGCCAGGGCGCCCACCCACGCGGTGGGCAGTTGGCGGGGCTGCAGCGGATCGGCTTCCAGGAACGGCTTGAAGGCCGGGTCATGAGTGTTGTCGCTGAAGCGCCGCGCAATGCCTTTGACGAACGGGCGCAGCAGGTAATAGCTGACCTGCGACCAACCCCACGCACGCGGCCGCACCAGCGGTGACAGCAGGAAGGTCTGGCCCTGTGCCGGGCTGTCGGCGCCGTGGTTGAGCAGGTGATCGACCACCACCGCGCCGCCGGTGCTTTGCCCGAACAAGTGCCAGGGCTGCGGCAATTGCAGGGCCCGAGCCTGCTCGAACAGCGCCTGCACCACGTGCTGGTACACCGCGAAATCGTCGATGCTGGCGCGCGCGCCACTGGATAACCCATGGCCCGGCAAGTCGCAGGCGATGACCACAAAGCCCTGGTCCAACGCCCACTCCACCACATGGCGATACAGGCCCATATGGTCGTAGAACCCGTGGAACATGAACATCGTCGCCACCGGCTGCGGCGGCCACCACACCTGCGCGACCACCGCAAACCCATCGACCTCGAAACGCCCCAGCCGGCTTACCGCCGGCACTTTGCGCGCCGCCAGGTCCAGGCCGTAGAAGCGCTGGTAGACCCGCGCCTCGACGCTGAGCGGTTGCGCATCCACCAGGGGCCGCAAGCTTTCGCGCAGATGATCAGGGTCAAAGGTAACGGGCATAAAGGGTTCCAGACTGACAGCGAAGATGAATATCGAGCTGCGATATTCATCTGTCAGGACAAGCATGGCAAGCTACGCGACCTGCGAGGATAGATCTGAATGCGACAGCCTTACCGTACCGCCCTGTTCGCCAGCCTGATCCTGATCATCTGCGCCGGTGTGCTGTGGGCGGCCTATGACTGGTTCCAGGGCCGCTACCTGCGCGCGTTCAGCGAACACACGGCGGTGTTCTCCGGCGACGCCCTGCGCCTGCCCGCCGAACTCGCCGGCACGGGCCCGATCCGCCTGGTGCACTTCTGGGACCCGGCCTGCCCCTGCAACGTCGGTAACCAGCAGCACCTGGGCGAATTGATTGAGCAGTACGCGCCCCAGGGCGTCGAATTCTATGCCCTGCAAAAACCTGGCAGCCACGGCCGGTTGCCCGACAACCTGCGCAAGATGAAAACCCTGACCGCCCTGCCCGGTGCCGACCAAGTACCGGCCAGCCCTGCGGTGGGCATTTGGGATCGCACCGGCAAGCTTGCGTATTTCGGCCCCTACAGCGAGGGGCTCACGTGCAATTCGAGCAACAGCTTCATCGAGCCGATCCTGAAGGCCCTGGACAGCGGACGTGAAGTGAATGCCACGCACACCCTGGCGGTGGGCTGCTATTGCGCATGGAGCAAAGCGCCAAACTGAACGCAGGCTGTTCAACGGGCAAACTCCAATCACCCGGTCAACCGGCTGCTGTATCGTACGTTTTCGCAGAGAGTGTAAGCGTAGGAATACATGAGCCAGTTAACCATCATCCTCTGGATGCTGAACGTTATCGTCGACACCTCCGGCCAGCTGGCCTTCAAGGCCGCCGCGTCGGCCAGTGCCGAGCATGACGGTATCGCCCACTGGAAACACATGCTCAAGCGCCCGTGGATCTGGCTGGGCGTGATCTGCTACGTCTTCGAATTCGTATTGTGGCTGGCGTTCCTGACGCTGGTGCCGTTGTCGGTCGGGGTGATGCTGGGCTCGATCAACATCGTCGTGATCATGATTGCCGGCCGTTTCCTGTTCAAGGAGAGCCTGAGCAAATGGCGGTTGATCGGCATCATGCTGATCGCCTGTGGCGTGACCGTCGTGGGGTTTGAATGATGAAGCGCTTCTATATCCTCGGTTTCCTCGCGCTGATCGTTTTCGACACATTGGCGCAGGTGAGCTTCAAATTCGCCTCGGTGCACGCCGAGCCGTTGACGATGGACGCCGCGTGGCTGGTGCGCGTGTTTGGCGCACCGTGGATCTACGGCGCGTTCGTGGGCTACATCGGCGCGTTCTTCACCTGGATGACCTTGCTCAAGTACGCGCCGGTGGGCCCGGCGTTCGCGGCGTCTCACCTGGAGCTGATCAGTGTGACGCTGATCTCCGTGTGGCTGTTCGACGACACCCTGACCCTGCCGAAAATCGTCGGCGGCGCGCTGATTATTGCCGGGATCCTGTGCCTGGCGCGTAGCGAAGACAAAGACAGTCAACAGGTCGAGGTCGAGCCGTCGCAGGCGCCCGCCTCATGACCCGCCGGTGGGAAATCCCACCCACCGCAGGCCTGCCCTTGCGCTGGCGGAATTTGCTCAACCTCTCGGGCGACCTGGCCCCGGCGCTGGCCCGTCAATTTTCGCTGCCACTCCCCGCCCTGACCTGCTCCGGCACCGCGGCATTGATTATCGCCCTGCGCGTCTTGCAGCAACGCATGCCCGGCCGCACCCGACTCATCGTGCCGGCCTACACCTGCCCGCTGGTGGCGCTGGCCGCCCACTACTGCCCGCCGCTGCGCGTCGTACCCTGTGATTTGCAGCCCGACAGCATCGACCTGGACGAGCGCCAACTGGCACAGCTATGCGATGAAAGCACCTTGGCCGTGGTGGTCACCCACCTGGCCGGGCGCGTGGCAGATGTCGACGCGGCTAAACGCATTGCCGGCGCTGTCGGCGCGGCGATCATTGAAGACGCCGCGCAAGCCATGGGCGCACTCGACGATGGCCGCAGCGTCGGGCTCAAGGGCGATGTGGGTTTTTTCAGCATGGCGCTGGGCAAGGGGCTGACCACGGCCGAAGGCGGCGTGCTGTTCAGTCGCGACCCGGTGCTGCATCAGGCGCTGCACCGCCACTGCCGGCAGGACCTGCCCTTCAGCCTGCGTTGGGAGCTGCAACGCAGCGCCGAACTGTGGGGCTACGCCCTGCTCTATCAACCACGCGGCCTGCATTACGTGTATGGCAACGCGTTGCGCAAGGCGCTGGCCAATGGGGATGAAGTGGCCGCAGTGGGCGATGACTTTTCGGTCTACGACATCCCGCTGCACCGCCTGGGCGGCTATCGCCAGAAGGTCGGCGCGGCGGCACTGGCTCGCTTGCCGGACCACCTGCAACAAGGCCGCGCCCGCGCTTTGCGCCGTGCAGCGCGCTTGAACGCCCTGCCCGGCGTCACGGTGATCATGGACAGGCCAGGGCAGCAAGGCACCTGGCCGTTCCTGATGGTGGTGATGCCCTCCGCAGACGCCCGCGATGCGGCCATGGCCCGGCTGTGGACCTCAGGCTTGGGCGTGACCCGCCTGTTTATCCAAACCTTGCCGGGCTACGCCGAGGTGCTGCCGCTGTTGCAGCCGGGTGGCGATATCACCCGAGCCCAGGCCTTCGCTGCCCGCACGCTGTCGATCAGCAACAGCCATTGGCTGAGCGATGCGCTGTTCGAGCAGATAGTCGACCAACTCAAGGTTATCGTCGCCAGGCCTGATTGATGTGCGCCACCAGGCGACTGTTCAGCGCGTTCTGCTGCTGTTGCCAGATCTGCACCTGCGCCTCAGGCAAGGCTTCCTGGCCGTCGGACGCACTCAGCCAGCGCTTGAATCGGCTTTCATAGTGGTAGGCCGACACATCGCCGGTGATGTCTGCGCCGATGACCTGGCCCTGGCAAGCGCTGATCAGGTCGGTCAAATGGTGCTCCAGAAACTCACCCTGGTCCCAGTTGGTGTTCACCACCTGCGGGCTCAGCACGTCTTTATCGATGGACAGGTACACCGGCAGCGAGCGGTCAAACTGCGCCAGGAACGCACGCATCAGCTCATCCGGGTTGCCGAAGGCGCGATTGCTGCGACCGGCGCCGATCCAGTTCATCCAACGGGTATCCACGTTGACGCTCCAGTAGGTCAACTTGCGCTTGAGCAGCGGCGACCAGTGATTTTCCCAGGCGTGGCCCAGGCCGATGTCCTGCGAGCCAATGCCGAGTACATGCACATGCTCGACCTGGGGCAAACGGCTGGCCCAGTAGACCCACGAGCCGCAGTGGATACCGAATGGGTAGCGCATGTTGTCCGGGTGATTGTCACAAATGATCAGCTGGAATTTCTGCTGCGTCGGCAGGCGGTTCAGCAACAGTTGGCTGAGGTGGTGATAGTCGCCGCTGCCGGTGAACACACAGCCGTAATCGCTGGGCATCTGCGCGTCCAGGGCCGTTTCCAGCGCATTGAATTGCGCCCAGCGACAGCCAAAACGGATCTTTTCCTGCCAGTCCTGCAGCGCCAGGGTGATCGCGCCGGGAATATCACTGACGGCGCCATCGAAGTCCAGAATCAGCGGGGCTCGATCCAGGTTCATTCGGTTTTCTCCTGGTGCCACTGTCCCTCGCCTTCAAAGTGATGGCGCAATCGCTTGCCGAGCGTGCGCAACAGCGGGTTGCGTATCCACACCAGGTGGCGGGTCAAGGTGAAGTCCGCGCCGAGGCTGGCCTTGACCTGCGGGTCGGTCCAGCCCGCCACATAAAACTTCAGGCCATTGGCCACGGCGTACTCCAGGTTCACGAACCAGCTGACGAAGTACAGGTTGAACTCCAGCGCCTGCGGGTAGTTGAGGCCAATGTACTTGTCGAGCAGCTTGTCGCCCTCCACGTAGCACAGGTTGTAGCCGATCAGTTCATCGCAGTGCCAATAGCAGAACACGCGCCCATTGCTGTCGGCGTCCCTCAGCAGGCTGCTGAAGAACTCAGGGGTGAGCAGGTCGAAATGGATCTCGCTCTGGTCGTACACCGCCCGGTACAGCCCATACAAATGCGCCAGCCAGGCTTCATCGTTGAAGCGCGCATCGCCGGTGTCGAGGATCTCCACGCGCAACGCCTCACGACTGCGCAGCTTGCGTCGGATATTGCGACGCCGGCTGTGGGACAAACGCGCCAGGTACTCATCAATCGTGGTGAAGTTGATCGGCACATACGCCAGCGCCTGGCCCTCGAGGCTGATAAAGCCACGTCGGGCGCAGTCATCGATCAGCGCTTGCGCGTAGCGGTTGTCCGCCTCGCTGAGCAGTGGGGAATTGCACGGCACGTCTTTGACGATGGTGAGTTTGCGCTGCGGCGCACACTCATGTTGCAGCCACTGCGCGAGGTCCTCGGGCGCCACCCCCTGGGGCAGCGGTGAGTATTCACTGACGGTGGTGCCCACGAAGCAGCTGTCGATTCGCAGCCAGCGGTTCCAGAAGCGATAGCCGGGCCAACCGCGCACACGCTTGACGAACGCATCGTCGGCGGTGGTCAGCAGGTCGAACGGGGTAAAGAAATAGGGCAGGCCCTGGTCCGATAGCCGTGCATCAAAACCCACCGGCGGGTGCTGCAAAAAGCGCCCGATCAGTGACTGCGCTTCCAGGCTGCACGCGTAGGCAACCTGGGGACGGCTGGAGTCGGGCATCGGTTGCATGGCGCAAGTCATGGCAAAAAGCTCAAAGATGACAGGTGCAATAATAGCCGCTTCGGAGTGTTCCCCACTTGAACCTCGGCTGTCGGCGAGACGCATCAAGATGCAATACCAGCATTTCCCGCAGTGTCCACCAAACCGATTAGACTCCCTTGACCTTCAAGGTGAATGACTCAAGGACCGTCCATGAAACGCAGCCTGACCGTGCTCGCTATCCTGATTGCCGCCCTCCTGGCCGGCGCCGGCTGGTATGTCTACAGCAAGCAGCCGACCCGCCAGGGCACCGAAACACTGGCGAACCTGCAAGGCACGGTCACCGTGCGCTACGACGACCGTGGCGTGCCACACATTCGCGCCGAGAACGAGACCGACCTGTACCGCGCCCTCGGCTACGTGCATGCCCAGGACCGTCTGTTCCAGATGGAAATCATGCGGCGCCTGGCGCGCGGCGAATTGGCCGAGGTGCTCGGCCCCAAGGTGCTGGAGACCGACAAGCTGTTTCGCAGCCTGCGCATTCGCGACCGTGCTGCCACCTACGTGGCGCAGCTGGACCATGAGTCGGCGCACTGGAAGGCACTGCAAGCCTATCTGGACGGCATCAACCAGTATCAGGACAGCCACGCCAGTCCGATGGAATTCGACGTGCTGGGCATCCCCAAGCGGCCGTTCACCGCGGAAGACACCATCAGCGTCGCCGGGTACATGGCCTACAGCTTTGCCGCGGCCTTTCGTACCGAGCCCTTGCTGACTTACGTACGCGACCAGTTGGGCAGCGACTACCTCAAGGTCTTCGACCTGGACTGGCAACCCAAGGGTGCGCTCAACCTGGCCGACAACGACTGGAAGACCCTCGGCGCCCTCGCCTCCCTGAGCGAGCAGGCCCTGGCGGACAACGGCCTGCCGCAGTTCGAAGGCAGCAACGCCTGGGCCATCAGCGGCAGCCGCACCAAGAGCGGCAAACCGTTGCTGGCGGGTGACCCGCATATCCGCTTCTCGGTGCCTTCGGTGTGGTACGAGGCGCAACTCTCCGCGCCGGGCTTCGAGTTGTACGGTTATCACAACGCGCTGGTGCCGGTGGCCTTCCTGGGGCACAACCTGGACTTCGGCTGGAGCCTGACCATGTTCCAGAACGATGACCTCGACCTGATCGCCGAGAAGGTCAACCCGGACAACGCCAACCAGGTCTGGTACCACGGCCAGTGGGTCGACATGACCCACAGTGAGCAGCAGATCGCCGTAAAGGGCCAGGCGCCCGTGACACTGACGCTGCGCCAGTCGCCCCATGGGCCGATCATCAATGACGTGCTTGGCGAGAACGGCGGCAACACGCCGATCGCCATGTGGTGGGCGTTCCTCGATACCCAGAACCCGATCCTCGAAGGCTTCTACCAGCTCAACCGCGCCGACACCCTGGCCAAGGCGCGCGCGGCGGCGGCCAAGGTCTCGGCGCCGGGGCTGAATATCGTCTGGGCAAATGCCAAGGGTGATATCGGCTGGTGGGCGGCGGCGCAATTGCCGATTCGCCCGGCCGGGGTCAATCCTGGGTTTATTCTCGACGGCAGCACGGCACAGGCCGACAAGCTGGGGTTCTACCCCTTCAGCGCCAACCCCCAGGAAGAAAACCCGGCGCGCGGTTATGTGGTGTCCGCCAACGCCCAGCCGGTGTCGCCCACCGGCATGGAGATCGCCGGTTATTACAACCTCGCCGACCGTGGCCAGCAGTTGAACACGCAGTTGAGCGACAAGAGCGTGAAGTGGGACGTGAACAGCAGCCAGGCGTTGCAGCTCGGCACCACCACCGCCTTCGGCCCACGCCTGCTGGCACCGCTGCTGCCGGTACTGCGTGAAGTGGTCAAGGATCCGGCGCAGCTGAAACTGGTGGAGCAGTTGGCCACGTGGAAAGGCGATTACCCGCTGGACTCCACCAGTGCCACCCTGTTCAACCAGTTCCTGTTCAACCTGGCCGACGCCACCTTCCACCCGAAACTGGGCGATGGCATGTTCAAGACCCTGCTCGGCACCCGCGTGATCGACGCCGCCTTGCCTCGCCTCGCGGCCAGTGCCGACACGCCGTGGTGGGACGGCAAGCGCGCCGACACGGTCAAGCTCGCCTGGGACAACAGCCTCGCGCACCTCAAGGCGACCTTCGGCGATGACCCGAGCCAGTGGCAGTGGGGCAAGGCGCACACCCTCACCCATGGCCACCCGCTGGGCTCGCAGAAGCCGTTGGACCTGATCGTCAACGTCGGCCCCTTCCCGGCACCCGGCACCCACGAAGTGCCGAACAACCAGTCGGCGAACATCGGCCCGGCGCCGTGGCCAGTCACGTACGGCCCGTCGACCCGTCGCCTGATCGACTTCGCCGACGTGGCCCACGCCCTCACCATCAACCCGGTCGGGCAAAGCGGCGTGCCGTTCGACAAGCACTACGGCGACCAGGCAGAAACCTACATCGAAGGGGGCTACGAGCAGGCGCATTTCAGTGACGAGGAAGTCACCGCCAATACGCGCGGCACGTTGAAGCTGCTCCCAGCCAGATAACCGCGATCACTGTGGGAGCTGGCGCATCACCTCGGTTTCAGCGATGGACCGAGGTGCCTGTATCGCAGGCAAGCCAGCTCCCACAGGTAGACCCACGCTCAACCCCCCTTCAAACCGGCGCGGCAAAGTTGAGCCGGAACTGTTGCGGCGTCACGCCGAGCCGGCGGTTGAACACACTGCGCATGTGCTGCGCGTCGCGAAACCCGCATTGGTAGGCGACGGTCTTCAACGGCGCCGGGCTGCTTTCAAGCATCACCCGCGCCGCATCCACCCGCGCCCGCTCGACAAACTCCGCCGGAGTGATCCGCGCTTCACGGGCGAACACCCGCGAGAAGTTGCGCGCGCTCATGTTGGCAGCCTTGGCCAGGTCGGCGATGCCCAGGTCTCCGGTCAGGTTGGCCAGCACGTACAACTGCACCAGCGCCACCGCCGAGGTACTTTCAGCGTGAGGCGTCAGGAACGGGCTGAACTGCGATTGCCCGCCAGAACGCTGGGTGAACACCACCAGGCGCTTGGCCACACTCAAAGCCACCTCCGGGCCGTGGTCCTGGGCCAGCAGGTACAACGACAAATCGATACCCGCCGTGACCCCGGCCGAGGTGTAGAGGTTGCCATCCTGCACATACAGCCGATCGGCCTCGACCTGGGCCGAGGGGCACAACCGCGCCAGGTCGGCGGCATCATTCCAGTGGGTGGTGACGGTCTTGCCCTCCAGCAGTCCAGCGCGGGCCAGCATGAACGCACCATTGCAGATCGAACCATAGCGTTGCGCCCGGCCAGCGGCGGCGCGCAGCCAATCATCGAACGCCGGGCCGAAATCCTCGAACGGCAATTGCGGGCCACCGGCTACCAGCAGCAGGTCATAGGCCTGCAGCGCCTCGCTGTAATGCCGGTGGGCCTGCAATGACAGGCCGTTGGAGGCGGCCATCGTGCCGTGGCCAAAACCGATGACTTCCAGTTGGTAATGATCCGGCGGCGCCAGAAAACGGTTGGCCTCGCAGAACACATCCATGGGGCCGGTCACGTCCAGAGACTGGACGCCGGGGAAGATCAGGATGGCGACGGTTTTGCCCATGGGTGGTAAGCCTTGATTAACTGAATGAACACAAATCCCCTGTGGGAGCGGGCTTGCTCGCGAATACGGTATGTCAGTTGATACAGGTGTTGACTGAATCACCGCATTCGCGAGCAAGCCCGCGCCCACATTTTGATTTTCGCAGGCTTCGATGGATCAATCGCCAGCTACACCCTAGCCGATTTTGTCTTGGCACGATGTGGCAGCACATTGGCCGGGATCGCATCCTCGCCGCGATGGCCCGTTCGCGGGTGCGCGACCACACTGGACCCCTCGGCGCCAACCCCGGCGCTTGCCTGAGGAGAACGACCATGAGCACCACCATCGCCGGCATCAAGATCCCGGACAGCGCTTTGGCCAAGGCCACTACCGAATACATCCGCGACATCGAATCCGACCTGCTCTACCACCACTCCCGCCGGGTATTCCTGTTCGGCGCATTGAGCGGTGAACGCAAACAGCTGGCCTACAACCCGGAGCTGTTGTACGTCGGCGCGATGTTCCACGACCTGGGCCTGGTCGAAGGCCATCGCAGTGACGACGAGCGTTTCGAAGTCGATGGCGCCAATGCCGCCGCCGCGTTCCTCAAGCCCTACGGCCTGAGCGATGACGATATCGAACAAGTGTGGCTGTCGATCGCCCTGCACACTACGCCGGGCGTGCCGCAACACCTGCGCCCGACCGTAGCGCTGGTTACCGCCGGCGTGGAAATGGATGTGCTGGGCATGGACTACGCCGCATTCAGCACTGTGCAGCGCGAAGCAGTGGTGCATGCGCATCCACGGGGTGAAGGGTTCAAGGAGTGCATCATCTGCGCGTTTGCCGACGGCTTGCGCCATCGTCCGCAGACCACGTTTGGCAACGTGAAGACCGATGTGCTGGTGGATCAGGAGCCGGGGTTCAAGCCGATGAATTTTGTCGAGGTGATTCGCAAATCGCCCTGGGTAGCCTAACCCCCAAGGCGAGCCAAACCCTGTGGCGAGGGGGCTTGCCCCCCGTTGGGCCGCGCAGCGGCCCCCTTCGGCCACCGCATTCTTTCAGACAGAATGCGGTATCCGGTTTTGGGGCAGCTGCGCAGCCCAACGGGGGACAAGCCCCCTCACCACAAAGCCCGCACATTTCGACCGCGCCGGGTTTTAGACCGGAGCCGGCGCCCGGCGCTTGTCCGGCTGCTGCCAGCCATCGGCCGCCGCCTCTTCAATCGCCTGCTGGATCGCCTTCTTGCGCAGCTCTTCGGCACGGCGGCTGAAGAACCACACCAGGAAGGTCACCAGCGACACCGCCAGCAGAATCAGGCTGGCCACGGCGTTGATCTCGGGTTTGACCCCCAGGCGTACCGCCGAGAACACTTCCATCGGCAACGTGGTCGATCCCGGGCCCGACACGAAGCTGGCCAGTACCAGGTCATCCAGCGACAGCGCGAAGGACATCATCCCACCCGCCGCCAATGACGGCGCGATCATCGGGATGGTGATCAGGAAGAACACCTTCCACGGCCGCGCGCCGAGGTCCATCGCCGCCTCTTCGATCGACAGGTCCAGCTCCCGCAGACGCGCCGACACCACCACCGCCACGTACGCCGCACAGAAGGTGGTGTGGGCGATCCAGATCGTGACGATGCCACGCTCCTGAGGCCAGCCGATCATCTGCGCCATGGCCACGAACAGCAGCAACAGCGACAGACCGGTGATCACTTCCGGCATCACCAGCGGCGCCGTCACCAGGCCGCCGAACAACGTGCGGCCCTTGAAGTGGCTGATGCGTGTCAGCACGAACGCCGCCAACGTACCCAATGCCACTGCCGCCACCGCCGTGTAGCAGGCGATTTCCAGCGAGCGCATCACCGAGCCCATCAACTGGGTGTTGTCCAGCAGGCCCACGTACCACTTGATCGACCAACCGCCCCACACTGTCACCAGTTTGGATTCGTTGAACGAGTAGATCACCAGGATCAGCATCGGCAGGTAGATAAACAACAACCCCGCCACCAGCATGAAGCTTGAGAAACTGAAGCGCTTCATATTTTGCCCTCCATCTCTTTGGCTTGGCTGCGGTTGAACAGGATGATCGGCACGATCAGGATCGCCAGCATCACCACCGCCAGGGCAGACGCCACCGGCCAGTCACGATTGTTGAAGAATTCTTGCCACAACACTTTACCGATCATCAGGGTTTCCGGGCCGCCCAGCAGTTCCGGAATCACGAACTCGCCCACCACCGGGATAAACACCAGCATGCAGCCGGCGATGATGCCGTTCTTGGACAGCGGCACAGTGATCTTCCAGAAACTGTTGAAGGTGCTCGAACCCAGGTCCGAAGCGGCTTCCAGCAGGCTCTGGTCGTGTTTCACCAGGTTGGCGTACAGCGGCAGGATCATGAACGGCAGGTACGAATAGACCACGCCGATGTACACCGCGATGTTGGTGTTGAGGATCTGCAGCGGCTCGTTGATCAGCCCGATGGACATCAGGAAGCCATTGAGCAGCCCGTTGTTGCTGAGGATGCCCATCCACGCATACACGCGGATCAGGATCGCAGTCCAGGTCGGCATCATGATCAGCAGCACCAGTACGGTCTGCATCTCTTTGCGCGCGCTGGCAATCGCGTAGGCCATCGGGTAGCCGATCAGCAGGCACAGCAGCGTGCTGAAGAACGCCATTTTCAGCGAGCCCAGGTACGCGGCGATGTACAACTCGTCGTCGCCGAGCATCGCGTAGTTGGCCAGGTTGAGCACCAACTGCAGTTTCTGCTCAACGAAGGTGTAGATCTCGGTGTAAGGCGGGATCGCCACGTCGGCTTCGGCAAAGCTGATCTTCAGGACGATGAAGAACGGCAGCATGAAGAACAGGAACAGCCACAGGAAGGGAATGCCAATGACCGCATGACGGCCACTGGGGGTTATTCGTTGCAGGCGGCGCTTGAGCTTCTTCATATTCATGAGCGAAGTACCACGCCGCTGTCGTCTTCCCACCAAACGTAGACCTGGTCACCCCAGGTCGGTCGTTGGCCACGGCGCTCGGCGTTGGCCACGAAGGACTGCACCAGCTTGCCGCTTGGCAGTTCCACGTAGAACACCGAGTGCCCGCCGAGGTAGGCGATGTCGTGCACCTTGCCGCTGGACCAGTTGTGCTCGCAGGTCGGCATTTCGGTGGTGACCAGCAGTTTTTCCGGGCGAATGGCGTAGGTCACCGACTTGTCTTCCACCGACGTGGCGATGCCGTAGCCCACGTAGATATCGCGGTCCAGGTCGGCGCACTTGAGCACCGCGTGGCCTTCGGCGTCATCCACCACCACGGTATCGAAGATGTTGACGTTGCCGATGAACTCGCACACCAGGCGGCTGGTAGGGGTCTCGTAGATGTCGATCGGGCTGCCGATCTGGGCGATCCAGCCCAGGTGCATGATCGCGATGCGCTCGGCCATGGTCATGGCCTCTTCCTGGTCGTGGGTCACCATCACGCAGGTCACGCCGACGCGCTCGATGATCTCGACCAGCTCCAGCTGCATCTGCGAGCGCAGCTTCTTGTCGAGGGCGCCCATCGGCTCATCGAGCAGCAGCAGTTTCGGACGCTTGGCCAGCGAACGCGCCAACGCCACCCGCTGGCGCTGGCCACCGGAGAGCTGGTGCGGCTTGCGCTTGGCGTACTGGCTCATCTGGACCAGCTTGAGCATTTCGGCCACGCGGGCGTCGACCTCGGCCTTGGGGATCTTGTCCTGCTGCAGGCCGAAGGCGATGTTCTGCGCGACGGTCATGTGCGGGAACAGGGCGTAGGACTGGAACATCATGTTGATCGGCCGCTCGTAGGGCGGCATGTCAGTGATGTCTTCGCCGTCGAGGTAGATGCGCCCCTCGGTCGGGCGTTCGAAACCCGCGAGCATGCGCAGCAAGGTGGACTTGCCCGAACCCGAACCGCCGAGCAGGGCGAAGATCTCGCCCTTCTTGATTTCCAGGGACACATCGTCCACGGCAATCGTCTCGTCGAACTTCTTCGTGACCCGGTCGATTTTGACCAGCACCTTTTTCGGTGTCTGGTCGCCCTCGAGGGCTTTCTTATAGGCGCCGGAGGCAACTGCCATTTACGAAACTCCCAGAAAAAAAGAGTGCGGTTCACCCGTGGCGGGCGAACCTTGGATAGTTTGAGCTTTAAGCCTTACTTGCCCGTCTTGACCTTGGTCCAGCTACGGGTCATTAAACGTTGCACTTTCGGGGGTAGCTCGAAGTTGACGAATGTCCGGTCGAGAACCGCCTGCGGTGGGTAAACCGCTTCGTCGGTGCGTATCGATTGCTTCATCAGTTTGTCCGACCCCGGGTTAGGGTTGGCGTAACCGACGTAATCACTGACCTGGGCGATCACCTCAGGTTGCAGCAAATAGTTGATAAAGGCGTGGGCCTCTTTGACGTTGGTCGCATCCTTGGGGATCGCCAGCACGTCAAACCACAGGTTGCCGCCTTCTTTCGGAATCGCGTAGGCGATGTTCACGCCTTTGCCCGCCTCGGCCGCACGCGCCTTGGCCTGGAACACATCACCGGAGAAACCGGCTGCCACGCAGATGTTGCCGTTGGCCAGGTCCGAGATGTATTTGGAAGAATGGAAGTAGGTCACGTAGGGCCGCACTTTCAGCAGCTTCTCTTCGGCCTTCTTGTAGTCCTCGGGGTTGGTGCTGTTGGGGTTCAGGCCCATGTAGTTGAGCACCGCCGGCAGCATTTCATCCGCCGAGTCCATGAACGACACACCGCAGGTCGCCAGCTTCTTCATGTTTTCCGGTTCGAACAGCACGGCCCAGGAATCGATATGGTCGACGCCCAGCACTTCCTTCACTTTATCGACGTTGTAACCAATGCCATTGGTGCCCCACAGGTACGGTACGGAGTACTGGTTGCCCGGGTCGTTCTTTTCCAGGCGCTTGAGCAACACCGGGTCGAGATTGGCGTAGTTCGTCAGCAATGACTTGTCGAGCTTCTGGAACGCCCCGGCCTTGATCTGCTTGCCGAGGAAGTGGTTGGACGGCACTACCACGTCGTAGCCGGTACGCCCGGCGAGCAACTTGCCTTCCAGGGTTTCGTTGGAATCAAACACGTCATACACCGGCTTGATACCGGTGGCCTTTTCGAAGTTGGCCAGGGTGTCCGGGCCGATGTAATCCGACCAGTTATAAACATGCACAGTCGGTGCGGCCTGCACGCTGACAGCCAGCGTGATACCTGCACCTACCAGCAAGGCTTTGCGAAATAAAGAAAATGGCAAGTGGAGGTCCTCTTAAATAGTTGGGCCCAAAGTTGTTGCACGGCAACAAAACCGGCGCGCAACTTACCCTCGATAAACCGATCCGGCAAAACTTTCTGTCATTTAATGTGTGTGAGGGGGACTTGCCCCCAATGGCGGTGTGTCAGCTTGCGCAGATGTTTCTGATACAACGCCATCGGGGGCAAGCCCCCTCCCACAGGTTTTAAGGCTTACTTGCCCGACTTGATCTTGGTCCAGCTGCGTGTCATTTCACGCTGGGTAGCTGCCGGCAAGTCTGCAATGGCGTAGAGCTTGGCCTGCACATCCGCTGGCGGGTAGATGCCCGGGTCGCTGGTGATGTCTTTGTCGACCAGTGCGGTGGCTTTCTCGTTACCGTTCGGGAAACGTACGCTGTCGGTGATCGCCGCCATTACTTTCGGCTCGAGCAGGTAGTTCATGAACTTGTAGGCGGCTTCGACGTTCTCGGCATCTTTAGGGATGGCGACCATGTCATAGAAACTGCCGGCGCCTTCTTTAGGAATGTCGTAGGCAACCTTGACCTTGCCACCGGCTTCAGCCGCGCGGGACTTGGCCTGCTGGATGTCACCCGAGTAACCCACGGCGACGCAGATGTTGCCGTTGGCCAGGTCCGAAATGTACTTGGACGAGTGGAAGTAGCCGATCGAAGGACGCAGCTTGAGGAACAGCTCTTCGGCTTTCTTCAGGTCTTCTTTCTTCTGGGTGTCGGTCGGCAGGCCCAGGTAGTGCAGCGCCACCGGCAGCATTTCGGTTGGCGAGTCGAGGAAGCTCACGCCGCAGCTTTTCAGCTTGGCGATGTTTTCCGGCTTCATCAGCACGTCCCAGGAATCGATCTTGTCGACGCCCAGCGCGGCCTTGACCTTCTCCGGGTTGTAGCCGATGCCGATCGAGCCCCACATGTACGGGAAGGCATGCTTGTTATCCGGGTCGCTGACCGACACGGCTTTGAGCAGGGACTTGTTCAGGTTGCCGTAGTTGGACAGCTTGGACTTGTCCAGCTCCTGGTAGACGCCGGCCTTGATCTGCTTGGCGAGGAAGTTGTTCGACGGTACGACGATGTCGTAGCCGGACTTGCCTGCCAGCAACTTGGCTTCCAGGGTCTCGTTGCTGTCAAAAACGTCGTACACCACTTTAATGCCCGACTCTTTTTCAAAGTTGGCGATGGTGTCCGGTGCAATGTAGTCGGACCAGTTGTAGACGTGCAGCACTTTATCGTCTGCCTGGGCCGCGCCCGCCATTGCGCCCATCAGGGACAAGGCGAGGAGAGTCTTGCCAGCGTTCTTCAAACCTAATGCCTTCATTTGGTGATGCTCCAATTTTTTCTTTTTTGGGCCACAGCTCTTGTGTCTGGCAGCCCTTCGAAAGGGCAACAAAACAGGGCGACAGTCTGGCAAGTTCCGGGGCCGGCTTTCAACCAAAGCCCCGTTTTTATAACAACCCAGACGCAGCGCCCGAAGCCGCTGCGCACTGAGCCTAGCACTTAGCCCTGCAATGCCGCCAAAGTCAGGTCCAGGCACTGCCGCGCCTTGGTCACCAGCTCGTCGATTTCAGCCTTGCTGATCACCAGCGGCGGCGAAATGATCATGGTGTCGCCCACGGCGCGCATGATCAGGCCATTCTCGAAGCAGAACGTGCGGCAGATCATGCCCACACCACGGCCTTCGTAACGCTTGCGCGTCGCCTTGTCCTGCACCAGCTCGATCGCACCGAGCATGCCCACACCGCGAACTTCACCCACCAACGGGTGATCAGCCAGCTCCCTCAAACGCTTTTGCAAATAGGGTGCCGTTTCGTCATGCACACGCTTAACAATTTGTTCATCGCGCATGATGCGGATGTTTTCCAGGGCGACTGCTGCCGCCACCGGGTGACCGGAATAGGTGAAGCCGTGGTTGAAATCGCCGCCTTCGTTCAGCACCGCGACCACTTCGTCGCGCACGATCAGGCCACCCATCGGGATATAGCCCGAGGTCAGGCCCTTGGCGATGGTCATCATGTGCGGCTTGAGGTCATAGAAATCGCTGCCGAACCACTCACCAGTACGGCCGAAACCGCAGATCACTTCATCAGCGATAAACAGGATGTCGTACTTGGCGAGGATTTCCTTGATGCGCGGCCAGTAAGTGGCTGGCGGCACGATCACGCCACCGGCGCCCTGGATCGGCTCGGCAATAAACGCACCCACGTTGTCCACGCCCAGCTCCAGAATCTTTTCTTCCAGCTGGTTGGCCGCCCACACGCCGAACTCTTCCGGGCTCATGTCGCCGCCTTCACCGAACCAGTACGGCTGGGCGATGTGGGTGATGCCCGGGATCGGCAGGTCGCCCTGCTCATGCATATAGGTCATGCCGCCCAGGCTGGCACCGGCCACGGTGGAGCCGTGATAGCCATTCTTGCGCGAGATGATGATTTTCTTGTTCGGCTGGCCCTTGATCGCCCAGTAGTGGCGAACCATGCGCAACATGGTGTCGTTGCCTTCGGAGCCGGAACCGGTGAAGAACACGTGGTTCATGCCGGCGGGGGCGATGTCGGAAATGGCCTTGGCCAGCTCCAGCACCGGCGGGTGAGCGGTCTGGAAGAAGAGGTTGTAGTACGGCAGCTCTTTCATCTGCTTGGCGGCGGCGTCAGCCAGTTCATCGCGACCGTAACCGATCGCCACGCACCACAGGCCGGCCATGCCGTCGAGGATCTTGTTGCCTTCGCTGTCCCACAGGTAAACGCCGTGGGCTTTGGTGATGATCCGTGGGCCTTTCTCTTTCAATTGCTTGAAGTCGCTGAACGGCGCCAGGTGATGATCGCTGCTCAAGGCTTGCCATTCACGGGTTTGCGGGTTGTTGCTGGACATACCAATCTCCTAGACATTTCAGGTGAGGGCGCGCCGTTCCCACGGCGCGCCCGGCGCATCAGACGGCGAAGAGCAGGAATTCCCGCTCCCACGAACTGATCACGCGCTTGAAGTTTTCATGCTCGGCCCGCTTGACCGCGACGTAGCCTGTGATGAATTTTTGACCCAGGTATTTCTCGATGGTCTTGCTGTTTTCCATGCGTTCCAGGGCGTCTTCGATGGTCAACGGCAGGCGCAGGTTGCGGCGCTCGTAACCACGGCCCACCACCGGCGCACTCGGGTTATGGCCTTCGACCATGCCGATGTAGCCACACAGCAGGCTGGCGGCAATCGCCAGGTACGGGTTGGCGTCGGCGCCCGGCAGGCGGTTTTCCACGCGGCGGTTTTGCGGGCCGGCATCCGGCACACGCAGGCCGACGGTGCGGTTTTCTTCGCCCCACTCCACGTTCACCGGCGCCGAGGTGTCCGGCAGGAAGCGACGGAACGAGTTCACGTTGGGAGCGAACAGCGGCAGCAATTCAGGGATGAATTTCTGCAGGCCGCCAATGTGGTTGAGGAACAGCTGGCTCATGGTCCCGTCTTCATTGGAGAAGACGTTCTTGCCGGTGGCGATGTCGATGATGCTCTGGTGCAGGTGCATCGCGCTGCCGGGCTCGCCGGTCATCGGCTTGGCCATGAAGGTGGCGGCCACGTCGTGCTTGAGCGCGGCTTCGCGCATGGTGCGCTTGAACACCAGGATCTGGTCGGCCAGGGACAGCGCATCGCCGTGACGGAAGTTGATTTCCATCTGCGCGGTGCCGTCCTCGTGGATCAGCGTGTCGAGGTCCAGCTCCTGCAGCTCGCACCAGTCGTAGACGTCTTCGAACAAGGGGTCGAATTCGTTCGCCGCTTCTATAGAGAAGGATTGGCGACCGGTTTCCGGGCGACCGGATCGGCCGATCGGCGGTTGCAGCGGGAAGTCCGGGTCTTCGCAACGCTTGGTCAGGTAGAACTCCATCTCCGGCGCCACGATGGGCTGCCAGCCGCGGTCGGCGTAGAGCTTGAGGACTTTCTTGAGCACGTTGCGCGGCGACAGCTCGATCGGGTTGCCTTGCTTGTCGTAGGTATCGTGGATCACCTGGGCGGTGGGCTCGATGGCCCAGGGCACCAGGAACACCGCGTTCTGGTCGGGGCGGCAGATCATGTCGATGTCGGCCGGGTCGAGCAATTCGTAATAGATGTCGTCTTCGACATAGTCGCCGGTCACGGTCTGCAACAGAACGCTCTCGGGCAGGCGCATGCCTTTTTCGGCGATGAACTTGTTGGTCGGCGAGATCTTGCCCCGGGTGATCCCCGTCAGGTCGCCAATCATGCATTCGACTTCTGTGATCTTGTGGTCTTTCAACCAATCGGTGAGCTGGTCGAGGTTGTTACTCATAAATGCCTCTGGGCTGGGTTTCCTGACATCCATTAAAAGGTCAGGCGTTGGTTGACGCAGCATCCGCGTCGTCTCTTCGTTCAGGGTAGGAGCTTACCTGCCATTTGCTGCAGCGTTGCATTCCTCAAGCCAAAGTCGTGCAGAATCATGAGCAGCACCTGGCGCAGGCACCGTTCACAGGCAAATTCGAGGGCAGCAAAGGGGCAAAGAAGAGGTCCGCCCAGGCGTCAAGAATATTGGCCGGGGCGCGGGCGTTCACACAGGATGAATGAACGGATGACAACGCCTGCATGGAGCAGGCCGAGACGCCAAGTGGCGGCAGGAAACACATGAAGCACCCCGGTATTATTGCTGTTATGGGTTTGAATCGAGCTTAGCCTTGTTCATTTTTTTACACAACACCCCCGTAAAAAATACAACACGGCCCGCTCAAGCCTGCGAGTCCCAAGCCCTTCAAACCCAAAAAACCGCCCCAAAAAGCCCCAAAAAAGCCTTCGCGGCGCTTTTTTAGGGCAAAAAAGGCCTCGCTTGACTTCGGCATGCCGTTCGGGTTGACTGAAACCAGAAAAGATCAATGATTGATATTTTTAACAACAAAGGTGTTGCATCATGTCGGTACCCCCGCGTGCCGTTCAGCTTAACGAAGCGAACGCGTTCCTTAAGGATCATCCTGAGGTTCTGTACGTAGACCTTCTAATTGCGGATATGAATGGTGTGGTGCGCGGCAAGCGCATCGAACGCACCAGCCTCCACAAGGTTTACGAGAAGGGCATTAACCTGCCTGCCTCTTTATTTGCCCTGGATATCAACGGCTCTACGGTGGAAAGCACCGGCCTGGGCCTGGACATCGGTGATGCTGACCGAATCTGTTATCCGATCCCCGACACCCTGTGCAATGAACCCTGGCAAAAGCGCCCTACCGCGCAACTGCTGATGACCATGCACGAACTTGAAGGTGAACCTTTCTTCGCCGATCCGCGCGAAGTGCTCCGCCAAGTTGTAAGCAAATTTGACGACCTCGGTCTGACCATCTGTGCCGCCTTCGAACTCGAGTTCTACCTGATCGACCAGGAGAACGTGAACGGCCGCCCACAACCGCCCCGCTCGCCGATTTCCGGCAAACGCCCGCACTCGACACAGGTCTACCTGATCGACGACCTCGACGAATACGTCGACTGCCTCCAGGACATCCTGGAAGGTGCAAAAGAGCAAGGCATCCCGGCCGACGCCATCGTCAAGGAAAGTGCCCCGGCACAGTTCGAAGTGAACCTGCACCACGTGGCCGACCCGATCAAGGCCTGCGACTACGCGGTACTGCTCAAGCGCCTGATCAAGAACATCGCCTACGACCATGAGATGGACACCACCTTCATGGCCAAGCCTTACCCAGGCCAGGCAGGCAACGGTTTGCACGTACACATTTCGATCCTGGACAAGGACGGCAAGAATATCTTTGCCAGCGAGGATCCCGAGCAGAACGCCGCATTGCGTCACGCGATCGGCGGTGTGCTCGAGACCCTGCCCGCCCAAATGGCGTTCCTGTGCCCCAACGTCAACTCCTACCGTCGTTTCGGCGCACAGTTCTACGTGCCGAACTCGCCGTGCTGGGGCCTGGATAACCGCACCGTGGCGATTCGCGTACCGACCGGCTCGTCCGACGCCGTACGTATCGAGCACCGCGTGGCCGGCGCCGACGCCAACCCTTACCTGCTGATGGCTTCGGTCCTGGCAGGCGTGCACCACGGTCTGACCAACAAGATCGAACCCGGCGCACCGGTGGAAGGCAACAGCTACGAGCAGAACGAACAAAGCCTGCCGAACAACCTGCGTGATGCACTGCGTGAGTTGGACGACAGCGAGGTGATGGCCAAGTACATCGATCCTAAATACATCGATATCTTCGTCGCCTGTAAGGAAAGTGAGCTGGAAGAGTTCGAACACTCCATCTCCGACCTTGAGTACAACTGGTACCTGCATACCGTCTGACGGCTGTGGTGAGCAGGCTTGTCCTGCGTTGGGCTGCGAAGCGGTCCTGGAGTGGGCAACTTGGTGTACCTGGTGCATCGGGTTCTGCTTGAAGGGGGCTGCTTCGCAGCCCAACGCAGGGCAAGCCTGCTCGCCACACTGGGTGTGCCTGTCTGCTTGGTCTGCCCTGCCTGCTTGGTGCCTGTTCGCTTGGTATGCCTGTCTGCTTGGTTGCTGCCTGCCTGGATGACTGCATGCCACAACAGGCTCACTTGCCACACCTACACAGTCGCCTCACAGGTATGGATCATCCTTAAGCTCTGCGTACAATGCGCTCTGCCTTGTAGGAGACATCCATGACCACCCGCCCCGCCACCCCTCGCAAACCCCGCGCCCGCAGCCAGGCACGGATCGACGCGATTCTCGATGCCGCCCGCACCCTGCTGGCCGCCGAAGGCGTGGCGAGTCTGTCGATCTACAGCGTGGCCGAGCGTGCGCAGATTCCACCGTCATCGGTGTATCACTTTTTTGCGAGTGTGCCGGCGCTGCTCGAGGCGCTCACGGCAGACGTGCACGCAGCCTTCCGGGCGGCCATCCAGGCGCCCATCGAGCATGAGTCACTCCAGCACTGGCGTGACCTGTCCTGCATCGTCGAGCAACGCATGCTCACCATCTACAGCAACGACGCAGCAGCACGTCAGCTGATCCTCGCCCAGCACGGTTTGACCGAAGTGACCCAGGCGGACCGCCAGCATGATCTGGAGTTGGGGGATTTGATGCTCGAAGTATTCAATCGCCACTTCGAGGTGCCGACACTGCCCACGGACGTGGATGTGTTTGCCCTGGCGCTGGAGCTGAGCGACCGCGTGTACGCACGTTCGGTGCATCAGCATGGGCAGATCACTGCGCGCATGGCCGAGGAAGGCATGCGGGTGTTCGATGCCTATGTGGGCCTTTACCTGCCGCCCTACCTGCCCAAACGATAAGTCTTGCGTTGGCGGGGTCGGCCTTTTCGCAAGCAAACCCGCTCCCGCATTGACCGCATTCCTAGGTTGGAATGCCGTTAAATGTGGGAGCTGGCTTGCCTGCGATAGCGATTTCGAGGGCGCCAATCACAACTTGGCGATCGACACCTCGGTGGATTTCACGAAGGCAATCACTTCGCTGCCGATCACCAGCTCCAGCTCTTTGACCGAGCGCGTGGTGATCACCGAAGTGACGATGCCGGAGGCGGTCTGTACGTCGATTTCCGACAGCACGTCGCCTTCGACGATTTCCTTGATGGTGCCTTTGAATTGGTTACGTACGTTGATGGCTTTAATAGTCATGCGATTTCTCCTGGGGTCGAAATAGCTGCAAGTTGTTAGCTACCAGTTGCAAGTCAAAGCGCTTTGCTTTCCCTTGCAGCGTGAAGCTGAAAGCTTGCCGCTGCTTTATTGCGCCCAACGCAGTTGCGTAGGCAGCGGTGAAACAGGTTCGGGTTCCGGCGGCGTGCCGGGCAACGACAACACACGGTTCAATACTTCGGCTTCCAGCGCGGCCAGGCGATGTGAGCCCCGCACCCGTGGGCGCGGCAGATCCACGATCAGGTCGAGACCAATTTCGCCGTCTTCGATCAGGATCACCCGGTCGGCAATCGCCACGGCTTCGCTGACATCGTGAGTCACCAGCAACACGGTGAAACCGTGCTTTTGCCAGAGGTTCTCGATCAGTTGCTGCATCTCGATACGGGTCAGGGCATCCAGCGCGCCCAGCGGCTCATCCAGCAGCAACAGGCGCGGTTGGTGGATCAGCGCACGGGCCAGGGCCACGCGTTGCTTCTGGCCACCGGACAAGGCCGCTGGCCATTCATTGGCGCGTTCGGCCAGGCCCACCGCTTCCAGGGCTTCCAGCGCCTTGGGACGCCAGTTGCCCTTGAGGCCCAGGCCAACGTTGTCGATGATCTTTTTCCACGGCAGCAGGCGCGCTTCCTGGAACATCAACCGCGTGTCCTCAATTGCCTCGCTCAGCGGCGCGGAGCCGGCCAGCAGCTCGCCGCCGCTGGCTTTGTCCAGGCCGGCAAGCAAGCGCAGCAAAGTACTTTTACCGCAGCCGCTGCGGCCGACCACGGCCACGAACTGGCCGGCCGGAATGTGCAGGTCGATGTCCTTGAGCACTTCCCGCGCACCAAAGGCCTTGCGCAATTTGCGCACCGCCAGCGGGATACCCTTCAACAGGCGTGGAGGTTGTTGAGCGGTCATGCCGCACCTCCTTTATTCACTTGGTAAGCCGGGTGCCAGCGCAGCCACACACGCTCCAGGCCGCGGGCGGCCAGGTCGGCGAGCTTGCCGAGGATGGCGTACATGACGATGGCCAGGACCACCACGTCGGTTTGCAGGAATTCGCGGGCATTCATCGCCAGGTAACCGATGCCGGAGCTGGCCGAGATGGTTTCCGCCACGATCAACGTCAGCCACATAAAGCCCAGTGCGAAACGCACGCCCACCAGGATCGAAGGCAACGCGCCCGGCAGGATCACTTGACGGAACAGGCTGAAGCCGGACAAACCATAGCTGCGCGACATTTCCACCAGCGCCGGATCGACGTTGCGGATGCCGTGGTAGGTGTTCAGGTAGATCGGGAACAGCGTGCCGAGGGCGACCAGGAAAATCTTCGCGGTTTCGTCGATGCCGAACCACAGGATCACCAGCGGGATCAGCGCCAGGTGCGGCACGTTGCGGATCATCTGCACCGAGCTGTCCAGCAGGCGTTCGCCCCACGTCGACAGGCCAGTGATAAAGCCCAGGGCCAGGCCGATACTGCCGCCGATCACGAAGCCCAGGCCGGCGCGCCATCCACTGATGGCCAGGTGCGTCCAGATTTCGCCGCTGCGGACCAGGTTGATCCCGGCCTCGATCACCGCGCTCGGCGCCGGCAGAATGCGCGTCGACAACCAGCCCGCCGACACCGACAACTGCCACACCGCCAGCAAAAGAATCGGTAGCACCCACGGTGCCACGCGATGGCTCAATTTTTCAAAGTTCATGGCGGCGCCTCAACTCTGTGACGCAGCTTTGGGAAGGATGTCGTTGGCGACCATCTCGCCAAACGGGCTGACGTAACCGGCGCTTTTCGGCAGCTCGGGACGTTCGATATCCAGGTGGGGAAACAGCAGTTCCGCGACGCGATACGACTCTTCCAGGTGTGGGTAACCGGAGAAGATAAAGGTGTCGATGCCCAGTGCGGCGTATTCCTTCACGCGTTCCGCCACGGTTGGGCCATCGCCCACCAGCGCGGTGCCTGCACCGCCGCGTACCAGGCCGACGCCAGCCCACAGGTTGGGGCTGACTTCCAGGTTGTCACGGTTGCCGCCATGCAAGGCAGCCATGCGTTGCTGGCCGACGGAATCGAAGCGCGCCAGGGAGGCCTGGGCACGGGCGATGGTGTCGTCGTCCAGGTGGGAGATCAGTTTGTCGGCGGCTTTCCACGCCTCTTCATTGGTTTCACGCACGATCACATGCAGGCGAATACCGAAGCGCACGGTGCGCCCCAGCTTCGCGGCCTTGGCCCGCACCTGCGCGATTTTTTCCGCGACAGCCGCCGGCGGCTCGCCCCAGGTCAGCACCATTTCCACTTGTTCGGCTGCCAGGTCCTGGGCCGCTTCGGAGGAACCGCCGAAGTACAGTGGCGGACGCGGCTGCTGGATCGGCGGGTAGAGCAATTTCGCGCCTTTGACACTGATGTGCTCGCCGTCGTAATCAACGGTTTCGCCTTCCAGCACACGCCGCCAGATCCGCGTGAATTCCACCGAGGCCTGGTAGCGCTCTTCATGGCTCAAGAACAAACCGTCGCCGGCCAACTCTTCCGGATCACCGCCCGTCACCAGGTTGAACAGTGCACGGCCACCGGACAGGCGATCCAGGGTCGCGGCCTGGCGCGCGGCCACCGTCGGGGAAATGATCCCGGGGCGCAGTGCGACAAGGAATTTCAAACGCTGGGTCACCGGAATCAGCGAAGCCGCCACCAGCCACGAATCTTCGCAGGAGCGACCGGTAGGGATCAGCACCCCACCGAACCCGAGGCGGTCCGCCGCCTGGGCCACTTGCTGCAGATAACCGTGATCAACGGCGCGAGCGCCTTCGGCGGTGCCAAGGTAATGGCCGTCGCCGTGGGTAGGCAGGAACCAGAAAATATTGAGGCTCATGGAGTTGTCTCCTGAAGAAGTCGGATTACGGCGCTTTGGCCACAGCGGCAGGTGGCGTCCAGATCACGTCCTTGATGTTCAAGGGTTTGGGGATCAATTTGAGTTGGTAGAAGCTGTCGGCGATTTTCTGTTGGGCCGCCACCACTTCCGGTGTCAGGAAATGCGCACCGTAGCCTTGGCGTTTCACCGAGGTCAGGGTGATGTCAGCCGGCAGGCCGAGCAGCGGCGCCACTTGTTCAGTGACTTCCTGCGGGTTGGCCTTGGACCATTCGCCCACGGCGCGCACTTCTTCAATCAGCGCCTTGACCACTTCAGGGTGTTTTTCGGCGTAGGGCTTGGTCGCCAGGTAGAACTGATGGTTGTCGGCGATGCCGGTACCGTCACGCAGCGTGCGCGCTTGCAGCTGTTTCTCGGCGGCCGCCTGGTAGGGGTCCCAGATCACCCACGCATCGACACTGCCACGCTCGAACGCGGCACGCGCATCGGCGGGCGGCAGGAAGACGGTCTGCACGTCGGTGTATTTGAGGCCGGCATCTTCCAGCGCACGCACCAGCAGGTAGTGCACGTTGGAGCCTTTGTTCAGCACGATTTTCTTGCCCTTGAGCTCGGCCACCGATTTGATCGTCGAATCTTTCGGCACCAGGATCGCTTCACTGGTCGGCGCTGGAGGCTCATAGGCCACATAGACCAGGTCGGCACCGGCCGCCTGGGCGAATACCGGTGGGGTTTCGCCCGTGACGCCAAAGTCGATCGAGCCGACGTTCAGGCCTTCGAGCAATTGCGGGCCGCCGGGAAACTCGGTCCACTGCACCTGCACGCCCTCGGCGGCCAGGCGTTTTTCCAGGGTGCCCTTGGCCTTGAGCAGCACCAGGGTGCCGTATTTCTGGTAACCGATACGCAAGGTTTCGGCAGCCTGGGCTTGAACCATGGCGCCGAAGGACACAGCCGCAGCAAACAGTGCGACCAGACCACGACGCAAGATGACAGTGCGCATGGCGCTCTCTCCAAATAGTGCGATTAGGGGGTTGGCTGCACCTGCTTGGCCGTTGGCGGCTGAGTAAGGTGAGTACTTCTTAATGGCTGGCTGAGGCTCAGATGCTCCAGCGAGCACTCAACAAACGTTCATTCAACACATGGGGGTCAAGCGGTTTCGGGCGACGGGCCATGGCGCCGTACAGCGTCTCCAGGGCCTCGTGCAAACGGTGTTCGAGCACAGGCACCAGTTGCGCCTGGGCACTGCCTTCGCCATAGGCGATCTGGCTGTCTTCGGCAAAGATGCCGTGAAGCAATTCCTGCGCCTTGAGGGCCGACAAAACCGGCTTCAAGGCGTAATCCACCGCCAGCATGTGGGCGATGCTGCCGCCGGTAGCCATCGGCAACACAATCTTGTGAGCCAGGGCGCGTTCGGGCAGCAGATCGAGCACGGTCTTCAGCGCGCCCGAGAACGACGCCTTGTACACCGGCGTGGCGATCACCAGGCCATCGGCGTTAGCCACTTGCTGCAACAGGTCAATGACCTTGGGACTGTCGAAGCGCGCGTGCAGCAAGTCTTCAGCCGGGAAGTCCCGTATCTGGTAACTCACCACTTCCACCCCTTTGTCTTGCAACCACTGACGGGTTTTATCCAGCAAGACCCCGGAGCGGGAACGCTGGCTGGGACTGCCTCCAAGTGTTACGACCAACATGCAGGAATTCCTTGAGCAGGTGTCGGCGGTTCGCTGTGTGACGATGGCGCCAAGATGGAACAGACCTTATCAGCAGATTTATATATCTTTAAATCTTATTTTTTCATGTGTTTATTCTTTAAATGCATATGAGAGCTATCAAATCCCAGGCGAAAAAAAAGGCCGTCGAAACGGCCTGAAAACCCTTGCTATGTGAGTCGTCGGAACTATTGCTATCGCCGGCAAGCCAGCTCCTACAAATGGAATGCGATCACCTGTAGGAACCGGCTCGCCGGCGATGGCGGTGTCAGCCTTAACGATTAGGCTGAGGGGTAAGGCGCAGATACGACTTCACCGCCCGGTAACCCTTCGGAAAGCGCTTCTTGATTTCTTCCTCGTCCTTGAGCGAAGGCACGATCACCACTTCATCACCGTCCTGCCAGTTGGCGGGGGTGGCGACCTTGTGGTTGTCGGTCAGCTGCAACGAGTCGATGACCCGCAGGATTTCGTGGAAGTTGCGGCCGGTGCTGGCCGGGTAGGTGATGGTCAGGCGAATCTTTTTGTTCGGATCGATCACGAACAGGGAGCGCACGGTGAGGGTGTCACTGGCGTTCGGGTGGATCAGGTCATAAAGGTCCGACACCTTGCGATCGGCATCCGCCAGGATCGGGAAGTTGACGATGGTGTTCTGGGTTTCGTTGATGTCTTCGATCCACTTGTGGTGCGAGTCCACCGGGTCTACGGACAGCGCGATGGCCTTGACGCCGCGCTTGGCGAACTCGTCCTTGAGCTTGGCAGTGAAGCCCAGCTCGGTGGTGCACACCGGGGTGAAGTCCGCCGGGTGGGAAAACAACACACCCCAGCTATCGCCCAGCCATTCGTGGAAACGAATCTTGCCGGCGCTGGAATCCTGTTCGAAGTCGGGGGCGATATCGCCCAGTCTTAGGCTCATGGTGTGGCTCCTGGTGAGTGCTTATGGAGCCCACTGTGCATGGATTGACGATTATTTAAAAAGAATAAATATCGATTTATCTAGACGATAAAGGAATATTAAAAATCTGTTCATTGGACGCCGCAACGGGCGAGGAGCAACATCCGCTTCAAGGTTCGAGAAGGCCTTGAGACGCTGTAAAAAGAGGGGTTCAGGAAGGGCCTGCGGGGGTTTGGCCCGACTTGAAACGCAAGACACCTTGCCCGGCGTAGCGCCGGGCAAGGTTTACAGTCTTACTACAGCTTCACGCTACTAGAACAGTGGCAGCGAGTAGCTGACGATCAGGCGGTTTTCGTCCTGGGAGCGGGTGTTCGCCAGGTCGGTACGCCACATAGCGTTTTTCCAGGCGAAGCCGAGGTTTTTCAACGGGCCTTCTGGAATCACGTAGGCAACGGTGATGTCGCGTTCCCACTCGGACTGGCCGGTGGTTTCAGCGCGACCGGCGTTGTTGGCGATGGTGTCGATGTCGCTGCCTTTGAGGTACACAACACCGGCCGTCAGGCCCGGTACGCCAACCTTGGCGAAGTCGTAGGCGTAACGTGCCTGCCAGGTACGCTCGCCGGCACGGGCGAACTTCTGGATCTGCATGTCAGTAGTGATGTAAGCCGACGAACCGTCACCCTGGTTCAGCCAAGGGAAGTCGCTGCTGCCATTGCTGACCTGGTAACCACCACCGAAGGTGTGACCGCCAACGGTGTACAGGAACAAGCCGCTGTACAGGTTGTTGTCGACCTTGCCTTTACCGGCGTTGAAATTGTTGTAGTTACCGCTGGAGAAGTAGGCAGCGGTGTCACCGTTCTTACCGTCGTCAGAGCTGTTGAAATAACGCAGGTCAGACTTCAATACGCCCGGACCGATAGCCCAGTTGTGGGTCAGACCCAGGAAGTGCTGCTTGTAGAAGTCTTCCAGGTTGCCGTAGTAGTACTGGGCAGTCAGGTCTTTGGTGATCTTGTAATCGCCACCGGCGTAGTAGAACTTGTTGCTGAATTTGCCAGCATTGTAGTTGGAGCCGCCGTTGGCACCGGCAATCGACAGGTTCTCGTTGTTGCTGGAGTTACGACCCTTGGCCTTTTCGACCTGACCGGCAACCAGCGTCAAGTCCTTGATGTCATTGGTGGTGATCTGGCCACCTTGGAAGGTTTGCGGCAGCAGACGACCGTCGTTGGTCACGATCACTGGCAGCTTAGGCTGCAGGGTGCCCAGCTTCAGTTCGGTTTGGGAGATCTTGACCTTACCGGTTACGCCCAGGCTCGCGAAATCGTTGACCGCGCGATTGCCGTCGCTCGGGAACACGGTACCGCCGGACGAAGTACCGGCAATGTTACCGCTGGTGCCACGGCCGGAATCGAGACGCACGCCGTACAGGCCGATTGCGTCAACGCCGAACTGAACGGTGCCTTGGGTATAGCCCGAAATGAAGCGCAGATCGAAGCCTTGGCCCCACTCTTCGTTCTTGGACGGTTTTGCAGCGCCATCACGGTTATCGGTGTTGATGTAGAAGTTACGCAGCCCCAGTGTTGCCTTGCTATCTTCGATGAAACCGGCGGAGTTTGCCTGTTGGGCAATCGCAGCTACAGCCACGGCCAACGCCAATGTTGACTTCTTCATGTACCGCTCCTCTCATTTCTAATTTTTGTATTTCTTTGGTCTCGGGTCTGACGCCCTCGATCCACAGATGCGCGATTAGCGCCAGATAGTGACTACCAAGTCAATCGTAACCTTGTGTGTCTACTACCTTCGTCTAATCGCAGTTAATTTGGTCCCTGCAGGGTAATGAGTTTTTCATACACCCAAAAATAATTGTTTCATTCTTTTTCATACGATTCGGGAATAAGACTTTCCATGGCGCGAACAGGTCAGCATAGACGAGCCGCTCCATAAGCTAATTCCCAAAGGGTATTTGTTAGCGCTTTTTTAGATCGATTAGTGTGGCCGTACCGTTTCATACGTCACCCACGATCAAAAAGGCGACGCCATCATGGCCAAAGGCACATCCTCCCGTCAATTTGTTACAGTTTTTGTGTCACTAATACTTTCTTTTGGTGTCAAAGCCGCCGATTTAACCGTCGGCTACCAAACGGGTATCGATCCCAGCAAAGTCCCACAGGCCGATGGCCTCTATGAAAAGGCCATTGGCGAGAAAATTGCCTGGCGCCGATTCAACAGCGGGCCGGAAGTCGTCACCGCGATCGCCTCGGGTGATGTGCAAATCGGCAACCTCGGTTCCAGCCCCCTCGCCGCAGCTGCATCGCGCAATCTACCGATCGTCGCGTTCATCGTATCGGCGCAGATCAATACTTCTGAAGCATTGGTGGTGCGCAACGGCAGCGGCATCGACAAACCCGAAGACCTGGTCGGCAAGACCATCGCCACGCCCTTTGTCTCCACCTCTCATTACAGCCTGCTCGGTGCATTGAAGCATTGGGGGCTGGACACCCGGAAAGTCAAAGTGGTGAACCTGCAACCCGCCGAAATTGCCGCCGCGTGGAAACGGGGTGATATCGACGGCGCTTTTGTCTGGTCACCTGCGCTCGGAGAGATCCGCAAGACCGGCAAGACCCTGACAGACGCGGCCCAGGTGGGTCAGTGGGGCGCACCGACGTTTGAGGTGTGGGTAGCACGCAAGGATTTTGCGCAAAAACATCCTGACGTAGTGGCCAGGTTTGCCAAGGTCACGCTGGACTCTTTCGCCGACTACGCGGCCCATAAAGATGCCTGGACAGTGGACTCCGAGCCGGTACAGAAAATCGCCAAACTGACAGGTTCAAACGCCGCCGACATTCCAGAGCTGTTGGCCGGTACCACCTTCCCGGACGCCAAGGCGCAGCAGACCGACGCACTGCTCAAAGGCGGCACGGCGAAGGCGATTGGGGAGACAGCGAAGTTCCTGAAGGAACAAGGCAAGGTCGAGACAGTGTTGCCGGACTATTCGGCCTTTGTGACCGACCAATTCATCAAGCCCTGACCCTGTAGGAGCCGGCTTGCCGGCTCCTACAGAATGGGGGTTACAGCGCTTTTTCGAAGATCTTCGAATTACGCTGGTAGTTGTACAGCGACGCCCGTGCCGACGGCAGGCGATCAACACTGCTCGGCACAAAGCCCCGCTCGCGGAACCAGTGGGCAGTGCGCGTGGTAAGCACGAACAAGGTCTTCAAACCCTGGGCCCGCGCACGAGTTTCGATGCGTTCGAGCAGCTCATCACCGCGCCCGCCGTGGCGGTATTCCGGATTCACCGCCAGGCACGCCAGCTCACCTGCGTCCGAATCCGCGATCTGATACAGCGCCGCACAGGCGATGATCATGCCTTCGCGCTCGACCACACTGAATTGCTCGATCTCACGCTCCAGCACTTCGCGTGAACGACGCACCAGGATGCCCTGCTCTTCCAGCGGGCTGATCAGGTCCAGCAAGCCACCGACGTCTTCAATCGCCGCCTCGCGAACCAGCTCGAATTGTTCCTGGGCCACCAGCGTACCGCCGCCGTCCCGGGTGAACAGTTCGGTGAGCAGCGCGCCGTCTTCGGCGTAACTGACGATATGGCTGCGCCCGACGCCGCCACGGCAAGCCTCGGCGGCGGCATCCAACAGCTCGGCCTGGTAGTTGCTGCCCAGGCGTTGCAGGTGCGCTGGCACTTGCTGCGGACGCAGCTCGCGGACCAGGCGACCATTTTCATCGATCAGGCCGAGGTCGGCGCCGAACAGCAACAGCTTGTCGGCCCCCAGGTCGATGGCGGCGCGAGTGGCGACGTCTTCGCAGGCCAGGTTGAAAATCTCACCCGTCGGCGAATAGCCCAGCGGCGACAGCAACACGATGGAGCGCTCGTCCAGCAGGCGATTGATGCCCTTGCGGTCGACGCGGCGCACTTCGCCGGTGTGGTGGTAATCCACGCCTTCGAGCACGCCGATAGGTCGTGCGGTCACCAGGTTGCCGCTGGCCACCCGCAGGCGCGAGCCCTGCATCGGCGACGAGGCCATGTCCATGGAAAGGCGCGCTTCGATGGCGATGCGCAGGTGGCCGACCGCGTCGATCACACACTCCAGGGTTGCGGCATCGGTGATGCGCAGGCCTTCGTGGTAAGCCGGGGTCAGGCCGCGCGCCTCAAGGCGCGCTTCGATCTGTGGGCGCGAACCGTGCACCAGCACCAGCCGCACGCCGAGGCTGTGCAGCAGCACCAGGTCGTGGACGATATTACCGAAGTTCGGATGTTCCACACCGTCGCCAGGCAGCATGACCACGAAGGTGCAGTCCCGGTGAGCATTGATGTAGGGCGAAGCGTGACGAAGCCAATTGACGTATTCGGGCATAAAACCTGGGCCTGTAATAAAAAGCAGCCGAAAAAGGATGAATCGTGAAAACGCACAGCGGGCTGATGGTTATCGTCGGAACAGGCTTGGCGACACGCTCGCTCTCCTTCTATGTACGAACAGGCAAGGGTTAATTTATGCAGGTTTCAGGCAGTAATGTTCGATCAATTCACGCAATAGACGCACTGTAGGCGTCAAGCGTGACATTTCGAGGTACTCGCCCGGCTGGTGGGCGCAGGCGATATCGCCAGGGCCGAGCACCAGGGTTTCACAACCAAGGCGCTGAAGATAAGGCGCTTCCGTGCCGAACGCTACTGCTTCGGCACGATGACCGGTCAATCGTTCCGCAACCCGCACCAACTCGGCGTCTTCGGCTTGCTCGAACGGCGGCACTTCGGGGAACAACGGCGCGTAGTCGATCTTGACCTTGTGGCGCTCGGCCAAGGGTTCGAGCTTCTGCCGGATCGCGGCGCGCAGCACCTGCGGGTCCATGCCGGGCAATGGCCGCAGGTCGAATTCCAGGGAGCACTGGCCGCAGATACGGTTGGGGTTGTCGCCGCCATGAATGCAGCCGAAGTTCATGGTCGGCTGCGGTACGCTGAATTGCGGGTTGCGGTACTCGCGCTGCCAGGCCAGGCGCAGGCCGCGCAGTTCGCCGATGGCGTCATGCATGGCCTCCAGGGCACTGTGGCCCAGGCTCGGATCCGACGAATGGCCGCTCTGGCCGAGGATGTCGATGCGTTCCATCATCACGCCTTTGTGCAGGCGGATCGGCTTGAGGCCGGTAGGCTCGCCGATCACCGCCGCACGGCCCAACGGGCGACCTGCCTCGGCCAGCGCGCGGGCGCCGGACATGGAGCTTTCTTCATCACAGGTGGCCAGGATCAGCAACGGCTGCTTGAACGGCTGATCGAGCAACGGCAACACGGCCTCAATCGCCAGCGCGAAAAAACCCTTCATGTCGCAGCTGCCCAGTCCTACCCAGCGGCCGTCGACTTCCGTCAGCTTGAGCGGATCGGTCTTCCACAACGCAGCGTCATACGGAACGGTATCGCTATGGCCGGCCAGCACCAGGCCGCCGGGGCCACTGCCGAAGCTGGCGAGCAGGTTGAATTTGCCGGGGCTGACCTGCTGGATGTCGATGGCGAAACCCAGGTCGCCCAACCAACCGGCGAGCAAATCGATGACCGGTCGGTTGGTCTGGTCGAGAGACGCTTGGGTACAACTGACCGAAGGCGCGGCAATCAGCGCGGCGAACTGCTCTTTCATGGACGGTAATGGCATGCGCGGCCTCTCAACTTCCCGGATGAGCCCCACTATAGAGCCATCTGCACGACACAATAAACCGTTGCGGCGCGTTGCCGGGCTCAGTCCTGTACACTGCACGGCCTTGGCAGCCACTCTTTTCCCCGGCTGCGCTCCCGATCCTGGATTTTCCGGCCATGCAGAAAGAAACCGAAATCAAGCTCCGCGTCAGCCGCGAAACACTCGCCGCGCTGCGTGAGCACCCGCTACTGAAAAAACGCAACAAAAGTGGCTGGGAACGCCGTGAGTTGATGAACCAGTACTTCGACACCCCCGAACGCGACCTGGCCCAGGCCAAGGTCGCGCTGCGCCTGCGCAAGGACGGTGACGACGTGATCCAGACCCTCAAGACCCGTGGCCAGAGCGTCGCCGGTTTGTCGGAACGTAACGAGTACAACTGGGAATTGCCCAAAGCCAAGCTCGACGTGAAGAAACTCGACGGCGACTGCTGGCCCGAGCAACTGGCCGAGCTGGATAAAAAGACCCTCAAGCCAATCTTCACCACTGACTTCGTGCGTGAGCGCGCCGAAATCGCCTGGGGCCGAGGCAAGGCCAAAGTCGTGATCGAAGCGGCCCTGGACCTCGGCCACGTGGTGGTCGGCAAGCAGAAAGAAGAAATCTGCGAGCTGGAACTGGAACTGCGCGAAGGCGAACCGGCGGCCCTGCTGGAACTGGCCGCCGAGTTGGCCGCCACCCTCGCACTGATGCCGTGCGACATCAGCAAGGCCGAGCGCGGCTACCGCCTGTACGACGCCAGCAGCTACTCCCTGAGCCTGCCAGCGCCGCAGTTGCACGCCGAAATGCCGTTGGATGACGCATTCGCCGCGATCATGTGGCACCTGTTGGGCAGCAGCCAGCGCCTGGCCGAGCAATACCGTTTCAATGGTCACTGGCGCCTGTTGCAGGACTGGGTCGACAACCTCGGCGAATTGCGTGCGCTGATCGGCAGCCTCGGCCAGGCCGCACCGCGTCAATCCACCAGCGAACTGCGCAGCGCACTGGATGCCCTGCTGGAAGACTGGCGCCCGCTGGTGCAGGCCGGTGACGACGATGAAGACATTCGCAAAGCCGCGCCGGAGCAGTTCATCGAAGAATTGGACGACGTGCGCTGGGGCCTGTTCTCACTGAACGCTTCGCGCTGGCTGCTGGCGCGTGCCTGGACGGCCGATCGCAATGTGCGTGGCAACCGCCAGGGCGCCGCGCAAATCACCAACTGGCTGCCGCGCCTGCTCGCCGACGATGCCGTCGCCCTGCAACTGCCGCGCTACCAGCAGCAACCGGAAGACCTCGCCGAGCAACTGCCGCGTATCGAACGCATCCAGGCCTGGCTGCATCATGCCCGCCAGGTGGTGGACATTCCGGAACTGGACCGTCTGTACGGTGAGCTGAACAAGCTGGTGCAACTGGCCAACCAGCCGATCACCGATGAATCGCTGGATGCGCGCATGCACCAGGCGATTGCGGTGTATCAGAACCGCGCGTGGAAGACCCTGCTGCGTCTGTAAGCGCTATCGCCAGCAAGCCGGCGCCTGCATTGGCATGCATTCCCTTGCGGGAGCCGGGCTTGGCCGCGATGCGGCCGGCTCGGTCAGCGCAGGACCGGCAGGCTGGTGGTCGACTTGATCTCGGATAACGCGACAATCGAGTTGACCTCCTGGATCCCCGGCACCATCGACAGTTTTTCGAAGAAAAACCGCTCGTACGCCTCAATATCCGCCGTCACGATGCGCAACAGAAAATCCACCGCCCCCATCAGCACATAGCACTCCAGCACTTCCGGAAACCCGCGAATCGCCTCGGTGAACTCCGTGAAGTTGGACCGCCCGTGGGCGTTGAGTTTGATCTCGGCGAAAATCTGCGTGTTGAGGCCGATCTTCTTGCGATCCAGCAGGGTGACCTGGCCACGGATCACGCCCTCCTCCTTGAGCCGCTGGATACGCCGCCAGCACGGCGACTGGGACAGGCCGACCTGCTCGGCGATCTGCGCGCTGGAAAGCGAGGCATCCTCTTGCAGCAGGGCCAGGATACGGCGGTCGTAGGCGTCCAATTCGCTATGCATAAAAATACCTGTTCTGATGCTTATCTTGAATTGATTGAGTTTATTAATCGTCAATTGCGCCCATCTTAGATAAGAAATCTCCGGTGACGAATGTAAAAATTTCTCCAGTCGAATCTGGAGAGTCAGCATGCACGCCGTCGAAACCACCCACCCTGCCACCCGCGTCGATGCATGGGCCGTCAGCAGCGCCCATTGCCAGGCGCATTATCAGATCGTTGCCGAGGCTGAACCCGATGTGGTGTGCCGGGTACTCAACTATTTCGCCCTGCAGTTCCTCACCCCCGCGCAGGTGTCGGTGAACCGCGAGGCAGACCTGCTGTACATCGAAATCGTCATGGATGGCCTGAGCTGGCACCGCGCCCAAGTGATCGGTGAAAAGATTCGAAACCTGATCAGCGTGTGCTCGCTGCACGTGGACCAAGCCGACTGCGTAGGGGCTCAGGCGCTGGTGGCAGCGATTCGGTAAAAGGCTGCAATACACGCGGGGAGGAAGATATCCAGGCGCTGGCTAGCGTGTAGCTTACATCCGCTGCCAGCCAGGAAACCCGCATGCCCCTTGACCGTCGATTGGAACTGCATCAACTGCTGCCGGCATTGGTCGACGATGGGCTGGTCACACCCGAGGTGGCGCAACGGTTGTCGACCCTGCCGGCCAGTCACAGCCGGCATCCACTGGAATGTATCGCTGCCGAAGGCCCCTGCCTGGAAACCCTGACCCAGTGGCTGGCCGAGCATGTCGGGCAAGCGTATCTGCGCATCGACCCGCTGAAGATCGACGTGGCGACGATTGTGCCGCTGATGTCCTACGCCTTCGCCCAACGCCACGCCATCCTGGCGGTCGCGGTGGATGCGCAGACCGTCACGGTCGCCAGCGCCCAGCCCTATATCACCAGCTGGGAAGCCGGACTTGCCCAAGTGCTCAAGCGCTCGATCCAGCGCAGGGTGGCCAACCCGCAAGAGATCCAACGCTGCATCGGCGAGTTTTATCGGTTGGCGAAGTCCGTCAGTGGCGCAGAGCAAAAGGTCGCGACGCCCGGCACTGCAGACCTGCTCAACCTCGGTGCCAGTGACCAGGAGGCAGATGCCAATGACGCGCATATCGTCAATATCGTCGACTGGCTGTTGCAGTACGCATTCGGCCAACGGGCCAGTGATATCCATGTCGAACCGTGCCGCGACCAGGGCCGGGTGCGCTTTCGCATCGACGGGCTGTTGCACGACGTTTATCAGTTTGCGCCCCAGGTCACGATGGCGGTGGTCAGCCGCTTGAAAAGCCTGGGCCGCATGAACGTCGCGGACAAACGCAAACCCCAGGACGGTCGGATCAAGACCAAGAGCCCGACAGGTGCGGAAGTTGAGCTGCGCCTCTCGACCTTGCCCACCGCGTTTGGCGAGAAACTGGTGATGCGGATTTTCGACCCGCAGGTGCTGCTCAGGGATTTTGACCAATTGGGCCTTTCCAGCGACGACCAGCAACGCTGGCAGGCCATGACCCGCCAGGCCAATGGCATCATCCTGGTGACCGGGCCGACTGGCTCAGGCAAAACCAGCACCCTTTACACCACGCTCAAGCAACTGGCGACCCGCGAGGTCAACCTGTGCACCGTGGAAGACCCGATAGAGATGGTTGAGCCTTCGTTCAACCAGATGCAGGTGCAGCACAGCATCGGCCTGACCTTCGCCAGCGGCATCCGCGCCCTGCTGCGCCAGGACCCGGACATCATCATGATCGGCGAGATTCGCGACCAGGAAACCGCAGAAATGGCGATCCAGGCTGCGCTGACCGGACATCTCGTGCTGTCGACTTTGCATACCAACGATGCACCGGGTGCCATCAGCCGCCTGCAGGAACTGGGAATTGCTCATTATTTGATCAAGGCTACGCTACTGGGAGTCATGGCACAGCGCCTGGTGCGCCTGTTATGCCCTCACTGCAAGCGCGCCATGGATGACACCCACGAGGCCAGCGGTTGCGTGGAGTGCCGACACAGCGGCTACCGCGGCCGTGCCGGGGTCTACGAGGTGATGGTCATGACTGAACACCTCAAGGCCCTGATCACGCCCGGTGCCGATGTGCACGCCCTGCGTCAGGCGGCCATTGCCCAGGGCATGTGCAGCTTGCGCATGGCCGGCATGCACAAGGTAAAGGCGGGGCTCACCTCGCTAGCGGAGGTATTACGGGTAACGCCTGGGGATTCGGTAACAAATCCTTTGCTGGTTGCGCGGTGAAAGCGTCTTTATCGGTGACAACCCCGTTACAATCGGCCGACTGTCGTTTTACTGACATTCTTAGATAAGGAATCGCTATGCAGATCGGAACCGTACTGCTTCTTTTCGTGGGGTTGGCCGTCGCCATCCTCTTCATGGGTTTCAAGGTAGTGCCCCAAGGCTACCAGTGGACGGTCGAGCGCTTTGGCCGCTACACCAACACCCTCAAGCCCGGCCTGAACATCATCATCCCGGTCATGGACCGCATCGGTCGCAAGATCAACGTGATGGAAAGCGTGCTGGATATCCCGCCGCAGGAAGTGATCACCGCCGACAACGCCACCGTGCAGATCGACGCCGTGTGCTTCTTCCAGGTCGTCAATACCGCCCAGGCCGCCTACGAGGTCAACAACCTCGAGCACGCCATCCGCAACCTGCTGCAAACCAATATCCGTACGGTGCTCGGCTCGATGGAGCTGGATGCGATGCTCAGCCAGCGTGACGGCATCAACGAAAAACTGCTGAAAACCGTGGATGAAGCCACCGCCCCCTGGGGTATCAAGATCACCCGTATCGAGATCAAGGACATCAGCCCGCCCGCCGACCTGATGGCTGCCATGTCCGGCCAGATGAAAGCCGAGCGGATCAAGCGTGCACAAATCCTCGAGGCCGAAGGCCTGCGCGCATCGGCGATCCTGACCGCCGAAGGCAAGAAGCAAGCGCAGATCCTCGAAGCCGAAGGTAGCCGTCAGGCGGCCTTCCTTGAGTCCGAGGCCCGCGAGCGCCAGGCCGAAGCCGAAGCGCGCGCCACCCAGGTGGTGTCGGAGGCGATCGCATCGGGCAACGTGCAGGCGGTCAACTACTTCGTCGCGCAAAAATACATCGACGCCTTGGGCAAGCTGGCTTCGGCCAACAACAGCAAGGTCATTCTGATGCCGCTGGAAGCCAGCCAAGTAATCGGCGCGGTCGGCGGTATCGGTGAGATCGTCAAGGCAACGTTCGACAGCAAGAAAGGCTGAGGCCATCGCCATGTGGGATTTCCTGCTGAATTTGTCATTCTGGGATTGGCTGGCACTCGGCACCGTGCTGTTGATACTCGAGGTGTTCGGCGCTGGTGGCTACCTGCTGTGGATGGGCATCGCAGCAGCCGCAGTTGGCGTGATCAAGTTCCTGGTCCCGCCCTTGGGACTGGAATGGCAGTTGCTGCTGTTCGCCGTATTGTCGATTCTCACGGCGGTGTACTGGTGGAAACGCCAGCGCAGCAGCGCCAAGGTCAGTGACCAACCGGGGCTGAACGAGCGTGGTTCCGAGCTGGTCGGGCGCACCTTTGTGGTGCATCAGGCAATTGTCGAGGGTCGCGGCAAGGTAAAAGTCGGCGATGGCGTGTGGATGGTCACCGGTCCCGACAGCCCTGTAGGCGCTCACGTACGGGTAATTGGGCGGGAAGGTGCAGTATTGAAGGTTGAAACTGTTTAGTCAGTGATGGAACTCGGCTGGGCTTACTACAATCATAAAGTACAGATAACCCACCCGGAGTCACCCATCATGCGTCTCAAATATGCTGTCGCAACCCTTGCTGTGCTTTCCCTCCCTGTCGGTTCAGCCATGGCCGACAGCTTCTGGCGCAATGTCATCTCGTCGGGCGCCACCACCGGCTCGACGTACCTGACTTTCAAGGACCACAAGCTGGTGGTCGCCGCACAAGACGACGCCGGCAGCTTTGTTGCCAGCGACGGCGGCATCCGTGGCCCTTACCTGGAAGCTGCGATGCAGAAAGTCCGCGCCGATAACCCTGGCCTGCAGGCCACGGACATGGAGCTGGCCAACGCCATCCTCGCGAAAAACGCTGTCACCGAGTGATTTTCACTCCCTGAAGAATGCCGCTGATAAAGCGGCATTTTTTTGCCCGTGACACGACGATTCATTCACGGATGACAGGCTATATTCAGTCTAGCCGTGCAACCATGCCGGTACTGATACCTTGCCTACTCATCGCCAATCTGAAACGGATGCCTTCGTCGTCATGAGCCAACAGCCTTTTCTGCCATTTTCCAAACCTACCATTGATGAAGCCACCATCTCGGCGGTGGGCGACGTATTGCGCTCGGGCTGGATCACCAGCGGGCCAAAAGTGCAGGCATTCGAGGCGCAGCTGTCGGAATACTTTGGCGGTCGCCCGGTGCGTACGTTCAACTCGGGCACCTGCACCATGGAGATAGCCCTGCGCATCGCAGGCATCGGCCCAGGTGATGAAGTCATCACCACGCCGATCTCCTGGGTTGCCACGGCCAACGTGATCCTGGAAGTGGGCGCCACGCCGGTGTTCGCCGACATCGACCCGGTCACTCGCAATATCGACCTGGCCCAGGTCGAAGCAGCGATTACCCCGCGTACCAAGGCGATCATCCCGGTGTACCTCGCCGGTCTGCCGCTGGATATGCCGATGCTCTATGCCCTGGCTAACAAGTACAACTTGCGCATCATTGAAGACGCGGCCCAGGCGCTGGGTTCCAGCTGGGATGGCGAGCGCATTGGGGCCACGGGTGACTTCGTGTCGTTCAGCTTCCAGGCCAACAAGAACATCACCTCTTCCGAGGGCGGTTGCCTGGTGCTGAATAACGCTGAAGAAGCGCGCCTGGCAGAAAAATATCGCCTGCAGGGCGTCACCCGCACGGGTTTCGACGGCCTGGATGTGGATGTGCTGGGCGGCAAGTTCAACATGACCGATATCGCCGCCGCCATCGGCTTGGGGCAGTTCGCGCATATCGAGAAAATCACCGCCCATCGCCAGAATCTGGCGCGACACTACTTCAAGTGCTTTGGCAGCGACTTCGAGGAAAAGTATGGCGCGCAATTGCCGCCGGCGGACTTCGAGAACAGTAACTGGCACCTGTTCCAGCTGGTGCTGCCGGAGCGTCAGGACGGCCTGCCCGCCCGCGCCACCTTCATGGAGCAGATGCAAGCCCATGGCGTCGGCATTGGCTATCACTACCCGCCGATCCACCTGCTGAGCCTGTATCGGGCGCAGGGATTCAAGGAAGGCATGTTTCCGGTAGCCGAGCGTGTGGGACGTTTGATCGTGTCGTTGCCGATGTTTACGGCGATGACAGAGGCAGATGTGGAGCGTTCGGTGGCAGCCGTCAAGGCAGTGCTGCAAGCCGGCTAGTCACAATCGACTGTGGGCGCTGGCTTGCCTGCGATTGCATCACCTGGGTATCACTGATACACCGAGGTGCCCGCATCGCAGGCAAGCCAGCGCCTACATGGTTTACTCGCCGATGGCAGCTTTGTAGCCGGCGGCGTCCAGCAGTTTTTCCAGGTCAGCCGGGTTGCTTGGCTTGAGCTTGAAGATCCACGCGCCATACGGGTCAGAGTTCAGCAGCTCAGGGCTACCACTCAGCTCTTCGTTGACGGCAATCACTTCGCCTGCCACCGGGGCATAGATATCCGAAGCGGCCTTGACCGACTCCACCACACCCGCCTGATCAGTCGCGCCAAACTGGGCGCCAACCTCGGCCAGCTCAACAAACACCACGTCCCCCAGCGCTTCCTGAGCGTGGTCGGAAATACCGACAGTCACCGTGCCGTCAGCTTCCAGACGAGCCCATTCGTGACTTTCAGCAAAACGCAGGTCGGCAGGGATATCGCTCATAATCTGTGTCCTCAAGAAGTAATGTCAGCGGCCTTTGGCCTGCCGGAAATAGTTAGATCAGGGTTTTGCCATGGCGCACGAAGGTCGGCTTGACCACTCGAACCGGGTACCACTTGCCGCGGATTTCCACTTCGGCCCGATCGGCTGTCGCCGTCGGTACACGCGCCAGGGCAATGGATTTGCTCAGCGTAGGAGAGAAACTACCACTGGTGATCTCTCCTTCGCCAACATTGGCGATACGAACCACCTGATGAGCGCGTAAAACCCCGCGCTCTTCAAGCACCAGCCCGACCAGTTTGAACTGCACACCCGCCGCCAGTTCAGCTTCCAGCGCGGCGCGCCCGATGAACTCGCGTTCGGCCGGCTCCCAGGCAATGCTCCAGGCCATGTTGGCCGCCAGCGGCGAAACGTCCTGGTGGATATCCTGGCCGTACAGGTTCATGCCGGCTTCCAGGCGCAGCGTATCGCGGGCGCCAAGGCCGATGGGTGAAATACCGGCACCCACCAGGTCATTGAAGAAGCCCGGGGCCTGATCGGCAGGCAGCACAATTTCCAGGCCGTCTTCACCGGTATAACCGGTGCGGGCGATAAACCAGTCGCCATCGGCCTGGCCTTCGAAGGGCTTGAGCTGGTGGATCAGGGTGGCGCGCGCCTGGGTCACCAGTTCGGCGATCTTCTGCCGGGCGTGCGGGCCTTGAATGGCCAGCATGGCCAACTCGGGGCGCTCATGCAGCTGCACCGGGTAGCTGCCCAACTGCGCCTGCATCCAGGCCATGTCCTGGTCGCGGGTGGCAGCATTGACCACCAGGCGATAGCCGGTTTCGGTACGGTAGACGATCATGTCGTCCACTACTCCGCCCTGCTCATTGAGCATGGCGCTGTAGAGCGCACGGCCGCAGCCATGCAAACGATCGACATCATTGGCCAGCAGGTGCTGGAGCCATTCCTTGGCCTGGGGGCCGGTGACATCGATCACGGTCATATGAGATACATCAAACACCCCGCAGTCGCGTCGCACCTGATGGTGTTCTTCAACTTGCGAGCCGTAGTGCAGAGGCATATCCCAACCGCCAAAATCGACCATTTTCGCGCCTAGGGCGAGATGCAGGTCATACAGAGGCGTACGCTGTCCCATGGGTTTCTCCTTCCGGGCGTGGCGAAGGTGCGCAGCGTTGCCGTCCGCGCTGGACACCTTGATTTACAAGGCCTGCAGCCACGCACAGCGACTCGATCCGAAAGACGGACCGCACCGAATGCCGCGCATTGTAGCCTCAAGCCGTAGGACTGGCACCTAACCGATTTGCCGGGCAGAGCGTCGGATCAGCCCGATCACCGGCAGCAAGCCCACCAACACCAGGGTCAAGGCCGGTAATGACGCCCGCGCCCACTCCCCTTCGCTGGTCATTTCGAAAATCCGCACGGCCAGAGTGTCCCAGCCAAAAGGCCGCATCAGCAGGGTTGCCGGCATTTCCTTGAGCACATCGACAAATACCAGCAGCGCCGCGCTCAATGTCCCGGGCAGCAACAGCGGCAGATACACTTTGCAAAACAGTCGTGGACCACTCACCCCGAGACTGCGAGCCGCCTCCGGCAGGGACGGGCGGATGCGTGCCAGGCTGTTTTCCAGCGGACCATAGGCCACCGCCAGGAAACGCACCAGATACGCCAGCACCAGCGCCGACAGGCTACCCAACAGCAAGGGCTTGCCCGCGCCGCCGAGCCATGCCGACAGCGGCACCACCAGCTCACGGTCCAGGTAACTGAACGCCAGCATGATCGACACAGCCAGCACCGAGCCCGGCAGGGCATAGCCGACGTTGGCCAGGCTGATGCCGGAGCGAATCGCCCGGGTCGGCGCCAGGCGGTTGGCGAACGCCAACAGCAACGCCACGCTGACGGTGATCAGCGCCGCGATGCCGCCCAGGTAGAGGGTATGCACGATCAGGCCTGAATAACGTTCATCCAGGTCGAAGCGGCCACGCTGCCAGAACCAGGCGACCAGTTGCAGCATCGGAATCACAAAGGCACAGGCAAACACCAGGCCACACCAACTGCTGGCCGCGACCGCCTTGAACCCTCGCAAGTGATACAGGGCTTTACCCCGTGGTCGTTCATTGCCTGGGCGGCTGGCACCCCGTGCGCGCCGCTCGCCATACAGCACCAGCATCACCACCAGCAGCAACAGGCTGGCCAGCTGCGCCGCGCTGGACAGACTGAAAAAGCCGTACCAAGTCTTGTAGATGGCGGTGGTGAAGGTGTCGAAGTTGAACACCGAGACCGCGCCGAAATCCGCCAGGGTCTCCATCAATGCCAGCGCCACACCCGCGCCAATCGCCGGCCGCGCCATGGGCAAAGCCACACGCCAGAACGCTTGCCAGGGCGACTGCCCCAGCACCCGCGCGGCTTCCATCAGGCCTTTGCCCTGGGCCAGAAACGCGGTGCGCGCCAGCAGGTACACGTAGGGATAGAACACCAGCACCAACACAATGATCACGCCGCTGGTTGATCGAACTCGCGGCAGGCGCAAGCCGGTGCCAAACCATTCGCGCAGAAGGGTTTGCACCGGGCCGGCGAAGTCCAACAAGCCGACGAACACAAACGCAAGCACATAGGCGGGAATGGCGAAGGGCAACATCAACGCCCAATCCAGCCAGCGCCTGCCGGGGAATTCGCAGAGGCTGGTCAGCCAGGCCAGGCTCACGCCCAACAGGGTGACGCCGACGCCAACCCCCAGCACCAGGGTCAGGGTGTTGCCCAAGAGGCGAGGCATCTGGGTTTCCCACAGATGGGACCAGATTTGCGCATCGATGCTTTGCCAGGACAGCAACAGTACGCTCAGCGGCAGCAGCACCAGGGCAGCGACGGTGAAGACCGGCAGGTACCAGCGGCGTTGGGCGGGGTGGGCCAAGGAGAAGCTCTCAGAAAAATAAAGATTTTGAAGGCGCCGCTAACCAATGTGGGAGCGGGCTTGCTCGCGAAAGCGGTGTATCAGTCACTCAGGTATCGACTGACACGGCGCTTTCGCGAGCAAGCCCGCTCCCACAATTAGATCGGCGGTGTCTTGAAAATTGTACTCAGTTCCAACCCGCCCGATCCATCAAACGAATCGCCTCGGCCTGGCGCTTGCCCGCGACTTCAACCGGCAAGGTGTCGGCGACGAACTTGCCCCAGGTCGACACTTCGGCCGACGGCGGTACCGCCGGGTTGGCCGGGAATTCCTGGTTTACATCGGCAAAGATCTTCTGCGCCTCAGGCGTGGTCATCCACTCCACCAAGGCCTTGGCGGCTTCCGGGTGTGGCGCGTTTTTGGTCAGGCCGATACCCGACAGGTTCACATGCACGCCACGGTCGCCCTGGTTTGGCCAGAACAGCTTCACCGCGAGCGCCGGGTTCTGCTTGTGCAGGCGGCCGTAATAGTAGGTGTTGACGATACCCACGTCGCACTGGCCGGCGTTGATCGCCTCCAGTACCGCGATGTCGTCCGAGAACACATCGGTGGACAGGTTGTTGACCCAGCCCTTGACGATTTCTTCGGTCTTGGCCGCACCATGGGTTTCGATCAGGGTCGCGGTCAGCGACTGGTTGTAGACCTTCTTCGCCGTGCGCAGGCACAGGCGGCCTTCCCATTGCTTGTCGGCCAAGGCCTCATAAGTGGTCAGGTCACCCGGTTTGACCCGGTCGGTTGAATAGGCAATGGTCCGCGCGCGCAGGCTCAAACCGGTCCAGGCGTGGTTTGAGGAGCGGTATTGCAGGGGGATGTTCTTGTCGATTACCGCGGAGGTGAACGGCTGCAGGATGCCCATTTGCTCGGCCTGCCAGAGGTTGCCGGCGTCGACGGTCAGCAACAGGTCGGCGGTGGCGTTCTCGCCCTCGGCCTTGATGCGCTGCATCAGCGGGGCTTCCTTGTCGGTAATGAACTTCACCTTTACACCGGTCTTCTGCGTGTAGGCGTCGAACACCGGCTTGATCAGTTCGTCAATGCGCGAGGAGTAGACCACGACTTCATCGGCGGCCTGCACGGTGGTGCTGCCGACAAGGGTGAGTGCCAGGGCAGTCAGGAGGCGCTTGGGTGCCAACATGGGTGCGGTCTCTCATTTGCAAAAAGAAGACAAATGATAAGGACTCACATTTAGTGGCGCTTGGCGGAGGCGTTACCAGATGTTGCACGAGGCTCGCCTCATCGCCGGCAAGCCGGCGCCTACACAGGTCGCGTTGAGCTCATGGCTTGGCCAGTTCCGGGAGATCGCCGGTCAGGCCCAACGCCTGGCGCACAAACACCGCCTTGGCTTCCGGCATCTGGTCGACCAGCTTCAAGCCCGCATTGCGCAACCAGCGCAACGGCAGTTGGTCGGCCTGGAACAGGCGCTCAAAGCCCTCCATCGCCGCCATCAGTGCCAGGTTGTGGGGCATGCGCCGGCGTTCATAGCGGCTCAGCACTTTCACATCGGCCAGGCGCTCGCCGCGTTCGGTCGCCGACAACAGCACCTCGGCCAGCACCGCCGCGTCAAGAAAGCCCAGGTTCACGCCCTGCCCCGCCAACGGGTGGATCACGTGGGCCGCATCGCCGATCAGCGCCAGGCCTTCGGCCACATAGCGCTTGGCGTGACGCTGACGCAATGGCACGCAGACGCGCGGGTCGGCACTGATCACCGTGCCGAGTCGCCCCTCAAAGGCGCGCTCGAGTTCACGGCAAAAGCTTTCGTCATCCAGCGCCATCAGGCGTTCGGATTCTGCCGGTGTGGTCGACCAGACAATCGAGCACCAATCTTCCTGGCCATCGCGCGCCAGCGGCAAGAACGCCAGCGGGCCGGTGTCGGTAAAGCGTTGCCACGCCGTGCGCTGGTGCGGTTGGCTGCTGCGCACGCTGGTAACGATAGCGTTATGCAGGTAATCCCATTCGCGGGTCGCGGTGCCGGTCAGGCGGCGTACCGCGGAGTTGGCGCCATCGGCGGCCACCACCAGCGGCGCGCGCAGCTTGCGACCGTCGGCCAGGGTCAGCAGCCAGTCGTCGCCGGAGCGGCGCATCTGCTCCAGGCGCGCATTGGCCAACAGGCCCAGGTCGCAGTCGTGCAAGCGATCGAGCAAGGCATCCTGCACAACGCGGTTCTCGACGATGTGCCCGAGCACCTCGGCATGCACGCTGGCCGCCGAAAAGTGGATCTGCCCGGTGCCGCTGCCATCCCACACCTGCATCTCGCCGTAAGGGCTGGCACGTCGCGAGACGATGCCGTTCCACACACCCAGGCGTTCAAGGATGCGCTGGCTGGCGGTCGACAAGGCGCTCACCCGTGGCTCGAAGGCCGCTTCGGGGTCAAACGGCTTGACGCTCAGCGGGCTGCCATCCAGCAGCAGCACCTGCAGGCCACTGCCTTGCAACGCCAGCGCCAGGGCGCTTCCGACCATTCCGGCCCCGACAATCAGCACATCTGCGCGCATGTCCATGCTTTAAGCCTGTCTCGCTGGCGGCTTGCGCCGCACGTAAAGGGTTTTGTCGACCCGCGCCACCAGGGTGCCGGAGCCGTCATGAATCTGCACTTTGAGATGCGGCAGGTACTTCTCGCCACCCTCGGTCTGTCGACGAATCTCATCGAGCAAGGCGTCGTCGATGGAAAACTCGGCATACACCGGGCCCTTGCCTGGCGAGACAAAGTCGATGCTCGCGGCCTTGTCCCAGACGATATAGTCGCGGCCCAGGTTTTCCATCAACAGCAGCATGTAGAACGGGTCGACCATCGAATACAGGCTGCCGCCAAACTGCGTGCCCACGTAATTGCGGTTGTACCAGCCCAGGTCCATGCGCACCTTGGCATGCCGAAAGTCGGCACTGAGCACCTGCACACGCACGCCCGCGCCGAGGTACGGCGGGTACAGGGTCAAGAACCAGCGCAGCAGCCGCGCCTTGCCGACACGCCGGGTCAGCCAGCTACGCATTGGGACGCGTGCCCAGGCCCATGGCCTGACGGGCGAACCAGCGCTTGGCCGGGGGCAATAGGTCCAGCCCCAGCAGCCCCATATTGCGACCCAGCGCGACCAACGGTTGCGCACTGCCAAACAGCCGCGTGACCTGGTCGGAGAAGCCCACGGTCAGTTGCTGGTCGAGACGCTGGCGCTCGCGATAGCCTTGCAAGGTCGCCAGGTCACCCGGCACCGCCGGCCCGGCCAACAACGCCTCGGCCAAGGCATTCGCATCACGCAGGGACAGGTTGAACCCCTGCCCGGCAATCGGATGCAGGCTGTGGGCGGCGTTGCCGAGGATCGCCAGGTGCGAGCGCACTTGTTCTTCGGCTTCCACCAGGGTCAGCGGATACAGATGACGCGCACCCACTTGCTTCAGGGTACCCAGGCGGTAGCCGAACACACCCTGCAGTTCGCTCAGGAAACTGCGCTCATCAAGGTTGGCAAGGCGCTGTGCGTCCATGCCGATGCGGGTCCAGACCAGCGCGCAGCGGTTGTCCGGCAGCGGCAGCAAGGCCATCGGGCCTTCATCGGTAAAGCGCTCGAACGCTTCGCCGTTATGGGCTTCGCTCGGAGTGATGTTGGCGATCAGCGCGCTCTGGTTGTAGGGGCGGGTTTTCACGCCGATGCCCAGTTGCTCGCGCAAGCCGGAGCGGCCGCCATCGGCCAGCACCGCCAGGTCGCACTCAAGCACGGTTTCATCATTGAGGGTCAGGCGATAGCCATCCGGCAGCGGTTCCATGCGCGTGACTTCCGCCGGGCAGCGCCAGCTCACCACGTCTTTGTCCAGGCCCTGCCACAGGCATTGGCCCAGCCAGGCGTTTTCCACCACGTAGCCGAGGGCCGGGACCCCCTCCTCCATGGCGGACAGGCGTGCGGTGGAGAACCGCCCACGGTCCGACACATGAATCTGCTTGATCGGCTCGGCGCGGCGGGAAATGTCCTGCCAGATGCCCAGCCGCTGATAGATCTGCCGGGCCCCGAACGACAGCGCCGAAGAGCGCGCATCGTAGCTTGGCTGATAGCTGTCGCCCGGCGCGAAGGGTTCGATCAGCACGATCTTCCAGCCCCGCGCCTTGGCCCCGGCCTGCAATGCCAGCGCCAGGCTGGCACCCACCAGGCCGCCACCGATAATCGCCAGGTTGACCCGGCTCATCGGGCAGCCGCCATCAGTGCTTCAATCTCGGCGACAGCCTTGGGCACGCCGCCGGTCAGAATTTCACAGCCTTGCTTGGTCACCACCACGTCGTCCTCGATACGTACGCCAATGCCACGCCATTTCTTCGCCACGGCCTGGTTATCCGGTGAAATATAGATGCCCGGTTCCACGGTCAACGCCATGCCGACTTCCAGCACGCGCCACTCGCCGCCCACCTTGTACTCGCCCACGTCATGCACATCCATGCCCAGCCAGTGGCCGGCGCGGTGCATATAGAACGGTTTGTAGGCTTCGCTGGCGATCAGTTCGTCGACGTCACCCTGCAGCAGTCCCAGCTTTACCAGCCCCGCGGTGATGACTTGCACCGTTGCCTCATGGGCCTGGTTCCAGTGTTTATTTGGCGCGATCTCGGCAAAGGCGGCTTCCTGGGAAGCCAGCACAATCTCGTAGATTGCCCTCTGTTCCGGGGAAAACTTGCCATTGACCGGCCAGGTGCGCGTGATGTCGCTGGCGTAGCAATCGATCTCGCAACCGGCATCGATCAGCACCAGGTCGCCGTCCTTGAGCACCGCATCATTCTGCTGGTAATGCAGGATGCAGCTGTTGCGCCCGGCGGCGACGATGGAGCCATAGGCCGGCATCTTCGCGCCGCCCTTGCGAAATTCGTAATCCAGCTCGGCTTCCAGGCTGAACTCGTGCAGGCCGGCGCGGCTGGCTTGCATCGCCTTCACGTGGGCGGCGCAGGAGATTCGCGCGGCCTCGCGCATCACCTTCACTTCTGCCGCCGATTTATACAGGCGCATGTCGTGCAGCAGATGATCCAGGGCAACAAACTCGTTCGGCGGCTGGGCGCCCAGGTGCGCTTTAGAGCGGATCACGTTGATCCACTCCATCAGGTGCCGGTCGAATTCGGCATTGCTGCCCATGGCCGAGTACACCCGGTCGCGACCTTCGATCAGGCCGGGCAGAATGTCGTCGATATCGGTGATGGGGAAAGCATCGTCGGCGCCGAAGTCACGCACCGCGCCTTCGGTGCCGGCGCGCAGGCCGTCCCACAGTTCGCGTTCGGCATTGCGTTCGCGGCAGAACAGCACGTACTCGCCATGCTGGCGACCGGGCATCAGCACGATCACCGCTTCGGGCTCGGGAAAACCGCTGAGGTACTGGAAGTCGCTGTCCTGGCGATAGACATGCTCGACATCGCGATTGCGAATGGCCACGGCGGCGGCCGGCAGGATCGCGATGCTGTTGGGTTCCATCTGCGCCATGAGCGCCTTGCGGCGCCGGGTGTATTCCGCTTTGGGGATATGGATCATGGGCAGAGGGGTGTCCTTTCTTAGTGCAGCGACGGCTTGGGGGCGGCCGGTTCAGCGGACTTCTTGGTCTCGGTGAACAGCAGCAGCGGCGCGACGCGCAGGTATTCCATGACTTCCATGTAGTCGCTTTCGCCGTCTTCGGACTCTTCCAGGGCGTCTTGCACCTGGGAGATGGCCGCCAGGTCCTGCAGCACTTCCTGGGCATCGGTGCTCAGGTCCAGGCCGCCGGCATTCACGCCGAAGCCGTGCAGGAAACCCTGGCACCATTGGCCCAGTGCGGCAGCACGGTCGGCGAGTGGCGCGTCATCGGTCGGCAGCAGCAGGACCACGGTGACGTCATCACCGGTCAGTTCGCCCTTGACCATCTCTTGCAGGCCGATCAGCGCGTTACGCACGTTTTCGGTCGGTTCGGTTTCCAGCAGCTCGGCCACGTCGGCCAGCCAGTTGTCGGCATCGAAGCCCACGCCGGTGCAGCTGCGACCGAGCAACACGCCGTGCAGTTCGGCAGGCGAGCAAGGGTGGCCGCTGGAGCTCAGCAGTTTGGAAAAAGCGTCGTACGGGGAGTTCTGAATGGGCATGGTGAGCTAGGCGCCAGACGGCGCAATGTCTAGAATGGAGCGCTGTATCCTAGCACCGGCAGACGTACCAAGACTATCAAGGGCGTCAGATCGTTTATCCTGCAGTTGCCATTCATCAGACAAATCCAGTGGAACCCAATGGAAGACACCGACCTGCAAGCGCTGATGGCCAGACTCGAATTGCTAATTACTCGGGTCGAGCAACTTAAGAGTCAAAACGGACTCCTATTAGCTCAGGAAAAGACCTGGCGCGAGGAACGCGCTCACCTCATTGAAAAAAACGAAATCGCCCGGCGTAAGGTCGAATCGATGATTTCGCGCCTGAAGGCCCTGGAGCAAGACTCATGAGTTCAAGCAATAGCGTCACCGTGCAGATCCTCGACAAAGAGTATTCGATCATCTGCCCGCAGGAAGAGCGCAACAACCTGGTGAGCGCCGCCCGCTACCTGGACGGCAAGATGCGTGAGATCCGCAGCAGCGGCAAAGTCATCGGCGCCGATCGCATCGCCGTGATGGCCGCGCTGAACATCACCCACGATTTGCTGCATAAGCAGGAACGCCCTGATGTGCAGGCCAGCGGCTCGACGCGCGAGCAGGTGCGTGACCTGCTGGAACGTGTTGATCTGGTGCTTTCCAGCGATTCAGACGCACCCAAGGGCTGATTGCCGAGACGGTTTAGGGTATACTCGCCCCACTCCCTGGCGTGTTTGCCAGTCGGCGATGTCCCTGAGCCGATTCGCACTACCCTGGAAGTTGCACGTTGGGCTGGTGTGCATGTCCGCTAGACGGAAAGCCTTAAAGCCTACTGCTTCTTCCACCTTGAACTTTCGGGTTCAAGGGCTAAGTCGACAGCGGCTCTGTCGGGGAGCCTGAATTCCAAAATCAATGCCAGTCCCAGGACTGGCATTGTTTTATGAGCCGAAAAACCATGACCGAACCTGCGCCGCTTTCCCGTCCGCAACTTCGACGCATGTTGCGCAACGCCCGCCGCGCCCTCACGCCGAGCGAGCAGCGCCGGGCCGCCCAAGGCCTGTATCGGCAACTGGCACAGCACCCGCTGTTTCGCCGGGCCAAACATATTTCCTTGTACCTGCCGACGGACGGTGAAATCGATCCGCGCCCGCTGCTGCGTGCCGCACAGCGCCGGGGCAAGGCCACGTACCTGCCGGTGCTCAGCGCCTGGCCACGGACCAAGATGGTGTTCCAGCGCGTGCGGCCTGGGGAGAAACTCTTGCCCAACCGTTTTCGCATCCTTGAGCCCCGGGTCAATATCAGCCGGCAACGCAAGGTCTGGGCGCTGGACCTGGTGCTGCTGCCGTTGGTGGGATTCGACGACGCGGGCGGACGCCTGGGCATGGGCGGCGGTTTCTATGACCGCAGCCTGGCCTATCTGGCTCGTCGCCAAAGCTGGCGCAAGCCGACGCTGCTGGGCCTGGCCCATGAATGTCAGAAAGTCGAACGACTGGTGCAGGCGAGCTGGGACGTGCCGTTGGCGGGCACTGTCAGTGACAAGGGATGGTATATCGCACAGGCGCCACTGGAGTCAGCGGCGCCTTGAAAGAAGGGTTAACGCTTGAACGGCTGTGGCTGCTGTTGAGCCAGTTCAACGGGAGCATCGGTCTTGTTCGACCACAGGCTTTGCGCATACCCGGTGGTCACGACACCCAGACCAAACAAAATCACCAAAATCCATAGTAAATCCGGTTTACGTTGCATCGATTGCCCCCCTTCAGGCACCTCGTACACGATGACAACAACGTTCCAAAGTAGTCCGTTGCAGCTGCGTCAAGCTTAAAATCCCGGCATTCTGCGTTAACGTGAACCAACACGCAAACCTTGGCGCCAACCGACTGTCGGTTTGTCATGGAATTGCCTGACAACTTTCCCAATGCCTGTTTCAGGAGCCCAAAAATGGCCTACTGGCTGATGAAATCCGAGCCCGACGAACTCTCCATCAAAGGCCTGGAAAAGCTTGGCGAAGCCCGCTGGGACGGGGTGCGCAACTACCAGGCGAGAAATTTCCTGCGCGCCATGGCGGTGGGTGACCAATTTTTCTTCTACCACTCCAGTTGCCCCGAGCCAGGCATCGCCGGCATCGGCAAAATCGTCGCGGCGGCGTACCCGGATCCCACCGCACTGGAACCCGACAGCCACTATTTCGACGCCAAGGCCAGCGCCGAGAAAAATCCGTGGAGTGCGATCAACGTCGCCCATGTCGAAACGTTTGCCAACGTGCTGGGCCTTGGCTACTTGAAGCAACAGGCCGCACTTGCCGAACTGCCGCTGGTGCAAAAAGGCAGCCGCCTCTCGGTGATGCCGGTCACTGCCGAGCAATGGTCGGCGATAATCGCACTGCGCTGATAGAGCAGAACCCTGCGGTCACGCTCCCGGCGCATGCATCTGCACGGTAACCGGGTTAGGCTTGCGCTTCATTTGACCGGTATCAAGGCCCGCTGAGGCAACACCGGTCAAACTAGGACGCTAACGCCGCAGGATGCACCCATGTCGACGAACCCCCGCACCTCCCAGCTATTTGCCACGCTGCTGATCCTGTTACTGGTCGCCGCCGGCGGCTTCGGTTACTGGAAGTCCACCCAGGACCGCCTGCCCGAAGGCCTGAGCATGGGTAACGGCCGCCTGGAATCCACTGAAGTGCAGATCGCCGCAAAGATCCCCGGGCGCCTCGCCGAAGTGCGGGTGGATGAAGGCGACAAAGTGCTCAAGGGCCAACTGCTGGCCCGCATGGACACCCGCACCCTGGAGGCCCAGCGCGCCCAGGCCGAAGCCGAGGTGCTGCGCGCCAGGGAAAACTTCGCCGCCGCCGAGGCCAATGTGCAACTGCGCCAGAGCGAGCAATTGCTCGCCAACCAGGAACTCAAGCGGACCCAGGAGTTGTACAAGCGCGGCTTCGCCAGCAGCCAGTTGATCGATCAACAGCAGGCACGCCAGAACACCGGCAATGCCGCCGTGATTGCCGCGCAAGCCCAGGTCAATTCGGTGAAAGCCGCGATTGGCGCCGCCCAGGCCCAGGTCGCCCAGCTCACCAGCGAAATCGATGACAGCAGCCTGCGCGCGCCCATCGACGGGATTATCCAGCTGCGCCTGGCCGAGCCCGGTGAAGTGCTTGGCGCCGGGGGGCGCGTGCTGTTGTTGATCGATCCGCAGGACCAGTACATGAACCTCTACCTGCCCGCCTCCGTCACCGGTCGCCTGACCGTCGGCAGTGAGGCGCGCGTGCTGCTCGACGCCCTGCCCGATCAGCCGCTGCCGGCCAAGATCAGCTTTGTCGCGGCCAAATCCCAGTTCACCCCCAAGGAAGTCGAAACCCGCGACGAACGCCAGAAACTGGTGTTTCGCGTCAAACTGCGCCTGACCGAACCCAGCGCCGTGCCGCAAGCCAAGCCCGGCATGCCCGGCGCTGGCTATGTGCGTACGGCTGATATCGACTGGCCGGCCAACCTGCAATGACCGGCCTGGCGCTGCACGCGACCGGGATCAACCACCGCTACGGCAAACAACAGGCACTGCTGGACATCGCCTTCAGCCTGCCCGCGGGCACTCGCTGCGGGCTGATCGGCCCGGATGGCGCGGGCAAGTCGAGCCTGCTGGGGCTGATCGCCGGGGTCAAGAAATTGCAGGACGGCCAGTTGGAAGTGCTCGGCGGCTCCATCGCCGATCGTCGTCATCGCAACAGCCTCTACCCGCGCATCGCGTTCATGCCCCAGGGCCTGGGCGGCAACCTGTATCCCGAACTGTCGATCAGCGAGAACATTCGCTTCTTCGCGACACTGTTCGGCCTGTCGAAAGCCGATTGCGACCAGCGCATGCACAACCTGCTGCTGGCCACCGACCTCGCCCGTTTCGCCGAGCGCCCTGCCGGCAAGCTCTCCGGCGGGATGAAACAGAAGCTCGGCCTGTGCTGTGCGCTGATCCACGACCCGGACCTGTTGATCCTCGACGAACCCACCACCGGCGTCGACCCGCTGTCGCGCCGGCGCTTCTGGGAACTGGTGGAAACCGTGCGCAGCGAGCGCCCGCAACTGACATTGCTGGTGGCCACGGCCTACATGGAAGAGGCCGAGCAGTTCGAACATTGCCTGATGCTCGACCGTGGCAAGCTGATCGCCGATGGCCTGAGCCGGGACCTGGCGGCGACGACACCCAGCGGCAAACTGGATGAAGCCTTTACGCACTTCCAGGGCGACAGCGCCCACAACAACCAGCCACTGGTGATCCCGCCAAGGGAAAACGCTATCACTGATATCGCCATCGAAGCCCACGACCTGACCCTGCGCTTTGGGGATTTCACTGCGGTGAACAAGGTCAGCTTCGCGATTGGGCGGGGAGAGATTTTCGGCTTCCTCGGTTCCAACGGATGTGGCAAGACCACCACCATGAAAGTCCTCACCGGGCTGATGCCAGCCACTGAAGGCAGTGCCATGCTGCTGGGCAATCCGGTGAATGCCAAGGACCTGGCCACCCGCAAGCGTGTGGGCTTCATGTCGCAGAGTTTCTCGCTGTACGGCGAACTCAGCGTGCGCCAGAACCTGGTGTTGCACGCGCAATTGTTCGATCTGCCCAAGGCCGACAGCGGCCCGCGCATCGATGATCTGATCCAGCGCTTCGACCTCGGTGACGTCGCCGAGCAGCCGTCCGGGGAACTGCCTCTGGGCCTGCGCCAACGTTTGTCCTTGGCAGTGGCGGTGCTGCACCGCCCGGAAGTGCTGATCCTCGATGAGCCGACCTCGGGCGTCGACCCGGCAGCGCGGGATGATTTCTGGCGGCTGTTGGTCGAGCTGTCGCGCGAACAAGGCGTGACGATTTTCCTGTCCACCCACTTTATGAACGAAGCCCAACGCTGCGATCGCATCTCCTTGATGCATGCGGGCAAGGTGCTGGCCTGTGATACGCCGGACGCGCTGCAGCGGCAGTTCCACGGCGACACCTTGGAGGCCGCATTCGTCACCTGCCTGGAGCAAGCCCAGGGCGAAGCCGAACCCACTGCGCCCGCGCAAACCGTCAGCGAAACCAGCACGCCGCCGGTCAGCAAGCGCGGTTTCAGCCTCTCGCGTCTGTTGGCGGTGGCGAGCCGTGAAGGCAAGGAGCTGCTGCGCGACAAGGTGCGCATGGCGTTCGCCCTGCTTGGGGCGATGTTCATGATGGTGATCTTCGGCTACGGCATTTCCCTGGACGTGGAAAATCTCGCTTTCGCCGTCTACGACCAGGACCAGACGCCGCAAAGCCGCGCCTACCTGGAAGCCTTTCGCAGCTCGCGCTATTTCGCCGAACAACCCGCCATCCGCGACGCCACCGAGTTGCACCGGCGCCTGCAACGTTCGGAAATCAAACTGGCCCTGGAAATCCCGCCGGGTTTCGGGCGTGACCTCTACGCCGGTCGCCAACCCACGGTGGCTGCGTGGCTCGACGGTGGCATGCCGTTTCGGGCGGAAACCAGCCGTAACTACGTGGAAGCGGTGCACCAGGGCAATCTCCAGCAACTGGCCGAACTGAGCAGCCTGCCCCGCAGCAGCCAGGCTGCCGTCAAACTCGAAACGCGCTTTCGCTATAACCAGGACGTGGTCAGCGTGAATGCCATCGGTCCGGGAGTGATGGCACTGATCCTGGCGTTTATCCCGGCAATGCTCACCGCCCTGGGCATCGTGCGAGAGAAGGAACTGGGCTCGATCACCAACTTCTACGCCACACCGCTGACCCGCCTGGAATTCCTGCTCGGCAAACAGGCGCCGTACCTTGCGGTGAGCCTGGTCAACCTGGCGCTATTGGTGGCGATGAACCGCTGTCTGTTCGGCGTGCCATTCAAGGGCAGCGGCCTGACCCTGGCATTCGGCGGCCTGCTGTACGTGCTGGCCACCACCAGCATGGGCCTGCTGATTTCCGCATTCACCCGCACCCAGATCGCCGCGATCCTCGGCACCATGATCATCACCAGCCTGCCGACCATCCAGTTCTCCGGCCTGATCGTGCCGCGCTCATCCCTGGAAGGTGCGGCCGCCCTGATGGGCACGCTGTTTCCGGCCGGGCACTTCCTGGATATTGCCGTGGGCACCTTCACCAAAGCCCTCGACCTGCGCCAGTTATGGCCACAGTGCCTGGCGCTGTTCGGATTTTTCGTCGGGTTCACCGGGCTGAGCCTGGTCATGCTCAAGAAGCAGGAGGCCTGATGCACACGCTCTCTCACATCCTGCGCCTGGGCCTCAAGGAACTCACCAGCCTGCGTCATGACAGCGTGCTGCTGCTGTTTCTGTTCTACGCCTTTACCGTGGCCATCTACATGCCCGCCGCCGGCTCGGTGATTGGCGTGCACAACGCCAGCGTGGCATTTGTCGATGAAGACCACAGTGCACTTTCACGGCAGATGGCCGAAGCGCTGCAACCACCGGAGTTCCAGACGCCTGCGCCGCTGGCCTACGACCAGTTGGACAAGGTCATGGACAGCGGTGAATACACCTTCGTGATCAACGTGCCGGCAAACTTCCAGGCCGACCTGTTGGCCGGTCGCCAGCCAGGCGTGCAGGTGAATGTCGACGCCACGGCGATGAGCCAGGCATTCATGGGCGCGGGCTACATCGGGCGGATTTTCCAGCGCGAATTGCTCAACTACAGCGGTCAAACCGATGCTGCGAGCAAGACGCCCGCCCTGCTGACCACCCGGGCGCTGTTCAACACCAACCTGGAGGGCGGCTGGTTCCTGGCGGTGATCCAGATCGTCAACAACATCACCATCCTCGCCATCGTCCTGACCGGCACCGCGCTGCTGCGCGAGCGCGAGCACGGCACCCTTGATCACCTGCTGGTGCTGCCGCTGACGGCACTGGAAATCATGCTGGCGAAAATCTGGAGCAACATGCTGGTGGTGGTGCTGTGTACCTGGCTGTCGCTGGAGGTGGTGGTCAAAGGCTTGCTCGGCGTGCCGCTGGCCGGATCCCTGAGCCTGTTTCTGTTGGTGACGGCGCTGTACCTGTTTGCCAGCACCGCGCTGGGTATCTTCCTCGCCACCCTCGCCCGCTCGACACCACAGTTCGGCTTGCTGGCGATCCCGGTGATCATCCCGATGCTGTTGCTCTCCGGCGGTAGCACGCCGCTGGACAGCATGCCGGAATGGTTGCAGTGGGTGATGCAGGGCTCGCCCTCGACACACTTTGTGAGCCTGAGCGCGGCGATTCTGTTTCGGGATGCGGGGGTGAGCGTGGTGTGGCCTGACTTGTTGGCGCTGGCGGGGATTGGCTTGCTGTTTTTTGCGGTGGCGTTGGCCAGGTTCCGTAAAAGCCTGGCCTCCTAACGTCTATGAACCGGTTCTCGGCGAGCGGGCTTGTTGTGGCGAGCGGGCTTGCCCAGCGTTGGGCTGCGCAGCAGCCCTGATCAAGTTTCACATTTCTTCAGACAAACCGAGGCGTACGGTTTTGGGGCGGCTTCGCCACCCAACGCGGGGCAAGCCCGCTCGCCACGACAGGCCTGTTCTGCCGCGTTACTGGATGATCAGGTTGTTGAACAACAGGTCTTCCACCACCGGTTTGCCCGTCTCGTCGTTCATCACTTGCTGGGTCTGCTTGAGGGCTTCCTGGCGCAGCTTTTCCTTGCCCTCAATGGTGCTCATGGTCTCGCTGGTCTGCTGGGTGAACAGCGCTACCAACTGGTTACGGATCAACGCATCGTTGGCTTTGACCGCTGCGGCAGCCTCGGGGCCAGTGACGCGCAGGGCGATGTCGGCCTTGAATACCTTGAGTTTCGCCGTGCCGTCCAGGCCGTAGTTGCCCACGAACGGCGGGCTCAGGCTGATATAGCTGACCTTCGGCGCCTCGCCTTCTTTGGCTTCTTCGGCCTGCGCTGCCATCGGCAAGGTCAGGGCCAGCATCAACAGGATCCACGCTTTCACAGTTCATTCCTCAAATTCGGTTGCCCGGTAGCATAACGCTAGCAAGGCTGAGTACAAGCTTATAGCGGCTTATCAGGCCGGGGCATGCTCGTTGACCCACGGGCGTACCCTCCTACACTTATCGGCCACGATGCCAAAAGGAATAGTCCGATGAAAGCTGTGCTGTGCAAAGCCTTCGGCCCCGCCGAAACCCTGGTGCTGGAAGAGACCGCAAGCCCTACGATCAAGAAGAACGAAATCCTGCTGGACGTGCATGCCGCCGGGGTAAATTTCCCGGACACCCTGATCATCGAGGGCAAGTACCAGTTCAAGCCGCCCTTCCCGTTCTCGCCGGGTGGCGAAGCGGCGGGCGTAGTCAGTGAAGTGGGAGAAAAGGTCAGCCACCTGAAAGTCGGTGACCGGGTCATGGCGCTGACCGGCTGGGGCAGCTTTGCCGAACAGGTCGCGGTGCCCGGCTATAACGTGCTGCCGATCCCGCCGAGCATGGACTTCAACACCGCCGCCGCCTTCAGCATGACCTACGGCACTTCGATGCACGCGCTGAAACAGCGCGCCAACCTGCAACCCGGCGAAACCCTGCTGGTCCTCGGTGCCTCCGGTGGCGTCGGCCTGGCCGCCGTGGAAATCGGCAAGGCCATGGGCGCGCGGGTGATCGCCGCCGCCAGCAGCGCCGACAAGCTGGCCGTGGCCAAGGCTGCGGGCGCCGATGAGTTGATCAACTACAGCGAAGCCAGCCTCAAGGACGAGATCAAGCGCCTGACCGACGGCAACGGCGCCGATGTGATCTACGACCCAGTGGGTGGCGACCTGTTTGACCAGGCCATCCGCGCCATCGCCTGGAACGGCCGCCTGTTGGTGGTGGGCTTTGCCAGCGGACGCATCCCGGAACTGCCGGTCAACCTGGCGCTGCTCAAGGGCGCGGCAGTGGTCGGGGTGTTCTGGGGCTCGTTTGCGCAACGCCAGCCGCAGGACAATGCGGCGAACTTCCAGCAACTGTTCAGTTGGTATGCCGAGGGCAAGCTCAAGCCGCTGGTCTCGCAGGTGTACCCGCTGGAGCAAGCCGCCCAGGCGATCAATGACCTGGGGCAGCGCAAGGCGGTGGGCAAAGTCGTGGTCCAAACCCGCTGACCGATTGAATTGTGGCCGATGTGGAAGCTGGCTTGCCTGCGATAGCGGTGGGTCAGCCAACACAAGTGCAACTGCGAGACCACTCTCGCAGGCAAGCCTGCTCCCACCGTTGATCTCCTTAGACCTCGAGACCTGATACCGACCATCACTTATCTATTAGCGACATGTTCGTAAGAGAACATGCGATTGCTCCCATTTCCTGTATTTGCGGATAAGAGGCAATGCTATTTTCGGTAACGAAACTGTAACATTCGCATCCGCAGTCAAAACAAGAAATTTGGAGCTCTTGAATGTTTGCTTTCTTTCGTCCTGCCGCACACCAGGCACCCCTGCCTGAAGAAAAAATAGACAGCACTTACCGACGCCTGCGCTGGCAGATCTTCGCCGGTATTTTCTTCGGTTATGCCGGCTACTACCTGCTGCGCAAAAACTTCTCGCTGGCCATGCCCTACCTGATCGACGAGGGTTACACCCGAGGTGAACTGGGCCTGGCGATGTCGGCCATCGCGATTGCGTACGGCCTGTCCAAGTTCCTCATGGGCCTGGTGTCCGACCGCTCCAACCCGCGCTACTTCCTGCCCTTCGGCCTGCTGGTGTCGGCAGGGGTAATGTTCATTTTCGGTTTCGCGCCTTGGGCCACGTCCAGCGTGACGATGATGTTCATTTTGCTGTTCATCAACGGTTGGGCCCAGGGCATGGGCTGGCCGCCAAGCGGGCGGACCATGGTGCACTGGTGGTCACAGAAAGAACGCGGCGGCGTGGTCTCCGTGTGGAACGTGGCGCACAACGTCGGTGGCGGCCTGATCGGCCCGCTGTTCCTGCTCGGCATGGCGTGGTTCAACGACTGGCACGCAGCGTTCTACGTCCCGGCCACCGTGGCGTTGCTGGTGGCGGCCTTTGCCTTCATCACCATGCGCGACACCCCGCAATCGGTAGGCCTGCCGCCGATCGAGCAATACAAGAATGATTACCCGGAAGGCTACGACGCCAGCCACGAAGACGAATTCAGCGCCAAGGAAATCTTCGTCAAATACGTGCTGCGCAACAAAATGCTGTGGTACATCGCGTTCGCCAACGTGTTCGTCTACCTGCTGCGCTACGGCGTGCTGGACTGGGCGCCGACTTACCTCAAGGAAGCCAAGCACTTCACGGTCGACAAGTCGTCCTGGGCGTACTTTTTCTATGAGTGGGCGGGCATTCCGGGCACGCTGCTGTGCGGCTGGATGTCGGACAAGATCTTCCGGGGCAACCGTGGCCTGACCGGCATCGTGTTCATGGCGTTGGTGACCGTGGCGACCCTGGTCTACTGGCTCAACCCGCCAGGCAACCCGGTGATCGACATGATCGCGCTGTTCTCCATCGGCTTCCTGATCTACGGCCCGGTGATGCTGATCGGCCTGCAGGCGCTGGAACTGGCACCGAAGAAAGCCGCCGGTACAGCTGCGGGTTTCACCGGTCTGTTCGGTTACCTTGGGGGTTCGGTGGCGGCGAGTGCGGCCATGGGCTACACCGTGGACCATTTCGGCTGGGACGGTGGTTTTGTGCTGCTGATCGCCGCGTGCCTGCTGGCTATCGCGTTCCTGATCCCCACGCTGTGGCACACCAACAGCGTCAGCGCGGCGCGCTAACCGCCTGAGCAATCCTTGGCACACCGCTTGAGCCGCGCCTCCAGGTTTTTATCTGGCATGGCGTGGCTACGCAGGGCGTTGACGGTCTGCTCGACATAATCGCGAGTCGTGCCGTAACGCCCGCAAGCGCTTTCCAGCACATGATTGAGCACTTCGTCGGGCAAGTTGCCGGCGTAGCTGGGCAAGTGCCGCTCCAACACAAACCCCAACGCCTGCACCTGGCTGCCATCTTCCAGACGGCAACTGAGCCAATGTGGCCGATACGAGGGATAGGGCATTTCGCGGCGCCACAGGGCGTAGAGCGACGCTTCCAGCTGATCTTCCGGCAGCCGATAGGCAAATCCGCTGCAGGAACCGCCGCGATCCAGCCCGAACACCAGCCCCGGCAACTCCGGCGTACCCCGATGTTCGTGAGACCACAGGTACAGGCCCCGGTGATAACCGTGGACCCGTGCCCGCACCCGCTCGGTGGACGAGCATTCAGGACGCCAGATCAGCGAACCATACGCAAATAGCCAGACCGGCCCACCCTTGTGCCGACCCATGGTGGCCTGCATCGAGCTCAACAACTGTTCGTGAGTGAGTTGCGGCCCCAGATCGAGCCGCGGAGGGTAAGCCAATTGCAAAAGATCGGATTCAATGGCGGTCATGGCGAAAAGCGGTACGCCTCCTGTGTGTTACCAGTTGTAAGCAACTTTACCGTAATAAAACGCGCCGCTGTAACCGTACGGCGAAAAAGTGCTATAGGCGAGATTGCCACCACTGCTGGCGAAGGCGTTGACCTTTTCCGGGTATTTATCGGTGACGTTGTCGCCGCCCAGGGTGAACGTCCAGTTCTTCAGCTTGTAGTCCGCTGACAAATCCAGCACCCAGGCGGCCTTGAAGGTCTGGTCGTTGACCTTGTCCGCCTGGTAGCTGGTGAATTCACCATAGCGCACCAGGTTGCTGTGCAACGCCCAATTTCCGAAGGTGAAGTCGTTACCCAGGCTCAGCTTGTGCTGCGGCGTGGTATCGCCGAGCAACCCGATGCGCTCGCGACGGTCCACACGCAGCAGGTTCACGCCCAGGCTGTCGAGAATCGCCGGGTTGGCCTTCACGTCCGTCACCTTGGTGTGGTTGTAGTTGTAGCCTACGGTGCTGTTCCAGCGGATGCCGTTATCGAACTGGTAGCGATAGTTGGCTACCAGGTCGACGCCGTCGGTGCTGGTGTTGGTGGCATTGGTGAAATAGCGGGCACTGGTGTAGTTGATGTTGCCGACGCCATTGGCTTGCAGGTAGGCAATGGCCGCCGGGTTGAGGTTCAGGTTCGACGACAGGCTGATGCGATCGCGGATGTCGATGCGGTAGACATCGAGCGTCACGGTCAGGTCATCGGCGGGCTCCAGCACCAGGCCGAGGCTGTAGTTGCGCGACTTCTCGGCCTTGAGGTCTTCAGCGCCGAGTAGGCGGGCGACCTGGCTGTTGGCGGGAAAGGTACCCGCTTCCTGGATAGTGCTGCCGATCAACTGCGACGAGGTGTAGGCAAAGTTCTGCTGGGCCAGGGACGGCGCGCGAAAGCCATTGGAGACACTGCCCCGCAAGGCCACCTGCGGCGTGAAGTCATAACGCGCCGACAACGAGCCGCTGACATTGGAGCCGAAGTCGCTGTAGTCCTCATGGCGCACGGCCGCAGAAGCGCTGAGTTTCTCGGTGAAATTGGTTTCCAGGTCCAGGTACTGGGCCCAGTTATGCCGCGAGCTGGTGCCGGCATCGGCATCGCGGAATCCACCCAGGCCGGAGCTGCCGGTCTGGTAGTAGGACGCCGGCTCACCCGCCTCGATCTCGTAGCCCTGGTGCAGGTATTCACCGCCGAACGCTACCGAAACCGGATACGGCAGCCAGCCCACATCGAACTCGCGGGACAGGTCCAGGCTGACTTGTTTCTGATCGTTGCTCAGCGTGCCGTTATCGAACTTGCGCGGCGTGGCCAGGCCCAGGGAGGTGTTGATGGTTTCGGTGCTCAGCTCGTATTGGTTCTTGCCATAGTTGGCCGACAAATCGTAATGCCAGTCATAGGCCAGCAGGCCGCGCAGGCCTACCACCAGCGAGGTATCCTCCAGGTTGCCCTTGATCAGCGGCAGGTAGCCGTTGGGGTTGAGCGCCGGAATGTTGTTGGAGGCATTGCTCGCCCGATAGAACGCCGCCGTCTCGCCCCGCCGCTTGCTATAGCCACCGAAGGTGTAGAACTCCAGCCCATCGTTGAAGGCATATTCGGAGTTGAACGCCAGCTTGCCTTCATTGGTGGCCGGTTCACCCTGGCGAAACACCTGCTGGCCGTAGGTGGTAGAGCCTACGCTGGCGGGTCGGAAGTCTTTACCGGCGCGGTTGGTGTAATCGTTGTCCGCCCCCTCGGCCGAGAGGTTGATGAAACCGTTGTCCCCTACTGCCAGGCCGGTGTTGCCGCTGATATTGCGCTGGATACCATCGCCTTTCTTGTACTCGCCAAACTTGCTGGAGATCGAGCCGCCATGGTCGGCGTGCTTGAGGATCACGTTGATCACCCCGGCAATGGCATCGGAGCCATAGCGCGCGGAAGCGCCGTCGCGCAGCACTTCAATGTGGTCCACCGCCGACAGCGGGATCGCATTGAGGTCTGCCGGTGCCGAACCACGGCCTACCGCCCCGCCCAGGTTGACGAACGCGCTGGTGTGGCGGCGCTTGCCGTTGACCAGCACGAGCACCTGGTCCGGCGACAACCCGCGCAACTGCGCCGGGCGAACCAGCTCGGCGCCGTCCACCAGGCTTGGGCGCGGAAAGTTGATCGACGGAATCAGCCGCGCCAACACTGCCCCCAGCTCATCGGAGCCGGTACTGCGCAAGCTATCGCCGGAAATCACATCGATAGGCGACAGCGACGCACTGGCCGTGCGCTCCTGGGCGCGGGTACCGGTAACGATGACGGTGTCGAGTTTGGGTGCATCGGCGGCGGGCGTTTGCGCCGCCAGGACTGGATTGAATCCCACAGCGGTCAGCAAATTGGCCGACAAAATCGCTGTGTACAACGCGTGTTTCTTGTAGCTCCCCATACCGCTCCCCTAAATCAAAATTCAGAACGTCAGTGTCCTGAGTTCGTACGATCGATCCGGCTGGCGGGCGGTAGCGGTCAGTTGTTGGTCATTGGAAGAAAAAATCGGTAGTCCGTTGAGATATAGCTTAAAGATATTTATGTAACAAATTAAATACCTTTAAGGAATAAGCGAATGCATAAGCACGGCGCCCCACTCGTCAGGATTGAGGGTGGCAATCCCGTTACTTTCAGCCCGGGTTCAGCCTTGGGAATGCTCCTGCCGTCAAAATAGCGCGCACATCACGACCCACCTAGCCGCCGATCAAACCGACTATCGAGGTCGCACCCATGAAGACATTTCGACTGCCTGGCCTGTTGTTTCTCGCCCAGGCCACCACTGCGCTGGCGGGAGAGACACCGCCGGCCAACGACGACAAAGGTTTCTGGTACGCGCAGACCAGTGTCTACACCCGACACTTTGCGCCCGACCCGGACCACAACAACCACCAGGACCTGATCGGCCTGGAACGCAATGAGGCGTCAGGCTTTGTGTATGGCGGAGCGACATTTCGCAATTCGTTCCGCCAGCGTTCCTACTACGCCTACGCGGGCAAGCGCTATGACATGTCGGACTATCCGGTGTACTTGAAGCTGACAGGCGGGGCGATCCAGGGTTATCGCGGCCAGTACCGCGACAAGATCCCCTTGAACCGTTTCGGCGTGGCACCGGTGATCATTCCGTCGGTAGGCACCCATTACGGGCCGGTGGCGGCAGAGTTTGTGCTGTTGGGGTTCAATGCGGCGATGGTGACGACTGGCGTGCGCTTCTGAAGCTGACACGGTGCGAGCCAATGTGGGAGCGGGCTTGCGATTGCGGTATGCCAGTCAGCAGATATTGCGCTGACCCACCGCTATCGCAGGCAAGCCAGCTCCCACATTTGGAATGTTTGCAGGTTGGAACCGAGTTGTACCGTCCGCTCAAAATGCCGGCGCCTCGAATCCCAAGCCCGAACAGCAATCAAAACTGTGGGAGCGGGCTTGCTCGCGAAAGCGGTGGGTCAGTTGCTGAAGATGCTGGCTGATCTGGCGCCTTCGCGAGCAAGCCCGCTCCCACATTTGGGTTGTATTTCAAGGTTGGAACCGAGTTGTATCGACCGCTGAAATGCTGCAGCACCCCGAATCCCAAGCCCGAACAGCGATCAAAACTGTGGGAGCGGGCTTGCCCGCGAAAGCGGTGGGTCAGTCGCTGAAGAGGGTGACTGATCTGGCGCCTTCGCGAGCACACCCGCTCCCACATTTGGGCTGTATTTGATGTTTGCTCGGCTCAGGGCCGAGGCGCGTAGGCGAACACATCGGCGCGCATCTGGTGTGCATCCATGCCAGCGTCGACCAGCGCGTCCAGGGTGCCGTAGATCATCGCCGGTGAGCCGCTGGCGTAGACATGCACCGTCTTGAGGTCTGCAATGTCTTCGCACACGGCTTCATGCAGCAGGCCGCAGCGCCCTTCCCAGCCGCACAGGTCGCTGACAACCTTGTGCAGGAACAGGTTGGGCAGTTGCTGCCACTGGTCCCAATGCTCGATCTGGTAGAAATCTTCCGGTCGACGCACGCCCCAATACAGGTGCACCGGGTGCTTGAAGCCGGATGCGCGGCAGTGCTCGATCAGGCTGTGCATCTGCGCCATGCCGGTGCCGGCGGCGATCAACACCAGCGGCCCGTCCGGCAACTCCGCCAGGTGGGTGTCACCGAACGGCAGTTCGACACGCGCCATCTGGTTACGCTGCAGCTGCTCCAACAGGCTGCGCGCGCTGTCTTCGCGGACCAGCACATGCAGCTCCAGCTCGCGCCCGGCGTGAGGCGCCGACGCCAGGGAAAACGCCGACTTCTCACCGTTCTCCCGTTCGATCATCAGGTATTGCCCGGCGTGGTAACGCACGGCCTTGCCGGCCGGAGCCCGCAAGCGCACGCGCCACACATCGCCACCGACATCCACACACTCACTCAATTGGCACGACAACTTGCGCAACGGCAACTCTCCCGGCGCCAGCACGCCATCCCACAATACAATGCAATCTTCCAGCGGCTCCGCGATGCAGGTGTAGAACTCACCGTGGTCACGCACCTCACCGCCTTGTTGCACCCGGCCCTCAACCAGCAACGCGGCACACACATGGCACACCCCATTGCGGCATGCCTGGGGGCACTCATAGCCCAGGCGACGCGCGCCTTCGAGGATTCGCTCGCCGGGGACCAGCTCCAGCACCGCGCCGGAAGGTTGCAGGGTTACACGCATCAATCTATTCCCAATTCTTTCCAGATCGCATCGACACGCGCCGTCACGGCTTCATCCTTGACGATAACCCGACCCCACTCGCGGGTGGTTTCGCCCGGCCATTTATGCGTGGCATCCAGGCCCATCTTCGACCCCAGGCCCGACACCGGCGAGGCGAAGTCGAGGTAGTCGATCGGCGTGTTGTCGATCATCACCGTGTCGCGCTTGGGGTCCATGCGCGTGGTGATGGCCCAGATCACGTCGTTCCAGTCGCGGGCGTTGATGTCGTCGTCGGTGACGATAACGAACTTGGTGTACATGAACTGTCGCAAAAACGACCACACACCCAGCATGACGCGCTTGGCATGGCCCGGGTACGACTTCTTCATGGTCACGATGGCCATGCGGTACGAGCAGCCTTCGGGCGGCAGGTAGAAATCGGTGATCTCCGGGAATTGCTTCTGCAGGATCGGCACGAACACTTCGTTCAGCGCCACGCCGAGAATTGCCGGCTCATCCGGCGGACGGCCGGTGTAGGTGCTGTGGTAGATCGGCTTGATCCGATGGGTGATGCGCTCGACGGTGAACACCGGAAAGCTGTCGACTTCGTTGTAGTAGCCGGTATGGTCGCCGTAAGGGCCCTCATCCGCCATCTCGCCAGGGTGAATCACACCTTCGAGGATGATTTCGGCGGTGGCCGGCACTTGCAGGTCGTTGCCGCGGCACTTCACCAGTTCGGTACGGTTACCGCGCAACAGGCCGGCGAAAGCGTACTCGGAAAGGCTGTCCGGCACCGGGGTGACGGCACCGAGGATGGTCGCCGGGTCGGCGCCGAGGGCCACGGACACCGGGAACGGCTTGCCGGGGTGCTTCTCGCACCACTCGCGGAAATCCAGGGCGCCGCCACGGTGGCTCAGCCAACGCATGATCACCTTGTTGCGGCCGATCACTTGCTGGCGATAGATGCCGAGGTTCTGGCGATCCTTGTTCGGGCCCTTGGTGACGGTCAGGCCCCAGGTGATCAGCGGGCCGACATCGCCAGGCCAGCAGGTTTGCACGGGGAGCATGGCAAGGTCGACGTCATCGCCTTCGATGACCACTTCCTGGCACACCGCGTCCTTGACCACCTTGGGCGCCATGGCAATGATCTTGCGGAAGATCGGCAGCTTCGACCAGGCGTCCTTGAGGCCCTTGGGTGGCTCAGGCTCCTTGAGGAACGCCAGCAGCTTGCCGATCTCGCGCAGTTCGCTGACCGACTCGGCGCCCATGCCAAACGCCACGCGCTCGGGGGTGCCGAACAGGTTGCCGAGCACCGGGATATCGAAACCGGTCGGCTTCTCGAACAGCAGCGCCGGGCCCTTGTTGCGCAGGGTACGGTCGCAAATCTCAGTCATTTCCAGCACCGGCGAAATCGGCATCTGGATACGTTTCAACTCTCCGCGCTGCTCAAGTTGCTGCACGAAATCCCGAAGATCCTTGAATTTCATTAACCATGCCACCCGTAAAATAGGCGTACATCCTACCTGCTCTGGCGGCGGCTGGCAGCTTATCGCGGTGCATTTGCGTGCCGAAGGTGCTTAAAAAACACACGAAAAAAAATGGCGCCCTTGAGGGCGCCATTTTTTCGGACCTGAAACGTCGTATTACTTACGCTTCATCGACAGGAAGAACTCGTCGTTGGTCTTGGTGGTTTTCAGCTTGTCGATCAGGAACTCGATGGCGGCAACTTCGTCCATCGGGTGCAGCAGCTTGCGCAGGATCCACATGCGCTGCAGTTCGTCGTCGGCAGTCAGCAACTCTTCGCGGCGGGTGCCGGAGCGGTTGATGTTGATGGCCGGGAAGACGCGTTTTTCCGCGATGCGACGGTCCAGGGGCAGTTCCATGTTGCCGGTACCCTTGAACTCTTCGTAGATCACTTCGTCCATCTTCGAGCCGGTTTCAACCAGCGCGGTGGCGATGATGGTCAGCGAACCGCCTTCCTCGATGTTGCGCGCGGCGCCGAAGAAACGCTTCGGTTTCTCCAGGGCGTGGGCGTCGACACCACCGGTCAATACCTTGCCGGAGCTCGGGATCACGGTGTTGTAGGCACGGGCCAGGCGGGTGATGGAGTCGAGCAGGATCACCACGTCTTTCTTGTGCTCGACCAGGCGCTTGGCCTTTTCGATCACCATTTCGGCAACCTGCACGTGGCGGGTTGGCGGCTCATCGAACGTGGAGGCAACCACTTCGCCGCGCACGGTGCGCTGCATTTCGGTCACTTCTTCCGGACGCTCATCGATCAGCAGCACGATCAGGTGAACTTCAGGATTGTTACGCGCGATGTTCGCGGCAATGTTCTGCAGCATGATGGTCTTGCCGGCTTTCGGCGGTGCGACGATCAGGCCACGCTGGCCCTTGCCGATCGGGGCGCACAGGTCGATCACACGACCGGTCAAGTCTTCGGTGGAACCGTTACCGGCTTCCATCTTCATGCGCACGGTCGGGAACAGCGGGGTCAGGTTCTCGAAGAGAATCTTGTTTTTCGCGTTCTCGGGGCGATCGAAGTTGATCGTGTCGACCTTGAGCAGGGCGAAATAACGCTCACCTTCCTTCGGAGGGCGGATCTTGCCAACGATGGTGTCACCGGTGCGCAAGTTGAAGCGACGGATCTGGCTCGGCGAGACGTAGATATCGTCTGGGCCGGCGAGATAGGAGGCGTCTGCAGAGCGGAGGAAGCCGAAGCCGTCCTGGAGAATCTCCAGCACGCCATCACCGGAGATTTCCTCGCCGCTTTTCGCGTGCTTCTTGAGCAGGGAGAAAATCACGTCCTGCTTGCGCGAACGGGCCATATTTTCTATGCCCATTTCTTCGGCCAATTGGAGCAGGTCGGTAATCGGCTTTTGCTTGAGTTCAGTCAGATTCATATAGGAATGACGTAATCATTTATGGAGGGGGGAAATTAAGCTTTTGGCTTAATGAGGCCGCGCCGCAGAGAAGGCGACAGGATCGCGTACTAATCGAAAAGGAATGCGTCGGCGACGGCTTGCAGGGGGCAGTGGAGAAACCAGTGCGGGGCCGAATGTACCACCTGAGTTTCGGAGCGTCTAGCCCTGTTTCACGAAAAAGCCCCGCAATTTGCGGGGCTTTTTTGACGACGTTTAGATGTTCGCGTCGAGGAAAGCTTGCAGCTGGGACTTCGACAGCGCGCCGACCTTGGTGGCTTCGACGTTGCCGTTCTTGAACAGCATCAACGTAGGGATACCACGCACGCCATGCTTGGCCGGGGTTTCCTGGTTGTCGTCGATGTTCAGCTTGGCAATGGTCAACTTGCCTTCGTAGGTGGTTGCAATGTCGTCCAGGACCGGAGCGATCATTTTGCAAGGGCCACACCATTCAGCCCAGTAGTCAACCAGCACCGGGCCAGCAGCCTTGAGTACTTCGGCCTCAAAGGTCGCGTCGGTGACGTGCTTGATAAGATCGTTGCTCATGGATGTCTCCGGATTGTAAGCAAAAAAAACGTTGCCCATCATAGCCGCCCTTCCCCCGTTCAGGAAGCCGCCTCTGATTGAGTCTTCCTATGATGGCGCATGAGTTTGGGTATGGCCCGACTCAGGGCGTGACGGGCGTCACGAAGGCGATGCCAGTGCGCAATGCCGCATTGCGCACGTGTTCCTGCATGGTTTTTTGTGCCGCCGCACTGGCGCGACGGGCCAGGGCGCGCAGGATCCTGCGGTGCTCCTGCCAGGTCTCCATGGCCCGCTCCGGCCGGATGAACGGTAGTTTCTGGCTCTCCAGGAACACCTCGGCGCTGGCACTCAGGATGCTCACCATCGCCTGATTGCCGCTGGCCAGGAGGATGCGCTGGTGGAATTCGAAGTCCAGCCGGGCCGCCGCTTCAAAGTCACCGGCCTTGAGCACCTTGCGCATCGCCTCGACGTTATCTTCCAGGCTGTCCAGCTCATCGAGGGTCAAGGTCATCGCCGCCAACCCTGCCGCAAACCCCTCGAGGGCGTAGCGCAACTGGAAGATATCCAACGGCGTGGCCTGCGCCGCGAAGGGCCAGGCAAACCCCGGCGCCTCTTCTGCCGCCTGCACGAACACGCCCTTGCCTGGCTGCACGCTGACCACCCCCAGGGCACTGAGGGACGACAACGCTTCGCGCAATGACGCCCGACTCACCCCCAACTGCACCGCCAGGTCGCGCTGGGACGGCAGGGCGTCGCCCGGCCCGAAGCCTTGCTCCTTGATCAGTTTACGGATGGCCTGCAGGGCCGCTTCCGGTACGGCTTGGGCGATGGAATTCATAAAAAACTCAAGGTTCTCGTCATCAGAGCGGCTAGTTGTAAAGCTATTCGAAGGCCACGGCAAGCCAAGCCCCAAAGGGGCTCGCGGGGTTTTACCGGCGCTCGAAAAAGGTGCGAAAAGCCTTCTGACTGTTCAGACCAGTAAGACCACCCAACCTCAACAAATCCCGGCCCTTCAGACGATTCCGAGAGGGCTGGCATGGGCTGTGCACTGAGCAAAATCAGAAAATTCCTTCGCCCTCTCGGAGAGTTGCCATGACCAAGCGCTACAGCGCCCTGCTCACTGCCCTGTTTGCCAGCCTGATGCTCAGCCAGGCACCTGCCCAGGCCAACGGTCTGGACGATATTGTCGCCCGTGGCACCCTCAAGGTCGCCGTGCCCCAGGACTTCCCGCCCTTCGGCTCGGTCGGCCCGGACATGAAGCCTCGCGGCCTGGACATCGACACCGCCAAGCTGCTGGCCGACCAGCTCAAGGTCAAGCTGGAACTGACCCCGGTCAACAGCACCAACCGCATTCCGTTCCTCACCACTGGCAAGGTCGACCTGGTGATTTCCAGCCTGGGTAAAAACCCCGAGCGCGAAAAGGTCATCGACTTCTCCCGGGCCTATGCACCGTTTTACCTCGCCGTGTTCGGCCCGCCTGACGCGGCGATCAGCACCACCGACGACCTCAAGGGCAAGACCATCAGCGTGACCCGTGGCGCCATTGAAGACATCGAGCTGACCGCCGTGGCGCCCAAAGAGGCCACGATCAAGCGCTTCGAAGACAACAACTCGACCATCGCCGCCTACCTGGCCGGCCAGGTCGACCTCATCGCCAGCGGCAACGTAGTGATGGTGGCGATCAGCGAGCGCAACCCGAAACGCGTGCCGGCGCTGAAAGTGAAACTCAAGGATTCGCCGGTGTATGTCGGCGTGAACAAGAACGAGCCGGCGTTGCTGGAGAAGGTCAACCAGATCCTGATCGCGGCAAAAGCTGACGGCAGCCTGGAAAAGAATGCAATGCAATGGCTGAAAGAGCCACTGCCTGCCGATCTGTGAAGCGGAGCTGATTGATGGCCTATCAATTCGACTTTGTGCCGGTGCTGGCCAATACCGACCTGCTGTTGCGCGGCGCGCTGTTCACCCTTGAGCTGACCGCCATCGGTGCCATCCTGGGGGTAGCACTGGGCACCGTCGGCGCGGTGGTGCGGGCGTGGAAGATCCAGCCGTTTGCGTGGTTCTTCGGGGTGTACGTCGAGTTGATCCGCAACACGCCGTTCCTGGTGCAGTTGTTTTTCATCTTCTTCGGCCTGCCGTCCCTGGGGCTGAAGATCACCGAATGGCAAGCCGCCGTGCTGGCGATGGTGATCAACCTGGGGGCCTACTCCACCGAGATCATCCGCGCCGGCATCCAGGCCATCCCGCGTGGGCAACTGGAAGCCGCTGCGGCGCTGGCAATGACGCGCTTCGAGGCGTTCCGCCATGTGGTGCTGCTGCCGGCGCTGGGCAAGGTGTGGCCGGCCCTGAGCAGCCAGATCATCATCGTGATGCTCGGTTCGGCGGTGTGTTCGCAGATCGCCACCGAGGAGTTGAGCTTTGCCGCCAACTTTATCCAGTCGCGCAATTTCCGTGCGTTCGAAACCTATGCCCTGACCACCCTGGTGTACCTGTGCATGGCGCTGATGATTCGCCAGTTGCTGAACTGGATCGGCCGCCGGTTTGTAATGAGGAACAGCCGATGAGTGATTTCTCCTTCTGGGACATCGTGCGCAACCTGGCCATCGGCTTGCAGTGGACGTTGCTGCTGTCGCTGGTGGCGTTTATCGGCGGCGGCGTGATCGGCTTGGTGGTGATGACGATGCGCATCAGCCGCAAAGCCTTCCCGCGCAATGTCGCTCGCACCTACATCGAACTGTTCCAGGGCACGCCGCTGTTGATGCAGCTGTTCCTGGTGTTTTTTGGCATTGCCCTGCTCGGGGTGGATATATCGCCGTGGCTGGCAGCCGCGATTGCCCTGACGCTGTTTACCAGCGCCTACCTCGCCGAAATCTGGCGCGGCTGCGTCGACTCCATCGCCCACGGGCAATGGGAAGCCTCGGCCAGCCTGGCGTTGAACCCGTTGGAGCAACTGCGCTACGTGATCCTGCCCCAAGCCCTGCGGATTGCCGTGGCGCCGACCGTGGGTTTCTCGGTGCAAGTCATCAAGGGCACCGCGGTGACCTCGATCATTGGCTTCACCGAGCTGACCAAGACCGGCGGCATGCTCGCCAACGCCACCTTCGAACCATTCATGGTCTACGGCCTGGTCGCCCTCGGTTACTTCCTGCTCTGCTACCCCTTGTCCCTCAGTGCCCGCTACCTGGAAAGGAGACTGCATGCCTCTGCTTAGAATTTCCGCCCTGCATAAGTATTACGGCGATCACCATGTACTCAAGGGCATCGACCTGACCGTCGAAGAAGGCCAGGTGGTGGCGATCATCGGCCGCAGCGGCTCGGGCAAGTCCACCTTGCTGCGCACACTCAATGGCCTGGAATCCATCAACGACGGCGTGATCGAAGTCGATGGCGAGTACCTCGATGCCGCCCGTGCCGATCTGCGCAGCCTGCGACAGAAAGTCGGGATGGTGTTCCAGCAGTTCAACCTGTTTCCGCACCTGACGGTTGGCGAAAACGTAATGCTCGCGCCGCAGGTGGTGCAGAAAGTGCCGAAAGCCAAGGCGGCCCAACTGGCCCGGCAGATGCTGGAGCGCGTCGGGCTGGGCGAGAAATTCGATGCCTTCCCCGATCGCCTGTCCGGCGGCCAGCAACAGCGGGTCGCTATCGCCCGCGCCCTGGCCATGTCACCCAAGGTACTGCTGTGCGATGAAATCACCTCGGCCCTCGATCCGGAGCTGGTCAATGAAGTGCTCAGCGTGGTGCGCCAACTGGCCAAGGACGGCATGACCCTGATCATGGTGACCCACGAGATGCGCTTCGCCCGGGAAGTGGGCGACAAACTGGTGTTCATGCACCAGGGCAAGGTGCATGAAGTGGGCGACCCCAAAGTGCTGTTCGCCAACCCGCAAACCCCTGAGTTCGCCAACTTCATCGGCTCAGTGGAGCAGCCGGACTGACCAGTTCGAAACGGCCCTGCCCCTCCAGCACTGTCTGGCTGCGTACCTGCAGGGCACTGGTGGGCAGGTCGGTATCGATTTCGACCTGAGCCATCAGTCGCTTGCCGGCCGCCTGAGCCACCAGGACCTGGCCTGGCAACAACTGCCCGTCGGCGGTCTCACCAGGCCGATGTGCCAGCGTCCACTCGACGACGCGCCCATCCACCTGGGCCTGCATGAGAGCCAGGCGAAAGCGCCCCTGCCGGCCAAACAGATACCCTTGCCCGTCTGCTGCGCCGATGAATCTCAAGCCGATAGCCGAGGGCTCCACACACAGCACATTGAGCTGCACCCTGCGCTTACCGAGGGCGAGCAAGGGGCTTTCGGCACGCGCCTCGTTGCGGATGACGCCATAGTCGATACGCGGCTGGCTGACGGACAGCCGGCATTTTTCTGCCTGTACACCCTCAGCGATCAACACCGTACAGAACAGGGCAAGACACTTGGTCTTTAACTTAAAGGACATGGCACACCGCCGAGGTTGTCTCATAGAATTTGTCATTGTCGGCCTCGGCCTCGGGAACAACGTTGAGCCGGCAAGAGGATGAGTCCGGCAATGCAACCCTGAGGTCTTGCGAGTCATTGACGTCATTCAGGAAGATCATGCCGTCACCCACCACACTGGTCAGGAAGCGCTTGTTTTTGTCGAACACCGCAGCGCCCTGTGGCAGTGCTTGGCCTTGCTCATCAGTGGCGGTGAGCAGTACACGGCGCACGCTAACCACATCGAATGCCACGGTATTAACCGACCCTCGCCCGGCAGCCAGCACTTGGGTGCCGTTTTTCAGGTCAACGCGTTTTGGCAGGGACTGGGTCTGCACTTCAATACGGCTGTCGGTATAGGCGGGCAAGCCCGGGATCACGGCCTGTCCGCTGAAATCCGTCCATACCGGGCCGTACGGGGTGTCGAGTTTCGCAGCGCCGATGTTGCCCACCGATGCAATGCCAAATGTGTCCTGCACCGCATACGGCGAGAAGGTCACCCCGCCGGCGTGAGCCACCATGCCACCCTGTAGCTGCCCGTTGTAAAGAGTGCCCAGCGGGTCCTGGCTGACGCCCAGGCCGACCCGCGTGTAACGTGGCATCAGCTCCACATGGCCGCGCATCGACTGCTCGCGGGCACTGAGGTCACGCTCGACGCCCACCTCGTAATTGACGTAATCATTAACCCGCTCACTGAGCGCAGTGCCGGCACGGGATTGATCACCACGCCGACTGATATAGCTGTTCACGCGACGGTCACTGCCCAGCGGCACGCTGACCTGCAGCCGCACGGACAGATCATTGTCCAGGGCCGCATCGCGACGATTGTCATCGCGTGTGCCGTCACGGCGTGACTGACGGCCGCCCACCTGTGAGTCGGCCACCAACGCGACATCGGCGTGCCGGAACGATTTATTCCACGACGCAAACACATGGTCGGCCGATTGCCCATCAAACTGGGCACTACGGGTATAACCCAGGGAAAATGCTCCCAGGGTGGTGTCGACCCAGCTCACACCTGCCGTGTACTGATTTTTGAAGCGCGCATCCAGGTCATCGGCCCTCGCCGAGCGGCCCGCTTCATGGACTTCGCGATAGCCACGGGTCTGCGTGGTCGCGCTGAGGTTGACGTCCACATTGGCGTAGACCGGGCTGCTCACCGATACGCTGCTGCGAGCCCCGGATACCGCGTCACGGCTATCACAAGACACGTTATGGCGAGCCCCCACGGAAACCCGCTGGAACAGCACACTGCCCAGGGTGCCACCTGCCGACCAATATTCATCGGTGCTCAACAGGCCAAGGCCGGCGGACGAATCGCTTCCCAGGCCCCACGTGCCGCTGCCCATGGCGACCACCGGCGTGGGGCCTTGTTCATGTGCATTCTTGCGCACCTTGCCCAACGAGAAATAATACCCAGGTGCCGCCGGCGTACTCCCTGCGAACGACGCCGCCGGCACCACGAAACTGCGCTTGGCGCCCCGCACATCGATGACACTGACCTCCAGGTCGCTGGTGCTGTTGAGCAACGGCAAACCGGTCAGCCGAAAGGGGCCTTCGGGCACCAGCGTGCTGTGAATCAACACGCCGGACTGGCGCACCTCAATGCGCGACTGGCTTTGGGCCAACCCCTCGACCACGGCGTTGTTACTGCCGGCCGGCGCTCGCGATTGGCCATCGGGAGAAAACTGCACGCCGGATAACTGCAGGCCACCAAACAGCGGGTTGTTGCTGGAGAGTTGCCCCACCTGGAAGGTCGATTGCAACGCACTCAGGTCCCGCTGGGCGTAGGCGTACAGGTGCTCGTTGCGGGCCACACCGTTGTCGGATACATAGAATTGGCGGCTGCGAACAATCCAGTCGCCGAGGTTGAAGCCGGCCTCGGTATAGGCCGAAACGAAGCGATTGGGCCCACTGTCCGAATAGCTGTTGAACCCCTGTACGTCATAGTTGAATAACGCCGCCGCACCACCCCGGGCAAATTGCCCCGCCTCCCATTGCGGCTCACGCAGTGATCCGGTGGGCACCACCAACGCGATCTCCTCGTTGCCGGGGCGCAGGCGCACCATCGTCGTCGGGAACGCGCCAAGGAAGTCATGGCAAGCCTGGTCCGCGGTCGCGCCTTTGTGAAGCACGCGGCCAGGCTCGATCAACCCGGCTTTTTCCAGCAGCCCCTTGGTAAAACACAATTGCCCCTGGGCGTCGAACCGAGCATCCACCAACCCCAGCGGATTGCCATTGACCTCCAGCCCGACCACCTGCACGCCCTCGCGAAAGCGCGCGGCACTGCGAAAGTAGTCGGAGACCTTCGGGTCGATACCGTGGGTGGTGAGTGCCGCGAGGTCGAACCCCTCCCCCAACTCCAGCGCCGGGGCGAAGCCGGGCAGCCCCCATAGCGTCGCCATCCCCATCAATAGCGTCGGTCGGCGCGGCCACACAAAAGCCACACGCCTGTTATTCGACTGGTTGTTCATCGGTCGATCAACCCTCGTCGGCATTGATCAGGGCCCGATAGCTATCCGCCGAAAACCCGTAGAGCGTGGCCGGCCTGATCTCGACGCCCGTCATGCCCTCCAGCGCGCCGTCGACCTGCACCGCAAGCGCTTCCCCCGGCAACACATAGGTGCGCGGCAAGGTGGCGAGCCCCCCTTGGGGCAGCAACTGCACCTGTGGCTCCAGGCGTACCACGTAGGCGCTGTCGTTGTGGACCGTGAGACTTTTGCCCGCACGTTTCCACTTCAGCAGTTCCCAGGGCGTGTCGTGCACAGGCAGATCCTTTGGGTGCAGGATCAGCGGTAAATTCTGCCGCAAGGTGATACCAATCGTCGCACCGCCTGGGCCGCGTGCCTGGGGGATGCCCTCGAAAGACACCCGCTTCAATCGCTGGGTCTTCAGGGGTTCCTTCAATGTGGCGATAAAACGTACCAACTGGGTTTCACCCGCCTCCACGCGTGTGATGGGCGGCGTCACGATCAACAGAGGCTCGACGTCTTCGGGCACATTTTCCACGACCGAGTGAAGTAGCGCCGGTCCAGGGTCGGTATTCTTGATATTTATCGTCGCTTCGCCCTGTGCTTCATAAAGCACAACGACGGTGGTTTCCGGCAACATGCCATCCGCGAGGGCAACACTGTTAAAACACAACAACAAACCTGCACAAAACAACCGCGCATTATTTATGACTGAAAGACTAAGCACCCAGTATTCCCCACGACATAAGTTGGCGATTGATAATCAGGCCCGGATAAAACAGCCGACAAGAAATACACACATTTCTGATCGGCTATCATTCAGTCGCTTAGATGTAACTCAACTCAAGTGTTGCGCGCCCATCAAGGGTAATGTCACGACTCAGGTCCAGGTCTTGCGCCCTGTTGATCACTGCGCGCACCGCAATGGTCCCGGTCAGCTGAGGAATCGAGGCCGGGGAAATCGCAGTGCCGCTGCGCCACGAGTATTGAGAGGGCGATTGGGCGACCTTACCGTCGCTGCTCTGCCAGCCACCGGAACCGACACGCATGATCGGAAACAGCGTCGCAGTGCTTGTCCTCAGGTCCCTGAGGGTGACCGCAAAGCCGCCGGTGCGCCGACCAGACACCATGCCCAAGCCATAGTTATGCGTTTCGGTATAACCCGAACCCAATGCATTGAGGATCCCCGAGACCTTGCTGGCGGACTGCAGGTCGACAAATCTGAGTCCGAACGTCATGGGTGTGCTGCCGCAACTGACGCTCAGGGGCGTGGTTCGTTCGGCCAGGGGGTTGAAGGCGGTCTGCTGCAACGTGCCCGAGGGAATATCGCCGTAGTTGATAATCCCGCCACCGGTCATGCTGAGGTTGCAGGCGGTGGGCTTGATAGTGCCCCTGACAATCAGCTCGGCACTGGTGGACGCATGAACATTGAGGGCGCCAGCCAGGCACGCGATACCAAGAGTCAATCCAACAATTTTTTTCATAATCGACCTGTCATCTAAAGTTAGGAGGCGCCTTTATTTGCGCTTGAATAAACAAGCCATAAATAAATAACACCACGGCAAGATTGCCGAGTGACAGTCTGTCGCTTTGATGCCCGAACAAAGAATAAGACGACACCGTGATTACTGTGGGAGTGATATAAACAAACTGTCGTCTGAGCGCGCCGCAACAGTAGTCCCGAACCACTTAACGAATAGAACCCTGACGTTTAATTTGTAGGCGAAATCATGATCAGCCGTCCAGAAGCACGAAGTTATATATTCCTACAGCTTCCAACGACTGTGCTAACAGTGGTGCGGAAAGTTTGACTACATTTCCTACAGTAATCGCCTACAGACGACCTGAGAGAAATTCCCGCAGCACTACGCGTTGGCGTTGGCGGTCGATCGTGGCACGATGGCAAGGTTATCGACCGAGACCCCCAAACCATGCCGCAATCCCAAGCCAAGAATCTGTCCCTGATCGCCGCCATCGACCTGGGCTCCAACAGCTTTCACATGGTCGTGGCCAAGGCCCAGAACGGCGAAATCCGCATCCTTGAGCGGCTCGGCGAGAAAGTGCAACTGGCCGCCGGGATCGACGACGAGCGCCAGCTCAATGAAGAATCCATGCAGCGCGGGCTCGATTGCCTCAAGCGTTTTGCCCAACTGATCAACGGCATGCCCCTGGGCGCCGTACGAATCGTCGGCACCAACGCCCTGCGCGAAGCACGCAACCGCGGCGAATTCATCCGCCGCGCCGAGGAAATCCTCGGGCATCCGGTGGAGGTCATCTCCGGCCGTGAAGAGGCGCGCCTGATCTACCTGGGTGTCTCGCACACGCTGGCCGACACACCGGGCAAGCGCCTGGTCGCGGACATCGGCGGCGGCAGTACCGAGTTCATCATCGGCCAACGCTTCGAACCACTGCTGCGCGAAAGCCTGCAGATGGGCTGCGTCAGCTTTACCCAACGCTATTTCAAGGACGGCAAGATCACCCCGGCACGCTACGCCCAGGCCTACACGGCGGCGCGCCTGGAGATCATGAGCATCGAACACGCCCTGCATCGCCTGACCTGGGATGAAGCCATCGGTTCGTCCGGCACCATCCGTGCCATCGGCCTGGCCTTGAAAGCCGGCGGCCATGGCACTGGCGAAGTCAACGCCGAAGGCCTGGCGTGGCTCAAGCGCAAGCTGTTCAAACTGGGCGATGCCGAGAAAATCGACTTCGACGGCATCAAGCCCGACCGTCGCGCCATTTTCCCGGCCGGCCTGGCGATCCTCGAAGCGATCTTCGACGCCCTCGAGCTGCAACGCATGGACCACTGCGACGGCGCCTTGCGCGAAGGCGTGCTCTACGACCTGCTGGGCCGTCACCACCATGAGGACGTGCGTGAGCGTACCCTCAGCTCGCTGATGGAGCGTTATCACGTCGACCTGGAGCAGGCCGCCCGTGTCGAGCGCAAAGCCTTGCACGCATTCGACCAGGTGGCCGAAGACTGGGACCTCGAAGAGGGCGTATGGCGTGAGCTGCTGGGTTGGGCGGCCAAGGTGCATGAAGTGGGCCTGGATATCGCCCACTACCATTACCATAAGCACGGCGCCTACCTCATCGAGCACTCGGACCTCGCCGGATTCTCCCGCGAGGACCAGCAAATGCTCGCGCTGCTGGTGCGCGGCCATCGCCGCAACATCCCCAAGGACAAGTTCGCCGAATTCGGCGACGAAGGCATCAAGCTGATCCGCCTGTGCGTGCTGCTGCGCTTTGCGATCCTGTTCCACCACATCCGCGGCACCCAGGAAATGCCCCAGGTGACCCTGCGCGCCAACGGCGAAAGCCTCGACGTGGTGTTCCCGAAAGGCTGGCTGGACGAGAACCAACTGACCCAGGCGGACTTCGCCCAGGAAGCGGAGTGGCTGACGCGGGTTGGGTTCAGCCTGAACCTGCGCTGACCTCGAAGCAGGCAGCAAGCGTGGCATGAGGGCTTGTTGTCTGTGCCAAGCGGGCCTTGTTGGAGTAGGCAGGCGTGTTGTCTTGGCAAGTAGGCCTTATGTGGGTGGCAAGCGTACTTCTTGTGGCGAGCGGGCTTGCCCCGCGTTGGGGCGCGAAGCGGCCCCGACCCATCAAGCCACCGAGGAGCGTCAGTCGGAGCGCCTTTGCAGGTTTTGGGGCGGCTGCGCCACCCAACGCGGGGCAAGCCCGCTCACCACAAACAGCCCACTCCCCACAAAAGGCCTGGTCACCACAAAAAAGCCCGCTCGCCACAATAATTGGGCTACACCCAGCACAAAAAAACGGCCCTTAAAGGGCCGTTTTTCATGCTGCCAGGTAAAGCCTCAATTCACCGAGAGGATCGGGCTGCCCAACTTCTCCAGCAACGTCGCCTGCGCGCTGCGCGGGTTCTGGTTGCCGGTTGGCGTGTTGCGCACGTAGCGGCCATCCGATTGCAGGCTCCAGCTGTGGGTGTTGTCGGTGAGGTAGCTTTCCAGCTCCTTCTTGACCCGCATGATCAGCTTCTTGCCTTCTACCGGGAAACACGTCTCCACACGCTTGTCGAGGTTGCGCTCCATCCAGTCGGCGCTGGAGAGGAACATCTGCTCCTCGCCGCCGTTGAGGAAGTAGAACACCCGGGTGTGCTCCAGGAAGCGGCCGATGATCGAGCGCACATGGATGTTGTGCGAGACGCCGGCGATGCCCGGGCGCAGGCAGCACATGCCACGCACCACCAGGTCGATGCGCACACCGGACTGGCTGGCCTTGTACAGCGCGCGGATGATCTTCGGATCGGTCAGCGAGTTGAACTTGGCAATGATGTGCGCCGGCTTGCCGTCGAGGGCGAACTGGGTCTCGCGGGCAATCATGTCGAGCATGCCCTTCTTGAGAGTGAACGGCGCGTGCAGCAGCTTCTTCATGCGCAACGTCTTGCCCATGCCGATCAACTGGCTGAACAACTTGCCGACGTCTTCGCACAAGGCGTCGTCGGAGGTCAGCAGGCTGTAGTCGGTGTAGAGCTTGGCGTTGCCGGCGTGATAGTTGCCGGTACCCAAGTGGGCATAGCGCACGATCTCACCGGCTTCACGGCGCAGGATCAGCATCATCTTGGCGTGGGTCTTGAAGCCCACCACGCCGTAGATCACCACCGCGCCGGCGGCCTGCAGGCGGCTGGCCAGTTGCAGGTTGGATTCTTCGTCGAACCGCGCACGCAGCTCGATCACCGCAGTGACTTCCTTGCCGTTACGCGCCGCGTCGACCAACGCATCGACAATCTCCGAGTTGGCGCCGGAGCGGTACAGGGTCTGGCGTACGGCCAAGACATGCGGGTCCTTGGCGGCCTGGCGCAGCAGGTCGACCACCGGGGTGAAGGACTCGAACGGGTGCAGCAGCAGGATGTCCTGCTTGCTGATCACGCTGAAAATGTTTTCGCTGTTTTGCAGCAGTTTCGGGATCTGCGGGGTGAACGGCGTGTATTGCAGCTCCGGATGGCTGTCCAGGCCGGTGATGCTGAACAGGCGCGTCAGGTTTACCGGACCATTGACCTGATACAGCTCGGTCTCGCCCAGGTTGAACTGCTTGAGCAGGTAGTCCGACAGGTGCTTGGGGCAGGTATCGGCCACTTCAAGGCGCACCGCGTCGCCGTAGCGCCGCGAGAACAGCTCGCCACGCAGGGCACGCGCCAAGTCTTCGACGTCTTCGGAGTCCAGCGCCAGGTCGGCGTTACGGGTCAGGCGGAACTGGTAGCAGCCCTTGACCTTCATGCCCTGGAACAGGTCATCGGCGTGAGCGTGGATCATCGACGAAAGGAATACATAGTTATCGCCAGGCCCACCCACCTCTTCCGGTACCTTGATGATCCGTGGCAGCAAGCGCGGCGCCGGGATAATCGCCAGGCCCGAATCGCGACCGAAGGCGTCGATACCTTCGAGCTCGACGATGAAGTTCAGGCTCTTGTTCACCAGCAACGGGAACGGGTGCGTCGGGTCGAGGCCGATCGGGGTGATGATCGGCGCGATTTCGTCGCGGAAGTAACGGCGCACCCAGGTCTTGATCTTGGTGGTCCAGTGACGACGACGAATGAAGCGGACCTGATGTTTTTCCAGTTCCGGCAGCAGGATGTCGTTGAGGATCGCGTACTGGCGGTCCACATGGCCGTGCACCAGCTCGCTGATGCGCGCCAGCGCCTGGTGCGGCTGCAGGCCGTCGGCGCCGGCTTGTTCACGGGCGAAGGTGATCTGCTTCTTGAGGCCGGCGACGCGAATTTCGAAGAACTCGTCCAGGTTGCTGGAGAAGATCAGCAGGAATTTCAGCCGTTCCAGCAACGGGTAGGACTCATCCAGCGCCTGCTCCAGCACGCGGATATTGAATTGCAGTTGTGACAGCTCGCGGTGGATGTACAGGCTGCTGTCATCCAGGTTGGTCACCGCGACCACCGGCGCCGGCACAGGCGGCTCGGCCACCACGGCAGGCGCGGCCGGCTCCAGCTCCGGCGGGGTCTCGGTGACTTGTTCCACCACCGGGTGAGCGTCTTTTACGGCAACTTCGGAGAGTCCTTCGGTATTCATCGAGTGTTCCTGTGAGGGCTATTGTTGCTCTCTAAGCAATTGGGCAGCGCGGGCGGCGAAGTAGGTCAGGATGCCATCGGCGCCAGCACGTTTAAAGGCAGTCAGGGATTCAAGGATCACCCCTTCACTCAACCAGCCATTCTGGATCGCGGCCATGTGCATGGCGTATTCACCGCTGACCTGATAGACAAAGGTCGGCACTTTGAATTCCTCTTTGACCCGGTAAAGGATGTCCAGGTAAGGCATCCCGGGCTTGACCATCACCATGTCGGCACCTTCGGCCAGGTCAGCGGCCACCTCGTGCAGGGCTTCGTGGCTGTTGGCCGGGTCCATCTGGTACGAGGCCTTGTCGGCCTTGCCCAGGTTAAGCGCCGAGCCCACCGCATCGCGGAACGGGCCGTAATAGGCACTGGCATACTTGGCCGAGTAGGCCATGATCCGCACATTGACGTGGCCCGCCAGTTCCAGGGCTTCGCGAATCGCCTGGATGCGGCCGTCCATCATGTCTGACGGCGCCACCACCTGGGCGCCCGCTGCGGCGTGGGACAAGGCCTGCTTGACCAGCGCGTCGACGGTAATGTCGTTTTGAACATAGCCGTCTTCGTCGAGAATGCCATCCTGGCCGTGGGTGGTGAACGGGTCCAACGCCACGTCGGTGATCACCCCCAACTCCGGGAAACGCTCGCGCAGGGCGCGGGTGGCGCGCTGGGCGATGCCTTGCGGGTTCCAGGCTTCGGCAGCATCCAGCGACTTGAGCCCAGGCGGCGTGACCGGAAACAGCGCCAGCGCCGGAATCCCCAGCTCAACCCAGTTCGCCGCCTCGATCAGCAACTGATCAATGGTCAAGCGCTCTACACCCGGCATCGACGCCACCGCTTCCCGACGATTGTCACCGTCCAGCACAAACACCGGCAGGATCAGATCGTTCGTGGTCAGTACGTTTTCACGAACCAGACGACGAGAAAAATCATCACGGCGATTGCGGCGCAGGCGGGTGGCAGGGAACAGGCGATTGGCAGGGGTAAAGCTCACGACAGACTCCTGAGCCCGTGTTTACGGGCGAGCGTTGCAGTTATAAGCGGCCATTATGACGAAGGAATGACAGTTGTGCTTATCGATGCGACCTGTAGTCGCATTCGTCGTTTATGTAGGAATTGTTCACTTCGTGACACATCTCGATACTTTCATGAATGTTCGCGAAGGCGTAGGCTGCGCGTTCATTTCGCCAGCACCCAGACCATGCTTCAACAATTTCTGCATGACTTCGGCTACTTTGCCCTCTTCCTAGGCACGTTCTTCGAAGGCGAGACCATCCTGGTTCTCGCAGGCTTCCTGGCGTTCCGTGGATACATGGATATCAACCTGGTGGTCGTGGTTGCCTTCTGCGGCAGCTACGCCGGCGACCAGTTGTGGTATTTCCTTGGGCGCAAGCACGGCCGCAAACTGTTGGCGCGCAAGCCGCGCTGGCAATTGATGGGCGACAAGGCCCTGGAGCATATCCGCAAGCATCCGGATATCTGGGTGCTGAGCTTCCGTTTTGTCTACGGGTTGCGCACGGTGATGCCGGTGGCGATCGGTCTTTCGGGCTATCCGCCGGCGCGCTACTTGATCCTCAACGGCATCGGCGCCGCGATCTGGGCTGCCGCCCTGGGGGCTGCGGCCTACCACTTCGGCGCAGTGCTGGAAGGCATGCTCGGCAGCGTCAAGAAGTACGAGCTATGGGTGCTGGGCGCCTTGCTGCTGCTGGGCTTCGGCCTGTGGCTACGCCGCCGCTTCAAGAACGCACGGATTGCGCGCCAAGCGTGTGAGGATGCCAAGGCCCGGCTCGCCGCCGAGCCGGTCCCCGTCGAGACGCCTAAGACACCAGTCGAGTAAGCCGGCCTCTGCAGCAGTAGAGGCCGATCACGCTGAGCAGGCTGTAACTCGCCAGCCCCAGCCAGCCCAAGCTGCTGGCCGGCCATAGCCCGACCAGTGGCGCCAGCCACACCAGTGGCACATTCAGCGCCAGGCGCACCAGTTCAGCCTTCAGCGCCCACGGGCGATTCTCCAGGGCGACGCCCAGGGTAAACAGTCCCAACGCCATCGCGCCCCAGCCCAGCACCAACGCCTGCGTGGGCAGCCCTTCGCCGAAATTCATCAGATAGCTGCCAAAGCCCACATACGCCGCAAACTGCAGGGCGACGTACACCTGCTGGCGCGCGTCCAGCGGTACCTCGAATTTGCGGAACTGGGCGAGGTCCGGCTTGGCCAACGGATACTTCGCTTTCACATCCGCCGGCCGCCAGCCGGTGCGCATGAACCAGATACGCAGCTTGTCCCACACGCTCTCGGTGCGCCGCGCATCACTCCACAACTGTGCATAAAACTGCAGGTTGGCCCACAGCGGATTCCAGCTGGCCAGGGGTGTGGTGACGCCAAAGATCACCGGCTCGTTGTCGTCCTCTTCCTGAAAGCTGCCGAACAGCCGGTCCCAAATAATGAACACCCCGCCGTAGTTGCGATCCATGTAGAGAGCGTTCTGTGCATGGTGGGCCCGATGATTGGACGGCGTGACGAAGAACCATTCGAACCAGCCAAGCTTGGGCACATGGCGGGTGTGCACCCAGAATTGGTACAGCAGGTTGAGCGACGCCACGCTGATGAACACCACCAGCGGCACGCCGAGCACGGCCAGGGGGAGATAGAAGATCCAGCTCAGCAGAAAGCCGGTGCTGGTCTGGCGCAAGGCCGTGGTGAGGTTGTAGTCCTCGCTCTGGTGATGCACCGAATGCGCGGCCCAGAGGATGTTGCGCTCATGGCCGCAGCGGTGCAGCCAGTAGTAGCAGAAGTCGTAGAAGACGAAGGCGAATACCCAGGTCCAGACGCTGTGGGCCGACAGTTCGATCACGGCCAGGTGCTTGAGTGCAAACGCGTAGGTCAACAGCCCTACGCCCTTGGTGAGCAGGCCCGTGGTGGTGGACAGCACGCCGGTGCTGAGGCTGTTGATGGCATCTGCCACACGGTAGTTGCGCTGCCCGCGCCAACGGTCGGCGAGCAGCTCCACCACGATCAAGGCAATGAAAAACGGTACCGCGTAAGGCACGAAGTCCATGGTCTGGTCCGGTCTATTTTTGTTACATCAAGATTAGGTGCAGCGGCGCGAGATCCCATTGGCAACAGATGACAAATTAGTAGACATTTAACGCCAAGACCCCAGGAGAAATGCCCATGAGCAAAAAGATTGCAGTGATCCTTTCCGGCTGCGGCGTGTATGACGGCGCAGAGATCCACGAAAGCGTGATCACCCTGCTGCGCCTGGACCAGCGCGGCGCTCAGGTCCAATGTTTTGCCCCGGATATTGCGCAACTGCATGTGATCAACCACCTCACCGGTGAAGAGATGCCCGAATCACGCAATGTACTGGTGGAATCTGCCCGAATAGCCCGGGGCGAGGTGAAGGACATTCGCGACGCCAACGCCGACGAGTTCGACGCGTTGATCGTGCCCGGCGGATTTGGCGCGGCGAAAAACCTGTCGAACTTTGCCGTCGAAGGCGCCGGTTGCAGCGTCAACCCACAGGTGCTGGAGCTGGCCGAAGCCTTTGCCGAAGCGGGCAAGCCGGTGGGGCTGATCTGCATCTCCCCTGCCCTGGCCGCGAAGATCTACGGCCCTGGCGTGACCTGCACCATCGGCAACGATGCCGACACCGCCGCCGCCCTCGACAAGATGGGCGCCACCCATCACGAATGCACGGTGGAAGACATCGTCGAGGACAAGGCGCGCAAGCTGGTGAGCACACCGGCGTACATGCTGGGCAAGAACATCAGCGAGGTGGCGTCAGGCATCAACAAACTGGTGGATCGCGTGCTGGAGCTGACGCACGAGAACGACTGACCCGTTAATTGTGACGAGTGGGCTTGCCCTACGTTGGGGTGCGCAGCCGCCCCAGTACGGCACCGCGGTCATTCAGACACAACGGGGTGACTGGTTTCAGGGCGGCTTCGCCACCCAACGCGGGGCAAGCCCGCTCGCCACAGAAAACAAGCCCGTTTGCCACAAGGGGCGTCAGGCCTGGCGCATCAGCCGCGTCAGGAGGCGATCCAGCGCATTCGCAAACGCCTGTTTGTCCTTTTCCCCGTGGGGCGGTGGACCGCCGCCCATCTGGCCTTGCTCACGCAGATCAGTGAACAGGTTCCGCACCGCCAAGCGTTCACTCATGTTCGCCGGGCTGAACTCCTTGCCGCGCGGGTCCAGAGCCGTGACGCCCTTTTTCACCAACCGGTCGGCCAGGGGCACATCGCTGCAGATCACCAGTTCACCGGGCACCGCGTGCTCCACCAGGTAGTCGTCGGCCGCGTCCGGGCCGCTCGGCACCACGATCAATTTCACGCAAGCAAAGCTCGGCTTGATCTGGCTCTGCCCGGCCACCAGCACCACCTCGAACTGACGCTTTAAAGCGAACTTCACCACCTGGTCCTTGGCCGCCCGCGGGCAGGCATCTGCATCGATCCAGACGCGCATGCCTATGCCACCACTCGGCGCTTTTCGGCCAGGCGGCTGCGGCCGTACAGCACCGCAATCGCCAGGATTGCCACGGCCTGCGCACCCAGCGAGTACGCATCGGCGTGGATGCCCAGCCAGTCAAAGTCAAAGAACGCCACCGGCCGCGTGCCGAAGATGCCCGCTTCCTGCAACGCCTTCACGCCGTGCCCGGCAAACACCACCGACAGCGCGCACAGCAGCGCCGCGTTGATACCGAAGAACAGCGCCAGCGGCAACTTGGCCGAGCCGCGCAGGATCACCCAGGCCAGGCCCACCAACAGCACCAGCGCCGTGGCGCCACCGGCCAGCACGGCGTTGTGCCCAGCCGGGCCGGCCTGCAGCCACAGGGTTTCGTAGAACAGGATCACTTCGAACAGCTCGCGGTACACCGAGAAGAACGCCAGCATCGCGAAGCCGAAACGCCCGCCACCGCCGACCAGGCTGCTCTTGATGTAGTCCTGCCAGGCCGCTGCGTGGCGCCGGTCGTGCATCCACACGCCGAGCCACAGCACCATCACGCTGGCAAACAGCGCCGTGCAGCCTTCAAGCAATTCACGCTGGGCGCCGCTCACATCAATCACATACGCGGCCAGCGCCCAGGTGGCCAAGCCAGCCAACAGCGCCAGGCCCCAACCGACGTTGACGCTGCGCACCGCTGATTGCTGGCCGGTGTTACGCAGGAACGCGAGGATCGCGGCCAGCACCAGAATCGCTTCCAGCCCTTCACGCAGCAGGATCAGCAAACCGGAGATGTAGCTCAACGACCAACTCAGGCCATCGCTGCCGAGCAGACCGGCAGACTCCGTGAGCTTGCCCTTGGCCACGTCCAGGCGCTGTTGCACTTGCTCGATCGGCAAACCGTCCTGCAGCGACTGCCGATAGGCCATCAGGGCCTTCTCGGTGTCCTTGCGCACGTTGGCGTCGACGTTATCCAGCGAACTCTCCACCAGCTCGAAGCCTTCCAGGTACGCGGCTACCGACAGGTCGTAGGCCTGGTCGTGGTCGCCGTTGCGGAAGGCAGCGAGGCTCTTGTCCAGGGTCGCGGCGGTGTAGTCGAGCAACTGCGCCGGGCCCCGCTTGACCTGCGGCGGCTGTGCACGCTGGGCGCGAAAGGTCGCGGCAGCGGCTGGGCCGTTGGCGGCCAGCACTTCATTCGGGGTCTGGCGGGCCAGGTCGGCGAGGTTGAACGGTTGCTCGGTTTTCGCCGCAGCCGGGTCGGCAGTGAAGCCGGCGATGTAGGTGGCCAGGTCCCAGCGCTGGCGATCATCCAATTGGTCGGCGAAAGACGGCATATCCGTGCCTTCGACGCCCAGGCCGAGGGTGTTGTAGATCGCGTAGAGGCTCAGGCGATCCAGGCGCGCGGCATCGCGCAGGTTGGCCGGCGGTGGCGTCATGCCCACGCTGGCCGGGCCATCACCGGCGCCGGCCGTGCCATGGCACACAGAGCAATGCTGCGCGTACAGCGGTGCGCCGCGCGTGGGGTCGGGCGTGATCGCCGGCGCCTGGCTGACTTCATACGCCACCGCCAACTGGGCACCGAGCTGGCGCGCCTGGCGTGCAACTGCGCCGCCATCCTGGCGGGCGGTTACCGCGGCCAGGAGTTCATCGACACCCTTTACCAGCGCCGCGCGTTCCGGACGCTGCGGCAACTCTGCGACCAGGCCCTGCAACACGCCGAGAAATTCCAGCTGCTCACTGTATTCGGACTCATCGATGACCTTGCCCGCCTCCACCGTCGGTGGGTAGTCGGCGCCAATGTAGTCCAGCAAATGCAGGGCCTGGGGGGCGCCCTCGGCAGTCGCGGCCAACAGGTTGAAGCTGCACGACATCAGCGCCGGCAACAGCAGCCAGGCGAGAAAACGGAAGGGGGCAGTCATGAATGAATCTCAAAGGGAAATACGAAGTAACACATTGTTAAGCCTTAAAGGGTTTGACTCAAGGCGTTAGTGATTTGTCGTCTGCGAGGGCGGAAAATTTCAGCGGCGCAGTAGTGGCATCCACGTCGACTCATTCAAAGCAAAAAGCCATTGTTTTGCCAGTAATGGCGCTTATAATGCCGCGCCCTGTTAGTGCGAAAGGGAATTTCGTTCCTCGTTTTTATGAGGAATCATCACATTAGCTGAAGACTTTCAGGGAAGAAGTTGCATGGCATTTCGCGCCTTACCTCCGCTCGCGCTCGTGGCGGTGACCTTGCTGTCCGGTTGTTCGATGTTCCGCAGCTACGACACCGAGCTGCAAGCCACCAACCAGCAATTGGCCACTGGCAACGTCGACGGCGCCCTGACGCTGCTGGAAAAAAACAACAGCGGCGACGACAAGGACCTGCTGTATTTCTTCGAGAAAGGCGAGTTGCTGCGGGCCAAGGGCGACATCACCGGCAGCCAGACCGCCTGGCGCAGCGCCGACCTGCAAGTCTACAAGTGGGAAGAGTCGGTCAAGTTCGACAGCGAAAAGTACCTCTCCCAGTTCGGCAGCTTCCTGGTCAACGACAAGGTGCGTCGCTACGAAGGCTATGACTACGAAAAGGTCATGCTGACCACGCAGATGGCTCTGAACCTGCTGGCCCTGAACGACTTCGACGGCGCACGCACCGAAATCAAGAAGACCCACGAGCGCGAAGCCGTGATCGCCGACCTGCGCGACAAGGAATACCTCAAGCGTGAGGACGAAGCCCAGCGCGAAGGCGTGACCACCCAGATGAAAGACCTGCGCGGCTACCCGGTGGAGTCCCTCGACGCGCCGGAAGTGGTCGGCCTGAAAAACAGCTACCAAAGTGCGTTCAGCCATTACCTGGCCGGTTTCGTCTACGAAGCCCTGGGTGAAAAAGACCTGGCCGCGCCCGGCTATCGCAAGGCCGCCGAGCTGCGCCCCAACACCAAGCTGCTGGAACAAGCCCTGCTGGACCTGGACAAATCCAAGGTCGGCGCCGACGAAACCGACGTGCTGATCGTGGTCCAGAGCGGCCTGGCCCCCGCGCGCGACTCGATTCGCCTGCCGCTGCCGATCCCGATCAATGGCAACCTGGTGATCACCCCGCTGTCGTTCCCGGTGATCAAGGCCGACACCTCCACGGCAACCTTCGCCCAGATCGGCATCGACGGCCAGCAGCAGAACCTCACCGCGCTCAACAGCACCACGGCCATGTCCCGCCGTGCGCTGCGCGATGACATGCCCGGCATTATCCTGCGCACCACCGTGCGGGCAGTCACCCGTGGCGTGGCGCAAAACAACCTGAACAAGACCAACCCGATGGCGGGCCTGGTGCTGGGTATCGCCTCGGCCGTGACCGAAGGCGCCGATACCCGCACCTGGCGCACCCTGCCGGACATGACCCAAGTCACTCGCCTGCGCCTCAAGCATGGCGAACACCAGGTCAGCCTGCCCAACGCCCTGGGCGGCACGCTGGTGACGGTCAAGGCCGACCAGCGTTACCAGGTGATCACACTGCGCGTGGTCGGCAACCAGGTGTTCGCCGGCGGGCTTGCGGCCCATGTGGTGCCGAGCACGCCGCCCCAGGCCATTGCCACCCTCAAACAACCTTAAGGAGCACGCTATGCGTCATTTCATCCTCGGCGCCCTGGCGCTGGTCCTGCTCGCCGGCTGCGCCACCCCGCCGCCGCCGGAGCCTGGCAGCGCCGCGAGCAAAATCGTGGTGATGGGCAAGTTCAAGGGCATCGCCGTCGGCGCCATTCGCGTCGCGCGCGAGAATGGCTTCCTCACCGCCAAGGTGCAGTTGAGCAACATCACCAGCAGCAACCAGATGATGTATTACCGCTTCGCCTGGCTGGGCGCCGATGGCTTCCCGGTGGGCGACGAAGAAACCTGGAAAGTGCTGAACCTGTACGCCAACCAGGCAACCTTCCTGCCGGCCATCGCCAATTTGCCCCAGGCCGCTGACTTCCGTCTCGAAGTCAAAACCCCTTGAGCCGTCCACCCTTTTTGAGAGATTTCCCCATGTTTGCACGCTTCTCGATCCTCGCCGTGGTGGCCGTCCTGGCCAGCGGTTGCGCCAACACCTCGCCGGTACTGGGCGGCAAGAACATCAGCTACGGCGACACCAAGGCCGTGGAACTGGTGACCAACGAGTTCGGCTCCACCGACCTGCAGATGATCGCCGAAAGCATGACTCGCTCCCTGGCCCAGTCCGGCATCCTGCAGGGCCGCCCGGTGGTGCAGGTGTATGACGTGAAGAACAAGACCAGCGAATACATCGACACCCGCGAGATCACCACGTCGATCAAGACCCAGCTGATGAAAACCGGCACCGCGCGCTTCGCCAGCGACAACACCGACATGCAAAGCCAGGTCGACCAGCTCAAGTTGCAGAACCAGAGCGGCCTGTACAAGAAATCCACCGTGAGCAAGACCGGCAACATGGTCGCCGCCAAGTACCGCCTGGAAGGCTCGATCAGCTCCATCGTCAAGCGCAGCTCGGACTACAAGGACGTGTTCTACAAGTTCAGCCTGCAGCTGATTGACGTCGAGAGCGGCCTGGCCGAATGGATGGACGAAAAAGAAATCCGCAAGACTACGGAGCGCTAAGCAATGCGTGCATGGATCGGCATGATCGGCCTGCTGTGCGCCTTTGGCGCCTCGGCCGCCCCGAAGATCGCGGTGACCGACCTGGCCTATGAGGCGCGGGTCGAGGAATACATTCACCAGGTGTCGGCCAATAACAACTTCCAGGCCAGCGCTTACCACGCCAGCGGGTCCTCGAACTACAGCGAGTACGAAAGCCGTACCAGCTACATCGAGCAGACCGAGCTGCGCAAGTTCAGCGGTGATATCAAGGGCGAGATCCTCAAGTCCCGGCAGTTCCAGTTGGTGCAGGGCACGCCCTACACTGCCGACGCCAAGGGTGACGTCTACGACGTGATCAAGCGCATCAAGGCTGGTCACTTCAAGGGCGCGGACTATGTGCTGTTCGGCACCCTGTCGGACATCGACTTTACCCAGGACATCAATGCCCTGGACCACACCAACAGTTACTCGGCGGTGCTGGGCCTGACGCTGGTGGCGGATTTCAGCCTGATCAACACGCGCACCTACGAGATCACCTCGGCGTTCACCGCCATGGGCGAAGGCCAGGACACCAAGCTGGTCAACAACCGTGACGTACGCGTCAGCCTGAACCGACCACGCGTGGTTAAAGAGGTGTCGAAAGCCTTGGGTGAGGATGTTGCGCGGCAGCTGGCCGAACAACTGGGTGGTGGTTATCAGGAACAACCTGGGCAGCCGGCATTGCGCAATAACCTGCCACGGGATGAAGCGCCGAAGATCCTGCGCTGAATGAAAATCCTGCTACCGACATAAACCAATGTGGGAGCGGGCTTGCTCGCGAATGCGGTGGATCAGTCAATACATCTGGTGACTGACACTGCGCATTCGCGAGCAAGCCCGCTCCCACATTTTTGATTCGGTTTCGTCAGTTACGCCGTTGCGCGATGCAAGCTGGCGAGGAAACCCGCCGCTCCCACGAACAACCCGGCAAACGTGCGGTTCATGCGTTTCTGCTGCTTCGGTGTGCGCAACAGGCGCAACACTTTCGAGGCCAACCCGGTGTAGCCCGCCATCACGATCATGTCGACGCTGATCATGGTCGCGCCGAGGATCAGGTACTGGATCAGCAGCGGCGCCTGCGGGTTCACGAACTGCGGCAGTACCGCCAGCATGAACACCAAGGCCTTGGGGTTGCTGGCGTTGACCAGGAAACCACGGAACATCATCGCCATCGGCTTGCCGATCGGGCGTATCGCCGCGTCCTCGCTCATGTCCATGGGCAAGGCACGCCATTGCTTGATGGCCAGGTACACCAGGTAGGCCACGCCGAACCATTTGATCGCATAAAACGCGGTAGACGATGCCGCCAGAATCGCTCCCAGGCCACCCGCTACCACGGCAATCTGCATCGCCAGGCCCAGTTGCAGGCCGATGGCGTTCCAATAGCCGCGCAGGAAACCGTATTGCAGGCCGCTGGACATCGACGCGATGGCGCCGGCGCCGGGGGAAAGGGAGATGATCCAACTGGCCACGAAAAAGGCCAGCCATGTGTCGAGTGCCATTACACACCTCAGGGAAGAGTTAGCGGTTGTGCCTAAAGCTAACTCCGCCGACCAAAGGCTGGCTATAGATTTTTACAAGATGTGAATACTAGCGATCGCCGGGGAACACGTGAGTCCCTGGCCAACGCCGCACCGAGCGCTGGAAGAACAGGCTGTTGGGGACCTGCACCATCGCGCTGTCGGTGCCGGCTTCTGCCACTTCGACCAGCGTGGTGTAGAGCAGGTTGATCGCCACCACCCGGCCCTTCACGCCGGGTTTGTCGACGGTATCCACCAGCTCGACGATATCACCGAGGCGAAACGGCCCGACGGTGAAGATCAGAATCGCGCACAGCAGGTTGGAGAGCACCGACCACATGGCGAAGAACGCCACCGCCGCCACTGCCACGAACCCCGACAGCGCGGTCCACAACACCGTGGCCGACACTCCCAGGCGGCCCAGCACGAAGATCAGCGCACTGCCCATGATCAGCCAGCGCAAGCCGCCGCGCAGCGGCATCAGCAATTGCGGCGGCAGCGGGTAGCGTTCGCCCAGGCGCGTCAGCCCCTTGGCGACAAAGCGCTGGGCGAGGTAGCCGGCCAGCAGGATCAACAGGATTTGCACACCGATCCACACGGGCTCGACCCATTGCGTCGGTATCGGCAGCTGCAACGCTTCCATCAGGACAGCGCCTCCAGCTCCGCCTGCAGGGTTTCCAGCAACTCGAGGGCTTCCATCCAGGTTTCCTCCAGTTGCCCTTCACGCACCTTGAGCTTGGCCTGTTCGGCAAGCAGGTCGCGCAGCTCATCCTTGCGCGCAGCCTCATACACGGCGCTGTCGCCCAGGCTGGTCTCGATCTTGGCCAGGCGCTCGTGCACCTTGCCCAACTCGGCTTCCAGCTTGTCGGCTTCACGCTTGTGCGGCGCCAACTGTTGGCGCAACGCAGCAGCGGCCTGGCGTTGGGCTTTCTTGTCGGTCTTGTCCGGGTTGACCGGGGTGTTGCTGACCGGCGCGTTGCGCAGGCGGTAATCCGTCAGCCAGCGCGCGTAGTCGTCCAGGTCGCCGTCGAACTCTTCGACTTTGCCATCCGCCACCAGCAGGAAGTTGTCGGTGGTGCTCTTGAGCAAGTGGCGATCGTGAGACACCACCAATACCGCACCGCTGAACTCCTGCAAGGCCATGGTCAGCGCCAGGCGCATTTCCAGGTCCAGGTGGTTGGTCGGTTCGTCGAGCAGCAGCAGGTTCGGGCGATCCCAGGCGATCAAGGCCAGGGCCAGGCGGGCTTTTTCGCCGCCGGAGAAATTCAGCACCGGCTCATCGATGCGCGCGCCACGGAAGTCGAAACCGCCGAGGAAGTCGCGCAGGGTCTGCTCGCGCTCGGTCGGCGCCAGGCGCTGCAGGTGCAGCAACGGGCTGGCCTTGGAGTCGAGGGAGTCCAACTGATGCTGGGCGAAATAGCCCACTACCAGGTTCTCGCCACGGGTCAGGCGGCCGGCCAGGGGCTGCAACTCGCCGGACAGGTTCTTGATCAGCGTCGACTTGCCCGCACCGTTAGGCCCGAGCAAACCGATGCGTGCACCCGGCGTGAGCTGCAGCTTGACCTTCTCCAGGATGGTTTTGTCGCCATAACCCAGGCGTGCATCCGAAAGATCGAGCAGCGGGTTGGAGATTTTCACCGACTCACGGAACACGAAATCGAACGGCGAATCGACGTGGGCCGCCGACAGCTCTTCCATGCGCTCCAGGGCCTTGATCCGGCTCTGGGCCTGGCGGGCCTTGGTGGCCTGGGCCTTGAACCGGGCGATGTAGCTTTCCATGTGCGCACGTTGCGCCTGTTGCTTCTCGTAGGCCTGTTGCTGCTGGGCCAGGCGCTCGGCGCGCGCGCGTTCAAACGCAGTGTAGCCGCCCCGGTAGAGAGTGATTTTCTTCTGTTCGACGTGGGCGATATTGTCGACCACGGCATCGAGGAAATCCCGGTCGTGGGAAATCAGCAGCAAGGTGCCTGGGTAGCTCTTGAGGAAATCTTCCAGCCATAGGATCGCATCGAGGTCCAAGTGGTTGGTCGGTTCATCGAGCAGCAACAGGTCCGAGGGGCACATCAGCGCCTGGGCCAGGTTCAGGCGCATGCGCCAGCCGCCGGAGAAGTCGGCGACCGGGCGGTCCATCTGTTCGTTGGTGAAACCCAGCCCGGCGAGCATCTTGCGGGCGCGGGCGTCGGCCGTGTAGCCGTCGGCGCTGTCGAGTTCCGAGTGCAGGCGGGCCTGGGCCGCGCCGTCCTGGGCTTTCTCGGCTTCGGCCAGGTCATGTTGCACCTGGCGCAGGCGCAGGTCGCCATCGAGCACGTAGTCGATCGCGATGCGGTCCAGGGTGTCGATCTCCTGGCGCATGTGGGCGATGCGCCAGTCAGCCGGCAGCAGGCAGTCCCCGGAATCCGGGGTCAGCTCACCCAGCAACAAGGCGAACAACGTGGATTTGCCGGCGCCGTTGGCACCGATCAGGCCGGCTTTGTGACCGGCGTGCAGGGTCAGCTCGGCGTCTTCAAGAAGACGTTGCGGGCCACGCTGTAATGTTAGGCTTTGAAGTCGGATCATAATGGCGGCGGAGTCTACCAGCTTCGTTGGCCGCTGGCTTGGGTGTGAATATGTGCGCTGACCTGTGGAGCTTTGCCCTCTCGACTTACGCCCGCCCAGGGTGCGAAGCCGCTTGCCTGCGCATGCAGGCGCAAGGTGCAGATGTGTGCCTGTTGCTCTGCGGCGCGTGGCTGGAACGGCGCGCTGTAGCGCCGACACCCGAACGTATCCAGGCGCTGAAACAGATTGCCGGGCCCTGGCAGGCACAGGTGGTCGGACCGTTACGGCACGTGCGCACACAATGGCGGGCCATGGCGCAGCAGGATGAGGCAGTGGCGGCGTTACGCGAACGGGTCAAGGCCCTGGAACTGGATGCCGAACGCACGCTGCTCAAGCGCCTGGAAGCGCTGGCGCAAGCATGGCCGGGGGATGACGTGGCGGGGCAACCGCGATGGCTTGAAGGACTGGCGGCTGAGGATGCCGCCAACCTTGACCACAACGCGCTGCAGCAGCTGCGCGTCGCGGCCACCGGCGCTTAGGAAGCGCTGGTTGGGGTGGTGCTTGGCGCTACCGGTGCAGGAGTGCTGCTGGTCGGTGCGGTTGGAGCGCTGGACGCTGCGGTAGTCGCAGGTGCTGCCGGGGTCGCTGGCTTTGCCGGAGCTGGCTTGGCTGCAGCGGGTTTCGCAGCTGGCTTAGTGGCTGGCTTTGCAGCAGCAGGTTTAGCGGCTGGCTTGGCGGCTGGTTTTGCAGCAGCAGGTTTAGCAGCTGGCTTGGCGGCCGGTTTTGCAACAGCAGGTTTGGCAGCTGGCTTGGCGGCTGGTTTTGCAGCAGCGGTTTTAGCAGCTGGCTTGGCGGCTGGTTTTGCAGCAGCAGGTTTAGCGGCTGGCTTGGCCGCTGGTTTTGCAGCAGCAGGTTTGGCAGCTGGCTTGGCGGCTGGTTTTGCAGCAGCAGTTTTAGCAGCTGGTTTGGCGGCTGGTTTTGCAGCAGCAGTTTTGGCAACTGGCTTGACGGCTGGTTTTGCAGCAGCGGTTTTAGCAGCTGGCTTGGCGGCTGGTTTTGCAGCAGCGGTTTTAGCAGCTGGCTTGGCGGCTGGTTTCGCAGCAGCAGTTTTAGCAGCTGGCTTGGCGGCTGGTTTTGCAGCAGCGGTTTTAACAGCTGGCTTGGCGGCTGGTTTTGCAGCAGCAGTTTTAGCAGCGGGTTTGGCGGCTGGTTTTGCAGCAGCAGTTTTGGCAGCTGGCTTGGCGGCTGATTTTGCAGCAGCGGTTTTAGCAGCTGGCTTGGCGGCTGGTTTCGCAGCAACGGCCTTGCTTGCCGGCTTTTTCGCCGAGCTGGCGGCAACGGCTTTTGCAGGGGTACGAGCGCCCAGCACTTTAGCCACGGCTTCCTTCACACGACCAACGCCCTGGGCCAGTTTCAGGCTTTCCTGAGCATCTTTTTTGAGTTGGGAAATGTAAGTGCGGGTTTCAGCTTGGCGATCCTTGAGGGCGTCCAGCAAGTCCTCAAGTTCTTTGACAGCGTCTTTGGCCTTGGCTTGTGCCTTGGCCTTGCCGGCAGTCGCGGCGTCTTGCAGTTTGGTGCGGGATTTGTGCAGCTTTTCTTGCGCTTTACCGCGTTGTTTTTCCAGCTTGGCGAGCAGCTTTTCTGCATCGGCCAACGCTTGGGAACAGGCGCTTTCCAGGTGTTCGAGCAAGCTGCCCGAAAGTTGTTGGAGTAAATGCAACGGGGTATTAACAGGCTTCTGTTTGGCCGACATGGTTTACCTCCTGGCTGACGTGGGTGCGGCTCATACTAGCCCTCTGCTCTTACCGCCGCTAGGGCATGTTGACAGTATCGTTTGCCTTGCGTTGCAACGTACGAAAATTCTTATCGATATAACGAAAATGCGCGGCACTTTTTACGCTCCCACACTGGCATAATCCGTCGCACTTTCGGCGGGAGAAATGCTCATGTCGCGTTACCTTTTTCTTGTGCTTGGCCTGGCAATCTCGATGGCCAATGCGGGCGAGCAATCACCGGCGAAAACCACCGCGCAGGATCAACACGACCTCGCCTACAGCCTGGGTGCCAGCCTCGGCGAACGCCTGCGCCAGGAGGTTCCGGACTTGCAGATCCAGGCCTTGATCGACGGCCTCAAGCAGGCCTATCAAGGCAAACCGCTGGCGCTGGATAACGCGCGTATCGAGCAGCTTCTGGCCCAGCACGAAGCGCAAACCGAAGCGGACGCGCAGGCACCCCAGAGTGAAAAAGCACTGGCCGCCGAACAGCAATTTCTAGCCAAGGAAAAATCCGCAAAAGGTGTGCGCGAACTGGCGGATGGCATCCTGCTCACCGAGCTCACTGCCGGCACGGGCAACAAGCCATTGGCCAGTGATCAGGTGCAAGTGAAATACGTGGGACGCCTTCCCGACGGCACTGTGTTCGATCAGAGCACGCAGCCCCAATGGTTTCGCCTCGACAGCGTGATCAGCGGCTGGAGCAGCGCGCTGCAACAGATGCCAGTGGGCGCGAAATGGCGCCTGGTGATTCCGTCAGCCCAGGCTTATGGCGCCGACGGCGCCGGCGAGTTGATCCCGCCGTATACGCCGCTGGTGTTCGAGATCGAATTGCTCGGTACTCGTCACTGACCCAATAAAAAACGGTGCGCAATGCGCACCGTTTTTTTATCCCGCCAGCAAAGGTCAGGCCTGGGTGGCCGCCTCTTCCTTGTGGGCGTTGTGCAGCACTTCGATCAGGCAATCTTCCAATTCGAAACGCTCATGGAGGAGGCCACCCAGCTCCTTGAATTTTTCGGCGACACAATTACCGGCATCACACAGGTCGGTGAACGCGAGCAATTTTTCGGTGATCACATCGATACGTGGGTAAAGGGTCTCGGCTAATTCCAGACCACGCTGATCATCAAAAGCTTCCGCTTCTTTGGTCAGTTGCTCGTAGACACCGAAATGTCCAGCCGACACGTAGTCCACCAACACAGCGCAGAAATCCTGCAACGGTTCGCGGTTCTCAGCCAGTGCCTCGGGCTTGGCGCCGAGAGCATCAAAGGCCCGAACCAGTTCGTGACGTGCCTTCAACCAGCTGTCGATCAGCTTGTGCACCCCACCCCAGCGTTCCTGAGCATTCTGACAACTTTCCAGCATGATGATCTCTCTTCCCTATAGGGGCGCTGCTGCCTGGTGCCCGCGCAACACTTCAAGGATTAAAGCGGCAGCCGGACAAGGCCACATCTGACAAACGGTTTCATTAACGCGTGCGGGCCAGATTATGCCCGCATGACTGTGGCTTCAAGGTACGCAGGAGAGAAAGTTCATACAAGTGTTTAATCCCCTTCTGCAAAGTGTGACGGCCTTTCAGTGCCGAGCAGGACGCAAACGCTGGCTCGAAATCAGCCGCGAAAACTGCGTAGCGCCCAGGATCAGCATGCCCAGGAAGAACAGCAGGCTCCACTCGGGGAGGCTCAGGTCGAACAACGTCCAGTTGATATCAACGCAATCAACCGTGCCTTTGACGGCCGATTGCAATGCCTGCCACAGCGACAGGTTTTCGATCATGTATTGCAGGCTCGGCCAGCAGTCGCCAGCCTGGTCGGGTGCGGCATTTTGCAACAGTACCTGGCGCACGGCAGTGATGGCGCCGAGTAATGCGCAGCCCATGCTCGCCAAACCGTACAGGTAGATGGCAGAACGCTTGGGGCTGTAGAGCGCGGCGGCCAGGTTGATCAGCGTGAAGGCCGCCAGGAAGACCCTTTGCAACTGGCACAGGAAACAAGGCCGCAACGACGCGCCAAATTCCAGGTAGAAGGACGCACCCAACGTCAGCCCACCTGCCAGGAATGCAAGGAAAAACAAGGAACGTGAAGGGGCCAAAGACATGCTTTATCCGCACCGCGAAATATAGGTCAATACGGTAGAGGAAAGGCCCGACCCCTTTCAATACATGCTAGAGCAGACGATTCCGCAAGAGGATAAGGACAACCCGTCAGAGGATGGAAGACTTCAAACTATTGAACGTAGGAGCATGCCTATAAAGGCTCTAGCCAACGCGTTTGCGAGACATTGAAGGGTTGGCTATCAGATTTGTCTGAGCCAACCCTTGGATAACATCCTACTTCAAACTCGCGCAGGTACCGGCAGCGGTGACGCCAGCAAGCGGCTATCCAGCAGGCCCAGCCCCTCCTGGAACAGCTGGTTGCTGCGCTCGGTGTCGCCCAGTTGGGCCAGCAGCCGCGCCAGTTCGGCACAGGCTTCCGGATTGCGCTGTACCTGCAGGCTGCTCTCCAGGTAGTCACGCGCCTTGCCCCACAGGCTGTTTTGCAGGCACAAGCGGCCCAGTGTCAACAGCAGGCTGGCATCGCCGGGATGGTCCTTGAGCCAACCTTCGGCAAACTTCAACTGGCGGGCGGGATCACTGCCACGCAACAGGCCGTAGAGGCGGATCAGGTGGCTGTCGTAGCCGCGCTTGATTGCGCCACGCAGCGCTTCTTCGGCCTTCGCGTCGGCACCCAACTGACGCAACTGCTCGGCATAGGCCAGGACCAATTGCGGCTCCTGCCGCTGCGCAGAGGTGAGTTGTTGCCAGGCCCGCTCAAGTGACTGCAAGCCCGCTTCACCCTGGTCTTCGCGCTGTGCAGCCAGGCCCAGGTTTTCACCCCAGGCGCGGCGCTCGAGTTCGGCCAACTCGCTGGCAGGCAGCACCTTGTCCTTGCGCAGTTCCGGCAGCAGGCGGATCACTGATGACCAGTCGCCCCGCTGCTGATGCAGGCGCTGCAATTGACGCAACACCTGCGCGTTGTGCGGGTGACGTTCGTGCATCGCCTGCAAGGTGGTCAACGCGCCCTCCGTATCGCCTCGGTCCAGCTGCAGCTGCGCGTGGCTCAAGGCAACCGCCAGCTCGGCCTGGGGCTGACGCTCCAGGGCACGTTCCAGCAAGCCGTCAGCCTCTTCGTAGCGGCCTTGCTCATTGGCGGCACGAGCGGCGCCGAGGTAATACAGCAATGGCTGGCGCTCGGCTTCGGCGGCACGGTGCAAATGGCGCTCGGCGCTGGCCCAGCGGCCCTCGGCGAGGTCCATCTGGCCTTGCTCGATGGCAATCTGCACGCGGCGGCTGCGGTTACGCCGCGACCACGGGTTGACCACACCACCGGAGGTGGTCACCAGGCTCAACAACACGCGGATCAGGTAGATCGCCAGGCCGATGGCAAATACGGCCACCAAGGTGGCCCACAGGCTCGACTCGTAATGCAGCACATGCGGGTAGGTAATCAGCACGTAGCCGGTGTGCTTGGAAATGCCCACGGCCAGTGCCAGGGCGATCGCAATCGCCAGCACCAGGATCACATAGAAACGCTTCATCGGCTCTACTCCTGGGTTGCCGGCGTGCCCGCGGCCGCCTTGGCTTCGTCGGCAGACAGATGACGACGGTCAAGGTACGCCTGCACGGCGGCCAGGCTCGCGGCCAGGTCCGGGGTCACCACCGAGACGGCCTTGGGCTCAAGCTCGGCGATACGTGCCAGCATCGCCTTGCTTTGCGGGTTGTCCTGGTTGAAGTTGTCCTGCAGCACGCTGCGCGCCTCGCCCAGCGAGCGGCTGTAGACCGCCGACTCGCCATTGAGCGCGGCCCACTGTGCTTGCTCCAGGGCCAGGCTCAGGGCCAGGCGTACCTGATTCAGGCCTTGGCCGGCCAGCAACGGACGGATGTTGTCGTCAGGGTTGAAGTCGATGCGGAAGTACCGCGAAATCTGCTCCCACCACTGGCTCCAACGACTCTCGGTATCGGTGGTCGGGCGCCCTTGGGAAGCGGGATCGGTCAGTTGATATTCAGGGGCGATGGCCGCCAGTTGCACGACCTGGTCACGCAAGGCCGCCAATTGCAGGTACAGCCCGGTGCGGTCCGGCTGCTCAGTGCTGCGCAGCGCGGCCAGGCTCTTGGCCAATTGCTCGCGAGCGGCATACGAGCCCGGATCGCTTTGCTCGCGAAGGATCTCGTCGGCGCCCTGCACCAGCGACTGGGCACTGTTGATGTCTTGCAGGGCCGACAGGCGCAAGCTCGCCAGGCGAATCAAATGCTCGGCCTCAGCCAAACGCCAATCCTGGCGGCTGGCGCCCAGCACGGTTTCCAGCCGCTGACTCAAGCGTTGCTGGTCACCCTGCAGTTGCGCGACCAGACGGCGACGTTCCTCCAGCTCATCGGCACCTGGCAACTGGGCCAGGCGCGCCGCCAGCTGCTGCTGGCTTTGCTTGAGGGTCTGGGACTGGTCGTCGAGGGTCTGCACCTGCCCCAGCTGTTGCTGGCTGCTGGCTTGCAAGGCGCGGACCTGTACGATCCCCCAACCGCCTGCGGCAACGCCGGCAGCACCCAGCAGCAGGGCGACGATTGCCAGGCCATTGCCACGGCGCGGCGCGGTAACCGGTGACTCAGCCGGCGCATCGAGTGCGGGCTGGGTTTCATCTTTAGGCAAGGCTGTTTCGCTCACGTATCCGTCCTTTGCGTATCAGAGAGTGGGGGCGGCCGTCACAAGACACAGCTGCCCAACGCCACTAACAAAGCCGCGGCACTCGCGCCGCGACAATCCACCACTTTTTCTGCGCCTGCGGCCCGCGCCATCTCCTGGACTCGCGGACTGGGCACGAACAACGGAAGCCGGGCCACCTGAGACCAATCGGCGCCAGCCAGGGCCTGCAAGTGCAAGAAACCCTGCCCACTGCTGACCACCAGGCCGTTCAGGCGTTCCAACTGGATGCGTTGCATCAGTACTCCCGCCTGATAGTCCGGCAAGAAACGACGATACAACTCCAGATAGTCGACACTAGCACCTTGCTCACGCAAACGCTCAGCCAGCAACTCCCGGCCCCCCTCGCCGCGCAGGATCAACACCCGTGCATCCGGGCGCGCGATAGCCTCGCGCAACGCAGGCAATTGAAGCAAGGCCTCGCTGTCATCACCAGACTGGGGGTAGTCAACGTTTAGGCCGTGCTCGGCCAACACCTGCGCGGTGGCGCCGCCGACGCTGAACCATGGCAGCTGCGGCCAGGCTTGGGTCAGCTGTTGCACGGCAAGGCGCGCGGCCGGTTTGCTTACCACGATCACTGCGCAGTAACGGTCGAGGTGGCGGAACACGGCCTGCTGCTCGGGGGAAACAGCAAAGGGCTCGATGTCCAGCAAGGGTAAGCTGCTGCTGAAGACTCCGGCGTCTGATAATGCCAAAGCCAGGGCTGCTGATTCCTCGGCAGGCCGCGTCAGCAGCAGTCGCCATCCGGTCACTGCGGGCCGGCCTCGCCATAGACTTTTTGCAGGATGGCACCAGCGCCCTTGTCCAGCAGCTCTTCCGCCACCTGGATCCCCAGGACCGTGGCATCACGCTGCGGACCACGCACCTCGGCAGTCAACAGGGTGCCGCCATCCGGATCGCCTACCAAGCCACGCAGCCACAGATTGTCGCCTTCGAGCACGGCGTAGCAGGCAATCGGCACCTGGCAGCCGCCGTTGAGGTGCTTGTTCAAGGCGCGTTCGGCCGTGACGCGCACTTCGGTGTCGTGGTGGTCCAGGGGTTTGAGCAAGGCGTGAATTTCAGTGTCGGCGGTGCGGCATTCGATGCCCACTGCGCCTTGCCCACCGGCCGGCAGGCTGTCCTCGACACTGATGGCCGAGGTGATGCGGTCTTCGAAACCCAAGCGGATCAAGCCGGCCGCGGCGAGGATGATCGCGTCATATTCACCGGCATCCAGCTTGGCCAGGCGGGTGTTGACGTTGCCGCGCAGAAAACGAATCTGCAGGTCCGGGCGGCGAGTGAGCAACTGTGCCTGGCGACGCAGGCTGGACGTGCCGACGATGCTGCCCAGCGGCAGCTCATCCAACGACGCGTAGGTGTTGGAAACAAAGGCGTCGCGCGGGTCTTCACGCTCGCAGATGCAAAACAGGCCCAGGCCTTCAGGGAAATCCATGGGCACATCTTTCATCGAATGCACGGCGATGTCGGCTTCGTTTTCCAGCAGCGCGGTTTCCAGTTCCTTGACGAACAGGCCCTTGCCGCCGATCTTCGACAGCGGCGAGTCGAGCAGCTTGTCGCCGCGACTGACCATGGGCACCAGGGTCACCTTGAGGCCGGCATGGGCCTGCTCAAGGCGTGCTTTGACGTATTCGGCCTGCCACAAGGCCAAGGCGCTTTTACGGGTGGCGATGCGGATTTCGCGAGAGGACATGGATCAATCCGTACTGAATAGATACGGCAGATAATAACAGCTCAGGCAAATACGCTTTGATTTGAATCAGCAAGTGCGGGGCCTCCCTGGCCGCGTCGCACCGGGATAAAAGGTACAGGCATCGCCGCAGGCCCCAGGCTAAAGCTGTTGCATCATCTTGCGCACACCGGCGACATGGCGTCGGCTGACGATCAATGCATCGCCATTCAGCCCCTTGAGGAACAACTGGAAATGCCCCAGGGGTGTGCGCTGCAAGCGTTCGATTCGCTCGCGGGCCACCAGCGCGTTGCGGTGGATTCGCACGAAGCGGTCGCCGAATTCATCCTCAAGCGCCTTGAGCGGTTCATCGAGCAGCACTTCGCCGCCCTGGTGGCGCAGGGTCACGTACTTGTGATCGGCAATAAAATAGACCACCTCGCCCAGCGGAATCAGCTCGATGCCTTTGCGTGTGCGGGCGCTGATGTGGCTGCGTGGCCCGTTACCACTTTGGGCGGCGGGCTGGGTCAGTGCGGCGAGCTGGACACGATTGGGCCGCTCGGCCTTTTTCAGCGCCTTGAGCAACGCCTCGCCAGCCACGGGTTTGGTGAGGAAGCTGACACCGCTGGCTTCGAGCGTGTCGGCGGAAAACTCTTCCTGGGCCGCGCACAGCACCACGGCAGGTGGCGATTCTCGCTCACTCAGGCGGGCGGCAACTTGCAGGCCATCAAGGCCCGGCAGGCGGATATCGAGCAGCACCACATCGGGCTTGAGGCTGTCGATCAACGCCAACGCCTCCTCCCCGTTGGTGGCGCTCGGCTCAAGGACTGTATAACCCTCGAGTTCACTGACCAAACGGCTCAGTCGCTCGCGGGCTTGGGGTTCGTCATCAACGATCAGGACATTCATATTGCGCTGGATTCCTGCGTGAGTCTCGCACAAGGATAGCGTAGACAGGTGCGGTGACTTGCGTCACAGCGATCCACGCTAAGACTAGCGCGAGCGGCAAAAAGTGCCCCGACAGCGGCACCCATATTTACCCGGACCTGTTCAATAGCGCCCAAGACCTGCTGCCTGCGGGCACTGTCGTAGGGTTTGCTGATACACAATCCGAATACCCCCCTTTTTAATGGTTAGTCTGGGCTATGACCGCATCACCCGACTTTGGTGCATTCACACACTATCAGTCCAACTGTAGACGCTCACTGAGACGACATTGCTCAATCGTCAAATATCGTTTCAATAAACCCTTGTCCCAGTCTCTTCCCGGACGCGTTCGACGGCAAGGCACTTAGCCAGCTTTGCACAAATAAAAATGCCGACGACCCGCAGCACCGCCTCAACGGGCAACCCTGTTATTATCGCCGGCACACTTCCATGCCTCTTTATTAAGCAGATCACGAGCGAATCCATGAGCACCGACAAGACCAACCAGTCCTGGGGCGGCCGCTTCAGTGAACCCGTCGACGCCTTCGTCGCCCGCTTCACCGCCTCCGTCACCTTCGACCAGCGCCTGTACCGCCACGACATCATGGGCTCCATCGCCCACGCGACGATGCTGGCCAAGGTCGGCGTGCTGACCGACGCCGAGCGCGACAGCATCATCGACGGCCTGACCACGATTCGCGGCGAGATCGAAGCCGGTACGTTCGACTGGCGCGTCGACCTGGAAGACGTGCACATGAACATCGAGGCCCGCCTCACCGACCGCATCGGTGTGACCGGCAAGAAGCTGCACACCGGCCGCAGCCGCAACGATCAGGTGGCTACCGATATTCGCCTGTGGCTGCGTGACGAAATCGACCTGATCCTGTCCGAAATCACCCGCTTGCAAAAAGGTCTGCTGGAGCAGGCCGAGCGTGAATCGGACACCATCATGCCCGGCTTCACCCACCTGCAGACCGCACAGCCCGTGACCTTCGGCCACCACCTGCTGGCCTGGTTCGAGATGCTCAGCCGCGACTACGAGCGCCTGGTGGATTGCCGCAAGCGCGCCAACCGTATGCCGTTGGGCAGCGCCGCACTGGCCGGCACCACCTACCCGATCGACCGCGAATACACCGCGCAACTGCTGGGTTTTGACGCCGTGGGCGGCAACTCCCTGGACGGCGTGTCGGACCGTGACTTCGCCATCGAATTCTGCGCCGCCGCGAGCATCGCGATGATGCACCTGTCGCGCTTCTCCGAAGAGCTGGTGCTGTGGACCAGTGCGCAATTCCAGTTCATCGACCTGCCGGACCGCTTCTGCACCGGCAGCTCGATCATGCCGCAAAAGAAAAACCCCGACGTGCCCGAGCTGGTACGCGGCAAAAGCGGCCGCGTGTTCGGCGCGCTGATGGGCCTGCTGACCCTGATGAAAGGCCAGCCGCTGGCCTACAACAAGGACAACCAGGAAGACAAGGAACCGCTGTTCGACGCCGCCGATACACTGCGCGACTCGTTGCGCGCGTTTGCCGACATGATCCCTGCGATCAAGCCCAAGCACGCGATCATGCGTGAAGCGGCGTTGCGCGGGTTCTCCACCGCGACTGACCTCGCGGACTACCTGGTGCGCCGTGGCCTGCCGTTCCGTGACTGCCACGAAATCGTCGGCCACGCCGTGAAGTACGGCGTGGACACCGGCAAGGACCTGGCGGAAATGAGCCTGGAAGAGCTGCGTCAGTTCAGCGACCAGATCGAGCAGGACGTGTTCGCGGTACTGACCCTGGAAGGGTCGGTGAATGCCCGTAACCACGTGGGCGGCACTGCACCGGCGCAGGTGAAGGCTGCCGTCGCGCGCGGCCAGGCCCTGCTCGCCAGCCGCTAAGCACTCGCTTGCCGGCGATGAGGTCCTTGAGATCGCAGTTGATCTTGAGGCCGCCATCGCCGGCAATCCGGCTCCTACAAGTGTGAGAATCGCTATTTCTTCGCCGCCACCATGGCCATGAACGCCGGCATCGCCGCTTCCCTGTCCGCCGCCACCTTCTGCGCGTTGGGCATCCCGTGCAAACGTTCCAGCAACGCTTTAGCTTTCGGCATCTCAGCCAGCAGATCCAGGCCAAACAGCTTCTCGCCCACCGCGCAGGCGAGGTTCACGCTGTACATGAAATACAGATCCGCAATCGTGAAGCTCTCCCCCGCCACAAACGGCGCGAATTTACCGTGCCGGCCTAATGAGCCAACCCCGAGCAACAGCTCCGCCTTGGATTTTTCCTTGGTCGCCTCCGGCACCGGCATGCCGAAAAAGGCTTCGGCGAAACAGGCGCGAGCCGGCAATTCGATATACAGCTCGATTTCTCGGCACAGCGCCAGCACTTGGGCGCGCTGGAACGGATCGGCCGGGAGCAGCGAAGGCCCTTCCTGGGTTTGCTCGATGTATTCGAGGATCACGCTGGTTTCGTTGATAAAGCCCTGCTTCACGCCCAGCACCGGGACCTTGCCGCGCGGGCTGACCGCCAGGGCTTCAGGGGTTTGCCCGGCGTAAAAAGGCACCTCTTCGAAAGGCAGCCCCTTCTCCAGCAACGCCAGCTTGACCATGTTGTAGTAGTTGCTGACCGAGAATCCGTAGAGCTTGAGCATTGCGATTGCCTCCAGGCCGGGAATGGGGTTGGCTGCAAGCGTTATAGCTCCCCGGGCCTGGCCTTGCCAGCAGCATCAACCGCTTGAATGGGGGTAGACTGGCGCCCTTTCCTACAGGAGCCTGCCATGAGCGAGCCGACCGATATCGACAGCGACGAAGAAGAGTTCACCGAAAGTACGCTGACCCAGGCCATCGAAAACCAGATCGAAAGCGACAACCCGCCTGCCGCCAAAGCCACCTTCAACAAGCTGACGCTGGTGGGCTATGAGCGCGACGACATTCTGAATCTCATGGCCCATGTACTGGCCGTGGAAATCGACAAGATGCTCGAAGAAGACCGCGCATTCGATACCGAATGGTACGAAACAGCGCTGCGGGCACTGCCAGAGCTGCCTCCGGAAAACAACTAAGTCACCAGACCTGGCAGGAGCCGGCCTGCGCGCGAAAACCGCCAACGCCAACACGAGCAGCCTGAATTTACGCGGCGCTCTCAGGTTTTTCGCGAGCGCGCTTGCTCCTACTGGACAGCCCGGCAAAGTGCGTTCACCTTATGCCCTGCTAGCCTCTAATAAATTTTAGAAAGTCTGGAGTCCTTATGTCGTATACCCCTGAGTTGGTTGCCGAACTGGAAATCCTTGTACTCTTCCCCTTGGACAGCACCAAGGAAGGTCTGAAAGTCCACCAGACCGCCGCTCCCACTGCCATCGCCGCTGCCAAACGCCTTCATGCGAAAGGACTTATCGACCAGCCAGACGGGGGCTACCTGACCAGCCTTGGCCGGGACGCTGCAGAGCAGGCTCAAACGCTGCTGACCATCCTCACCACTGCCACCACCAAAGAAGCTGCCTGATCCCTGAGACCGCCCATGGAGTCCGCGCTCTGCGGATTCCGGGGGCGTTGCCGTGGACGCCACAAAATTCTGGCGCCAAAAACAATTTCCCTCTAAACCTCCTACGCTACTGGCTGTAAACTCCGACACGGCCGCCCACGTTGGGCCCTGCGAGCCAACGAATTCGACATGACCCGCACCCACGAAATCCGCCCCGACCTGGACGAAGGCATTGACCGCAAGGTACTGGCCCAACTGCGCGCGCGTTTCATGGCCCTCAACGAAGGCCGCATGGCCCGGGCCGTCGAGGGGCTGACGCCACGCCAGCAAAGCGTGCTGACCCTGTTGCCGCTGTTCTTTCACGTCAATCACCCGCTGCTGCCAGGCTATGTCTCGGGCAGCACGCCTGCGGGGCTCTCAAATTTCGAACCCGACGCCCAAGCCCTGACCGAAGCCCAGCGTCTGACTCGCTCGTTCTCCTACAAGCCACGCCATGGCAACCCGCCACGGCCGATTCATGGATTGTTCCTGATGGGCAGCCTCGGCACCCTGGCCCAGGCGGATCAGAGCGATATGGACGTGTGGGTGTGCCATGCGCCGGACCTCGGCGAAGCCGAGCTGGTCGAACTGCGCAAAAAATGCCAGCTGCTGGAAGCCTGGGCCCTGAGCATGGGCGCCGAAGCACACTTCTTCCTGATCGAGCCGACGCGCTTTGTGCTCGGCGAGCGCGACACGCAACTGAGCTCCGACGACTGCGGCACCACCCAGCATTACCTGTTGCTGGACGAGTTCTACCGCACCGCCATCTGGCTGGCCGGGCGCACGCCGATCTGGTGGCTGGTGCCGGTGTACGAAGAAACCCGCTATGCCGAGTTCACCCATACGCTGATTTCCAAGCGCTTTATCCGCGCCGATGAAACCCTCGACCTCGGCCACCTGGCGCACATTCCCCCGGGCGAATTCATCGGCGCCGGGCTGTGGCAGCTGTTCAAGGGCATCGAGTCACCCTACAAGTCGGTGCTCAAGCTGCTGCTGACCGAGGTCTACGCCAGCGAGCACCCGAACGTGCAGTGCTTGAGCCTGCGCTTCAAGCGCGCGGTGTTCGCCAACCAGATGGACCTGGATGAGCTCGACCCGTACATCGTGGTCTACCGTCGCATCGAGGAATACCTCAAGGCCCGTCACGAGCCGGAACGCCTGGAACTGGTACGGCGGGCGCTGTACCTGAAGGTCAACCGCAAGCTGACCGTCGGCCAGCGCGCGACCAGTTGGCAGCGGCTGTTGCTGGAGCGCCTGGCGCATGAGTGGGGCTGGGACCAACGCCAGCTGGCGCTGCTGGACAGCCGCAGCCAGTGGAAAGTACGCCAGGTGGCGTCCGAGCGCCGCGCCCTGGTCAACGAGCTGAACTACAGCTATCGCTTCCTGACCCAGTTCGCCCGCACCGAACAGACCGTCAGCCTGATCAACAAGCGCGACCTCAATGTGCTGGGCCGGCGCCTGTATGCCGCCTTCGAACGCAAGGCCGGCAAGGTCGAATTCATCAACCCCGGCATCGCCCCGGACCTGGCCGAAGACACCCTCACCCTGGTGCAATCGCCCAATCGCAAGGAGCCGGGCCAGCACCATTGGGGCTTGTACAACGGCAACCTCACGGCCCTGGAATGGGAACACTTCGCGCCGATCAAGCGCAGCCGTGACCTGCTGGAAATGCTCACCTGGTGTCACCGCAACGGCGTGATCGACAGCAGCACCCGCCTGGCGCTGCATCCAGGCGTCAGCGACATGACCGAGTTCGAGCTGTTCAACCTGCTCGGCAGCCTGCAACAGACCATCGCCCTGCCGCTGGCCAGCGTCGATGAGGAACGCCTGCTGCGCTCGGCGGTGCCCGAGGAGGTGTTGTTGCTGATCAACGTCGGCGTCGACCCGCTCAAGCATCACCGCGACCTGAATATCCTGATGACCACCGAGCGTACCGACTCGCTGAGTTATGCCGGGGTGCGCGACAACCTGGTGCTGACCCTGGACCAGGTCACGCTCAATAGCTGGAACGAGGTGATGGTCAGTCGTTACGACGGCCCCCATGCGCTGCTCGACTGCCTGCGCGACTACCTCAACCAACTGCCGGCCGACCATCTGCCGCGGTTGCGGGTGCGCTGTTTCTGTCACAACCGTGCGCAGTTCATTGCCCAGCGCGTCGAAGAAATCTTCGATACCGCGCAGAACCTGCTGCTCGGCCAGGGCAATCACCGCTACCTGCTCCAGGTACAGCAGCACTATCACGTGATGGAGTTGACGCCGGGCCAGGCCACCCATGTGTCGTTGGCAACCCAGGACGCGCTGATTGCCTACCTCAGCGAAGAACTGGCCAGCTACAGCCCGCTGCACCTGGACGCCATGGCCCTGGAAGACCACGACCTGGCTTTGTTGCTGCCGATGGGCATGGCCGATTGCGTGCAGGTGTTCTACCGGGTCAACGAGGGTTTCGCCGAGCTGTATGTGCTGGATGAGTTCAACGCGCTCTGGCAGCAACGCTTGCCGTTCCATGATGAGCAGAGCTTGTTGGCGCCGTTGCAGCGCTTCCTGCAATCGATCATTTATCGCCGGGATGCGCTGTCACCGCTGGACCCGCAACAACCGCTGGGCGAGGTGCAAATCTTTTATTACCAGCTGTTGCCGTCAGGCAGCAGTCGCGCACGCGGCATCGAGCCGCGGCCGGCACCGCAAAACCCGACAAACAAACCGTTTTATGACGTGCAGGCGATTATTGGCAAGGCGGCGCCCGGCCAAGTGGGCATTACCCTGTACTGCAATCAGCGGGAGTTTTGCGAACTGGAGTTTGGCGACCAGCTGTTTGCAGTGGTCGCCCAGGAGATTGTCGGGCAACGTCGGGAAGCCGAACGTTACCGCTGCTACATCACCGACCTGGACCTGTCGGGCCTGCTCGGTGATGTACAGAGCCCGAGCAATTTGTACCTGCGCTACAAGGCCGAGCTGGAGCTGTCGCTCAATGCGGCGCTGAGCCAGATTTAGAGAGGAAAGGCGCCGCCATCCTTGGGCTGGCCTTCAACGCTGAGCAATTCGAGCTTGAGCGTCTTGCCGCCTGGTGCTGGCCAGTCGATATGCTGGCCCACCTGCAGGCCGAGCAACGCGCTGCCGACCGGCGCCAGGATCGAGATCTTGCCTTCGTCGGCGTTGGCGTCCTTGGGGTAGACCAGGGTCAGGTGGTAGTCCTTGCCGCTGCCTTGCTCACGGCAATGCACGCTGGAGTTCATGGTCACGACACCCGCAGGCACTTCATCGTGACCGACCACGTCTTCGGCGCGGTCGAGTTCGGCTTGCAACGCTTCGACGCCGGGAGACTCGTCGCCCAAGCGGTCGATCAGTTGCTCCAGACGCTGCACGTCAAGACGGGTAAGAATGATGGACGGTGCGGTGGTCATGATTCAGGCAGACTCCTTTTTTCTGCACAAAAAAGCAAAACCCCGCCAGGAAAAGGCGGGGTTCTCACGGGCCTCGATGAGTTGAGGCGTACCCGGACACTACCACAGCGTCACAAATAAACAAGACGACCTCAGGCGCGCGCCCTGCGCTGCTCGGCATCCAGGCAGATCACCCGGCGCCGGGCATCATCGGCGGAGCGCCATTCACGGATGTCTTCCACGTGGCGGAAGCAACCAAGGCAGACTTTATGCTCGTCCAGACGACACAAACTGATACAAGGTGACGGCACCGCCGGGCTGACATTACTGAACAGCGGCTTCGGCGGGCGGACAGGTACAGGCTGGGTCACGGTCAGATCTCGTCGAAATCCAGCTCGGCGCCGGTATATTCGTGGACCAGGCGCGCGACCATCTCGCCCAACAGCTCTTCACTCTTGTCACACTGCCACTTGCCGCTTTCTTCTTCGTAGTCGAAGTGCACGCCACCGGAGCGCGCCGCCAGCCACAGCTGACGCAGCGGCTCCTGGCGGCTGAAGATCAACTGCTGGCCGCTCTCGAACTTGACGGTCAGCACGCCGGCCGAGTTTTCCAGGTCCACGTCCAGGCCGCTGTCGTCGAAAATATCTTCCAGTGCCTGCTGGGTCGAATCCACCAGGTCGTGAAAACGGGCTTCGGTCAAACTCATTGTGGCAACCTCAAAAGTGTCTGGTTTTGCTCAAGCGCCGCACGATACGGGCGAGCCCCGCCGATTGCAAAGGATACCGATTTCATCACGATCGACGGAATGAAATATCCCCATCGAGCGTAGGACGTTTCCCGACTATCTCGGCAAACCCCCGCTGGACGGGTATTCCAGCGCATAGGCAAGCTGGCGGGTGGTCGGTATACTCGGGCGCAATTAATGCATATTCAAGGATTTCGCCATGAAGCGCCTGATCTCTTCCCTTGCTGCGCTCGTCGCGGTCGCCTGCCTCGTTAGTGCCTGTGGTCAAAAAGGCCCGCTGTACCTGCCCGATGACAGCAAAGATCCGAATGAACAGGCGCAATCGTCGCAAAAACCCGCTAAAGCGCATAAGCACGACACCTACTAAGGGAAGATCATGGACGCTTTTAACTACCGGGACGGCGAGCTGTTCGCGGAAGGCGTGGCGTTGTCCGCGATTGCCGAGCGCTTTGGTACCCCGACCTACGTGTACTCGCGCGCGCATATCGAAGCGCAGTACCGCTCGTTCACCGACCCGCTGAACGGCGTGCCGCACCTGGTGTGCTACGCGGTGAAAGCCAACTCCAACCTCGGCGTACTGAATGTCCTGGCGCGCCTGGGCGCTGGTTTCGACATCGTGTCGCGTGGCGAGCTGGAACGAGTACTGGCCGCTGGCGGCCAGGCTGACAAGATCGTGTTCTCCGGCGTCGGCAAGAGCCGCGAAGACATGCGCCGCGCCCTGGAAGTGGGCGTGCACTGCTTCAACGTCGAATCCACCGATGAGCTGGAACGCCTGCAGACCGTGGCCGCCGAGATGGGCGTTCGCGCGCCGATTTCCCTGCGCGTCAACCCGGACGTCGACGCCGGCACCCACCCGTACATTTCCACCGGTCTCAAAGAGAACAAGTTCGGCATCGCCATTGCCGACGCCGAGGACGTGTACATCCGCGCCGCCCAGCTGCCGAACCTGGAAGTATTGGGTGTCGATTGCCACATCGGTTCGCAACTGACCACCCTGCCACCGTTCCTGGATGCCCTCGACCGCCTGCTGGCGTTGATCGATCGCCTGGGCGAGTGCGGCATCTACCTGCACCACATCGATCTGGGTGGTGGTGTCGGCGTACGTTATCGCGACGAAGAGCCGCCGCTGATTGCCGACTACATCCAGGCCGTGCGCGAGCGCACCGAAGGCCGCGACCTGACGCTGATGTTCGAGCCGGGCCGCTACATCGTCGCCAACGCCAGCGTGCTGCTGACCCAGGTCGAGTACCTCAAGCACACCGAGCACAAGGATTTCGCCATCGTCGACGCGGCGATGAACGACCTGATCCGCCCGGCGCTGTACCAGGCCTGGATGGACGTCACTGCCGTGAAACCTCGCGACAGCGCACCGCGCACCTACGACATCGTCGGCCCGATCTGCGAGACCGGCGACTTCCTGGCCAAGGACCGCCAGCTCGCACTGGAGGAAGGCGACTTGCTGGCCGTGCATTCGGCCGGTGCCTACGGGTTTGTCATGAGTTCCAACTACAACACCCGCGGCCGTGCCGCCGAGGTGCTGGTGGACGGTGATCAAGCGTTCGAAGTGCGTCGCCGCGAGACGGTAGCCGAGTTGTATGCTGGCGAAAGCCTGCTGCCGGAGTAAGCCATGCTGCTGCGTTTTACCAAGATGCACGGGCTGGGCAATGATTTCATGGTCCTCGACCTCGTCAGCCAGCACGCGCACATCCTGCCCAAGCACGCTAAACAGTGGGGCGACCGGCATACCGGGATTGGCTTCGACCAATTGCTGATCGTCGAGGCACCGAGCAACCCGGAGGTGGACTTCCGTTACCGGATCTTCAACTCCGACGGTTCCGAAGTGGAACAGTGCGGCAACGGTGCGCGCTGCTTTGCCCGCTTTGTGCTGGACAAGCGCCTGACCGCCAAGCGGCAGATTCGCGTCGAGACCAAGAGCGGCGTGATCGAGCTGGATATCCGCAGCGACGGCCAGATCAGCGTCAACATGGGCGCCCCTCGCCTGGTGCCGGCGGACATTCCGTTCCAGGCCACCGAGCAGGCCACCAGCTACGCGCTGGACGTGGAAGGCAAGACTGTCGATATCGCCGCGGTGTCCATGGGCAACCCCCATGCCGTACTGCGGGTCAACGACATCAACAACGCGCCCGTGCATGAATTGGGGCCGAAGATCGAACACCACCCGCGCTTTCCGGCACGGGTCAACGTGGGCTTCCTGCAGGTGATCGACCGTACCCGCGCGCAATTGCGTGTGTGGGAACGCGGCGCCGGCGAAACCCAGGCCTGCGGTACCGGTGCTTGCGCCGCTGCCGTGGCCGCGATCAGCCAGGGGTGGATGGATTCGCCGCTGCTGATCGACCTGCCCGGTGGACGCCTGTCCATCGAATGGGCAGGCCCTGGCCACCCGGTGATGATGACCGGGCCGGCCTCGCGTGTATACGAAGGACAGGTCCGTCTATGAGTGAGCAAAGCTAATGACCGATAAGCCTCAAGTACCCGCACAAGCTACCCCGAGCGAAAGTCTGGAGGCCGCTGCCGTCGCGGCGTACCTTGAGGCGAATCCGCATTTCTTCGTCGAGCACGAAGAGCTGCTGCCGGCCCTGCGCATCCCTCACCAGCGCGGCGATACCGTGTCGCTGGTGGAGCGGCAGATGAAGATCCTGCGCGAGCGTAATATCGAAATGCGCCATCGGCTCTCGCAGTTGATGGACGTGGCCCGCGACAACGACCGCCTTTTCGACAAGACCCGCCGCCTGATTCTGACCCTGATGGACGCCACCAGCCTGGAAGAAACGGTGATCGCCGTCGAAGACAGCCTGCGCCAGGACTTCCAGGTGCCCTTTGTCAGCCTGATCCTGTTCAGCGACAACCCGATGCCGGTGGGTCGCTGGGTCAGCGGTGGCGATGCGCAAACCGCGATCGGCGGCCTGTTGTCCGAAGGCAAGACCATCAGTGGTACCTTGCGCGAGCACGAACTGGACTTCCTGTTTGGCGCCGAACAGCGCAAGCAGATCGGCTCCACCGCCGTGGTCGCGCTCAGTCATCAAGGCCTGCACGGCGTACTGGCCATCGCCAGCCGTGACCCGCAACACTACAAAAGCTCGGTAGGCACGCTGTTCCTGACCTATATCGCCGAAGTGCTGGGCCGGGTATTACCGCGCTTTACCACCGCCCTGCGCGCGGTGCGCTAGCCATGGAACGGCAACTGGACGCTTATTGCGCTCACCTGCGCAACGAGCGCCAGGTGTCGCCCCATACCCTGGAAGCTTATCGACGGGACTTGAACAAGGTCCTGGCGTACTGCGAAAAACACCAGATCAGCAGCTGGAAAGCCCTGGATATCCAGGGCCTGCGCAGCCTGATCGCGCGCCTGCACCAGCAGGGCCAGTCCTCGCGCAGCCTGTCGCGCCTGCTGTCGGCGGTGCGCGGCCTCTATCACTACCTCAATCGCGAAGGCCTGTGCGACCACGACCCGGCCAACGGCCTGTCCCCGCCCAAGGGCGAGCGGCGCCTGCCCAAGACCCTCGACACCGATCGCGCCCTGCAACTGCTGGAGGGTGCGGTAGAGGATGACTTCCTCGCCCACCGCGACCAGGCGATCCTCGAGCTGTTTTATTCCTCTGGCCTGCGCCTGTCGGAGCTGACCGGACTCAACCTGGATCAACTGGACCTGGCGGACGGCCTGGTGCAAGTGCTTGGCAAAGGCAGCAAGACCCGCGTGCTGCCGGTCGGCAGGAAGGCCCGCGAGGCGCTGCAACTCTGGTTGCCGCTACGCGCCCTGGCCAACCCGGTGGACGACGCCGTGTTTATCAGCCAGCAAGGTCGGCGCCTGGGGCCTCGGGCCATTCAGGTGCGGGTCAAGGCTGCCGGCGAGCGCGAGCTGGGCCAGAACCTGCATCCGCATATGTTGCGGCACTCCTTTGCCAGCCATCTGCTGGAGTCGTCCCAGGACCTGCGCGCGGTACAAGAGCTGCTCGGCCACTCCGATATCAAGACTACGCAGATCTATACCCACCTCGACTTCCAGCACCTGGCAACGGTGTACGACAGCGCCCATCCACGGGCCAAACGCATCAAGGGCGGCGACTCATGAGTATCAAGCTGATCACCTTCGACCTGGACGACACACTCTGGGACAACGTACCCGTCATCATCAGCGCCGAGGCGTCGATGCGCGAATGGCTGGCGGTGAACGCCGCCAAGGTCGGCGACTTGCCCCTGGAGCATTTCGCCAAGCTGCGCCAACACGTGCTGGAGCGTCATCCCGAGCTGAAATACCGCATCAGCATCCTGCGCCACCGGGTGCTGATGCACGCCTTTGAAGAGGCCGGTTATCCACAGCCCGAGGCCACGGAAATGGCCGATGTATGCTTCGAGGCGTTCATCCACGCACGCCACCAGCTCAGCGTATTCCCGGAAGCCGAGCCGATGCTGCAAGCCTTGCGCCAGCACTTTTTGCTGGGGGTGATCACCAATGGCAATGCTGATGTGCAGCGCGTGGGCCTGGCGGACTACTTTCACTTTGCCCTGCGCGCCGAAGATGTCGGCATCGCCAAGCCGGATGCGCGATTGTTTCAGGAAGCGTTGCAGCGCGGTGGCGTGGACGCCAGCGAGGCGGTGCACGTGGGCGACCACCCGGGTGATGACATCGCCGGGGCGCAGCAGGCGGGCCTGCGTGCGGTGTGGTTCAACCCGACAGGCAAGCCGTGGGAAGGTGAAAAGCGCCCGGATGCCGAGATTCGCAGCTTGACCGAACTGCCGCCATTGCTGCGCAGTTGGCATACACACTGAAGCCAGCGCCCACACAGGAATGCGGTGGGCCAGCCAGTTTGCTACAGGCATGAAAAAGCCCGCAGCGACGGCGGGCTCTTTCAGCAAGCAGGTGGCAGACCTCAGATAGGTCGGCTGCCGTACTTGTTATCTGGCTTCTTCGGTGGATCTGCCACCACGTTGGCCTCGACTTCCTGCACTTTGCCGCCTTTCGCGAGGAATTCTTCCATCGCACGGGCCAGCGCGTCGCGCTCTTTGTTCTTGGCCTCGACGCTCGGCAGTTCGTCTACCGAAACAGCAGCCTTGGCCTTGCCCTTGGCAGCCGGAACAGGCGCATCATCGCCACCGTCGTCGTCAGCAACGTCTTCAGCCGCCGCTTCAAGACCTTCTTCGGTGTCGTCTTCGTCACCTACTTCCAGTTCGTCGTTTTCCAGATCATCGTCGCTCATGTTCTACCTCATGACTTGCGAAAAGCAGATTAGTTATAGCCCAGCTTCACCCTCTGTCGAGGTCGCCGGAAAAAAATCAACATCCACTGGATAACCAGTGGCTTATGCCCCATCACCGTGCAGAGTGGCGAGGACTTTACGAGCACCGCCATGATCACGGTGCTCGCCCAGATAAACACCTTGCCAGGTCCCCATCGCCAAGCGGCCGTTCTTCACCGGCAAACTCAGCTGGCAGCCCAGGAGACTGGCCTTGAAGTGCGCCGGCAGATCGTCCGGGCCTTCGTCGTTGTGCTCGAATCCTGCCCGGCCTTGCGGCACCAGCGAATTGAAGAAACGCTCGAAGTCACGACGAACCGCCGGGTCGGCATTCTCGTTGACGGTCAACGAGGCCGAGGTGTGCTGCAGCCACAGATGCAACAGGCCCACGCGACATGCCTTCAATTCAGGCAGGCCGGCAAGTAACTCGTCGGTTACCAGGTGAAAGCCCCGGGGCTTTGCCCGCAGGGTGATCAGGGTCTGTTGCCACATACAGTTCTCCGCCCATCGGCGCGCATTCTAGCGCGCTCTGGGAAAAAACAAAGTGCCGAATACGCCTACATGCCTGTAAGACATTCGCACGCTGGAAAGTGCCGCGTGCGCCCCATCACAAACTGGGCGCAAAAACCGACACAGCTTGTTATGACTGACAAACGCCAGGCAAAAAAATGCCCGGCAAGCCGGGCATCTTTTTTTCGCGTACTTACAAGTTGTAGCCGCGCTCGTTGTGTTGCGCCAGGTCGAGGCCGACCGCCTCTTCTTCTTCGGTCACACGCAGGCCCATCACCACGTCCAGCACCTTGAGGATGATGAAGGTCACGATGGCTGTGTAGATCACAGTGAAGCCGACGCCTTTGCACTGGATCCAGACTTGCGCCGCGATGTCAGTGGTGGCCGCGTTGAAGCCGCCCAGCGAAGGGGCAGCGAACACGCCGGTCAGGATTGCGCCGAGGATACCGCCGATACCGTGCACGCCGAAGGCGTCCAGGGAGTCGTCGTAGCCCAGCTTGCGTTTCAGCGTGGTGGCGCAGAAGAAGCACACCACACCGGCAGCCAGACCGATCACCAGGGCGCCCATCGGGCCCACGGTGCCAGCGGCTGGCGTGATTGCCACCAGGCCAGCGACCACACCCGAGGCAATGCCCAGCGCGCTTGGCTTACCGTGGGTGACCCACTCGGCGAACATCCAGCCCAGCGCTGCAGCAGCGGTAGCGATTTGGGTGACCAGCATCGCCATGCCGGCGGTGCCGTTGGCTGCCGCTGCGGAGCCGGCGTTGAAGCCGAACCAGCCGACCCACAGCATCGCGGCACCCACCAGGGTGTAACCGAGGTTGTGCGGCGCCATTGGGGTGGTCGGGAAGCCTTTGCGCTTGCCGAGTACCAGGCACGCCACCAGGCCAGCCACACCGGCGTTGATGTGCACCACGGTGCCGCCTGCGAAGTCCAGCACGCCCCAGTCGCCCAGCAACGAACCCGGGCCGCCCCAGACCATGTGGGCAATCGGTGCGTAGACCAGGGTGAACCAGACGCCCATGAAGATCAGCATCGCGGAGAATTTCATACGCTCGGCGAAGGCACCGACGATCAGCGCCGGGGTGATGATCGCGAAGGTCATCTGGAAGGTGACGAACACCGCCTCAGGGAACAGCGCCGCAGGGCCGGTGATGCTCGCTGGAGTCACGCCCGACAGGAACAACTTGGACAAGCCGCCGACGAACGAGTTGAAGTTGACGACGCCCGCTTCCATCCCGGTGGTGTCGAACGCCATGCTGTAGCCGTACACGAACCACAGGATGGTGATCAGGCCGGTGATGGCGAAGCACTGCATCATCACGGAAAGAATGTTTTTGGAACGCACCATGCCGCCGTAGAACAGCGCCAGGCCTGGAATGGTCATGAACAGCACCAGCGCAGTGGATGTGAGCATCCATGCAGTGTCGCCGGAATTGAGGACTGGAGCAGCCACTTCGTCTGCCGCCATGGCCAGGCTGGGCATTACGATGGACAACAGGGCTCCGAGCCCTGCGAATTTACGCAGAGTCATATTGTTTTCTCCTGGGGCGTTGGGGTTTGGCGGCTTAGATTGCGTCGGTATCGGTTTCGCCGGTACGGATGCGAATAGCCTGTTCCAGATTGACCACGAAGATCTTGCCGTCACCGATCTTGCCGGTGTTGGCGGCCTTGGTTATCGCCTCGATAACCCGGTCAAGATCCTTGTCGTCAATGGCGACATCAATCTTCACCTTCGGCAGGAAATCGACCACGTATTCCGCGCCGCGATACAGCTCGGTGTGACCCTTCTGCCGACCGAAGCCTTTGACCTCAGTAACGGTAATGCCCTGCACGCCGATCTCGGACAACGACTCGCGTACATCGTCCAACTTGAACGGCTTGATGATGGCAGTGACTAGCTTCATGAAAACTCTCTCCCGAATTGGTGGACTTGCCCCAGGAAAACAAACCCGTCTCAAGTCTAAGCGCAGTGCCTGGCTTTGTAACGCGTCGTCGCAAGGGCAATTGCCGTGGCGACGCCAGCGAACCACTGGTGACGAAACCTGTACCCCTGATCCGTCGGCGCACTGCATTCGTCACAGCGACTGCATCAGTGCATGGGTCATGATCGTCTAAGCAGAAACCTTGCCAGCTCCGTAAAAATCACTGAAATCAGTCCTTTGCTCACTTATGCCCACCTGCGGGGCTTTCTGGCGAACGCAATGCGCACAAAAACAGTGCGTCGCCCTACGGCCAGCTGCGCGAAAAGCGTGCGCGGCAGGCCGTGAAAATCACTATAGACGCTGCGTGATACACTGCCGGCCAACAGTTTTCCGGAATATTTCCCATGCTCGCGCCCAAAGATCTCCTCGATGCCCTGAGCGGCCACGCCTCTCGCCTGTTCAGCGGCGACACCCCGCTGCCCCGCAATGAAATCGAAAGCCAGTTCAAGGCGCTGCTGCAAAGCGGCTTCAGCAAACTCGACCTGGTGAGCCGCGAAGAGTTTGATAGCCAGATGGTCGTGCTGGCCCGCACACGTGCGCGGTTGGAGAGCCTGGAAGCCAAAGTGGCTGAGCTGGAAGCGCGGTTGACACCCCCGGCCGAGTAACTGACGCAACGGGGTCAAAATGTGGCAGCAGGCTTGCCCGCGAATGCAGTCTGTCAGACATGCAGATGCTGGCAAATCCAGCGCTTTCGCGAGCTAGCCCGCTCCCACGTTTGCTCTGCGTCGTTCCCTAGATACGTTCTGTAAAACCTCCACGCCCCGCTCTATTCCACCTCGTCTACCCTTGAAAAACCGCAGGAAGCGGCCCTCCCTTTCAAGGAACGAGCATGTCCCTCGCCATTGTCCACAGCCGCGCCCAAATTGGCGTCGAAGCCCCTGCCGTCACCGTCGAAGTGCATATGGCCAATGGGTTGCCGTCCCTGACTCTGGTGGGTTTACCGGAAACCGCAGTCAAGGAAAGCAAGGACCGTGTACGCAGTGCCATTCTCAATTCAGCACTGAAATACCCCGACCGTCGGATCACCCTCAACCTCGCGCCCGCCGACCTGCCCAAGGACGGCGGGCGTTTTGATCTGGCGATTGCCTTGGGGATCCTGGCGGCCAGCGTGCAGGTGCCGGCGCTGACCCTGGATAACGTGGAATGCCTGGGCGAACTGGCACTGTCCGGCGCGGTGCGGGCGGTGAAAGGCGTGCTGCCCGCGGCGCTGGCAGCACGCAAGGCCGGACGCACCGTGATAGTGCCTCGGGCGAATGCCGAGGAAGCGTGCCTGGCGTCCGGGCTGACGGTGATTGCAGTCGACCATTTGCTCCAAGTGGTGGCACACCTGAACGGGCATGCGCCGATTGAGCCCTACAAGTCCGATGGACTGCTGTACCTGAACAAGCCGTACCCGGACCTGAGCGAAGTGCAAGGCCAGTCAATGGCCAAGCGTGCTCTGCTGGTTGCCGCTGCAGGCGCGCACAACCTGTTGCTGAGCGGGCCGCCCGGCACCGGCAAGACCTTGCTCGCCAGCCGCCTGCCTGGGTTATTGCCCCCGTTGAGCGAACAGGAAGCCCTGGAAGTGGCAGCGATTCAGTCAGTGGTCAGCCTCGCGCCACTGAGCCATTGGCCGCACCGACCGTTTCGTCAGCCGCACCACTCTGCATCAGGCCCGGCCTTGGTGGGCGGCGGCTCGAAGCCGCAGCCTGGGGAGATCACCTTGGCCCATCACGGGGTGTTGTTCCTGGATGAGTTGCCGGAGTTTGATCGCAAGGTCCTGGAGGTGCTGCGCGAGCCCCTTGAATCGGGGCATATCGTGATTTCCCGCGCCCGCGACCGGGTGAGTTTTCCGGCGCGCTTTCAACTGGTGGCGGCGATGAACCCCTGCCCCTGCGGCTACATGGGCGATCCCAGCGGGCGCTGTCGGTGCACGCCGGAGCAGATTCAGCGCTATCGCAACAAACTCTCCGGGCCGCTGCTGGACCGGATCGACTTGCACGTCACCGTCGCCCGGGAGACCACCGCGCTGAACCCGGCCCTGCAGGATGGCGATAACACGGCGAAGGCATCGGCGCAGGTTGCCGAATCCCGGGAGCGTCAGCTGAAGCGCCAGGGCTGCGCCAATGCCTTCCTGGATCTACCGGGGCTGCGCAAGCATTGCACGCTGGCAAAGGTCGACGAAAGCTGGCTGGAGACCGCTTGCGAGCGACTGACATTGTCGCTGCGCGCGGCCCACCGGCTGCTCAAGGTAGCGCGCACGCTGGCGGACCTGGAACAAGCAGACACTATCGCTCGCCATCACCTGCAAGAGGCGCTGCAATATCGTCCGGCAGCGATCACCTGAGCCTTTTGAGCATCAGCAGGGCCTGGGCAGGAAGTGTGCGCCAATCCAGTTTCAGCGAAACCGATCCACCTCATGCCGCAAGCTCGCTGCCAGCGTCTCCAGCTCCTTGGCCGTAATCGCCAGGTTCGACACCGCTTCACGCTGCTCGCTGTTGGCCAGCGCAATGCTCTGCAAGTTGCTGCTGAGCAAGGTCGCGGTGCTGCTCTGCTCCTGGGTGGCGGTGGTGATTGCGGCAAACTGCTGGCCGGCCGAGCGGCTCTGTTCGTCGATCCGTGCCAGGGCCGAGGCCACGTCGGCGTTGCGCGACAGGCCTTCCTGCATCAACACATTGCCGTGCTCCATGGTGCTGATGGCATTGCCGGTTTCCTGCTGGATGCTCTGGATCATCCCGGAAATCTCGTCAGTGGCCTGGCGGGTACGCGACGCCAGGTTGCGCACTTCATCGGCAACCACGGCAAACCCGCGGCCCTGTTCACCGGCCCGCGCGGCTTCGATGGCGGCGTTGAGCGCCAGCAGGTTGGTCTGTTCGGCGATCGAGGTGATCACACCGACGATCCCGCCGATTTCCTGGGAGCGCTGGCCAAGGGTGTTGATCACCGTGGCGGTGCTGTTCAGCGCAGTGGCGATGTGCTCAAGAGACGACGACGCCTCTTGCATCGAGGTACGGCCAATACGAGTCTGCTGCGCATTTTCCTGCGCCAGGCGCTCGGTATTGCCCATGTTGTCGGCGATGTTCAGCGAGGTGGCGCTGAATTCTTCCACCGCGCCGGCCATGCTGGTGATTTCGCCCGACTGTTGCTCCATGCCCTCATAGGCCCCGCCAGACAAACCGGACAAGGCCTGGGCACGGCTATTAACTTCTTCGGCTGCGCTGCGAATGTGCGAGACCATGGTCGAAAGCGCCTCGCCCATCTGGTTGAAGCTGCGTGCCAACTGGCCGATTTCGTCATGGCTGGACACGTTCAAGCGGGCACTCAAATCACCGGCGCCCAAGGCCTCGGCCTGACTCACCAGATCACTCAACGGCTGCAGTTTGCTGCGCAACAGCCACACCGCCGCGCCGACCGCGAACAGCATCGCCAGCACGCTGCCGATCACCAGGCGGATACCCACGGCCCAGGTGACTTCGCGGATCTCAGCCTTGGGCATGCTCGCGACCACCGACCACGGGCCGCCTTCGAAGGGCACCGAGACGCTGTAGAAGTCTTCGTTCTTGTCGCTCCAGAAACGGCCCTCGCCCGGCTTCTTCGCCAGGTCGAGCATCACCGGGATTGCCTGATCCAGTGCCTGCACGCCAGCGGGCGGCACCAGCCAGCGCTTCTGTTCGTCCAGCAACGCGAGGGAGCCGGTCTTGCCGATGCGGAAGCGCTTGAGGTTTTCGAATTGGGCATTCTGCGCGTCGGTGTAGTCGAAGCCGACAAACAGCACCGCGATCACCTTGCCGGCCGCGTCGCGCACCGGTGTGTACTGGGTCATGTAGGAACGTTCGAACAGCACCGCACGGCCCACATAACTCTGCCCGGCAAGCAGGCGTTGATATGCCGGGTGCTGATGGTCCAGCACTGTGCCGATGGCGCGACTGCCATCCTGCTTGGTCAAGGACGTGCTGACACGGATGAAGTCTTCGCCACTGCGCACAAACACCGTGGCCACGCCGCCGGAGGTGTCCTTGAATTCATCGACCTCATCGAAATCGTTGTTCAACACGTCATTGCCCAGGTACAGGCCTGGCGTCTGCATCCCGGCGACGGTAACCGGTTGATCCGCATGCACGCTCAACCCGGCGCCGAAGCGCTTTTCAAACAGCCCGCTCAAGCGCTGGGTACTTTCGCGCAAGGTGCTGTGGAAGGTGTTGAGTTGATCGGCGAGCAGGCGCGCCTCGCTGGCCAGGTGCTCTTCGCGGGTGTCGAGGTTGGCGGAGTCCAGTGAACGCAAGGCGAATACCGTACTACCGCTGATGACAACAGCCAGTATCACGGCTAATGCGAGGCCTAACTGTGAGGCAATCCGGGCGCGAGGTTGAGACATGACGGCTCCTGGCCGAGGCCAGGATCATCCTGATCTCATAGCGCTGCTCGGCAAATTATCTGATGGGAAGCGTTGGTGCACGATGGTTCCAACACACCTACTTCGGCGGACGCGGGAAATACTTGAGCGAATCACAGGGGTATCTCGCAAACGGTTGCGCACCCGTGCCTCGGGCCACTCAATCGAGGCGCTCGACCGGCGGTAAAACCATCGCCCGCACTTCGCCCTGTAGGAAGTCTGCCAGCCGCCGCAAACGCTCGCCGCCGGGGCGGGTCTTCGGCCACACCAGGTAATAATTTTCACCACTGGCCACGGCGGTCGGCCACGGCAGGCTCAACCGCCCTTGGGCCACGTCCTCAGCCACCATCAGCAAGTCGCCCATCGACACGCCGTAGCCTCGCGCGGCAGCGATCATGCCCAGCTCGAGGGTATCGAACACCTGCCCGCCCTTGAGCGATACCTGGGAGGACAACCCCATGCGCTCCAGCCAATTGCGCCAATCGCGCCGGTCCGGCGTGGGGTGCAGCAACTCGGCGGTGGCCAGCCGGGCGGCATCCCAGGGCCCATCCGCCAACAGGTTCGGGGCGCCGACGGGGATCAACAGTTCAGGAAACAGGTAGCTGGCCTCCCAGTCCGCCGGGAAATGCCCGTAGCTCAGCAGCACTGCGCAGTCGAAGGGCTCCTGGTTGAAGTCCACCTCGTCCACGCTCATCCAGGCGCTGGTCAATTGCACTTCGTTGCCCGGCTGCAACGCCCGAAAACGGCTGAGCCGCGCCAGCAGCCAACGCATGGTCAGGGTCGACGGCGCTTTCATGCGCAGGATGTCATCTTCGGCGTTCAGGGTATGGCAGGCGCGTTCCAGCGCGGCGAAGCCCTCGCGCACCCCAGGCAACAACAGGCGCGCGGCTTCGGTGAGCTGCAGGTTGCGGCCGCTGCGCTGGAACAGCCGGCAGGCGAAGTGCTCTTCGAGGGTGCGGATATGTCGGCTGACCGCACTTTGGGTGATCGACAGCTCCTCGGCCGCACGGGTGAAGGAGTTGTGTCGGGAAGCGGCCTCAAAGGCACGCAACGCGTAAAGCGGAGGAAGACGACGAGACATAGGGAAAGCTCCGACAGCGCAATGCCAAAACCCTACCAGAATCAAACAGGCATGAGTTTTAATCATGCAAGCGATCGCATTTATCCCTTTGTGCAATGCGCTGGGAGCGCCGAGAATCAACCCTCCCCCAACCCTCTGACTTTTTGAGCGTGATGATCATGCAGCATCCGGCACGTACCGAACTCTGGGCCATTCTGCGGCTGTCAGGGCCGTTGATTGCCTCACAGTTGGCGCACATGCTGATGGTGCTGACCGACACCCTGATGATGGCGCGCCTGAGCCCCGAGGCCCTGGCCGGTGGCGGCCTGGGTGCGGCGAGCTATTCATTCGTGTCGATTTTCTGCATCGGCGTGATTGCCGCCGTGGGCACCCTGGTCGCCATCCGCCACGGCGCGGGCGATATCGAAGGCGCCACACGCCTGACCCAGGCCGGGCTATGGCTCGCGTGGCTGATGGCCCTGGCGGCCGGTTTGCTGCTGTGGAACCTCAAGCCGGTTTTGCTGATGTTTGGCCAGACCGAAACCAACGTGCACGCCGCAGGGCAGTTCCTGACGATCCTGCCGTTCGCGTTGCCGGGCTTCTTGACCTTCATGGCCTTGCGCGGTTTCACCAGCGCGATTGGCAAGGCGAAGCCGGTGATGGTCATCAGCCTCGGCGGCGCGGTGGCCAACTACCTGCTCAACCACGCATTGATCGAAGGCATGTTCGGCCTGCCGAAACTGGGCCTGATGGGCATCGGCCTGGTCACGGCCCTCGTCGCCAATGGCATGGCGTTGGCGTTGATGGTCTACATCCACCGCAATCGCACGTATGCCGCCTACCCGCTGAGCACCGGCCTGCTGCGCCTCAACACCCAGTACCTGCGGGAATTGTGGCGCCTCGGCCTGCCGATTGGGGGCACCTATGCGGTGGAAGTCGGGCTGTTTGCCTTCGCCGCACTGTGCATGGGCACGATGGGCAGCACACAGCTGGCCGCGCACCAGGTCGCGTTGCAAATCGTCTCGGTGGCTTTCATGGTGCCGGCGGGGATGTCCTATGCGGTGACCATGCGTATCGGCCAACATTACGGCGCCGGGCAGTTGCTGCATGCACGCCTGGCCGGTCGCGTCGGCATCGGATTTGGCGCAGCGGTGATGTTGGGATTCGCCGCAGTGCTGTGGCTGTTTTCCGTTCCACTGATCGGACTGTTGATCGACCCCAACGACCCGGCGTTCCACGACGTGATCGTCCTGGCCGTCAGCCTGCTGGCCGTGGCCGCATGGTTTGAACTGTTCGACGGCGTGCAAACCATCGCCATGGGCTGCATTCGCGGGCTGAAAGACGCCAAGACCACCTTTCTGATCGGCGCGGGTTGCTATTGGTTGATCGGCGCTCCGTCGGCCTGGCTGATGGCCTTCACCCTGGGCTGGGGGCCGACCGGCGTGTGGTGGGGGCTGGCGCTGGGCCTGGCATGTGCGGCGCTCAGCCTGAGCTGGGCGTTTGAGGCGAAGATGAAGCGCATGATTCGGCAGGAGCCGCAGACCTACAGCTCCCTGCAGGCTGCCCAGGCGGACTGAAGGCTGCATGGATCAATGTAGGAGCAGGCAAGCCAGCTCCTACAGTTGGTGGGGTTCGAGACTCGATTCAGCCCAGCAAGGCCTGCTGGCCTTTGCCGAAGGTCAGGTACTCCACAAGCTCCGGCAACGGCAGCGGTTTGCTGATCAGGTAACCCTGGGCCTGGTCGCAGCCGAACAAGCGCAGCAGCGCCAGCTGCTCAGGGGTTTCCACGCCTTCAGCCACCACTTCCAGGTTGAGGTTGTGCGCCAGGTTGATCATCGCGTGTACCAGCTTGCGGTTCTCTTCGCGCTCTTCCATGCCGCCGACAAAGCTTTTGTCGATCTTCAGCAAGGCGATCGGCAGGCTGTTGAGGTGCACGAAGGATGAGAAACCGGTGCCGAAATCATCCAGGGAAAACCGCACGCCCAAGCGGCCGAGGGCGTCCATGGTCTGCTTGACCAGGTCACTGCGGCGCATCACGGCGGTTTCGGTGAGTTCGAATTCCAGCCACTGCGCTTCCACTCCCCGCTCACTGATCAGCCGGCTGAGGGTCGAGAGCAACTGACTGTCCTGGAACTGGCGAAATGACAGATTGACCGCCATGTGCAACGGCGGCAGGCCGCGTTCACGCAGGTCCTGCATGTCACGCAGGGCCCGGGAAATCACCCAGTACCCCAGCGGCACAATCAACCCGCTCTGCTCGGCGAGCGGTACGAACTCGCTGGGCGGCAACAGGCCGCGCTCGCCGTGGCGCCAGCGCACCAGGGCTTCGAGGCCGACGATATGGCCGTCGTCCAGGTCCAGGCGCGGCTGGTAGTGCAGCTCCAACTCGTCGCGGCGCAAGGCGCGACGCAGCTCGGTTTCCAGGTCGGCCAGGCTGCGCGCGTTGCGGTTGATGCGTTCGTTGAAGATATGAAAGGTGCAGCCCTGGGTGCTCTTGGCTTGTTGCATGGCGATATGCGCGTGCCACATCAGCGGGTCTGCACCGGCGCGCGCGCGGGCATGCGCGACGCCCAGGCTGCAGCCGATCAGCAGGCTTTCACCATCCACCCAGTAAGGCTCGGCCATCACTTCGGTGATGCGCTCGGCCATCCACTCGGCACGCTGGGGTGCGCGGCGGGTGTCGATCAGCAGGGCGAATTCATCGCTGCCGAGGCGCGCGAGCTGGTCGCCCGCCTCGAGCTGGCTCTTGAGCCGCGAGACCACTTGCAGGATCAGGCGGTCACCGGCCTGGTGGCCGAGGGCGTCGTTGGCATGGCGAAAGTTATCGAGGTCCAAGTGACCGAGGGCCAGGCCGCGACCTTCATTCTCGGCCAGCCGCGCAGCCAGCAGGGTCTGGAAGCCCTGGCGATTGGCGATACCGGTCAGCGGGTCCTGTTCGGCCAGGCGCTGCAGGGTATTTTCCAGCAGGCCGCGCTCGCGAACGTGGCGCAGGCAGCGGCGCAAGGTGTCAGCGTCCAATACCGCACGAACCAGCCAGTCACTGACGCCCAGGGGCGAAACCAGGGGCTCCTGCTCCAGCAACAACACGCACGGCAGGCTGCAACGGCCAGGGCCGGGTTGCAGGCTGGGCGTGGTCAATAGAACGGCGCTGTGATCGTCATCGAACAGACGACTCACGGACTCCCAGTTTGGTGCGCTGATCAGCACAGCCCCATCGCCCATCGGCGCCAGGCACTCGCGCAACAACGCTGCCCACGCTGGCTCATCGGCCAGTAGCAGCAAACGCAAGGGTTCGACAGGCGTAGACAAGCTAGCTCCCTAGACTCTGCAAAATTTCGTTGGCGGCGGGCATTATGACGTGCGGCCTGATAATCACCAATGATAGGGGTTATCAAATACGCCATCTGTAAAGGTTAGTGGCAGCTAATCACAAAAAGCCTCCGACATCCTGCGGCAAAGTATCAAAACCGGCAAATTTAGATCGAGTGGTACGTCACACTGTCGTTCTGACAGAGCAGAATCCTGCCAGCCTGTTAAAATGCCCGCCCTTTTGAACAACGACTCCCTGAATCCTGTATGTCCCGACTCAATCCCCGGCAGCAAGAAGCCGTGAACTACGTCGGCGGCCCTCTATTGGTGCTCGCCGGCGCAGGCTCCGGCAAGACCAGCGTGATCACCCGCAAGATCGCGCACCTGATCCAGCAGTGCGGCATCCGCGCCCAGTACATCGTCGCCATGACCTTTACCAACAAGGCGGCGCGGGAAATGAAAGAGCGTGTCGGCACCCTGCTCAAGGGTGGCGAAGGCCGTGGCCTCACCGTGTGTACCTTCCACAACCTGGGGCTGAACATCATCCGCAAGGAGCATGTGCGGCTGGGCTACAAGCCGGGCTTCTCGATCTTCGACGAGACCGACGTCAAGGCCTTGATGACCGACATCATGCAGAAGGAATACGCGGGCGACGACGGCGTCGACGAGATCAAGAACATGATCGGCGCCTGGAAAAACGACCTGATTCTGCCCGCCGAAGCCCTGGAAGCCGCGCGCAACCCCAAGGAGCAGACCGCCGCCATTGTCTATACCCACTACCAGCGCACGCTCAAGGCGTTCAACGCGGTGGACTTCGACGACTTGATCCTGCTGCCGGTGAAGCTGTTCCAGGAGCACGCCGACATCCTCGAAAAGTGGCAGAACAAGGTGCGCTACCTGCTGGTGGACGAATACCAGGACACCAACGCCAGCCAATACCTGCTGGTGAAGCTGCTGATCGGCACGCGCAACCAGTTCACCGTGGTCGGCGACGATGACCAGTCGATCTACGCCTGGCGCGGCGCCCGCCCGGAAAACCTGATGCTGCTCAAGGACGACTACCCGTCCCTGAAAGTGGTGATGCTGGAGCAGAACTACCGCTCCACCAGCCGCATCCTGCGCTGCGCCAACGTGCTGATCTCGAACAACCCCCACGAGTTTGAAAAACAACTGTGGAGCGAGATGGGTCATGGCGACGAGATCCGCGTGATCCGCTGCCGCAACGAAGACGCCGAAGCCGAGCGCGTGGCCGTCGAAATCCTCAGCCTGCACCTGCGCACCGACCGGCCGTACAGCGACTTCGCGATCCTGTATCGCGGCAACTACCAGGCCAAGCTGATCGAGCTGAAGCTGCAGCACCACCAGGTGCCGTATCGCCTGTCAGGTGGCAACAGCTTCTTCGGACGCCAGGAAGTGAAAGACCTGATGGCCTACTTCCGGCTGATCGTGAACCCGGACGACGACAACGCCTTCCTGCGGGTGATCAACGTCCCACGCCGGGAAATCGGTTCGACTACCCTGGAAAAGCTCGGCAACTACGCCACCGAACGCAAGATTTCGATGTACGCCGCCACCGATGAAATCGGCCTGGGCGAACACCTGGACTCGCGTTTCACCGATCGCCTGTCGCGCTTCAAGCGCTTCATGGACAAGGTGCGCGAGCAGTGCGCCGGCGAAGACCCGATCAGCGCGCTGCGCAGCATGGTCATGGACATCGACTATGAGAACTGGCTGCGCACCAACAGCTCCAGCGACAAGGCCGCGGATTACCGCATGGGCAACGTCTGGTTCCTGATCGAAGCGCTGAAGAACACCCTGGAAAAAGACGAAGACGGCGAGATGACCGTCGAAGACGCCATCGGCAAACTGGTGCTGCGCGACATGCTCGAGCGCCAGCAGGAAGAAGAAGACGGCGCCGAAGGTGTGCAGATGATGACCTTGCATGCGTCCAAGGGCCTGGAATTCCCCTACGTGTTCATCATGGGCATGGAAGAGGAAATCCTCCCGCACCGCTCCAGCATCGAAGCCGACACCATCGAGGAAGAACGGCGCCTGGCCTACGTGGGCATTACCCGCGCGCGTCAGACGCTGGCCTTCACCTTTGCCGCCAAGCGCAAGCAATACGGCGAAATCATCGATTGTGCCCCCAGCCGGTTCCTCGATGAGCTGCCACCGGACGACCTGGCCTGGGAAGGCAATGACGACACCCCGACCGAGGTGAAGGCCGTTCGCGGCAACACCGCCCTGGCGGATATACGCGCGATGTTAAAGCGCTAGAATCGACTACTTTTTAATCTACTTTCGGCGCACAACGCGCCATTAGAGGAAGCTTTCCGTGGAAGCACTGCACAAGAAAATTCGCGAAGAAGGCATCGTGCTTTCCGATCAGGTACTCAAGGTCGACGCCTTTCTGAACCACCAGATCGACCCGGCGCTGATGAAACTGATCGGCGACGAATTCGCCGCGCTGTTCAAGGACTCGGGCATCACCAAGATCGTCACCATCGAAGCCTCCGGCATCGCCCCGGCGATCATGACCGGCCTGAACCTCGGCGTACCGGTGATCTTCGCGCGCAAGCAGCAATCGCTGACCTTGACCGAAAACCTGCTGTCGGCGACGGTGTACTCCTTCACCAAGAAAACCGAAAGCACCGTCGCGATCTCGCCGCGTCACCTCACCAGCAGCGACCGCGTGCTGGTGATCGATGACTTCCTGGCCAACGGCAAGGCGTCCCAGGCGCTGATTTCGATCATCAAGCAGGCCGGCGCCACCGTGGCCGGCTTGGGAATTGTGATCGAGAAGTCGTTCCAGGGTGGCCGTGCGGAGCTGGATGCACAGGGATACCGAGTGGAGTCCCTGGCACGGGTCAAATCCCTCGCCGGTGGTGTGGTCACCTTCATCGAATAATCGCAAAACCGTGTAGGAGCCGGCTTGCCGGCTCCTACAGTAGGTTTGTGGCGGGTTTTAATGCGCGGTGGCTTGTAGGCCAGCGAGCAGCAAGCGCTGATACAAATCTTCTTTCAGCCCCTCCGGCTGATCCAGGCGCATCCGCTGCAGATGCTTGGGAAACGCCTCCGGCTCCGGCGCGTCCAACGCGGCCTTGCCCAGCTCCAGGATCTCCGTCAGCTTGAATTTGCTCTTGAGCCAATTCAATGCCCGCAGCAGGTCCCGCTCCTCGTTCGTGAAGTCACTGCCCAGCGGATATTCCGGAAACAGCCGACGATGCCGTGCCTGGATGGCCTTGAGGCGCTCCGGCGTGTTATCGCTGAAACGCGGGTCCAGCTCGAAATCCTTGGGCAACTTGCCGGCCTTTTGCGCCTGCTCGATCAAGTCAGCCTGGAAACGTGAGTCAGTGATGTTGAGCAAGGCCTCGATCACCTTGGCATCGGTCTGACCGCGCAGGTCGGCAATGCCGTACTCGGTAATGACGATATCGCGCAGGTGCCGCGGAATCGTGCAGTGGCCATACTCCCAGACGATATTCGAACTGACCTCCCCCGCCGACTCGCGCCAGCTGCGCAGGATCAGGATCGAACGCGCGCCTTCCAGCGCATGCCCCTGGGCCACGAAGTTGTACTGCCCGCCGACGCCGCTGAGCACGCGACCATCTTCCAACTGGTCCGCCACCCCGGCGCCGAGCAACGTCACCATGATCGCGCTGTTGATAAACCGCGCGTCCTGGCGCTGCAGGCGCTTGAGGTCTTCCTGGCCATACAGCTCGTTGATGTAGCTGATGCGGGTCATGTTGAATTCCAGGCGCTTGGCGTGGGTCATTTCCTGCAGGCGCTGGTAAAAACTACGCGGCCCGAGGAAGAACCCGCCATGGATCGACACACCGTCGGGCTGCGCGGCATCATCGATCAGGCCGGCATTCGCCTGCTCCTGGGTCGCCACATCCGGGTACACCTTGCGCCGCACGATCCCGGCGTCAGCCAGCACTAGCAAGCCGTTGACGAACATTTCGCTGCAGCCATAAAGGCCACGGGCGAACGGATCGACGCCGCCTTCATGGCTGATCAGGGGCGCCCACTGGTACACATCCAGATCCGTCAGCAGCAAGCGGTAGGACTCGTTGTCGGCCTGACGCGCCAACAGCGCAGCCGTCAGCGCATCGCCCATCGAGCCGATGCCGATCTGCAAGGTGCCACCATCACGTACCAGGGTGCTGGCATGCAGGCCGATAAAGTGATCCTGGAACCCCACCGGCATGTTCGGCGTGGAGAACAGCGTGGTGTTGTCCTTTTCGTCGAGCAGGTAGTCAAATTCATCCATGCCCAGCTCGGCATCACCGGGCATGTAGGGCAAATCGCTGTGCACCTGACCGACCACCAGGATGGTTTCCCCGGCGGCGCGGCGCTTGGCGATCATCGGCAACAGGTCGAGGGTGATATCGGGGTTGCAGCTCAGGCTCAGGCGATCAGGGTGTTCGGCGCTGCTCGCCACCAGCTGCGCCACCAGGTTCAGGCCGGCGGCGTTGATGTCGCGGGCCGCATGGCTGTAGTTGCTGCTGACGTAATCCTCCTGGGCCGAGGTGCTGTGAAGCAGGCTGCCGGGCTGCATGAAGAACTGCTGCACGTGGATATTTTTTGGAAGGCTGTCCTTCTGCAGGTCGGCGAGAAAGTCCAACTCGGGGTAATCGCCAAACACGCGCTCGATGAAGGGTTCGAGAAAACGTTTCTGCAGGCCGTCGCCCAAGGTCGGGCGGCCCAGGCTCAGCGCGGTATAGATCGTCAGCGCCCGGTCCGGCAACTTGGCGATGCGCCGGTACAAGGCATTGGCAAACAGGTTCGGCTTGCCCAGCCCAAGGGGCATGCCCATGTGGATATGCGCCGGCAAGCGCGCCAGTACGTCGTCAACTGCTTGCTCGATTGAACACAACTGCACCATCCGACCCTCCTGAACATTCCATGATTAGGGGTTGGACAGAGAGTGGCGGGTCTTTGCTGCAAAGACCAGACTCGAAACACAAATTGCAGGCACAAAAAAGCCGCTCGTAAGCGGCATTTTTGCCGAAGATCGGCGGTTACAGGCCGGACATCTTCTTGATCGCGCCCTTCAGATCGTCATCCGTGCAATCCGCGCAGGTGCCTTTAGGCGGCATGGCGTTGATGCCGGTGATGGCCTTGGCCAGGATGCCATCAAGGCCGCCCTGATGATCGGCACGTTCTTTCCAGGCCGCGGTGTCGCCAATCTTCGGCGCACCCAACAGGCCGGTGCCGTGGCAGGCGTTGCAGTGCTTGGCGATGATGTCGTCCGGCGTCTTCGCAGCGCCTCCGCCAGCGGTTACCGCCACTTCCATCCCTTTGCATTCCTGGCCCTGGACGCAGACTTGGCCGACCGGCTCCAGGCGTTTGGCAATTTCATCATTGGTCGCAGCTTGAGCGCTGACAGCCCATAGGGCCAGTACGGTTGCTGGTGCAGCCAGCATTTTCATAATTAGGTTCACGCGTTCACCCTCAATGGTGGCTATTCACGCCTGCGGCCACGGTTTCGCAGGCGGCGAAAGTATAACGGTTAGCCCGTCTGGCCGAAACAACCCTATTAAATAAAGGGAGATTCAGCCTCACGGAATACTGCCACGGGAACCTCTGCAACGCTGGCAGGGCGCCTCTATTGTTAAAAGTTCGCGGGTGTGGCTGCGCTGATTAGTCGCGCCGGCACGTCGAACGGGTTGCGAAAACGATGCGGCTTGGTGCTTTCAAAGTAGTAGCTATCGCCGGCTTCGAGCACAAAAGTTTCAAGACCGACCACCAGTTCCAGACGACCTTCCACCAGAATCCCGGTTTCTTCGCCTTCGTGGGTGAGCATTTCTTCGCCCGTGTCGGCGCCCGGCGGGTAGATTTCGTTGAGAAAGGCAATGGCCCGGCTCGGGTGTGCGCGGCCGACCAGTTTCATGGTGACGGCGCCGTCAGAGATGTCGATCAGCTCATTGGCTTTATAGACGATCTGCGTCGGTATTTCCTGGAGGATCTCCTCGGAAAAGAACTCGACCATCGACATGGGGATGCCGCCCAGCACCTTGCGCAAGGAGCTGATCGAGGGGCTGACACTGTTTTTTTCGATCATCGAAATGGTGCTGTTGGTGACACCCGCGCGCTTGGCGAGCTCACGCTGGGAAAGACCCTTCAGTTTACGGATGGATTGCAGTCGTTCGCCGACGTCCAATGCAGGTGCCTCCTAGGATTCAGGCTTTGTTGTAGTTGAGCGTTATCATGGCGACAGCGTTCAGTATTTACAACACTTGGGCCTAAATCCCGGGCAGCGGCGTTCGTAGTGTGCGATCAAGCGCCGGAATAGAGCCTTGGCACCCGGCGCAGGTTGCAGAAGATCTGGTAGGGAATGGTCTCGGCGGCGGTCGCGATATCACTCGCGAGGATGTTTTTACCCCACAACTCCACCGTGGAACCCAGGCCCGCTTCAGGCACGTCGGTGAGGTCGATGCACAGCATGTCCATGGACACGCGCCCCAGCAACTGGCTGCGCTGCCCTGCCACCAGCACCGGCGTACCGGTCGGCGCATGGCGCGGGTAGCCATCGGCGTAACCCATGGCGACCACGCCGATGCGCATCGGTTTTGGCGTGATGAACTTGGCGCCATAGCCCACCGGCTCGCCGGCCGGCAGCTCGCGCACGCAGATGACTTTGGATTCCAGGGTCATCACCGGCTGCAAACGCGCGGCGATGGCCTGGTTTTCGCCAAACGGCGTCGCGCCGTAGAGCATGATGCCCGGGCGTACCCAATCGCTGGAGACATTCGGCCAACCCATTACCGCCGGCGAATTGCGCAGGCTGACCTCGGCCGACAAGCCCTGGCGCGCCGCGTCGAACACCGCTACTTGTTCATTGCTGCGCACGCAATCGAGTTCATCGGCGCGGGCGAAGTGGCTCATCAATACAATCTTGGCCACTTTGCCGCTGGCCAGCAGCCGCTGGTAGGCCTCGTGGTAATCCTTGGGATGCAGGCCGACGCGGTGCATGCCCGAATCCAGCTTGAGCCACACGGTGAGCGGCTTGCTCAACACGGCCTGTTCGATTGCCTCCAATTGCCACAGCGAATGCACCACGCACCAGAAATCGTGCTCGATGATCAGCGGCAACTCGTCGGCTTCAAAAAAACCTTCGAGCAGCAACACCGGCGCACGAATGCCGCCAGCGCGCAGCTCCAATGCCTCCTCGATGCAGGCCACGGCAAACCCATCCGCCTCGGCTTCCAACGCCTGGGCAACTCGAACGGCGCCATGGCCATAGGCATCCGCCTTGACCACGGCGAGGGCTTTTGCCCCGGTCACTTCACGGGCCAATTGGTAGTTGTGGCGCAGGGCTTCAAGGTCGATCAGGGCACGGGCAGGACGCATGGCGGCAGGCTTCTAGGCGGCAGAGTGAAGAAAAAACCGGCACCGACCAACCACTTCGGCACCGGGAGAGGGATCGTTGTTTAAGGCAGCGCGGCCACGACGGACAGCTCGACCAGGATTTGCGGCTCGCACAGCTTCGCCTCAACCGTGGCACGGGCCGGGGCGACGCCTTTGGGCAGCCACTTGTCCCATACCGCATTCATGCCGGCGAAATCGGCGTCGATGTCCTTCAGGTAAATCGTCACCGACAGCAGCTTGGTCTTGTCGGTACCGGCCAGGTCGAGCAGCCGCTCGATATTGGCCAGGGTTTCACGGGTCTGCTGTTCAATCCCGGCATTCATGTCGTCGCCGACTTGCCCGGCCAGATACACGGTACCGCTGTGAACGACGATCTGGCTCATGCGCTCATTGGTGAGCTGGCGCTGGATTGACATGTTTTGCGGACTCCTGGTGGTTGCCATAACGGGAAATATCGAGACCTTCGGCGCTGATTTGCGGTGTTTTCTTCGCCATCAAATCAGCGAGCAAACGACCGGAACCACAGGCCATGGTCCAGCCGAGGGTGCCGTGGCCGGTATTCAGGAACAGGTTCTTGAACGGGGTGGCACCGACAATCGGCGTACCATCGGGGGTGGTCGGGCGCAGGCCGGTCCAGAATGTGGCTTCGGTCAAATTGCCGCCCTGAGGATAAAGGTCGTTGACGATCATCTCCAGGGTTTCACGCCGACGCGGGTTAAGCGACAGGTCAAAACCGGCTATTTCAGCCATGCCGCCGACGCGGATGCGGTTGTCGAAACGGGTGATCGCGACCTTGTAGGTCTCGTCGAGAATGGTCGACGTCGGGGCCATCGCCGGATTGGTGATCGGCACGGTCAGCGAGTAACCCTTGAGCGGATACACCGGGGCCTTGATCCCCAACGGCTTGAGCAACTTCGGCGAGTAGCTGCCAAGGGCCAGCACGTAGCGGTCGGCCGTTTCCAGCTTGCCGTCGATCCAGACGCCGTTGATGCGGTCGCCGGCGTAGTCGAGGCGCTGGATATCCTGTTCAAAACGGAACTCCACACCCAACTGCTTGCACATGTCGGCCAGGCGCGTCGTGAACATCTGGCAGTCGCCAGTCTGGTCGTTCGGCAGGCGCAGGGCACCGGCGAGGATATCGGTGACGCTGGCCAGGGCAGGTTCAACGCGGGCAATGCCGGCGCGATCGAGCAGTTCGAACGGAACGCCGGACTCCTTGAGGACGGCGATGTCCTTGGCAGCCCCATCCAACTGGGCCTGGGTGCGGAACAGCTGGGTAGTCCCCAGGCTGCGGCCTTCGTAGGCAATGCCGGTCTCGGCGCGCAATTCGTCGAGGCAGTCACGGCTGTACTCGGACAGGCGCACCATGCGCTCTTTGTTCACCGCATAACGGCTGGCGGTGCAATTGCGCAGCATCTGCGCCATCCACAGGTATTGATCGATATCGGCGGTGGCCTTGATGGCCAGGGGCGCGTGGCGCTGCAGCAGCCACTTGATGGCCTTGAGCGGCACGCCCGGTGCGGCCCATGGCGACGCATAACCTGGGGACACCTGGCCGGCGTTGGCGAAACTGGTCTCCATGGCCGCGGCGGGCTGGCGGTCGACGACAACCACCTCGAAACCGGCCCGAGCCAAATAGTAGGCACTGGTCACACCAATGACGCCGCTACCCAAGACCAGAACGCGCATTTTTATATCCTCATCACGGGCTTAGCCGCTGACGTGTGTTATTCGAGCAATGATGGGCGCAGTATAAAAAGCAATCGCCAGTGCATTTCACTATATAAATGCCTATATTTGGCGACAATTCTCGGCAAAAACCCTTTTCACAGAGGCGTATCCCCTATGCGTACCAACACCCAGACCAAGCGGGAGCTGGACAAGATCGACCGCAATATCCTGCGCATCCTGCAGACCGATGGGCGTATTTCGTTCACGGAGCTGGGAGAAAAGGTCGGGCTGTCGACCACGCCGTGCACCGAGCGGGTCCGTCGGCTGGAGCGTGAAGGGATCATCATGGGCTACAACGCACGGCTCAATCCGCAGCATTTGAAGGGGAGTTTGCTGGTATTTGTCGAGATCAGCCTGGATTACAAGTCCGGCGATACCTTTGAAGAGTTCCGCCGCGCCGTGCTGAAACTGCCCCACGTGCTGGAATGCCACCTGGTGTCAGGCGACTTCGACTACCTGGTGAAGGCGCGGATTTCCGAGATGGCCTCGTACCGCAAATTGCTCGGCGATATCCTGCTCAAGCTGCCCCACGTGCGGGAGTCGAAGAGCTATATCGTGATGGAAGAGGTGAAAGAGAGCCTGAACCTGCCGATCCCGGACTGACCTCACAGCGCAGATCACTGTAGGCGCCGGCTTGCCGGCGCTAGCGATTTTAGCGTCGATATCTTCATCGCCAGGCCTGGGTCTACCGCTTGATCGGGTTACACCAGCACCTGCCGGGTGCTCGCCATGTATTCGTGGATCTGCTTCTCGACCCGCGGGTGAATCAGCTCCACCGGCCGCCGCCCATTCGGGCATGGCAAGGTCTTCGTCGTGCCGAACAGGCGACAGATCAGCGGGCGCTCGTCATACACGGTGCAGCCATTGGGGCCCAGGTGCACACAGTTCAGCTCATCCATCGCCGCGTCCTGCTCGGCGGCGGTCTTGCGTGGCAGGCGCGACATTTCCTCGGGCGAAGTCGTCACCGGCCCACAGCAATCATGACAACCGGGGACACACTCGAACGAAGGAATCTGTCGACGCAGCGCGCTGATTTTCTGACTGTTGCAACTCATCGAAACACGTACCGAACGGCGAATAGGCGTGGATTCTGACGCAAAACGCCCTGCGCAGACAGCTTCGTCCGACCGCTGTATCCTGCGTCAAATTTTCCAAACAGGGATGCTCCCGATGACTGCCAGCGCCCGGCACACCAATTCCTACTACGCCGCCAGCAGCGTGCCGCAGCCCGATTACCCGGTGTTGAAGGGTGATGTGCGCGCCGATGTGTGCGTGGTCGGCGGTGGTTTTTCCGGGCTCAACACCGCCCTGGAGCTGGCCGAGCGCGGCTTCAGCGTGGTGTTGCTGGAAGCGCGCAAGATCGCCTGGGGCGCCAGTGGGCGCAATGGCGGCCAGCTGATTCGCGGCGTCGGCCACGGCCTGGAGCAATTCACTCCGATCATCGGCACCGACGGCGTGCGCCAGATAAAGCTGATGGGCCTGGAAGCCGTGGAAATCGTGCGTGAACGCGTCGAGCGCTACCAGATCCCCTGCGACCTGACCTGGGGCTACTGCGACCTGGCCAACAAGCCCCGGGACCTGCAAGGCCTCGCCGAAGACGCCGAAGAACTGCGCAGCCTGGGCTATCGCCACGAGGTGCGCCTGCTGCAAGCCGGCGAAATGGGCAGCGTGATCGGCTCCGAACGCTACGTGGGCGGCATGATCGACATGGGCTCCGGCCATCTGCACCCGTTGAACCTGGCGCTGGGTGAAGCCGCCGCCGCGCAGCAATTGGGCGTGAAGCTGTTCGAACAGTCCGAAGTCACGCGCATCGACTACGGCCCTGAAGTCAACGTACACACCGCCCACGGCAATGTACGCGCCAAGTCCCTGGTACTGGCCTGCAATGCCTACCTCAATGGCCTCAACCCCCATTTGAGCGGCAAAGTGTTGCCCGCCGGCAGCTACATCATCGCCACCGAGCCGTTGAGCGAAGCCCAGGCCGCCGAGCTGTTGCCACAGAACATGGCGGTGTGCGACCAGCGCGTGACGGTGGATTACTTCCGCCTGTCCGCCGACCGTCGCCTGCTGTTCGGCGGTGCCTGCCACTATTCCGGACGCGATCCCAAGGATATCGGCGCCTATATGCGGCCCAAGATGTTGCAAGTGTTCCCCCAGCTGGCCGAGGCGAATATCGATTACCAGTGGGGCGGCATGATCGGTATCGGCGCCAACCGCCTGCCGCAGATCGGCCGGCTCGCCGATCAACCCAATGTGTATTACGCCCAGGCCTATGCGGGCCACGGCCTCAACGCCACGCACCTGGCGGGCAAGCTGTTGGCCGAGGCCATCAGCGGCCAGCAACAGGGGCGTTTCGATCTGTTCGCCCAGGTGCCGCACATCACCTTCCCCGGCGGCAAGCACTTGCGCTCGCCGCTGCTGGCGCTGGGCATGCTCTGGCATCGCTTCAAAGAGCTGCTTTGATCAATCCCGCCAGAACGGTTTCAACCCCTCCTGGCGCGCCTGTTCAGCAGACAATCCGACATCAAGCAATTGCTCGCGGGTCAGGTGCAGCAAGGCCTTGCGCGTGTGGCGGCGATGCCAGAACAGACTCCAGCGGCTGATATCGCGCGGCGCCGTCGCCCGCTCTTGCCCTGCCTGCAATTCCTGACTGTGTAACATCAGTCGCACATCGCTCATGCCGTTCATTGTCTTGCCCCTCAATTGCCTGTTGCCATGAGTGACTAGAATGGGTGAGCGGGAAAAACCATTACAGATTCAACCAACTTTTATTAAATCCATACAGACACTGCCTACGCGCGGCTGAATCCTGTATTTTCCCCGTATCTGTACTGGTCTCCCGGGAGCGACTGCCATGACGCTATACATCAATCTCGCCGAACTGCTGGGCACGCGCATCGAGCAAGGCTTCTATCGCCCCGGTGATCGACTGCCCTCCGTGCGGGCCTTGAGCGTCGAACATGGGGTCAGCCTGAGCACCGTGCAGCAGGCGTATCGGATGCTCGAAGACAACGGCCTGGCCATGCCCAAGCCCAAGTCCGGCTACTTTGTACCGGTCAGCCGTGAGCTGCCGGCCTTGCCCGAGATCGGTCGCCCGGCCCAACGGCCGGTGGAGATTTCCCAGTGGGACCAGGTACTCGAGCTGATTCGCGCAGTACCGCGCAAAGATGTCATACAGATGGGTCGCGGCATGCCGGATGTATTGTCGCCCACCCTGAAGCCGCTGCTGCGCAGCCTTGCACGCGTCAGTCGGCGCCAGGATCTGCCAGGGCTGTATTACGACAACATCCTTGGCTGTATGGAGCTGCGCGCGCAGATTGCGCGGCTGTCATTGGATTCCGGTTGCCAACTCACCGCCGAAGACATCGTGATCACCACCGGCTGCCATGAAGCGCTGTCGGCCAGCATCCACGCGATCTGCGAGCCGGGCGACATCGTCGCAGTGGATTCGCCGAGCTTTCACGGCGCCATGCAGACCCTCAAGGGCCTGGGCATGAAAGCCCTGGAAATCCCCACCGACCCGCTCACCGGGATCAGCCTCGAAGCCCTGGAACTGGCGCTGGAGCAGTGGCCGATCAAGGTCATCCAGCTGACCCCCAACTGCAACAACCCGCTCGGCTACATCATGCCCGAGGCGCGCAAACGGGCGTTGCTGACCCTGGCCCAGCGTTTCGACGTGGCCATCATCGAAGATGATGTGTATGGCGAACTGGCCTACAGCTACCCGCGCCCGCGCACCATCAAATCCTTCGACGAAGACGGCCGCGTGCTGCTGTGCAGCTCGTTCTCGAAAACCCTCGCGCCGGGCCTGCGCATTGGCTGGGTCGCGCCGGGACGCTACCTCGAGCGGGTGCTGCACATGAAATACATCAGCACCGGCTCCACCGCCACCCAGCCGCAGATTGCGATTGCAGAGTTTCTCAAGGGCGGCCATTTCGAACCGCATTTGCGGCGGATGCGCACCCAATACCAGCGCAATCGCGACTTGATGCTTGATTGGGTCAGTCGTTATTTCCCGGCGGGTACCCGCGCCAGCCGCCCGCAAGGCAGCTTCATGCTGTGGGTCGAGCTGCCGGAAGGCTTCGATACGCTGAAGCTCAACCGCGTCCTGATGGAACAAGGCGTACAGGTGGCGGTAGGCAGTATCTTTTCTGCGTCCGGCAAGTACCGCAATTGCCTGCGCATGAACTACGCTGCCAAGCCAACCCCGCAGATCGAAGAAGCGGTACGCAAGGTCGGTGCCGCCGCAATCAAGATGCTTGCCGAGGTTGCAGACTGACCTTTCACCGAAAATAGCCGTCATATACCCACAACCGCCCTGACCTGGAAGCAGTGCCCTTGATGATTCGACGGCTTTTACCGTTTTTACTGCTGGGCGCCTTGACGCTGGGCGGCTGCGCAACCATCGATTCCCCGCGCATCCCCAGCGATGCCCTGCCCGCTGCGCAGTCTTCCTTCGGTCGCTCGATCCAGGCCCAGGCGGCGCCCTATCAAGGTCGCTCCGGCTTTCGCCTGCTGCCCAACAGCAGCGAAGCGTTCATGGCCCGCGCCGAGCTGATCCGCAATGCCCAGACCAGCCTCGACCTGCAGTACTACATCGTCCACGACGGCATCAGCACGCGGATGCTCGTGGATGAACTGCTCAAGGCCGCCGACCGTGGCGTACGCGTGCGCATCCTGCTCGACGACACCACCAGCGACGGCCTCGACCAGATCATCGCCACCCTCGCCGCTCATCCCAAGATCGAGATCCGCCTGTTCAACCCCCTGCACCTGGGGCGCAGCACCGGTGTGACGCGGGCCATGGGGCGGCTGTTCAACCTGTCGCTGCAACACCGGCGCATGCACAACAAACTGTGGCTGGCAGATAACAGCGTGGCCATCGTTGGCGGGCGCAACCTGGGCGATGAGTATTTCGATGCCGAGCCCAACCTGAACTTCACCGACATCGACATGCTCAGCGTCGGGCCGGTGGCCGAGCAACTCGGCCACAGCTTCGACCAGTACTGGAACAGCGCGCTGAGCAAGCCCATCGACGACTTTGTCACCAACACGCCGTCCAAAGGCGACCTGGCCGCTGCCCGTGTACGCCTGCAAGACTCCCTGGCCGAGTCGCGCCAGCAGAATCACGCGCTGTACAACCGCTTGCGCACCTACCAGACCCAGCCGCGCATGGACACCTGGCGCCGCGAGCTGATCTGGGCCTGGAACCAGGCGCTGTGGGACGCACCGAGCAAGGTATTGGCCAAGGCCGATCCGGACCCGCGATTGCTGCTCACCACACAGCTGGCGCCGGAACTTGAGGGCGTCAATCACGAGCTGATGATGATTTCGGCGTACTTCGTGCCGGGGCAACCGGGCCTGGTGTACCTGACCGGGCGCGCCGACGCCGGCGTGTCGGTGAGCCTGCTCACCAACTCCCTGGAAGCCACCGACGTGCCCGCCGTGCATGGCGGCTACGCGCCCTACCGCAAGGCGCTGTTGGAACATGGGGTGAAACTCTATGAACTGCGCCGCCAACCGGGCGACCCCAGCGCAGGCAGTGGTCCGCACCTGTTCCGACGCGGCACCTTTCGCGGCTCGGACTCCAGCCTGCACAGCAAGGCGATGATCTTCGATCGCGAGAAGTCGTTTATCGGTTCGTTCAATTTCGACCCGCGCTCAGTGCTGTGGAACACCGAAGTCGGCGTGCTGGTAGACAGCCCCGAACTGGCGGAACACGTGCGCAACCTGGCGCTGCAAGGCATGGCCCCAGCCTTGAGCTATGAGGCGAAACTGCAGGACAGCAACGTGGTGTGGGTGACCGAAGATAACGGCCAGCTACACACAATCACCGAAGAACCCGGCAGTTGGTGGCGTCGCTTCAACGCCTGGTTCGCCACCTCGGTGGGGCTGGAACGCATGCTCTAAAACGACACAGATCAACTGTGGGCGCTGGCAAGCCAGCGCCTACGGTGAATGCATTTCAAGTCAGGCCGGTTGTGCGGCGCCGAATGCGCCTTGACGCAGCAACAGCACGACCAGGCCCAGCGAGCCCGCCGCCATCAGCAACGGCAGTGCATGCCCGCTGATCCACTGGCTGCCGGCACCGGCCACCAGAGGGCCGATCAGGCATCCGATCCCCCACAGCTGCGCCACGTGGGCATTGGCGCGCACCAGCGCGTCATCGCGGTAGCGCTCGCCGATCAGGATCAGCGACAGCGTGAACAACCCGCCGGCACTCGCCCCGAACAGCACCCACACCGGCCAGATCAGCGGCGTGTGCATCAACAGCGGAATCGCCAGGCTCGAAACCAGCAACAGCAGCGCACAACCCAGGAACAGCGTGCGCCGTGGCAGGTAATCGGCCAACGCGCCGATGGGCAACTGCAGCAACGCATCGCCGACCACCACCGTGCTGACCATTGCCAGGGCAATCTCGGCAGTGAAGCCCTGTTGCAGGCAATACACAGGCAGCAGGGTGAGAATCATCGCCTCGAAGGCAGCGAACAATGCCACCGCCCAGGCAATCGCCGGCAGGCTCAGGCAGAAGCGCCACAGGTCGCCGAAGGTCACGCTGAACGACTCGGCGGTCGGCGCGCCGGAGCGTCCCAGCAACAGCAACGGCGCGACCATCAACAAGCCGACGCCGACCCAGAAACCGTAGTCATGGTCTGTGCCAATCAGGCCCAGCAGCAACGGCCCCGACAGTTGGCTCAAGGCATAACTGCAGCCATACAGGGCCACCAGGCGACCGCGCCACTGCTCCACCACCAACTGGTTGATCCAGCTTTCACCGAGAATGAACACGATGGTCAGGATCACCCCGATCATCAGGCGCAGCACCAGCCACACCGGGTAGCTGGGCAGTATCGCCAGCAAGCCGATAGACACCGCGCCGGCCCACAGGCACAGGCGCATCAGGTTGGCGGTGCCCAGCCACGCGGCCAGCCGGCTGGAGACTTTCGCACCCAGCAGCACGCCGAAGGCCGGCATCGCCGCCATCACGCCGATGGCAAAACTGCCATAGCCCCAGCCCTCCAGGCGCAGGGATACCAACGGCATGCTCACGCCCAGCGCCAGGCCGACGCTGAGCACCGAGGCCAGCACGGCGAAGTAAGTCGCCCAACGCATGTCCACGCTCCTGTGGATAATTTTCGAGTTCACACAAAACAGCGTGGGAGCGGGCTTATGTGGGAGCCGGGCTCACCCGCGATGCAGGCACCTCGGTTTTTCAGTTGCACCGAGGTGATGCTATCGCCGGCAAGCCAGCGCCTACACAAGCCGGCTCCCACATTTGACCGGCGGTGTTGCCTAGAGGCTTACAGCTTGATCCAGGTCGCCTTCAGCTCGGTGTACTTGTCGAACGCGTGCAGCGACTTGTCGCGACCATTGCCCGACTGCTTGAAGCCACCAAATGGCGCAGTCATGTCGCCGCCATCGTACTGGTTGACCCACACGCTACCGGCGCGCAGGGCTTTGGCAGTCAGGTGCGCCTTGGAGATATCCGCCGTCCACACCGCTGCGGCCAGGCCGTATTGGGTGTCGTTGGCGATGGCAATCGCCTCTTCAGCGCTGTCGAAGGTGATCACCGAGAGCACCGGGCCGAAAATTTCTTCCTGGGCGATCTTCATGGCGTTGGTCACACCGTCGAAAATCGTCGGCTCGACGTAGGTGCCGCCGGTTTCTTCCAGGGTGCGCTTGCCGCCCGCCACCAGCTTGGCGCCGTCAGCATGGCCGGCTTCGATGTACGAGAGCACGGTGTTCATCTGCTGGGTGTCCACCAATGCGCCGACGTTGGTCGCCGGGTCCAGCGGATTGCCCGGCTTCCAGCCTTTGAGGGCCTCGATTACCAGCGGCAGGAATTTATCCTTGATGGAGCGCTCGACGAGCAGGCGCGAACCCGCAGTGCAGACTTCGCCCTGGTTGAAGGCGATCGCCCCGGCGGCGGATTCGGCGGCGGCCTGCAGGTCCGGCGCATCGGCAAACACGATGTTCGGGCTCTTGCCACCGGCTTCCAGCCACACGCGCTTCATGTTCGACTCGCCGGAGCGGATCAACAGCTGCTTGGCGATCTTGGTGGAACCGGTGAACACCAGGGTGTCGACGTCCATGTGCAGCGCCAGCGCGTTGCCCACGGTATGGCCGTAGCCCGGCAGCACGTTGAAAACGCCTTTCGGGATACCGGCTTCAACAGCCAGGGCCGCGATGCGAATGGCGGTCAGCGGGGATTTTTCGGACGGCTTGAGGATGACCGAGTTACCGGTGGACAGCGCCGGGCCGAGTTTCCAGCAGGCCATCATCAGCGGGAAGTTCCACGGCACGATGGCACCGACCACGCCCACTGGCTCGCGGGTCACCAGGCCCAGTTGATCGTGCGGGGTGGCGGCGACTTCGTCGTAGATCTTGTCGATCGCCTCGCCGCTCCAGCTCAGCGCGTTGGCAGCGCCGGGCACGTCGATGCCGAGGGAGTCACTGATGGGCTTGCCCATGTCGAGGGTTTCGAGCAGCGCCAGCTCTTCGGCATTGTCCTTGAGCAGCGCGGCGAAACGGATCATCGCGGCTTTGCGCTTGGCCGGCGCAAGGCGCGACCACACACCGGAATTGAAGGTGGCGCGGGCATTTTCTACCGCACGCTGGGCGTCGGCGACGTCACAGCTGGCAACAGTGGCCAGCAGGCGGCCATCGACCGGGCTGATGCATTCGAAGGTGTCGCCGGAAGCGGCGGCGGTGTATTCGCCGTTGATGTAGGCGCGACCTTCGATCTTCAGATCCTTGGCGCGTTGTTCCCAGTCGGCACGGGTCAGGGTGGTCATGCGAGTGTCCTCCTCTTATTGAATACAAGGGCCAGGTGATGTCCCCCGGCTGCCTCAAAGAATTCTTGCCCGGCCAGCCTGCTGTTCGGCTCAAGGCGGCTACCACCCTAAACCAGCGGCTGGGGATGTTTCAATATATTTGACATAACGCCGGTAAACGCCCTTGCGATGTTCATTTTAATAAACATAGACTTTGGGCTCTCCAACCGCAGGCCAGACGGGACACGCACATGAGCATCCAGGACATCGTCGACTTCAGCCAGGCCAATACCGCCCCAGACCGCTACCGCCCCGCCGCGGAAAAAATCCTCAAGGGCGACCCCGAACAAACGATCTACAACCACTACAACAGCCCGTGCGGCCAGATGAGTGCCGGGGTCTGGGAAGGTGAAGTCGGGCAATGGAAGGTCAACTACACCGAGCACGAGTACTGCGAGATCGTGCAGGGTGTTTCCGTGCTGCGCGATGTCGAGGGCAACGCCAAGACCTTGCGCGCCGGCGACCGATTCGTGATCCCCGCCGGCTTCAGCGGCACCTGGGAAGTGCTGGAGCCGTGCCGCAAGATCTACGTGGTGTTCGAGCAGAAAGCCTGATCCGGCAAATCCGAGGCAAAAAAAAGCCCGTATCGTGAGATACGGGCTTTTTCACAAGGAGGAAAATCAATTACTTGATTTTGCCTTCTTTGTAGATCACGTGCTTGCGAACGCGCGGGTCGAACATTTTCTTTTCGAGCTTGTCCGGGGTAGTACGCTTGTTCTTGTCGGTAGTGTAGAAGTGACCAGTACCGGCGCTAGAGATCATTCGAATCAATTCACGCATGATAGAGCTCCTTAGATCTTGCCAGCGGCGCGGATTTCGGCCAGCACGACAGTAATGCCACGCTTGTCGATGATGCGCATGCCTTTGGCGGATACGCGCAGGCGTACAAAACGTTTCTCTTCTTCAACCCAGAAGCGGTGATGCTGCAGGTTCGGCAGGAAACGACGACGGGTTTTGTTATTTGCGTGGGAAATGTTATTCCCAGTCACCGGACCCTTACCGGTAACTTGACAGACTCTCGACATGCCTCAGCCCTCTAAAACCACATGCCCAACCCGGCATGGGTTGGCCGCTTAATCTCTCAGTCATTTGGCGCCAGGCGCCGCGTTTCTTTAGGGTCTTACCGGCTACACCTACAAGCGAAGGAACCGGGCCCCTAGAAAAGAGCGCTGCTTTATACCAGAAAGACCCCAGTGCAACAACAGCCCGTGTGTTTTTCCCGGCGTAAATCTCGGCGACAGACGCCCGAACCGTTGCCAGGAGGGGCCGCTGCAACAGCCGACCGCTCGTCGCACAGAATGATTTACAGCGGCATTGCGCGCGGCAAAGCGCACGACGAAACACGCTGAGACGCCATCAAAACAGCATTTGAGGCAAAAGCACAGGCAAAAATGGGCTAGTCATTTATCCGGCAGACCACTACGGTAGGACTTTTCCAGACTGCACTCGCAGATGGGCCTTCGATCTGCAAAGGAAACCGAACATGCGCCTCGCTGCCCTACCGCTATTGCTAGCCCCTCTATTTATCGCGCCGCTGGCATCTGCCGCCAGCAACCTGAGCGTCTGCACCGAGGCCAGCCCCGAAGGGTTCGATGTGGTGCAATACAACTCGTTGACCACCACCAACGCCTCGGCCGACGTGCTGATGAACCGCCTGGTGGACTACGACGCTGCCAGCGGCAAACTGGTGCCCAGCCTGGCGGACAGCTGGGAAGTCTCGCCAGACGGCCTGACCTACACGTTCAAGCTGCACCCGGAGGTGAAATTCCATCGCACCGACTACTTCACCCCAAGCCGCACACTGACCGCTGAAGACGTGCGTTTCAGCTTCGAGCGCATGCTCGACCCGGCCAACCCATGGCACCAGATCGCCCAGAGCGGTTTCCCGCATGCGCAGTCCCTGCAATTGCCCACGCTGGTGAAGAAGATCGACGCCCTCGACCCGCTGACCGTGCGCTTTACCCTGGACCACGCCGACTCCACCTTCCTCGCCGCCCTGAGCATGGGCTTTGCCTCTATCTACCCGGCCGAATACGCCGACAAACTGCTCAAGGCCGGCACCCCGGAAAAACTCAACAGCCAGCCAATCGGTACCGGTCCGTTTATCTTCAGCCGCTTCCAGAAAGACGCCGTGGTGCGCTACAAGGCCAACCCGGACTACTTCGCCGGCAAACCGGCTGTGGATAACTTGATCTTCGCCATTACCCCTGACGCCAACGTGCGCCTGCAGAAATTGCACCGCGATGAATGCCAGATCGCCCTGTCGCCCAAGCCCCTGGATGTCGGCGAGGCCGAGAAGGATCCCGCACTCAAGGTAGAAAAGACTGCCGCGTTCATGACCGCCTTCGTCGCCATCAACAGCCAGCACCCACCGCTGGACAAGCCCGAAGTGCGCCAGGCGATCAACCTGGCCTTCGACAAGGCCAGCTACCTCAAGGCCGTGTTTGAAGGCACCGCCGAAGCCGCCAACGGCCCCTACCCGCCCAACACCTGGAGCTACGCCAAGGACCTGCCGGGTTATCCACAGGACCTCGCCAAGGCCAAGGCACTGCTGGATCGCGCCGGCCTCAAGGACGGCTTCAAGACCACGATCTGGACGCGCCCCACCGGCAGCCTGCTGAACCCCAACCCTAACCTCGGCGCGCAATTGCTGCAGGCTGACCTGGCCAAGGTCGGCATCCAGGCCGAGATTCGCGTGATCGAATGGGGCGAACTGATTCGCCGCGCCAAGGCCGGCGAGCACGACCTGCTGTTCATGGGCTGGGCCGGCGACAACGGCGACCCGGATAACTTCCTGACCCCGCAGTTCTCGTGCGCGGCGGTAAAATCCGGCACCAACTTCGCCCGCTACTGCGACCCGGCGCTGGACAAGCTGATCAGCGCCGGCAAGACCACCAACGAGCAAGGCGTGCGCAGCAAGCTGTATCAGCAGGCCCAGGCACAGATCCAGCAGCAGGCACTGTGGCTACCGCTGGCACACCCGACGGCGTTTGCCCTGGCGCGCAAGAACGTCGAGGGATACCAGGTGAGCCCGTTCGGGCGCCAGGATTTCTCCAAGGTCAGCGTGAAACCTTGACCATCCTCTTGTAGAAGCCGGGTTGCCGACGATGGCATCCGTTAAATCCCTGGTGATTTTGCGGATGCCATCGCCAGCACGCCGACTTACATCCATCCATATTCGGCCATCGACAGTGGGTCACCATCGCCCACGATGATGTGATCCAGCACCCGCACATCCACCATTTCCAGGGCTTTTTGCAGCAGCTTGGTCAATTTTCGATCAGCCGCGCTGGGCTCCACGCTCCCCGATGGATGGTTGTGGCACAAGATCAAGGCCGCAGCGTTGTACGCCAGGGCGCGCTTCACCACCTGCCGGGGATAAACGGTCGCGGCGTCGATAGTGCCCTGGGACAGCGCCTCGAAACCCAGCACCCGGTGCTTTGAATCCAGGAACAGGCAGCCGAAGATCTCGTGGGGTTCATGACGCAACAGGGCCTTGAGGTAATCGCGCACCGCCACCGGATTTTCCAGCACCGAGTCGCTGCGCAGCCGCTCGGCCAGATGCCGTCGGGACATTTCCAGCACGGCCTGCAATTGCGCAAACTTCGCCGGGCCGAGCCCCAGATGCTGGCTGAACAGCGTCTGGCTGGCTTCCAGCAGCGGGCGCAGGCCGCCAAATTGCGCCAACAGATGGCGCGCCAGGTCCACTGCACTCCTGCCGGAAACCCCGGTCCGCAGGAAGATTGCCAGCAACTCGGCGTCGGACAGACTCGCCGCCCCCCACTCCAGAAGTTTCTCCCGCGGCCGTTCTGCCAATGGCCAATCGCGAATACTCATCTCACCTCCCTCTCCCTGTGCGCCACATGTACGCCGCTGTTGCACGGCAGGCGCTGTGTTATCGTAGGCCCTCTTTTTTGCATGCGATTTCACCTGGGGAGGGGGCATCGCACGCGTCACTGAACTGGCATCACTGAACTGGAAAGGCAAACCAATGCAGCGTCTGTATCGGAAACGCATCGTTCTCGGCGTCGGCGGCGGCATTGCCGCCTACAAGAGCGCAGAGCTGGTCCGCCGGCTCCTGGACCAGGGCGCCGAAGTGCGCGTGGTCATGACCCGCGGCGGTAGTGAGTTCATCACCCCGCTGACCATGCAGGCCTTGTCCGGGCACCCGGTTCACCTGGACCTGCTGGACCCGGCGGCCGAAGCTGCCATGGGCCATATCGAGCTGGCCAAATGGGCCGACCTGGTACTGATCGCCCCGGCCACTGCCGACCTGATCGCCCGCCTGGCCCAGGGCATCGCCGATGACCTGCTGACCACCCTGGTACTGGCCACCGACGCCACCGTCGCCATCGCCCCGGCCATGAACCAGGCCATGTGGCGCGACCCGGCCACCCAAGCCAATACTCAACTCCTGCAAAGCCGTGGCCTCAAGGTGTTCGGCCCGGCCTCCGGCAGCCAGGCCTGCGGCGACGTCGGCATGGGCCGCATGCTCGAAGCCACTGACCTGGCGCTGTGCGCCGCCGAGTGCTTCCAGCACCTGGCCCTGACCGGCAAGCACGTGCTGATCACCGCCGGCCCGACCCAGGAAAACATCGACCCGGTGCGCTACATCACCAACCATAGCTCAGGAAAAATGGGCTTCGCACTGGCCGAAGCCGCGGTCGAGGCAGGCGCACGCGTCACCCTGATCACCGGTCCGGTGCATTTGCCGACCCCCGATCGCGTCACGCGAATCGACGTAGTCAGCGCGCGGGACATGCTGGCGGCCTGCGAGGCGGCTATTCCCTGTGATTTGTTTATCGCGTCCGCTGCGGTTGCAGACTACCGCCCGGAAGTCGTCGCCCCGCAAAAGCTCAAGAAAGACCCTACGAGCGGCGACGGCCTGCTCCTGCAAATGGTGCGTAACCCGGACATCCTGGCCACCATCGCCACGCGTGCGGACCGTCCGTTCAGCGTCGGCTTTGCCGCCGAGACCGAGCACCTGCTGGACTACGCCGCACGCAAACTGAAAGACAAAAACCTCGACCTGATCGTTGCCAATGATGTCGCCAACCCGAGCATCGGCTTCAACAGCGAGGAAAATGCCATCAGCGTGATCGACCGCGAGTTGCACGCCACCGTTTTCGCCCAGACCAGCAAGGGCAAGATTGCCCGCCAACTGATCTCTTTTATCGCCCAACGGCTGAACCAGGTTTAATTTCCATGCACGCTTTGCAAGCCAAGATCCTCGACCCACGCATCGGCACCGACTTCCCACTGCCGGCCTACGCCACCCCGGGCTCCGCCGGCCTGGACCTGCGCGCCATGCTCAAGGAAGACACCGTCCTCGAGCCGGGCCAGACCATCCTGATTCCCACCGGCCTGTCGATCTACGTCGGCGACCCAGGCCTGGCGGCGCTGATCCTGCCGCGTTCCGGCCTGGGCCACAAACACGGGATCGTGCTGGGTAACCTGGTGGGCCTGATCGACTCCGACTACCAGGGCGAGCTGATGGTGTCGTGCTGGAACCGTGGCCAGACCGCGTTCAACATCGCAGTCGGCGAGCGCATTGCCCAACTGGTGCTGGTGCCCGTGGTGCAGGCGCATTTCGAACTGGTTGAGCAATTCGATGAAACACAACGTGGCGCAGGGGGGTTTGGGCATTCCGGCAGTCACTGACTAAGCTGATTCTGGCCGGGCGTCACTGCCCGGCTCGACGCCCACCGCAAGGCTTTTCAGGACGAAGAATGCGCGGACTTAATCATCAAGATTTCCCCTTTGAAATCAATGCATTACGGCACGGAACAGTCGGATCGCAAGCGCCGATGGCATTTTTGCACCACGAACTCTCTGCCGAAAACACCGTCATACCCTTCAGTTTGAGCCTGCCGGTCCGCCACTTTAAGGCCAGCCTTGCCCCCTTCAGATGGAGTTTCCCCCCGCGATGAGTACCGCAGCCCGAGTAGCCCCGACATTCCCCGACAGCATCTTTCGCGCCTATGACATCCGTGGCGTGGTGCCCAAGACCCTGACCGCCGAAACCGCCTACTGGATCGGCCGCGCCATCGGCTCCCAGAGCCTGGCCCAGGGAGAGCCCAATGTTTCGGTCGGCCGTGACGGTCGCCTGTCCGGCCCGGAGCTGGTGGAGCAACTGATCCAGGGCCTGGCCGACAGCGGCTGCCATGTCAGCGACGTCGGCCTGGTGCCCACGCCTGCGCTGTACTACGCCGCCAACGTGCTGGCCGGCAAGTCCGGCGTGATGCTGACCGGCAGCCATAACCCGTCTGACTACAACGGTTTCAAAATCGTCATCGCGGGCGACACCCTCGCCAACGAACAGATCCAGGCCCTGCATCAGCGCCTGAAGACCAACGACCTGACCAGCGGCAAAGGCAGCATCACCCGGGTCGACATCCTCCAGCGCTACTCCGATGAAATCACCCGCGACGTCAAACTCGCGCGCCGCCTGAAAGTCGTGGTGGACTGCGGCAACGGTGCAGCCGGCGTGATCGCCCCGCAACTACTCGAAGCCCTGAACTGCGAAGTGATCCCGCTGTTCTGCGATGTCGACGGCCACTTCCCCAACCACCACCCGGACCCCGGCAAGCCTGAAAACCTGGTCGACCTGATCGCCAAGGTCAAGGAAACCGGCGCCGACGTCGGCCTGGCCTTCGACGGCGACGGCGACCGCGTGGGCGTGGTGACCGAAACCGGCGAGATCGTGTTCCCGGACCGCCTGCTGATGCTCTTCGCCCGTGACGTGGTGGCGCGCAATCCCAACGCCGAGATCATTTTCGACGTCAAGTGCACCCGCCGTCTCACCCCGCTGATCAAGGAATATGGCGGCCGCCCGCTAATGTGGAAGACCGGTCACTCGTTGATCAAAAAGAAAATGAAGGAAACCGGCGCCCTGTTGGCCGGCGAAATGAGCGGTCACGTATTCTTCAAGGAACGCTGGTTCGGCTTTGACGACGGCATTTACAGTGCTGCGCGCCTGCTGGAGATCCTCAGCAAGGAAAAATCCACCGCGCAAGGGCTGTTTGAGACCTTCCCGAACGATATTTCTACGCCAGAGATCAATATCCATGTGACCGAGGAGAGCAAATTCAGCATCATTGACGCACTGCACGATGCGCGATGGGGTGAAGGCGCCAACCTGACCACCATTGATGGTGTGCGAGTCGATTACGCCAAAGGCTGGGGCCTGGTGCGCGCATCCAACACCACACCGGTGCTGGTGTTGCGCTTCGAGGCGGATACCGAGGCTGAGTTGCAGCGCATCAAGGACGTGTTCCACGCCCAGTTGAAACGTGTTGCCCCTGATCTCCAATTACCGTTCTGATTTTTTACCGGAGCCCTGAATGACCCTCGAACGCGAAGCCGCTGCCAATACTGCCAAGGTCCTGTCCGAAGCGTTGCCTTACATCCGACGCTATGTCGGCAAGACGCTGGTGATCAAGTACGGCGGCAATGCCATGGAAAGCGACGAGCTGAAAACCGGCTTTGCCCGCGACATCGTGTTGATGAAAGCCGTGGGGATCAACCCGGTAGTGGTCCACGGCGGCGGCCCGCAAATCGGCGACCTGCTCAAGCGCTTGTCGATCGAGAGTCACTTCATCGATGGCATGCGTGTCACTGACGCGCAGACCATGGACGTGGTGGAGATGGTCCTCGGTGGCCAGGTCAACAAGGACATCGTCAACCTGATCAACCGCCACGGCGGCAGCGCCATCGGCCTGACCGGCAAGGACGCGGAGCTGATCCGCGCGAAAAAACTGACGGTGACCCGCCAGACGCCGGAAATGACCCAGCCGGAAATCATCGACATCGGCCAAGTGGGCGAAGTGATCGGCATCAACACCGACCTGCTGAACCTGCTGGTCAAGGGCGACTTCATTCCGGTGATCGCACCGATCGGTGTGGGCGCCAATGGCGAGTCCTACAACATCAACGCCGACCTGGTAGCCGGTAAAGTGGCAGAGGCACTCAAGGCTGAAAAGCTGATGCTGCTGACCAACATCGCCGGCCTGCTGGATAAGGAAGGCAAGGTATTGACCGGTCTGACCACCCAACAGGTCGACGACCTGATCGCTGACGGCACCATCTACGGCGGCATGCTGCCAAAGATCCGCTGCGCACTGGAAGCGGTGCAAGGCGGCGTGGGCAGCTCGTTGATCATCGATGGCCGGGTTCCGAACGCGGTACTGCTGGAAATCTTCACCGATACCGGCATGGGCACGCTGATCAGTAACCGCAAGCGTCCTTAAGCAGCAAAAACCAAAAAAGCCCCGCTCAATCGAATTGAGCCGGGCTTTTTTATGCATGCGATCGCGATCCAACTGCTAAATGCATCCCCCCTGTGGGAGCGGGCTTGCTCGCGAAAGCGGTCTGTCAGTGACACATGCGCTAACTGACCCGACGCTTTCGCGAGCAAGCCCGCTCCCACACAAGCCGGCTCCTACAGGTCCGGTATCAGACGCCGTATTGCTCGCGGTACGCACGTACAGCCGGCAGATGCTGCTTGAGCTGTGGATCATCTTCCAGGAACTGCAGCACCTGGTTCAGCGACACGATGCTGACCACGGGAATGCCGAAATCACGTTCCACTTCCTGGATCGCGGACAACTCACCGTTGCCGCGTTCCTGGCGGTTCAGCGCGATCAACACACCCGCGGCCTTGGCGCCGTCCTGGGAAGCAATGATCTGCATCACTTCACGGATCGCGGTACCGGCGGTGATCACGTCGTCGATAATCAGCACGTCGCCTTTGAGCGCAGCCCCGACCAGGCTGCCGCCTTCGCCATGAGCCTTGGCTTCTTTGCGATTGAAGCACCACGGCAGATCCAGCTCATGATGTTCAGCCAACGCCACGGCGGTCGCGGCCGCCAGGGGAATGCCCTTATAGGCCGGGCCAAACAGCACGTCGAAGGAAATGCCGCTGTCAACGATGGCTGCCGCGTAGAAACGACCCAGCTGAGCCAGGGCCGAACCCGAGTTGAACAAGCCCGCGTTGAAGAAGTATGGGCTGGTGCGCCCGGACTTCAGGGTGAACTCACCGAAGCGCAAAACCCCGCGATCGATGGCAAAACGAATGAAATCGCGTTGATACGCCTGCATGAAAAAAGCCTCAGATACCACGGATTTAGCTAATTAGGTAGACGGCGTGTATCATACACGCACGCGATTTTTGGGGCCATTTATGCGGATCATCAGTGTGAACGTTAATGGTATTCAGGCTGCAGTCGAGCGTGGTTTGCTCAGTTGGCTGCAAGCCCAGAATGCCGACGTCATCTGCCTGCAGGATACCCGCGCCTCCGCCTTTGAACTGGACGACCCAGCCTTCCAACTGGATGGCTACTTCCTTTATGCCTGCGATGCCGAAGTGCCCACCCAAGGTGGCGTGGCTTTGTATTCGCGGTTGCAACCCAAGGCGGTCATCAGCGGCCTCGGCTTCGAGACAGCCGACCGCTACGGGCGCTACCTGCAAGCCGATTTCGACAAGGTCAGCATCGCGACCTTGCTGCTTCCTTCGGGGCAGAACGGCGATGAAGACTTGAACCAGAAGTTCAAGCTAATGGACGATTTCGCCCGTTACCTGGATAAACAGCGACGCAAACGTCGCGAGTACATTTATTGTGGCTCGCTGTACGTGGCGCAACAGAAGCTGGATATCAAGAACTGGCGCGACAGCCAGCAATCCCCGGGCTTCCTGGCGCCGGAACGGGCCTGGATGGACGAGATTGTCGGCAACATGGGCTATGTGGATGCCCTGCGCGAAGTCAGTCGCGAAGGCGACCAGTACAGCTGGTGGCCGGACAACGAACAGGCGGAGATGCTCAACCTCGGTTGGCGTTTCGACTACCAGTTGCTGACTCCGGGCCTGCGTCGGTTCGTGCGCAGTGCACGCTTGCCGCGCCAGCCGCGCTTCTCGCAGCACGCGCCACTGATTGTGGACTACGACTGGACACTGACCATCTGAGGTCTTTTCCCAGGCACAAAAAAACCGACATCACTGTCGGTTTTTTTGTGGGCGCTCATTATTTGATCACACGCCAGGTCAAGGGGTAGCGATAGACGATCCCCTTGTTGGCCTTGATGCTGCCAATGATGGTCAGCACCACGGTGGCGATCGCCATGGCAAGCATCAGGAAAAACCCGACCACCGCGAAGGCCAGCACGATGCAGGCTATCCAGGCGATGGCCACGGTGATCTGGAAGTTCAAGGCTTCCTTGCCCTGGTCATCAATGAACGGGTCCACTTCCTTCTTCATCTGCCACAGGATCAGCGGCCCGACGACGCTGCCGAAGGGGAACACAAACCCGAGAAACGCCGCGAGATGGCACAGCATTGCCGCCTGGCGCACTTCGTAGGAAGGCGTGGGCACCAGCATCTGGTTGTCATTCATGGCGCTTCTCCTTGAGGCGGGTTCAGTCAGCCAAGGCGGCGTTCTGCAGTTCGAAGATTTCGGTCATGCCTTTCTGGGCCAGGGCGAGCATGGCGTTCAGGTCGGCCGGCTGGAATGGCGCACCTTCGGCGGTGCCCTGCACTTCGATGAAACCACCGGTGCTGGTCATGACCACGTTCAGGTCGGTCTCGGCGGCCGAGTCTTCCAGGTAGTCCAGGTCCAGCACTGGCTCGCCCTGGTACATGCCCACCGAGACAGCGGCAATCATCTGCTTGAGCGGGTCGCCGGCTTTCAGGCCGCCGCGCTTCTTGATCACTTTCAGCGCATCGACCAGGGCCACCATGGCACCGGTGATGGACGCGGTACGGGTACCGCCGTCGGCCTGGATCACGTCGCAATCGACGTACAGGGTCACGTCGCCCAGCTTGGACATGTCCAGGGCGGCGCGCAGCGAACGACCGATCAGGCGCTGGATTTCCAGGGTACGCCCGCCTTGCTTGCCACGGCTGGCTTCACGCTGGTTACGCTCGCCAGTGGCGCGCGGCAGCATGCCGTATTCGGCAGTCAACCAGCCCTGGCCCTGGCCCTTGAGGAAACGTGGTACGCCATTTTCGACGCTGACGGTGCAGATCACCTTGGTATCGCCAAACTCGACCAGTACGGATCCCTCGGCGTGTTTGGTGTAGTTGCGGGTGATGCGGATCGAGCGGAGCTGATCGGCAGCGCGACCACTTGGACGTTTCATAGGGGATACCTGTACTGAGGACGAAAAACTGCCGAGCATTATAGAGCCGCGAGCCGATTCGGGGCACTTCTTAAAATTCGGTTACGAATGGGCGGTTTGTCATGCTTTGTTAACGCCAGCGTTTGGGGCCTCCCACGCCGTTGCGCTACACTCCTGCGCCTTCGCAGCCGGTCGGCTGCAACCCATCCACCAGCCCGTTATGCGGGACTGCATCGCGAGGTACCTCCATGGTGCACAGCATGACCGCCTTCGCCCGCGTCGAAAAAGCCGGCGTACAAGGCACCCTGAGCTGGGAACTGCGCTCGGTCAACAGCCGTTACCTGGAACCGCACCTGCGCCTGCCCGAATCATTTCGCGACCTCGAAGGGGCCGTGCGTGAAGCGCTGCGCCAGGGCATCTCCCGCGGCAAGCTGGAATGCACCCTGCGCTTCACCGAGGAAACCACCGGCAAGCCGCTGCAGGTCGACCGCGAGCGCGCTGCGCAACTGGTTGCCGCCGCCGAAACCATCGCCAGCCTGATCAAGCAGCCGGCCGCGCTCAACCCCCTGGAGGTGCTGGCGTGGCCTGGCGTGCTGGTGGCCGACGCCACCGATCCGCAAGCCCTCAATGCCGAAGCCCTTGCCCTGTTCAACCAGGGCCTGAAGGAGCTCAAGGCTGGCCGCGAACGCGAAGGCGCCGAACTGGCCCGCCTGATCAACGAGCGCCTGACCTCGATCGAAGCAGACGTGGTGACCCTGCGCGAACTGGTGCCACAGATGCTCGCCACCCAGCGCCAGAAGGTCCTCGACCGCTTCACCGACATGAAGGCAGACCTGGACCCGGTTCGCCTGGAACAGGAAATGGTGCTGCTCGCACAAAAAAGCGACGTCGCCGAAGAGCTGGACCGCCTGAGCACCCACATCCTCGAAGTGCGCCGCGTCCTCAAGTCCGGCGGTGCCGCCGGTCGGCGCCTGGACTTCCTGATGCAGGAACTCAACCGCGAAGCCAATACACTGGGCTCCAAGGCATTCGATCCGCGCAGCACACAGGCAGCGGTCAACCTCAAGGTGTTGATCGAGCAGATGCGCGAACAAGTACAGAATATTGAGTAAGGCAACCTCCATGACCCACAGCACCGGCACCCTCTATATCATTTCCGCCCCCTCGGGCGCGGGCAAAAGCAGCCTGGTCAAGGCCCTGACCGACGCCGACGAGCAGATCCGCATTTCGGTCTCCCACACCACCCGCGCCATGCGCCCGGGCGAGGTGAACGGCGTGCACTATCACTTCGTCGAGCGCACCGAGTTCGTCAAGATGATCGAGCACGGCGACTTCCTCGAACGCGCCGAAGTGTTCGGCAACCTCTATGGCACCTCGCAAAGCCACCTGCAGCAGACCCTGGATGAAGGCCACGACCTGATCCTGGAAATCGACTGGCAGGGCGCCGAGCAAGTGCGCCAACTGATGCCCAAGGCGCGCTCGATCTTCATCCTGCCGCCGTCGCTTGAGGCTTTGCACCAGCGCCTGACCAACCGTGGCCAGGACAGCGACGAGATCATCGAAGGCCGCATGCGTGAAGCCGTCAGCGAAATGAGCCACTACGTCGACTACGACTATCTGATCATCAACGACGATTTTGCCCACGCGCTGGATGATTTGAAGGCTATTTTCCGCACCAATCAGCTCCAGCAAAAGCGCCAACAGCAACGTTTCGGCAAATTACTCGCTGAACTGCTCGGCTGATTGGCTCTTCCCAAAACCGCTGCAAGGGCTTTACATTGGCACTTGTAGCGGTTTTGCGAGGACGCGGGAAAAATCAGCGCTTCCCTAAACGCTGGTGATTTTTTAAACTGTTTAGTCCGCTCGCCCAACCGGGCAGCGCGCATCTTGCATTCGCTCCGAGGAATACCATGGCCCGCGTAACCGTTGAAGACTGCCTAGAACACGTGGATAACCGCTTTGAGCTGGTCATGCTCTCTACCAAGCGTGCCCGTCAACTGGCCACTGGCGGCAAAGAGCCCCTGGTCCAGTGGGAAAACGACAAGCCTACCGTTGTAGCGCTGCGTGAAATCGCTGAAGGCCTGATGAGCTACGAGTTCATCGCCAACGCCGAAATCGTTGAAGACGAACCGCTGTTTGCAGCGTTCGAGGACGAGTCCAACGAGGCCGTCTAAGCCTATGCCTGGTCGACGTAGCACGGCGCAGGGTCACAGCCAACGGCAGGAGTCATTCCTATGCCGAGCATAGACGCCCTCGCCGATCGCTTATCGACCTACCTCGGCCCAGACCAGGTCAACCTGGTCCGCCGAGCGTATTTCTACGCCGAACAAGCCCACGACGGCCAACGCCGCCGCAGCGGCGAGGCGTATGTCACCCATCCCCTTGCGGTGGCAAATATTCTTGCCGACATGCACATGGACCATCAGAGCCTGATGGCCGCGATGCTGCATGACGTGATCGAAGACACCGGCATCGCCAAGGAAGCGCTCAGCGCGCAATTTGGCGAAACCGTGGCCGAACTGGTCGACGGGGTCAGCAAACTGACCCAGATGAACTTCGAGACCAAGGCCGAAGCCCAGGCGGAAAACTTCCAGAAGATGGCCATGGCCATGGCCCGGGACATCCGGGTGATCCTGGTCAAGCTGGCCGACCGGCTGCACAACATGCGCACGCTGGAAGTGCTGTCCGGCGAAAAACGCCGGCGCATCGCCAAGGAAACCCTGGAAATCTACGCGCCCATCGCCAACCGGCTGGGCATGCACGCCATTCGTATCGAGTTCGAAGACCTCGGCTTCAAGGCCATGCACCCGATGCGCTCGGCGCGCATCTACCAGGCGGTCAAGCGCGCCCGGGGCAACCGCAAGGAAATCGTCAACAAGATCGAAGAGTCGCTGAGCCATTGCCTGGCGATCGACGAGATCGAGGGCGAAGTCAGCGGCCGGCAGAAACACATCTATGGCATCTACAAGAAGATGCGCGGCAAGCGCCGGGCCTTCAACGAGATCATGGATGTGTACGCGTTCCGGATCATCGTCGACAAGGTCGACACCTGCTACCGCGTGCTCGGCGCTGTACACAATTTGTACAAACCCCTGCCGGGACGCTTCAAGGACTACATCGCGATTCCCAAGGCCAACGGCTACCAGTCGCTGCATACCACGCTGTTCGGTATGCACGGGGTGCCGATCGAGATCCAGATCCGCACCCGCGAAATGGAAGAGATGGCCAACAACGGTATTGCCGCCCATTGGCTGTACAAGTCCACCGGCGACGAGCAGCCAAAAGGCACGCATGCCCGCGCCCGCCAGTGGGTCAAGGGCGTGCTGGAGATGCAGCAACGTGCTGGCAACTCCCTGGAATTCATCGAAAGCGTGAAGATCGACCTGTTCCCGGACGAGGTCTACGTGTTCACGCCAAAAGGCCGGATCATGGAGCTGCCCAAAGGCTCCACGGCTGTCGACTTTGCCTACGCGGTGCATACCGACGTGGGCAACAGCTGCATTGCCTGTCGGATCAATCGTCGTCTCGCGCCGCTGTCCGAACCGCTGCAAAGCGGCTCCACGGTCGAGATCGTCAGCGCTCCAGGCGCTCGCCCGAACCCGGCCTGGCTCAACTTCGTGGTCACCGGCAAGGCGCGTACGCATATTCGCCACGCCCTGAAACTGCAACGCCGTTCCGAATCCATCAGCCTCGGCGAACGCCTGCTGAACAAAGTGCTCAACGGTTTCGACAGCGCCCTGGACAAGATTCCTGCAGAACGCGTGCAAGCGATGCTGCATGAGTATCGCCAGGAAACCATCGAAGACCTGCTGGAAGATATCGGCCTGGGTAACCGCATGGCCTACGTGGTCGCCCGCCGCCTGCTCGGCGAAGGCGAACAGCTACCGAGCCCGGAAGGCCCACTGGCGATTCGTGGCACCGAGGGCCTGGTGCTCAGCTACGCCAAGTGCTGTACGCCGATCCCGGGCGACCCGATTGTCGGCCACCTGTCGGCGGGCAAAGGCATGGTGGTGCACCTGGACAACTGCCGCAATATCAGCGAAATCCGCCACAACCCGGAAAAATGCATCCAGCTCTCTTGGGCCAAGGATGTCACCGGCGAATTCAATGTCGAGCTGCGGGTAGAGCTGGAGCACCAGCGTGGCCTGATCGCCCTGCTGGCCAGCAGCGTCAACGCGGCCGACGGCAATATCGAGAAAATCAGCATGGACGAGCGTGATGGTCGCATCAGCGTGGTCCAACTGGTGGTCAGCGTGCACGACCGCGTGCACCTGGCCCGCGTGATCAAGAAACTGCGCGCCTTGACCGGTGTGATCCGCATCACCCGTATGCGTGCATAACCCACCTCTTACAAGGAGTCACTCATGACCAAGACCGTTATCACCAGCGACAAGGCCCCGGCCGCCATCGGCACCTACTCCCAGGCCATCAAGGCGGGCAACACCGTCTACATGTCCGGCCAGATCCCGCTGGACCCAAAGACCATGGAACTGGTTGAAGGCTTCGAAGCACAGACTGTACAGGTCTTCGAAAACCTCAAGTCGGTGGCCGAAGCGGCTGGCGGTTCGTTCAAGGACATCGTCAAGCTGAACATCTTCCTCACCGACCTGAGCCACTTCGCCAAGGTCAACGAGATCATGGGCAAGTACTTCGAACAGCCGTACCCAGCCCGCGCCGCCATTGGCGTTGCCGCCCTGCCAAAGGGTGCGCAGGTTGAGATGGACGCGATCCTGGTCATCGAGTAAAACACCCGGCGCAGCTTCCCCAGCTGCGCCGACTTCGTTTCAGAAGGATTTCATGATGCGCAAAGCGCTTGTAGCCCTATCAACGCTGGCCCTGTTGCTCGGCGGCTGCGCCAGCAACCCTGCCGATGTGGATGTGAGCGGTACCTGGATCAACCAGGCTGCCATCGACGCGGCGTCCAAGGGCGGCCCTTTGCGTGAAGCGCTGCAAAGCTACGGCCCGAACCTTGAGTGGGAAATCAACACCAAGGCTTCGCAGGCGCGCTACTACAACGGTTTCGAAGTCGCCGAAGGCAAGTTGCTCGGCGAAAAATCCGGTGCCTGGAGCGTGGACTTCTACGGCAGCTCCGCGACCGAGCTCAAGCGCAAAGGCAAGCAATTGCTGCAGGTGGCCAACGATAACGAGCCCGAGCAACTGTTCGCCCGCGCCAAAGACCCGGCCCCGGAGGGTGCGCCCCTGGGCGCCAACTTCGAGCGGGCACTGTACGCGGCCTACATGGGCGGCGACTGGAAGATCACGGACGGCTTCGGCAACGGCGCCATCGTGCAGTTCCAGGCCAACGGCAAGGTCGCGGGCCTGCCCAATGTGGATCAGTACTCACTGTGCCTGGCGGGCGATTGCGCCTCCATGAGCGGCGGCTACGACAGTATCTGGCTGCAGCTCAACGGCCAGGGCAACCCGTGGATCTTCGTGCGCAAGGGCAAGCAGCTGGAAATCTTCCAGGCCATCAACACTGCCCAGACAGACGAAGTGCCCTCGTTCACCCCAGGCCCTCGCCAGTGGTTGCTGGAAAAGCAATAAGCGGCCGAGCGCTGAACTGAATCTAGGAGCGAGGCTTGCTCGCGAAAGCGGTGCATCAGAAACATATTCAGTGACTGATACTGCGCATTCGCGAGCAAGCCCGCTCCCACATTTTCACCGCGTTTCAATCCTCGAGGATCGCCGCGCGGCCTTCTCGATAGTTGGGAACTTTGGCTTCCAGCCCAGTGCATTGGCTGGGGCGCTGCGACCTCAATGTGGGAGCTGGCCGTGCTCAGCCTTTGAGAATCGACGCGTAGCCTTCTCGGTAAGTCGGATAAGTCGGCTTCCAGCCCAGCGCATTGGCTGGAGCACCGCGACCCCAATGTGGGAGCTGGCTTGCCTGCGATAGCGGTTTACCAGTCACCCTATTTGCTGGATGTGCCACCGTCATCGCAGGCAAGCCAGCTCCCACATTCTCTGGCCGTGTTTCAGCCTTTGAGAATCGACGCGTAGCCTTCTCGATAGGTTGCGTAGGTCGGCTTCCAGCCCAGCGCCTTGGCGCGGGCATTGCTGCACTGCTTGCTGCCGGCACGACGCACACTGGCGTCGGCGGCCCACTCGGTCACGCCCAGGTATTCACGCAACCAGCCCACCACTTCCGCCAATGGCGCAGGCGCGTCGTCGACGCCGATGTAGACCTTGTCCAGCGAACCGCCCTGCTCCACGTGCCGCAGCAAAAAAGCCAACAGGCCCGCGGCATCGTCCGCGTGAATCCGGTTGCCATATAAAGGCGGGTCGATCGCCACGCGGTAACCCTGCCGGACCTGGCTCAACAGCCACTCACGGCCCGGGCCGTAGATGCCGGTCAGGCGTACGATGCTGGCGGGGATACCGCTGTTGAGCGCGACTTGCTCGGCCTCCAGCATTACCTGGCCGGAATATCCCTTCGCCTGGGTCTCGGATGTTTCGTCGACCCACTCGCCGTTCTGCTGCCCGTAGACGCTGCTGCTGGATACAAACAGCAGGTGTTTCGGCACCTGGCCGTAGTCGCCCAGCCACTCCAGCACGTGCTGCAAACCTTGTACGTAGGCTGCGCGATAGCCGGCCTCATCGTGATCCGTTGCGGCGGCGCAATACACCAGGTAATCCACCCCGCCGATCGGCCAGGTGTCAGGGCAATCCTTTTTGAACAGGTCGCCGGCGATGCCGATCACCCCGTCGGGCAGGCGTGAAATATCACGTCGCAGGCCATAAACCTCCCATTCCGAGGCAACCAATTGGCTAGCAAGCCGACTACCCACATCGCCACAACCGGCAATCACAACAGAAGGCGCAGACATCAGAAAACTCCGTACAGAAAGGTCTAGGTTAGCCTTCACACATGACAGGCGGCCACAAAAAGGACAAATAAAGTAACTGTATTACTTCTGTTAACAAGAATTACTTGCAATAATAACCGCCCATTTGTCCTCGGCCCCCAGGCCTGGAAGGACGCTCAACTCATTTTCTTTACTCAGGTCCGGCCAGCATGACACGTAATACAAACCCCGCTTCGCCAACCAAGCTTCACAGCCCATCCCGCGCCTGGCGCGCGATTGCTGCGCTGCTGTTCAGCGTACTGCTGGCACCGACCGCCGCATTCGCTGACGCCACCGCACCCGCCACGACCCCGGCAGCCGAGCACAGCACGGCTGCTCCAGCCGCTGCGCCAGCCGCCACCGACCCGGCCCAGGCTGCAGACCCAGCCGCTCCCGCTGACGATACCGGTGTGGTCCTGGAAGAAGACAACACCCTGGGCATGGCCCACGACTTGTCGCCGTGGGGCATGTACCAGAACGCTGACGTGGTGGTGAAAGCCGTGATGATCGGCCTGGCCATCGCCTCGATCATCACCTGGACCATCTGGATCGCCAAGGGCTTCGAGCTGCTGGGCGCCAAGCGTCGCCTGCGCACCGAGATCGTCCACCTGAAAAAAGCCACCACCCTCAAGGAAGCCAGCGAGACGGCAACCAAGAAGGGCACCCTGGCCAACACCCTGGTGCACGACGCGCTGGAAGAAATGCGCCTATCGGCCAACACCCGCGAAAAAGAAGGTATCAAGGAACGCGTGGCCTTCCGCCTGGAGCGCCTGGTAGCCGCCTGCGGTCGTAACATGAGCAGCGGCACCGGCGTGCTGGCGACCATCGGTTCCACCGCGCCTTTCGTCGGCCTGTTCGGTACCGTATGGGGCATCATGAACAGCTTCATCGGCATCGCCAAAACCCAGACCACCAACCTCGCCGTCGTTGCCCCGGGCATCGCCGAAGCCCTGCTGGCAACCGCCCTGGGCCTGGTTGCGGCAATTCCTGCGGTGGTGATCTACAACGTCTTCGCCCGTTCGATCGCCGGCTACAAGGCCCAGGTCTCGGACGCGTCGGCAGAAGTCCTGCTGCTGGTCAGCCGCGACCTCGATCACCTGCCTACCGAGCGCAGCTCGCAACCGCACATGGTGAAAGTGGGGTAATCGGCCATGGGCCTGCATTTGAATCAAGGCGACGACGAACTCGTCGAGAACCACGAAATCAACGTCACGCCATTTATCGACGTGATGCTGGTGCTGCTGATCATCTTCATGGTGGCGGCACCGTTGGCCACCGTGGACATCAAGGTTGACCTGCCCGCCTCCAGCGCCAAGCCGGCGCCGCGGCCAGAGAAACCGATCTTCCTCAGCGTCAAGGCGGACCAACGCCTGTTCCTGGGCGAAGAAGAAGTCAAGGCTGAAACCCTGGGGCCGGTGCTCGACGCCAAGACCCAAGGCAAGAAAGACACGACGATCTTCTTCCAGGCTGACAAGGGCGTGGACTACGGCGACCTGATGAGCGTGATGGATGCCCTGCGGGCAGCCGGCTACCTCAAAGTGGGCCTGGTCGGACTCGAGACGGCAGCCAAAAAATGATCACGACGCGCCACAAACTGACGCGTTATGGCACCAGCCTCGCCGTCGTGCTGGGCGTGCATGCCGTCGCGATTGCCATCGCGCTCCACTGGTCGGCGCCGCATACGGTGCAGCTGCCACCGGCCGCCATGGTCATCGACCTGGCACCCATGCCTGCACCGCCGCCGCCGGCTCCGCCCAAAGTCGTAACGCCGCCACAACCACCGGCGCCGGTGGAAGAGCTGCCGCTGCCGAAACTGGCCGAGGCACCCAAGCCGACGATCCAGGTGCCCAAGCCGGTCAAGCCCAAGCCCAAGCCACAACCGCCCAAGCCGGTGGAGAAAAAGCCCGAGCCGCCCAAGGAGAAACCTTCCGAAGAGCCGCCGAGCGACGCTCCGCCGACCAACGCACCGGCTGAAAAATCGGCCCAGCCGGTTCCAGGCCCGTCGCCGCAGCAAGTCGCGGCCAAGGCGTCCTGGGAAGGCACCCTGCTGGCTCACTTGCAGAAGTACAAGAAGTACCCGCCAGGTGCCCAGGCGCGTGGCAAGGAAGGCCTGAACCGCTTGCGCTTTGTGGTCGACGCCGACGGCAATGTGCTGTCCTACGAGTTGGTGGGCCGCTCCGGCAACGCCGACCTGGACCGCGCCACCCTGGACATGATCCGTCGTGCCCAGCCGCTGCCCAAGCCTCCGGCCGACATGCTCAAGGGCGGCAGCATCGAGATCGTTGCACCGTTCGTGTACAACATCGAGAAACGCCGCCGCTAAGGATTGCGGGAGTCAACTTGTGTGGGCGCTGGCTTGCCTGCGATAGCATCACCTCGGTGCAACGGATAGACCGAGGTGTGTGCATCGCAGGCAAGCCCAGATTGTTTTTGTCGCTTCAGCAAAATCCGCCACACTCCCCGCTCAATCCCCACCAAAGTTCTGATAACGTGCGTCTATCGATTGCAGCCGGTATGCTTGGCTCGCAACCTCATGGACGCCCGCTATGACTCTTACAGAATTACGCTACATCGTTACCCTCGCCCAAGAGCAGCACTTCGGCCATGCGGCCGAGCGTTGCCACGTCAGCCAGCCGACGCTGTCGGTGGGCGTGAAAAAGCTTGAAGACGAACTCGGTGTGCTGATTTTCGAGCGCAGCAAGAGCGCCGTGCGCCTCACCCCGGTGGGCGAAGGCATCGTGGCCCAGGCCCAGAAGGTGCTGGAGCAAGCGCAAAGCATTCGCGAGCTGGCCCAGGCCGGCAAGAACCAGCTGACCGCACCGCTGAAAGTCGGCGCCATCTACACGGTCGGCCCGTACCTGTTCCCGCACCTGATCCCGCAACTGCATCGCGTCGCGCCGCAGATGCCGCTGTATATCGAAGAAAACTTCACCCACATCCTGCGCGACAAGCTGCGCAACGGCGAACTGGACGCGATCATCATCGCCCTGCCGTTCAATGAAGCGGATGTGTTGACCCTGCCGCTCTACGACGAGCCGTTCTACGTGCTGATGCCGGCCTCCCACCCGTGGACGAAAAAAGACACCATCGACGCCGGCCTGCTCAACGACAAGAGCCTGCTGCTGCTCGGCGAAGGTCACTGCTTCCGCGACCAGGTCCTGGAAGCCTGCCCAACCCTGACCAAAGGCAACGACGGCGCCAAGCACACCACTGTGGAATCCAGCTCCCTGGAAACCATCCGCCACATGGTCGCCTCCGGCCTGGGCATTTCGATCCTGCCGCTGTCGGCGGTGGACAGCCATCACTACGCCCCCGGCGTGATCGAAGTACGCCCACTGACGCCACCGGTGCCGTTTCGTACCGTGGCGATCGCCTGGCGCGCGAGCTTCCCACGGCCCAAGGCCATTGAGATCCTCGCGGACTCGATCCGCCTGTGCTCGGTGGCCAAGCCGCCTGCTGCGAGCTGATTAACGGTATGACTGAGCTGTCGCAGGTGTCGGTGACGGCACTCAAGGGTGTCGGTGAGGCCATGGCTGAAAAGCTGGCCAAAGTCGGCCTGGAAAACCTCCAGGACGTGCTGTTCCACCTGCCCCTGCGTTACCAGGATCGTACCCGCGTGGTGCCGATTGGCCATTTGCGCCCAGGGCAGGATGCAGTGGTCGAGGGTACCGTCAGCGGCGCCGACGTGGTGATGGGCAAGCGCCGCAGCTTGGTCGTGCGCCTGCAGGACGGCACCGGCGGCTTGAGCCTGCGCTTCTACCATTTCAGCAACGCCCAGAAAGAAGGCCTCAAGCGCGGCACCCGCGTGCGCTGCTACGGTGAAGCTCGCCCCGGCGCGTCCGGCCTGGAGATCTACCACCCGGAATACCGCGCCATCACCGGCGACGAGCCGCCGCCGGTGGACACCACGCTCACCCCGATCTACCCGCTGACCGAAGGCCTGACCCAACAGCGCCTGCGCCAGCTGTGCATGCAAACCCTGACCCTGCTCGGCCCCAAGAGCCTGCCCGACTGGCTGCCCCTGGAGCTGGCCCGCGACTACCAACTGGCGCCGCTGGACGATGCGATTCGCTACCTGCATCACCCGCCGGCTGACGCCGACGTCGACGAGTTGGCCCTCGGTCATCATTGGGCCCAGCACCGCCTGGCCTTCGAAGAATTGCTGACCCACCAACTGTCCCAGCAGCGCCTGCGCGAAAGCATGCGTTCGTTGCGCGCGCCGGCCATGCCCAAGGCCACGCGCCTGCCTGCGCAATACCTGGCCAACCTCGGTTTTGCGCCGACCGGTGCCCAGCAGCGCGTCGGCAATGAAATCGCCTACGACCTGAGCCAGAAAGAACCCATGCTGCGCCTGATCCAGGGCGACGTGGGCGCAGGCAAGACCGTGGTCGCGGCCCTCGCGGCCCTGCAAGCCCTGGAGGCCGGCTACCAAGTGGCGCTGATGGCGCCCACCGAGATTCTCGCCGAGCAGCACTTCATCACGTTCAAGCGCTGGCTCGAACCGCTGGGCCTGGAAGTGGCCTGGCTGGCTGGCAAGCTCAAGGGCAAGAACCGCGCAGCAGCGCTGGAGCAAATCGCCGGCGGCGCGCCCATGGTGGTGGGCACGCACGCGCTGTTCCAGGACGAAGTGCAATTCCAGAACCTGGCCTTGGTGATCATCGACGAACAGCACCGCTTTGGCGTGCAACAACGCCTGGCGCTGCGCCAGAAAGGCGTGGGCGGACGCATGAGCCCGCACCAGTTGATCATGACCGCCACACCGATCCCGCGCACCCTGGCCATGAGCGCTTACGCCGACCTCGACACGTCGATCCTCGACGAACTGCCCCCCGGCCGTACCCCGGTCAACACCGTGCTGGTCACCGACACCCGCCGCGTCGAAGTCATCGAGCGCGTGCGCGGAGCCTGCGCCGAGGGCCGCCAGGCCTATTGGGTGTGCACGCTGATCGAGGAGTCCGAGGAGCTGACCTGCCAGGCCGCCGAAACCACCTATGAAGACCTCACCAGCGCCTTGGGCGAACTCAAGGTCGGGCTGATCCACGGCCGCATGAAACCCGTGGAAAAGGCCGCGGTGATGGCCGAGTTCAAGGCGGGCAACCTGCAACTGTTGGTCGCCACGACCGTCATTGAAGTCGGCGTGGACGTGCCCAATGCCAGCCTGATGATCATCGAAAACCCCGAACGCCTGGGCCTGGCGCAGCTGCACCAATTGCGCGGCCGCGTCGGCCGGGGCAGCGCGGCCAGCCACTGCGTGCTGCTCTACCACCCACCGCTGTCGCAGATCGGCCGTCAGCGCCTGGGCATCATGCGTGAAACCAACGACGGTTTTGTCATCGCCGAGAAAGACCTCGAACTGCGCGGCCCCGGCGAAATGCTCGGCACGCGCCAGACCGGCCTGCTGCAATTCAAGGTCGCCGACCTGATGCGCGACGCCGATCTGCTGCCCGCCGTACGCGATGCCGCGCAGGCGCTGCTCGAGCGCTGGCCGGACCACGTCAGCCCGCTGCTGGATCGCTGGTTGCGCCACGGCCAACAATACGGCCAGGTCTGACCCTCCCCGCCGGCGATAGCGCCAGAACGCCCGGCCCCTTCGCTAACCGCGTCACAAACCGCAGTTAGTCGACCAACATATGTATCAAGCTGGTTATACTTCGGTGACTGTAGGAAATTGGATCAGGCCATGTCAGAAGTTGCCCTCGCCACAGCCCCACTGACCGCCCCGCCGGTCATTCGGGCTCTGCTCGCTAAGCTCGCCGTCAGCTACACGGAAGTTGCCGACCAACCGGGCCTGAATCCTGCGCGAAAGGTCCAGGCCGTGCTGCTGGAAGATGCGGTGGGCGCACTGATGGTGCTGTTCCCGCAGAACCAGTTGCTCGATCTCAACCGCCTCGCCGAACTCACCGGGCGCCGCCTCACCGCCGTGTCGCCGGACCGCGTTGAACGCATGCTGGGCAAGCATGACCTGAGCCTGCTGCCGGGCCTGCCGCCACTCACCAGTTCGCCGTGCCTGTATGAAGGCAGCCTGCTCGACGAGCCGAGTCTGCTGGTGCATTCGGGCGAAGCCGGGCTGCTGCTGGAAATCACCAGCGACGCATTCAAGACGATGCTCACCAAGGCCAGCGCCGGCCACTTCGGCGAGCCGCTGAGTAATATTCGCCCCAACCTCGATCGCCCCAATGATGACCGCGAGGAAATCACCCAGGCGATGCAGGCGTTCACTGCCCGCCGGATCCAGCAGCGCCTGGAAGCGACCATCGAGATTCCACCGCTGGCCGATACCGCGCAGAAAATCATCAAGCTGCGGGTCGACCCCAACGCCACCATCGACGACATCACCGGTGTGGTGGAGACCGACCCGGCCTTGGCCGCGCAGGTAGTGAGCTGGGCCGCATCGCCGTATTACGCGTCGCCGGGCAAGATCCGTTCGGTGGAAGACGCCATCGTGCGCGTGCTGGGCTTTGACCTGGTGATCAACCTCGCGCTGGGCCTGGCCCTGGGCAAGACCCTGAGCCTGCCCAAGGACCACCCGCATCAGTCGACGCCGTACTGGCACCAGTCGATCTACACCGCCGCCGTGATCGAAGGCCTGACCCGCGCCATGCCGCGCGCCCAGCGCCCGGAAGCGGGCCTGACCTACCTGGCCGGCTTGCTGCACAACTTCGGCTACCTGTTGCTGGCCCACGTGTTCCCGCCGCACTTTTCGCTGATCTGCCGGCACCTGGAGGTCAACCCGCACCTGTGCCACAGCTATGTCGAACAGCACTTGCTGGGCATCAGCCGCGAGCAGATCGGCGCCTGGTTGATGCGCTACTGGGACATGCCGGACGAACTGTCCACCGCCCTGCGCTTCCAGCACGACCCGACCTACGACGGCCAATACGCCGAGTACCCGAACCTGGTGTGCCTGGCCGTGCGCCTGCTGCGTAGCCGTGGGATCGGCTCCGGGCCGGACGAGGCGATTCCGGACGCGCTGCTTGAGCGCCTGGGACTGACGCGCGACAAGGCTGAAGAAGTTGTAGGCAAGGTACTGGATGCCGAGGTGCTGTTGCGTGAGCTGGCTTCGCAGTTCAGCCAGGCCTAACCCTCAAGCGCAATTGTGGCGAGCGGGCTTGTCCCGCGTCGGGCCGCGAAGCGGGCCTAAAACCTGACGTCCCACTCTTGATGAAATGACGCGGTGGCCTGAACAGGGGGCTGCTGCGCAGCCCAACGCGGGGCAAGCCCGCTCGCCACAAAAAGGATCGCCTGCCAAAAAGGTCGCTTCAGGTTTTCTTCTTTTTCTTCGGCTTCAAATACTTGGTCAGCCCCTGGAACCAGATCACCAGCGCCGGGTTGCCCTTGATCTGGATCGACTTGTCCTGAATCCCCGTCATGAACGCCAGTTGCTTGTTCTTCGCCTGCATCGTGGCGAAGCCATAGGCGGCATTCTTGAACGCGATGGCAAACGCCGGCGTCGGGTGAACACCCGAGTGGCTGGTAATGCGCTGGTCTTTGACGACGAAGTGACGGGCAACCTTGCCGTCCAGTGTCTGCAACTGGAACGCCAGGTCTTTGTCACCCAGCTGTTGCTGGAAGGCAGGATTGGTGCGGCTGGCTTTGCCCATCAGCAGGCCCAGCACCCACAGCAGAAGACGAAATTTCATGCACACGGCCTCGGTGTAATTATTGAGTGGCCGCAGCAGTGTAACGATTTGATCGAGGAACGCCACCGATCTCGCGCTTTAGACGGAGATCGGCTGGCGTTTAACGCTTATAGCAACATGTTGCTTAAACGTTAGGGCAAGGCACCGGCGCCCAGTCGGCCAGGTTTGGATCGCGGCAGGTGCCTTCGATCTGCGCCTTGCCGGCGCTGGCGACCTGCTTGCTTTCAGCTTGCTTGGCCTGCACGGTCTGGATGCTCTTCTCGGTGGTTACCGCTTCTTTAGGCACCACTGGCAGCGCAGGCTTCTTCGCTGGCTTCACGGCTTTCTTGCCTTTGGCCGGGGCCACGGGCGGCGTGGTGTCGGCGGTGGCCACGGTGACCACGTCGGCGCGCTGCACGCCTACCTGCTGCAGGTCTTGCTCGTAGGCCTGGGTGTAGTTGTTCAGGTCTTCGCTGGCTTTGCCGTTGACCGCGACGATCAGGTCATTGGACTCCTTCAGGCCCGCGACGATTTCTGCCAGGCGCTTGCGGCCTTCGGTGTCGTTGACGGTCTTGGCCTTGCGGTCGGCCACCAGCTTGGTGAACGCGCTCTGGTAGCACTGCTGGGACGCCTTGGCGTAGGCGGTGCTGCGGTCGATGTCGGAGGCGCTTTTGTTGAAGTCGGTGGAGTACGACGCGATGCGCTGGTTGTCATCGGTGATCTGTTTCTGACGCTCGGTGTAGTAACCCGCCGCGCCGCCGGCCAGGGCGCCGCCCGCTGCGCCGATCGCCGCGTTGCGGCCGCGCTTGTCGGAGTCGCCGGTCAAGGCGCCAAGCAGTGCACCGCCGGCCGCGCCGAGGGCGGCACCGGTGACGACCGACTTGGTCATGTCCGAATCGGTGGCGCGCAGGTGCTGCACCGGCTCGTAGCAGTTGGGGTAGTACTCGACCTTGGTGCTCGACGCGACCTTGGACGCCGGCGACGTGGCGCAGCCAGTCAGCACGGTGCTGAAACCGGCCGCGATCAGCAGCAAGTGACGCTTGGAAACCGCCTTACGGGAAAAAAGCATAGATGTGTTCTCTTTTAAGTTTGACTTGCCCAGCACGGCCCACCGCCGCCTGAGTCCCTTCCAAGCTCGCCATACAGCCAACGATCAAGACCGCTGACCGCTCGCTGCGAGCAATTCCTTCAAGATCGTCGCCGGGTCGGCCCGCTGTTGCTTGCGGTAGTTGCCGACATGGCGGACGAACAGTGTTGCGCGCGTCACCAGGCTCTTGCCGAGCACGGGTTTGCGATCCAACTCTTCCTTGATTCGTTGAAACTGTGCCTGGATCACCGCATCGGTGTAGCGCGTGCCGGTGGCCAGGTTGTCGATGTAGATCGCCACCGCGCCGTCGAGGGCGCTGCGTCCGTTGTCGATGGCGGTGGCGAACAGCTGCGCGCTGGCCTCGTCCTTGTTGTCCAGGGCCTGCTGGCGACTCTTCTGCAGGTTGGCCAGGCGGATGTTGTAGTTACTGATGGTCTCGGCCACCAACGCGGCCGACTGGATCAGGTTGCCCGCTGCCTCTTCGCGTTGCTGGGCGATCAGCGAGACATTGCGCTTGAGCTCTTCGTTGACCAATCCCAGCTCGGCCTGCAGCTTGGGGTCGGCGCTGGCGGCGATGATGCTGTCCAGGCGCTTGGTCGGGTCCTGGGCATCGTCGATGGCGTCGGTCAGCGCGGCCAGGCGACCTTCTTTCTGCCACTGCGCGAACAGTTCCTTGTAGCGCGAGCGCGGTGCCGACAAGGCCCCCATCGCCACGCGGAAGCCGGTGGTTTCGTTGCTCTGCTCGGTGCCATCGGCAGCGAACAGCGGGTATTCGCGACGCATGCCGGTGAACAGCGTGCCCTCACCTTCCAGGTAGTTGCCGCCCTTGACCACAAAGCCGCCGTAGGTGCCCTGGCGACGCCCGGCGTGCACCAGCTGGAAGGACTCCTGGACCATTTCCGCGGCGTTGCCGATCACATCGAACATACCGATCGGGTTGGGCAATTTGGTGCCGATGGGCATCAACCGCGCCGCCTGCCCGGTGCCACCGGCGACCTGGTTGAAGACTGCGTAATCACCTAGCGGGCCGTCGCTGTCACTGCCGTCAGTGCGGCGCGGGAACAGGCGCCCTTCCAGGTCCTGGCGGCTCACCGCGTGGCCGCCGCGCGCGGCGAATTCCCATTCCACTTCGGTGGGCAGGCGCACAAACCCCAGGCCGCCGTCATCCGCCGACGAACCGCGCCCGCTGACCGGCAGCAAGTCACGGTGGTATTTCATCAACCAGGCGCTGTACACCGCCGAGAAGCGCTCGGCCTCAAAGCGCGAGAGCTTGACCTTGGGCAAACGCCCGGCCATGCCGCTGGGAACATCGCAGGCCGGCGCCGGCTCGCCGCTGGCCAGCGACTGCGCCTGGGACATCACCTGGGCGTACTGGCGGGCAGTCACTTCGTACTTGCCGATGAAGTAGAGCATGGGCTTGAGCGGGGTCTTGGCGTCGGTCTTCGGCATCAGTGGCGCGATGACTTTGTTCCACTCTTTCGGCAGGTCCTTGAGGGTGAACTGGCCGTTGATGAAGTCGCGGCGGTAACCGGAAATAAACGACTGCTGGTAGCCGGCCTCACCTTCGGCAAAGGGATAGCCGAGGCTGATCTCGCGATCGTCCAGGGTGCCCTGGGCCAGGACGTAGGCGTAGCGAAACAGCATATTGCCTTCGCACGGCAGCGGCAGGCTGACGTCGCCGGGCAACGGTTTGGGGTTGTCGAGCTTGTCGCTTGCCTCATCGGCCCAGGCCATCGAGGCCAGGCTCAGCGCCACACAGGCGCCCAGTAACTTATACATCTCTGATTCCTTCAGAAGCCTGGATACGCGCCACTCGCCAACCGCCACAGGCCGCCGCCACGGCGCTGACGCCAAGGACTGCAACCAGGGCCAGGGCGTAATGACGCGCCAGCAGGTGGCTGGCGTGTTCGCCCGGCACCTGCACGAATAATTGATTCAACCCCGCCTCGGCCAGTGCATACAGCCCGGCACTCAGCACGGCGGCGAAACCTGCGCTGTACAGCGCCTGCATCACCACAAACAGCAACAGCGCGCCGGTGGAAAAGCCCAGCAGGCGCAACACCGACAATTCCCGACGCTTGCGCGCCACCGCAGCCAACGCCCCGGCGAAGATCGCCGCGAACGCCCCCGCCAACGCCAACCCGGCGATGATCCAGAACACAATCGACAGGTTGCGGCTCAACGACTGCACCTGGGCGATGGTGTGCGCCTGGGTCGACACCAGCAGGTTCTGCCCGGCGAAATACACCCGCAGCGCCTCCACGTCGACCAGGCTGCGCGCATACAAGCGAAACGCCGGGTACACGCGCTGCTCGCTCACGCCCACGGCTTCACCGTCCCAACCCAATGCCGGTACGGCGCGGCCATCGCGGTAATCCTCGGCCGCTTCCAGCAAACTCAAATCAGCAAACAACCCGTCGCGCGCAAAGGCTTCCAGCGGCACTACCGCCAGCACCTGCAGACGTGTGCGCCGGGCCTCGACGCGCCCCGCCACTTGCCGTGCAAAGCTGGTTTCCAGCCAATCGCCTGGCCGCGCCGCGAGCTTTTCGGCGGCGGTGTGGCTCAGCACGATCTGGTCCAGCCCGCGCGGCATCGGCACGCCCGCCAGCAACGGATCGCCCGACGCTGTCGGCAGCATTTCCAGGGTCAGCGTGCCCACTTGCGCGGTGGCTGCAATCTGCCGTGTACGTGGCAGTGCAAACGCCACATCCGGGCGCTGGCCCAGTTGCTCGACAAATGCGCTGCTGAATCGACCACCGCCCAACGGAATAATTTCACGGGTCGCGGGGTCGGTCTCCAAACGTTCGGTCAAACTGCTAACCAGTCCAAATTTCAGGCCGAATAACACCAGCAACGGCGCGATCACGGCGACCAGTGCCAGCACCGAGCAGGCCGACAGCCACGCGTCGTTGCGATAATCCTGCCAAGCCAGGGAGGCCACCAGAGGGATGCGCATCAGCTCGCCTCCCCGAGTGTCGCGGTGACACCACCGTCGGTGTCACGACGACAACTGATGCGCCGCACCTGCAAGCCGCTGGCACGCGCCAGGGCCTCGTCATGGGTGGCAATCACGCAGGCGGCGCGATGCTCGCGAGCCTGGGCCAGCAGCGCGTGCATCACGCGCTCGGCGTTCAGCGGGTCAAGCGAGGCAGTCGGCTCGTCCGCCAGCACCAGCTGCGGCGCATGGGCCAGCGCGCGGGCGCAGCTCACACGCTGGCGTTGCCCCACCGACAGCGCTGCCGGCTTCTTCATCAACTGATCACTGATTTCCAACTGCGCGGCCAGGCGCGCCACGCTGCCGTCATCCTTCAGGCCCAGCAGTTGCCGCGACAGCGCGATATTGCTGCGCACATCCAGAAACCCCAGCAGCCCGCCCGTTTGCAGCACGTAACCCAGGTGCCTGCTGCGCAACTCGGCCAGGGTGGATTGCTGATCGGCGCGCCACAACGCGGCGATATCCTGCTGATGGAAGTCAAACTGACCGACTTGATCCGGCGCCAATACCAGCGCGAGCAAATCAAGCAAGGTGCTTTTGCCACAGCCGCTCGGACCGACGATTGCCACTTGTTCACCGGCACGCAGCGCCAGCGCCGGAATCACCAGGCTGTAACGCTGGCTACCGACACCCCGGCTCTTGTGCACCGCGCTCATGTTCAGCATCAAGGCAGCGTCGACAGCGGCACGCGGTACAACGCATCGCCCGGCTCGGCATCGCCGAAACGGACCCAGTTGGCCACGTCATTGTGGAAGGTTTCGTAGAGACGGATTTTCGAGTCCAGCTCGTCGATAAAGTCTTCCTGCTCGGCCACGCTCAACGACAACCACAAGTCCTGGGTCATGTTCAGCGACTTGCTGCGGTACGGCAGGCCTTCCAGGTATTCGCCGAGAATGCCGCCGTCGGCCAGGTTGCCGCCCTTGCGCAGGGCTTGCGGGTCGCGGCTCATATAAGCCGAGGCGCTGGCAATTTCCTGGAAAAAATCCTTGGGCGAGGTCTGGGTCTTGCGCGCCGCGTCGACAATCAGTTTCAGCGACTGCTGCAGGTCATTGAGCTGCAATTTGGTCAGCATCACACACACCTGGAACGCCGGCAGCGCCGGGTTGGTCAGGTCGCGGTCGGCGGTCCAGGCGCTGACCAGCTGCGGCGCCTGGCTCGCGGTTTTGCGCCCGAGGAAATCCATGTGCATCGCGTAGCCGACCGCCGCCGATTTGTCCGCCAGACTCGGTGCACTGCTCAACTGCGGCACCGGCTGCGGCGAATTGCTGCGCACCTGATGGACAAGGTTGGCGAACACCGTGCCGATCTCGTCGACTCGCTCACCTAACTTGCGCACATCGCCACCCGGCACCGCCGTGTACAGATCAGCGATCTGCGGGTTGGCGTCGGCCGTGAGGATACGGTACTGGCTCTCGGCACCGGCGTGGGTTTTCTTGCCGGCGTCAGTGCGCAGGTGCAGCGCGTAGATCTTAATCTGCTTGCCCAGCGCGGCCTGGCGTACTTCGGCTTCGTTCATCTGGGTGGCCGCGAAAGGATCGTTCTTGCGCAGCGCGCCGGCATCGGTCACCAGCAGGATGATGCGACCGCCATAGCCGGACCAGTCCATGCCGTCCACGGCCTGCATCACGCCGGCGAACGCGTCCTCGTTGAACGAGTGGCTGGACACGGTGGACGCCTTGACCTGGCGCGCCATGTCGAGAAAACGCTGCGGGTCGCGGCCCTGGTCGAGGGTGATCAGGGGCTTGGCCACGTATTCCAGGCCCGGGGTTTTCTTGATGCTGCTGCGAAAACCGACCATGCCGAAGCTGACACTGTCCAACTCGCCACGCTCGGCGATGCGGGTTTGCAGCTCGTGCACCACATCGCGGATCTGGTCGATATAGGGCTGCATGGACACGGTGGTATCGACCACCAACACCACAGCGGTACGGAAGGCGTCCGCGTTGGCATTCAGCACCGGCGTGGCAGCGGCGGTGCCGGGGTCGATGGAGGCCACGTTGAGCAACTGCACCGGCTGGCCGTTTTCGTCGAAACTCTCTTTGGAATCGAAGATCGGCAGCAGGTAGAACTGGTTCTGCGGCACTGCACTGGCGGTCGGTTCAAGAGCCAGCACCTGGCCGTTGTCGTCGCTGTTTTTCTGCGCCTTGGCCAACACGCCCTTGGCGGCGGCGGGGTCGGCCAGCAGTTTCTCGACTTCGCTGGACTGGCGCAGGAACATCACCGGCGCCCGGCCCGAGCGCTCGGTGAACTTGAGCACCAGGCTCTGCTTCCAGTCACTGACTTGCGCGGCCGGCAACCAGCCATCGCTGCGGCCATCGGTGGCGGCGCCGACGCGGACCCACGGGCTGCCATCAACGTCCTTGCGCTGATAAACGTAGAGCACGGAAAACGCCGGCAGTCCTTCGCCTGGCGCGCCACCGGCATCATGCGAGAGCTTGGCGCCCGGCTTGCTGAGCACGCGCTGGAACAAGGTTTTCTTGCCGGCCATCAGCAGCGGGCGCTGACCGCCGTCCACCTCGGCCACTGCCGGTGTCGCCACTGCCGGCGGCGCCTTGGGCAGCACGGCAGCCGGCGGCTTGGCGGACTCATCGTTGCCACTCAGCCACCAGTAGCTCGCGCCACCAATGGCCAACGCGACCGCCACGGCCACGGCGGCCAATGCCAATACCGGCCCACGGCGCTGCTCGGACACGGCGTTGTGCTGGGTCGGCGTTACCACCGGCTGACGCACCGGCTGCGGCTGGGGTTTATCGGTCGGGATGTCGATGGAGACCGGCGTCATGCCCGCCAGATCGAAGCTCAGCGGGATCGGCAACGGCCGCACCAGGGTGGCTTCCAGCGACTCCGCTGGCAGGTTGTCCAGCGCTGCCAGCAACGCCGCCGCATCCGGGAAACGCTCCGCCGGGTCCTTGGCCAACAGCTTGCGCAGCACGTCCTGATAACGCCCGTGGTGCACCGGCAGCTCCGGCAAAGGCTCGGTCAGGTGCGCCAGTGCCGTGGACAGCGCATCGGTGCCGTTGTACGGCAGCTTGCCGACGAGGATTTCGTACAACACCACGCCCAACGCATACAGGTCGGCGCGGCCATCGATCTCCTGGCCCCGCGCCTGTTCCGGGCTCATGTAGCTCGGCGTGCCCACGGCAAACCCGGCCTGGGTGAACTGGGTGCGGTCGTCCAGGGACTTGGCGATGCCGAAATCCGACAGTACCGCCGTGCCATCGGCGCGAAACAGAATGTTCGCCGGCTTGACGTCGCGGTGCACCAGGCCCTGGGCATGCGCATAGCCAAGTGCCGAGGCGATCTGGCGAATCAGCGTCACGCCCTGCTCCGGCGTCAGGCCGGCGGCGATGCGCTCTTTCAGCGTGCCGTTGGGCAGGTATTCCATGGCCATGTAATACAGCTCACCGACATTGCCGATGTCATGGATGGTCACTGTGTGCGGGTGCGACAAACGCGCCAGGGTCTTGCCCTCGCGCAGGAAGCGTTCGCAGAAGCTCGGGTCGGCCGCCAGTGCCGCCGCCATCACCTTCAACGCGACCTTGCGCTCCAGCGAACGCTGGGTCGCCAGGTACACGCTGGCCATGGCGCCTTCGCCGATTTCGCCTTCGATGTCATAGCCGGGAATCAGGATGTTCATGCCGATACCTTCACGACGATGGCGGTGATGTTGTCCGGCGCACCGCGGTTAAGCCCCAGGTGCACCAGGCTGCGCACGATTTCATCCGGCGCGTCGTGGCTGAGCACTTCGCGGATTTCATGGTCTTCGACGGTTTTGTTCAGGCCGTCGCTGCACAACAGGTAGCTGTCGCCAGGGGCGATCAGCAGGTCGATCACCGCCAGCTCCAACTGGGCTTCCACGCCAATCGCGCGGGTGACAATGTTGGCGCGCGGGTGCACACGGGCGTCGGCTTCGCTGAGCAGGCCGCTGTCTTGCAGGTCCTGGACGTAGCTGTGGTCGCGGGAGATGCCTTCGAGCACGCCGTCGCGCAGGCGGTACAGGCGACTGTCGCCCGCCCACAGGCACACGCCGCGCAAGCCGCGCGCGGCCAGCACGACCACGGTGCTGCCCATCATCGTCACGCCACGGTTGGCGGTTTCTTCACGCACGGCGGCGTTGATGCGGATCAGGTCATTGCGCAGCGCCGCCGAGTATTCGTCGAGGGAACGCCCCACAGGGAGACTGCGCAGGCTGTCGACGATCAGGCTGCTGACGTAGTCCCCCGCCGCATGCCCGCCCATGCCATCGGCGACCACCCACAGGCGATTCTCCGGCAGGTCCAGGCACGCGTCTTCGTTGACCTGGCGGACCATGCCCACATGGCTTTTGCTCGCGGATTTGTACGTCGACCCCATCTACACCACACCTTCTTGTCCGAGCAAAAACTGCGCAAAATCGCCGGTGGCAGGCAGGCCCTGACACCGCAATAAACCAGGGGAAATCGTCTGCGAACCACGGCCCCACCACAGGCTCGCACCGTCGCAGGCCTGTTCGGCGAGCGCATTCATGCGCTGCTCGGGCTCGCTGGCCGCCACGCGTTGCAGGCCGGCGAAACGACTGTCCACCGCGCGCAATGTGCTTGCCGGCACGCCCAGGCTGTCGAGGCCAGCATTGAAGCTTTCGAACGAGGCGCCGGCATCCAGGGTGCTGAGCAACAGCTCTTCAGCGTGTTCGAACCAGGTGTCCGGCCCGCCCACCAGGGAGGCAGGATTGGTGTCGTGATCCAGCAAGGCCACCACCGCCAGCGGGAAATAGCGCCCGACCCGGTCGATGCTCGGCATCACCACGCCCGCCGCCGCGTCCGGCCCGCACACGCCCGGCGCCAGTACAAAGCGCCACAGCGGGCTGACCAAGTACACATTGAGCCAGTCGGCGCCGAGGCTGTGCTGGCTGGCGAGCAGACCCGCCGCCAGCCAGCTGTCCCACGGGCCGATAAAACTCTGCGGCAAGGCGCGGCTGACAAAGTCGCCGCGGCTGGCCAGCTTGCCGTAGAAACCCAGGGTCGTCATAGCCGCTCCGGCAGGCTGAAGCCACTGAGCACACGGCTCTTGAACGGGTTGAAAGCGCTGTTGGCGCGCAGCTCGTAGGCAATGCTCGCGCCGTCGACCCGCAGGCGCAGGTTGAAGCGATCCGGCGAGTTGCCGGCGGTCAGGTCCGATTGCTCCAGCAGGCGGAACCATGCCCACGGCCCGTCCAACGTCACCCCGGAACGCCCGCTGGCCGACGGCGGCATGATCGAAATACGCACCACGCCAATGCTGCCGGGGTTCGGCCATTGCATCGCCACCGGCCGGCTCGGGCCATGGTCGTAACTCAATTGCTGGCCGTCGAGGTCAAGCAGGAACTGAGTGATGGTCGGGTCCATCGACACCGGCTTGAGTTCGAACCGCACGATCGGCTGGGTGCCGCCGGCGCGGAAGAACGCATCGCGAATCGTCGCGGCGCGCTGGAAGGTCTGCAGCACGCCCGGCGCAATGCCGAGCTTCTGCGCCGCGCCCGGCTGCCAGCGCCAGGTCTGCGCGGAGGTGTCCACGTACGGCTGCAGGTATTTGCGGAAGTAGTTGTCCATTACCCCGCCCACGCCGAAGAACTGGCCGAAGTCATCCAGGGTGGCATCCCGCGCGCTGCCCGGCGCCATCGGGTAGCGCCCGGCCAGGGACTGGCGATACACGTTGACCACTTCGCTGACCCAAGCCGCGTTCAGCTGGTTGCGCACGCCGCCCATCATGCTGTTGGTAGTGGAATTGACCACCGACTTGACCATGCCCTGCACCAGCGGTGGTTGGCGTTCGGCATTCAGGCTGACCCGCGTGGCTGCCGCCGCTGCCTGGTTCTTCGCCTCGCCGAGCAAGGCATCACCGCTGGCGCCGACCATGGCGCTGACCTGCACATACAGCGCGTTCATGTCCGCCAACAGGCCGTCGATAGCTGCCGGCTCGCCTTCGTTCTTGCTGACGATGCTGTTGAGTTCGGCAAAGTGCGCGGTCACCGGATCGTCTGCCGCCTGCGGTGCATTGGCGACAGGTTGCTCCTGGCCGAGCAGGCTGCCGAGACGCTCCTTGAGCTTGTCGACGCCGCCTTCCACCGGTACGCCCTTGGCCGCCAGCTGGCGCTCTTCCGCCTGCAGATCGGTTTCCCTGGCCACCGCCACCAGCAGTTTTTTCAGCGGCGAGGTCGGGCCGGAAATCACCCGCAGCACGTCGGCGGCCTGGGCCACGCTGGTGATCGGCACAAAGTCGATATCGGCGAGCAAGGCATCCCACTGGCGCTGGTAATCCTGGAAATACAGGCGCCGCACATCGGCGGCCAGGCTCACCACGTTTTGCTGGTCGGCCTGCTCATGGCCGAGCACCCATTGCTCCTCGGCCAGGGTGCCGGTCTGATTCAGGCTGCTCAGCAGGAACGCCTGGCGATAGCCCTTGGCGGTGAAGAACCCACTCAACGGCTCGCCCAGCGGCTTGCCGCTCTTGCGGCTGAACACCAGCGCCGCGTCACGCCCAGCGGCTTCGTTGAGGCGAAAGTCCGGGATGCCTTCGGGCAGCTTCTGACGCTTGACCCGGTCGTAGACGCGCTGCGCCACCGGCAGTTGCTGCAGCTGGCGACGCAGGTCGTCGATCAGGCGCGGGTCGAGCCGCGCGCTCGGCGGATGGCGTTCGAACAGCGCCTGCAAGTGCCCGGTCAAGGCCTGGCGCTGGTCGGCCGGCAAGTCGCGTGGCAGGTTGCGATCCCAGTCCAGGGCGATCCAGGCCTTGATGAAGTCCGGGTCATAGTGCTCGGTGTCGGCGAGCATCAGGTAAGCCTTGAGCCCTTCGTAGAGGAAGTCCGAATTGCCGCCGCCATGCAGTTGCTCTTCGATGCGCGTCACCAGGCGTGGCGCGAAGACGGCGATCAACAGCTTGCGATAGACGCTGGCGGACTCGGCTTCAAGCATGTCGCCCTGATACAGGCCCAACCCTTCGGACCAGCTCGGCGAATCGCCCGCCAGGTTTTTAACCGCGTTGAGCAGCGGCAGCACCGCGAGCACATCACGCTGCGCCGGGCTGAGGTTCTGCACTGTCTGGCCGAGCGGCGCGACCTTCTGGTCGACCTGGGCGATATACGCCTGGTTGGCGCGATAGCTCACCCACCACAGGCCGCTGACCACCACCACCAACGCCACGGTGGCCGCAAGCACGCCGCGCGCGATCCACTTGCGCCGGCGCTCGACCTTCGGGTTCACCCCCACCAGCCCGCGCTCGGCGAAGGCCACGGCGGTGAAGAGTTTTTCGATGAAGTAACTGCGCCCGGTGCCACTCTGGCGCGCCAGGTGCTGGCGGTCCAGGTTCATGCTCTGGGCCATGGCGCCGATCAGGCGGTCGATCGGGCTGCCTTCCTGGGTGCCGCTGGTGAAGTACACGCCGCGCAGCAGCACGCGCTCTTCAAAGGCATTGGGCTTGAACACGCCCTCAAGAAAGCTTTGCAGGCAATCCTTCAAGGCGCCGAACTGCTGCGGGAAGCCATAGATCAGGTCGCGCCGCGCCGGGTCGCGTTCCTGTTGCAGGCGTTCGACCAGGCGCTCGTTGAGGCGCTGCTCCAGGCCGGCGAATTCGCTTTGCAAGTGTGCCAGCGGACTGTCGCTGTTCTTGCCGTCATCGAGGGCAAAGGTCATGCCCCACACCTGGGCGCGCTCTTCCTTGCTCAGGTTGTCGAAGAACTCCATGAAGCCCGGCACCAGGTCGAGCTTGGTCAGCATCAGGTAGATCGGGAAGCGCACGCCCAGCTGGGTGTACAGCTCCTGGATCCGCAGGCGAATCGCGGCGGCGTGGGCAGCGCGTTCCTCGTCACTGCCCAGCAGCAGGTCCGACAGGCTGATGGCGATGAAGGCGCCATCGATCGGGCGGCGCGAACGCTGCTTTTTCAGCAGGTCGAGAAAACCCAGCCACGCAGCCTTGTCCACCGTGGAGTTGCTGTCCTGGGTGGTGTAGCGGCCGGCGGTGTCGAGCAAAACGGCCTGGTCGGTAAACCACCAGTCACAGTTGCGCGTACCACCGACACCGCGCACCGCTCCGGCGCCCAACTGGGCGGCGAGAGGAAAGTGCAGCCCGGAATTGACCAGCGCAGTGGTCTTGCCCGAACCCGGCGGGCCGATGATCACGTACCACGGAAGCTCGTAAAGGTTGCGCCGCTCATCACCGCCCAGCTTGGCCTTTTTCAGCAACGCCAGGGCTTCGTCCATGCGCTGGCGCAGGGTGGTGAGTTCTTCGGCGGTGGCCACGCTGTTGGGGTCGGCCGGGGTTTCCGCCGCCAGGCTGCGCATCACTTCGGCGGCCTGGCGCCGGGCCTGGAGGATGCGGAACACGCGGTAGGCGATCCACAGCGCAAACACCAGGATGATCAGCGCCCAGCGTCGCCCTTCGGGCACCAGCACGTCGAGCAATGGCCCGACAAACCAGATGATCAGGCTCAGGGCGATCAGGCCCAGGACGGGGATCACCCAGCGAATCATGAAACTGAAAAACGCCTTCACTCGACGCCCTCCGCCAATACGGTGATTTCAACCCGACGATTGCGGGCACGGCCTTCGGCAGTGGCGTTGGTCGCCACCGGCTCGGTGTCGCTTCTGCCTTCGGCACTGAAGCGATCGGCCTGGCCGGTCTTGGCTGCCAGGATCTCCAGCACCGACTTGGCGCGTGCTTCGGACAGCGCCCAGTTCGATGGGAAGCGCAGCGTGGCAATCGGGCGGTTGTCGCTGTGCCCGGTCACGCGCACCTGGCCCTTGACCTTGCGGATGGCGTCGGCAATGCGCAGCATCAGCGGCTGGTAGTCATCGACAATGCTGGAGCTGGCGGAGGCAAACAGTTCGTCGCCGCGGATCGTCACCACGGAACGGTCGACGGCATCCTCCACCGCGACGCGACCGGCCTTGATGTCTTCCACCAGGAAACCCGCCAGGCGCGGCCGTTCGATGACTTTGGGCTGCGCCACCGGACGGTCGATGGCCTGCACCGGGATTTCGCCCAGGGCATGGATATTCTTGAACACCGGCTCGGCGTCCGCGGCCAGCTTCATGCGCAAACCAAACAGCAGCGCCAGCAGCAGCGCCAGGCCGATGGCCACGGCGATCCACGGCGGCATGAACTGCGCCAACCGGTCGCGCGCCACCGTCACGCCGCGCCAATGCGGCGACAGCTCGCGCTCGTGCTCGCCACGCGCACTGCGAATGGCTGCGGCGGTACGTTCGCGCAGGGCTTCCAACTGGCTGCGACCGTCGTTCATCACGCGGTAGCGGCCTTCGAAACCCAGGCACATGCACAGGTACAACAGCTCCAACAGGTACAGGCGTTCCCGTGGGCTTTGCAGGCAGTGGTCGAGCAGCTGGAAGACCTTTTCGCCGCCCCAGGCTTCGTTGTGCACAGTGATCAGCAGGCTCTGCTTGCCCCAGTCGCTGGTGCTGCCCCACGGCGTGCTCAGCACTGCTTCGTCAAGGGCGGTGCACAGCGCGTAACGCGCCAGCAGCACTTCGTTGCGCGCCACACCGGCGGCTTCGGCACGTTCTTCGAACTGGCGCAGGTAGGCCAGCAATTGCGCGCGCAGGCTGGCCGGCGCCGGATGGGCGATGGTGCTGCGCAGGCGCGTGAGCAGTGCCAGCAGCGGGCCGGCGGCGCTTTCAAGCGGGTTGAGGCCCTGGCTCTTGCCGGTCAGGATCGGCGCTGCCGGCATCGACAGCGGGGCCGGTTGTGCACGCACCGGCTCCGGCGCCCGGCCACCCGGGCGCGGCATGAACTGGGTGCGGTCATCGTCATTGGGATGCATCGCGGATTATCCTCGGATCGCCCAGAAGGCCAGGTTCAAGCCCGGGAATTGCCCGGCGATATGGAAGGCAAAACCACCGGAGTTGCTCAGCTGCTGCCAGTGCTCGCTGCCACGGTCCAGCTCGTAATAAGTGGAGCCTGCGTGGTACGGGATCTGGCGCGGCGCCACCGGCAGCGGCAGCAGGCCGATGCCCGGCAGTTGCAGGTTGACCAGGTCGCGGATGTGCTCCACCGAGCCGACCTTGCTCTGCTGGCCGAAGCGCCCGCGCAGGGTTTCGCCCGGCACATCGGCGCGCACCACGAGGATGAAACTGGCGCTGTCGAGCAGGGTTTTGTCCGCCAGCATCGCCACGTGGACGCCATAGGCTTTCTCGACGATCGGGATCGGCGTGGCCTTGCTGTCGATCAGCATCGACAGGGCCTCACGCAGGGCTGCCATCACCGGAGCGAAGCTCAGGGCCAGGTCGTCGTGCTGGTACTGCGGGTATTCCTGCGGACGTCGGCCGGCAGTGGAAAAGGTCGAGAACTCACCGGCCAGGCTCACCAGTTCGCTGAAGAAGCGCTCCGGGTGCAGCGGGCTCAATTGGCTGAAATGCTGGAGCAGCGGCTGCGCCCGGTTGACCAGTTGCAGCAGCATGAAATCGGCAATCTCCGAGGCGCCTCCCGCGCCCGAGGCGACCACGCGGCCAGCCAGGGCTTCGCCACGCTGGTGCAGCAGGCCGAGCAGTTCGCTGCGAAACGCGGTCAGCGGTTTGCTCGCGGCCACATCGAGGACTGGCGGGATGTAGCTGTCATCGAGCACGAGTGCGCGGTCGGCGCGTTTTTCCTTGATGCGCACCAGGCCGATGGCGGCGTAGTCGCTGATGCCATCCTGCGCGGTCAACAGACGCAAGGCGCGCGAACCGACGGCTACCGGCGCGCGGTTCTCGAACGGCGCGTTGTCGTCGCGCACTTCGCGCACCTGGCTCACATAGCGCGCAGCGCCCAAGTCTTCGCCGTCATCGACGGTGTCACGGGCGCCCGCACGCTTGAGCGGCAAGGCCAGGTACACCAGGCCGTCGCGCAGGGAGTCATCGATATTCAGCGGGCTTGGCGCCAGGTCATCCTGGGGGATGTTGAACGGCGTGCCGTCGGGCAACAGGCCGCGCGCCGAGACGATCGCCAGCTTGCCCTGGGCCAGCAGGCCCTGGTCGATCAGCAGCTCGGAGAACCCCCAGGCGCCCACGGACAACGGGCGGCTGCGGGCGTCGATCAGGTTTTCCAGGTAACGGTCATGCTGCTGGAAGTGCTGCGTTCCGATGAACATGCCTTCCGACCAGACCACGCGATTGTTCCAGGACATGGGGGCTCCGATTGCGTTATTGGGCAGGGCTGGATGGGGCAACCACGACGTCGGCGCGCACCGCGCGCACATCGAGGCTGATCTGGTATTCGGTGTATTGGCGCGCTGGCACGTTGATCACCGTGCGCCACTGCGCGCGGTCCAACTCGCGATAGCCGACCAATAGCCCGATCTGGCGCGTGGACGGGTCGAGGTCGCGCTGGATGCTCAGTTGCTCGCCGGGCTGCACCATGACTTCATCCTGGTCCAGCAGGTCCAGGCCGAGGGTGGATTGCGCGCGGTCAGCCAGGGCGAAGTAATCGGAGCGCGCGAAGGTGGCGGCGTTTTTCAGTTCGAAGATGCGCACCCGTACCGGGGCGGCCTGGCCGTTGGCGCCGGGGTTGAGCCCGGCAATCGCGTGAAAGTGCAGCTCGACGGCGGCGGTGTCCGCTGGCGCCTCGGTGGCGGCGTCGGGTTTGGCGGCATCCTTGGCACACGCCGTCAGCAGAAGCAGTGTGGCGACTGCGAATAAAAACCTGGGAATCATCCTGCGTCCTCAATGACGTACTTAGCTATCCGTTAATCCATGTGTTGCGGGTCAGCGACGCTGGCGTGCGCTGTGTTCCTCATAGGCTCGGCTGAATTCGCGGCCGAACAGGTCCTGGAAGTCTTCCTGGGCCTCGCGGGAAATGTTGCTGTAGAGCTCGGTGAACTGCTGCCAGTACTGGGCCTGGCGCGAGCCGTTGAAAAGACTCGAGAGCCCGCCGGGCTTGCCCATGCGCTCTTCCAGCTGCGCCGGCTCGAAACGCCCGAGCAGGTGTTTGATCGCTGCTTCCACACCGGCCATCACCGCCAACTGGTGGGCGCGCAAGTCGTCGAAACTGTCGCGCACGGCAGCATCGGGTGCCATAAACGCCTGGTTGCCATGGCGAAGCAGCAGCAGTAACGCTTCGTCGGCATTCGGTGCGAATTTCAACGGATTGTTTTCAGCGGGCTGGATCATCGTCTGCTGCATGCGGAACTCACCCTTGAGACTGGCGCGAGCGCGCAGCACATCGATCAAGCCTTCGACCATCAGCCGGTAGCTGCGGCCGATACTTTCCATCTGCGCGCAGGCATCGGCCCGGTCGAGGCGCAACTGGTCCAGGCCGGCACCGCGCAGGAAGGCCTGCAACAGATCCGGCTGTTGGCTGTCGGCCACGGGGAGCACGGGCTCGACCACGGGCGGCGGCGGGGTAATGGGCGCAGGCGGCGGTGACGGCGGAGGTGGCGGTGCGCTGACGACCGGTGCGGGCGTGTCGCCAAACAGGTCCCAGTCTTCGGGAATGACCGAACTCGGCACCACGGGTTTCTCAACGACCACAGGGGTCGGGGGGCGGAAGTCATGCTGCTCGGACGGCACGTGGTCCGGTACCGTCGGGGGCGGTACGGCAGTGGGGCTGAGGAAGTCGAACAGGTCCGGCAGCGTGTCCATCGACGACGCCCCTTGGAACTGCGGCGCAATCACCGGCGTCGGCGTGGGGGTGCTCACCACGGCGCCCATCAGCGCTTCAAAACTGTTCGGTGAATCCCCGGCAAACGGCTGGCTGTCGACGGCCTGCACGTTGAAGTCGATACGCGCCTGGATCTCGTAATCGCCGATGCGGATCAACTCGCCATTTTGCAGGGGTTCGCTGTTACCCCGGCGCATCCGAATACCGGCGTTGACCAACTCCACGCCATTGGTGCTGTTATCGGTTAAATAATAACGGCCTTCTTTGTATTGAATAACGCAGTGTTGTGAAGACACCAGCCGCTCAGGGTCAGGCAACACCCAGTCATTGTCCGCGCTGCGGCCGATAGCCATCGAGCCCTGATTCATGGACTTTTCCGAGCATTGCCCAGGGGTGATCTTGTGATAACTAGTGATAGTCAAACACAGCGACATCTTGCCTCCTTGCTGATACTTCGCGCGCAGTCGATTCCCGGGCCGAGCGGTTCCCGGGAGATCCCCATCTGGTCGTGCAATCGACCGTCCACAACCTGCCGATACCAGCATGATCGCTGATCTTAACTGGGCTCCATGACAAAAATCCTGTCCGGGTACGCCGTTCGACCCACCAGTCGTGCAGGTTGTTAAGCACCGCACATCTGTCACAGAGGGCGAATAGCTTACCTTGACAAGCCCTAAGTACTACACCAAAAATGCACAACTTCTTGAATACCAGTGATGGCACATTAGTGGCATCTTGCTTATATGACCAAGAAAACATGCAAAGTTCCTCGCGCAACTAATGCATGCATTGCCCGCCATCTAACGGGCTGATAGGGAGATCAATTTCAGTGGATGTGCCGTTGCTGCTCACCGCCGTTTCCGCAACTTCGCCGTGTGGCGAAGACATGGAATATGACGCGGACTTTCTCCAACTGGAGCGTGATGCCAAGGGCCAACCCGAGCGCAGCATGGGCGATTCGATTTTGCCCGCTGAACCGCCGGAATGGCGCAGCATCCAGCAGCAAAGCCTCGACTTGTTGCAGCGCAGCAAGGACCTGCGAATCACCCATTTCCTGTTGCAAAGCTCGCTCGCCCTGCAAGGCGTGGCCGGGCTCGCAGAAGTGCTCACGCTGATCAACGTGCTGCTGCGCGAATACTGGGCCGACCTGCACCCGCGCCTGGATGCCGACGACGATAACGACCCCACGGTTCGCATCAACGCACTGTCCGGCCTGACCAGCGACGCGACCATTCGCCTGCTGCGCGAAAGCATTCTCACCCGCTCGCGCACCTTCGGCCCGGTCAGCCTGCGGGCCGCGCTGAACGCCAGCGGCCTGATGAATTTCCCCGATGAGCAGCTCGGCGCGCAGCAACTCAACGCCGCGTTCCTGGACAGCGACCCCGAGCAATTACAGGCCACCCGCGATGCCCTGGGCGCCGCGCGCGCCGCTTGCGAAGCCATCGAACAACAGGTCAGCGATCAGGTCGGTTCGGCCCAGGGCGTCGACCTCAGCCTGTTGAAGCAACCGCTCAAGCAGGCCCTGCAAATCCTCAACCAATTCGTACCGAACAGCGACACCCGCAGCGAACCCGAGGCCGTCAGTGACGACAATGCCCCCTCGGTCGACTTCGCCGCAGCCCCCGCAGCACCGCGCCCCACTGGCGACATCGCCAGCCGCGATGACGTGCTGCGCAGCCTCGACAAAATCCTTGCGTACTACACCCGGCACGAGCCTTCGAGCCCGCTGCCGGTGTTGTTGAACCGGGCCAAGAATCTGGTGCACGCCGACTTCGCGGCCATCGTGCGCAACCTGATTCCCGACGGCATGTCCCAATTTGAAAACCTGCGCGGTCCGGACGGCGAGTAAGCCGCCCGAGCGTGCAGTAACAACACCGTCGCTCAAGCGACCAGGAGCAGCAACGTGGCGAAGCAAAGTTCTCAGAAATTCATCGCGCGCAACCGCGCGCCTCGAGTGCAGATCGAGTACGACGTCGAGCTCTACGGCGCCGAGAAAAAGGTCCAGCTGCCCTTCGTGATGGGCGTGATGGCCGACCTCGCCGGCAAGCCAGCCGAGCCTCTGGCGCCCGTGGCCGACCGCAAGTTCCTTGAAGTCGATGTCGACAATTTCGACTCGCGCCTCAAGGCCATGCAGCCGCGCGTGGCATTCCACGTCCCCAACGAGCTGACCGGCGAAGGCAACCTGAGCCTGGACATCACCTTCGAAAGCATGGACGACTTCAGCCCGGCGGCCGTGGCCCGCAAGGTCGATTCGCTGAACCAGCTGCTCGAAGCCCGTACCCAGCTGGCCAACCTGCTGACCTACATGGACGGCAAGACTGGCGCTGAAGAAATCATCATGAAGGCGATCAAGGACCCGGCATTGCTCCAGGCACTTGCCAGCGCACCCAAGCCTGCAGGGGACCAATAATCATGACGGACAATACCGCCCGCGAAGGCTCCCAGATCCTGGGGGCTACCGAAGAAGCCAGCGAGTTCGCGAACCTGCTGCTGCAAGAATTCAAGCCCAAGACCGAGCGTGCCCGCGAAGCCGTGGAAACCGCCGTGCGCACCCTGGCCGAGCAGGCCCTGGCGCAAACCGACCTGGTGTCCAATGACGCGATCAAGTCGATCGAATCGATCATCGCCGCCATCGACGCCAAGCTCACCGCCCAGGTCAACCAGATCATCCACCACCAGGATTTCCAGCAGCTGGAAAGCGCCTGGCGTGGCCTGCACTACCTGGTCAACAACACCGAGAGCGATGAGCAGCTCAAGATCCGCGTGCTCAACATCTCCAAGCCGGACCTGCACAAGACCCTGAAGAAATTCAAGGGCACTGCCTGGGACCAGAGCCCGATCTTCAAGAAGATGTACGAAGAAGAATACGGCCAGTTCGGCGGCGAACCGTACGGTTGCCTGGTCGGCGACTACTACTTCGACCAGTCGCCACCGGACGTCGAGCTGCTGGGCGAGCTGTCGAAAGTCTGCGCCGCCATGCACTCGCCGTTCATCGCTGCAGCGTCGCCGACCGTGATGGGCATGGGCTCGTGGCAGGAACTGTCGAACCCGCGCGACCTGACCAAGATCTTCACCACCCCGGAATACGCCGGCTGGCGCTCGCTGCGTGAATCGGAAGACTCGCGCTACATCGGCCTGACCATGCCGCGCTTCCTGGCGCGCCTGCCGTATGGCGCCAAGACCGACCCGGTGGAAGCCTTCGCCTTCGAAGAAAACACCGACGGCGCCGACAGCTCCAAATACACCTGGGCCAACGCCGCCTACGCGATGGCCGTGAACATCAACCGTTCGTTCAAGCACTACGGCTGGTGCTCGCGCATCCGTGGCGTGGAGTCCGGCGGTGAAGTGGAAAACCTGCCGGCCCACACGTTCCCGACCGATGACGGTGGCGTGGACATGAAGTGCCCGACCGAAATCGCCATCAGCGACCGCCGCGAAGCGGAACTGGCGAAGAACGGTTTCATGCCGCTGCTGCACAAGAAAAACACCGACTTCGCCGCATTCATTGGCGCGCAGTCGCTGCAGAAACCGGCCGAATACGACGACCCGGACGCCACCGCCAACGCCAACCTGGCCGCACGCCTGCCGTACCTGTTCGCCACCTGCCGTTTCGCCCACTACTTGAAGTGCATCGTGCGCGACAAGATCGGCTCCTTCAAAGAGAAGGACGAGATGCAGCGCTGGTTGCAGGACTGGATCCTCAACTACGTCGACGGCGACCCGGCGCACTCCACCGAGACCACCAAGGCCCAGCACCCGTTGGCGGCTGCCGAAGTGATCGTGGAAGACGTCGAAGGCAACCCGGGGTACTACAACTCCAAGTTCTACCTGCGCCCGCACTACCAGCTCGAAGGGCTGACCGTGTCGCTGCGCCTGGTATCGAAGCTGCCTTCGGCGAAAAGCGCCTAAACATCGGATGAGCTAGCTCTTCTGTAGGAGCCGGGCTTGTGTGGGAGCGGGCTTGCTCGCGAATACGGTGGGTCAGTCGAAACATCTCAGGCTGATACACCGCTTTCGCGAGCAAGCCCGCTCCCACACAAGCGGGCTCCCACACAAACCAAATCGAGTGGCGCACGCCACACAGGGAGAAAACATGGCTGTTGATATTTTCATCAAGATCGGCGACATCAAGGGCGAGTCCATGGACAAGGCCCACAAGGACGAAATCGACGTGCTGAACTGGAGCTGGGGCATGGCCCAGTCCGGCAACATGCACGTGGGCGGTGGCGGCGGTGCGGGCAAGGTGAATATCCAGGACCTGTCGCTGACCAAGTACGTCGACAAGGCGTCGCCGAACCTGATGATGCACTGCGCCAGCGGCAAGCACATCGACAAGGTCAAGCTGACCGTGCGCAAGGCCGGTGGCGAGAGCCAGGTCGAGTACATGGTGATCAACCTGGAAGAAGTGCTGGTCACCTCGCTGAGCACCGGCGGTTCGGGCACCGATGACCGCCTGACCGAAAACGTCACCCTGAACTTCGCCCAAGTGATGGTCGACTACCAGCCGCAGAAAGCCGACGGCACCAAAGACGGCGGCGCGATCAAGTTTGGCTGGAACATCCGTTCCAACACCAAGCGCTGATAGCCCTTGTGGCCGTGGCCCGGCGCCACGGCCCAAGGCTTTGTGTTCCTCTCGCAACCCGTCCGTGGAGCTGCTTTGGTGGTAACTGAAATCGCTTCCCGCGACCGTCTGCAACCGTCCCTGCTGGATCGGTTGACCGACGACGACCCGACCAATCCCAAGGAAAGCGCCGACAAACGCGTGCTGTCCCTGACCCAATTGAAAGCCTCGGTTCTGCGCGACCTGGCGTGGCTGCTCAACACCACGTCGTTGCTGGATTCCGATGCCACCCTGCACACCCCGGCCGGTACTTCGGTGGTCAACTACGGCCTGCCGGCACTGGCGGGCAACAGTGTGTCCAGCGTCGATATCAAGGCCCTGGAAGCCCTGATCTACCAGGCCATCGCCATGTTTGAGCCGCGTATCCTGCGCCACACCTTGCGGGTCAAAGCCCGCGTCGGCCATGGCGAGATGAACCACAACGCGCTGAGTTTCGAGATCGAAGGCGACCTGTGGGCACAACCGGTGCCGTTGCGCCTGCTGCTGCAAACCGACCTCGACCTGGAGTCTGGCCACGTACGCGTGGTGAATGCCGACCAGCGGAGGCGCCCATGAACCCGCGCCTGCTGGAGCTGTACAACCAGGAACTGCACCACGTGCGCGAAAGCGCCGCCGAGTTCGCCAAGGAATACCCGAAGATCGCCAGTCGGCTGACCCTGTCCGGCATGGACTGCGCCGACCCGTACGTCGAACGCCTGCTCGAAGGTTTTGCCTACCTGACGGCCCGCGTACAGCTCAAGCTCGACGCCGAGTACCCGACCTTCACCCACAACCTGCTGGAAATCGCCTACCCGCACTACTTGGCACCGACACCGTCGATGACCGTGGTGCAATTGCAGACCGATCCCGATGAAGGCTCCCTGGCCAGTGGCTTCCCGCTGCCGCGCGACACGGTGTTGCGTGCCGCGCTGGGCCGCGAGACCCAGACCTGCTGCGAGTACCGCACCGCACACCCGGTGACGTTGTGGCCGTTGCAAGTCAGCGGCGCCGAGTACTTCGGCAACCCCGCCGCCGTGCTCGGCCGCCTGGCCGCCAGCGAGCCGAAAGCCAAGGCCGGCCTGCGCCTGACCCTGCGCACCGGCGCCGAATTGCCGTTCAACAGCCTCGACCTCGATAACCTGCCGCTGTACCTGAGCGGCGCCGACGAGCAACCGTTCCGTCTCTACGAGCAATTGCTCGGCAATACCTGCGCGGTGTTCGCGCGCAAGCCCGGTGGCGACTGGGTCGAACGCCTGCCTCAAGGCGCGTTGCGCTCGCGGGGGTTTGACGACGCCGACGCGGCGATGCCCGTGGTCGCGCGGGCATTCCAGGGCTATCGCCTGCTGCAGGAATACTTCGCCCTGCCCCACCGCTTCCTGTTCGTCGAATTCGCCGAGCTGGGCCGCGCGGTCAAACGCTGCGACGGCCAGGAACTGGAGCTGATCGTCCTGTTCGACCGTCACGAGCCGAGCCTGGAAGGCAGTGTCGGCGCCGCGCAGTTCATGCCGTTCTGCACGCCGGCCATCAACCTGTTTGCGAAACGGGTGGACCGCATCCACTTGTCCGACCGGGTCAACGAACACCATGTGATCGCCGACCGCACCCGGCCGATGGACTTCGAGATTCATTCGTTGAGCGGCATCACCGGCCACGGCACGGGGCCGGAACAGCCGTTTTTGCCGTTCTACGCGGTACGCGATCCGTCGCGGTATGGTCGTGACCAGGCCTACTACACCGTGCGCCGCGAGCCGCGCGTGCTGTCCAGCGATCAGCGCCGCAACGGCCCGCGCTCCACGTATGTGGGCAGTGAAACCTTCGTCAGCCTGGTCGATAGCCAGCAGGCCCCGTACCGCCACGACCTGCGCCAACTCGGCGTGACCGCGCTGTGCACCAACCGCGATTTGCCACTGTTCATGAGTGTGGGCAACGGCAAGACCGACTTCACCCTGGCCGACAGCGCCCCGGTATTGGCCGTGCGTTGCGTTGCCGGCCCGAGCCGCCCGCGCGCCAGCCACGCCCATGATGCCAAGGCCTGGCGCCTGATCAGCCAGTTGTCGCTCAACTACCTGTCGCTGAGCGAACAAGGCCAAGGCGCCGGCGCCTTGCGCGAACTGCTGCGCCTGTACGGCGACAGCAACGATGCCGCCCTGCAATTGCAGATCGAAGGCCTGCGCGAAGTCAGCAGCAAAGCGGTGACCCGACGCTTGCCGATGCCCGGCCCGATCGTGTTTGGTCGCGGCCTGGAAATCACCTTGGAATTCGATGAAAACGCGTTTCGCGGCACTGGCGTGTTCCTGCTCGGTGCAGTGCTGGAGCGCTTCCTGGCACGCTACGTGTCGATCAACAGTTTTACCGAGACGGTGATCCGTACCACCGAACGCGGCGAGATCATGCGATGGAAAGCCAAGCCCGGGCGGCGTCCGACCCTGTGAATACACTGGATGCGATGCATCAGGAGCCCTGGGAATACGATTTTTTCCAGGCATTGCGGCGTATCGAGTGCGAATCGCCGGAGCTGCCACGCCTGGGCCATTCCCTGCGCCTGGCGGATGACCCGCTGCGCCTCGGGCAACAGGCCGACTGCACCTTCGCCCCGGCGACCCTGGCCTCGGTCGATCCGGGTGGCGACGGCAAGCCGGCGCGGCTGGAGCAGTTCTTCTTCGGCCTCGGCGGCCCCAACGGCCCGTTGCCGCTGCACATCACCGAGTACGTGCGCGAGCGTCAGCGCAACAACGCCGACAGCACCAGCAAACAGTTCCTGGATATTTTCCACCACCGCCTGCTGAGCCTGTTCTACCGGGCCTGGGCCGAGGCGCGGCCGACCGTCAGCCACGACCGTCCGGACGACGACTACTGGTCCGCACGCCTGGCGGCCTTGAGTGGCCGCGGCATGCCGAGCCTGCTCAACCAGGGCCTGATTCCGGACACCGCGAAGCTGCACTACAGCGGTCACCTGTCGGCGCAAACCCGCTACCCGGACGGTTTGAAGGCGATCCTCGGCGAGTACTTCGGCCTGCCCGTGGAGATCGAGGAATACGTCGGTCAATGGCTGGAACTGCCCGAGCGCAGCCGCGTCAGCGTGAGCGCCAATCAACTGGGCGTGGACTTTTGCCTGGGCAGCCACGTGTGGGACCGCCAGCATAAATTTCGCATCCGCCTCGGCCCGCTCAAGCTCGATGACTACATGGGCATGCTGCCCGGCAGCCAGCCGTTCAATGAGCTGGTGGCGTGGGTGGCCGAGTACCTGGGCCATGAATTGGACTGGGACCTGAACCTGGTTTTGCAACAACCCGAAGTGCCGACGCTGCAACTCAACGGCCAGTTCCGCCTGGGCTTCAACACCTGGCTCGGCAAACCTGCACAAGACGCCAACGACCTAATCCTGGCCCGGCACTACGCCGATCACGCCACCACCTCAAGGAATCCAGAGCATGGGTGAAATCAGTCGCGCCGCACTGTTCGGCAAACTCAACAGCGTGGCCTACAAGGCCATCGAAGCCGCCACCGTGTTCTGCAAACTGCGGGGCAACCCGTACGTGGAACTGGCCCACTGGTTTCACCAGTTGCTGCAGCTGCAGGACTCGGACCTGCACCGCATCATTCGCCAGTTCAACGTCGAGCCGGCACGCCTGGCCCGCGACCTGACCGAAGCCCTGGACCGCCTGCCGCGCGGCTCGACTTCGATCACTGACCTGTCATCCCACGTCGAAGAGGCCGTAGAACGCGGCTGGGTCTACGGCAGCCTGATGTTCGGCGAAAGCCAGGTGCGCACCGGTTACCTGGTGCTCGGTATTCTCAAGACCCCGAGCCTGCGCCACGCGTTGCTGGGCTTGTCTTCGGAGTTCGACAAGATCAAGGCCGAAGCCCTGAGCGAACGTTTTGACGAATACGTCGGCGACTCGCCCGAAAACGCCTTGAGCGCCAGCGACGGTTTCAATGCCGGTGCGGTACCAGGCGAAGCCAGCGGCGCGATGGCGCCGAGTGCGATGGGCAAGCAGGAAGCCCTCAAGCGCTTCACCGTCGACCTCACCGAACAGGCCCGCAGCGGCAAGCTCGACCCGATCGTGGGCCGTGACGAAGAGATCCGCCAGTTGGTGGATATCCTGATGCGTCGGCGCCAGAACAACCCGATCCTCACCGGTGAAGCCGGGGTGGGCAAGACCGCCGTGGTCGAAGGTTTCGCCCTGCGCATCGTCGCCGGCGATGTGCCGCCTGCGCTCAAAGACATGGAACTGCGCAGCCTCGACGTGGGCCTGCTGCAAGCCGGCGCGAGCATGAAAGGCGAGTTCGAACAGCGCCTGCGCCAGGTCATCGAAGACGTCCAGGCTTCGCCCAAGCCGATCATCCTCTTCATCGACGAAGCCCACACGCTGGTAGGTGCCGGTGGCGCCGCCGGCACCGGTGACGCGGCCAACCTGCTCAAGCCCGCCCTCGCCCGTGGCACCTTGCGTACCGTGGCCGCGACGACGTGGGCCGAGTACAAAAAGCACATCGAGAAGGACCCGGCGCTGACCCGGCGTTTCCAGGTCGTGCAAGTGGCCGAGCCGTCAGAAGACAAGGCACTGCTGATGATGCGTGGCGTGGCCTCGACCATGGAAAAACACCATCAGGTGCAGATTCTCGACGAAGCCCTGGAAGCCTCGGTGAAGTTGTCGCACCGCTACATTCCTGCGCGCCAGCTGCCGGACAAATCCGTGAGTTTGCTGGACACCGCCTGCGCCCGTGTCGCCATCAGCCTGCATGCCGTGCCGGCTGAAGTCGATGACAGCCGCCGCCGCATCGAAGCGCTGGAAACCGAGTTGCAGATCATCGCCCGCGAACACGCGATCGGCATCGCCATCGGTACACGCCAGGCCAACAGCGAAGCCTTGCTGAGTGCCGAGCGTGAACGCCTGGCCACCTTGGAAAGCCGCTGGGCCGAAGAGAAAACCTTGGTCGACGAACTGCTGGCGACCCGCGCAACCTTGCGTGAAAAAGCCGGCGTGGTGGACAGCGGCAACGATGAGCTGCGCGCCCAATTGGTCGACCTGCAACAGCGCCTCACAGCCCTGCAAGGCGAAACCCCGTTGATCCTGCCGACCGTGGATTACCAGGCCGTGGCCTCGGTGGTCGCCGACTGGACCGGCATCCCGGTGGGCCGTATGGCGCGCAATGAGCTGGAGACCGTGCTCAACCTCGACCAGCACCTGAAGAAGCGCATCATTGGCCAGGACCACGCGTTGCAGATGATCGCCAAGCGCATCCAGACCTCCCGCGCCGGCCTCGACAACCCGAGCAAGCCGATTGGCGTGTTCATGCTCGCCGGCACGTCGGGCGTGGGCAAGACCGAAACCGCCCTGGCCCTGGCCGAAGCCATGTACGGCGGCGAGCAGAACGTGATCACCATCAACATGAGCGAGTTCCAGGAAGCCCACACGGTGTCGACCCTCAAGGGCGCGCCACCGGGCTACATCGGCTACGGCGAAGGCGGCGTGCTGACCGAAGCAGTGCGGCGCAAACCCTACAGCGTGGTGCTGCTGGACGAGGTGGAAAAAGCCCACCCGGACGTGCACGAGATCTTCTTCCAGGTGTTCGACAAGGGCGTGATGGAAGACGGCGAAGGCCGGGTGATCGACTTCAAGAACACCCTGATCCTGCTGACCACCAACGCCGGCACCGAGCTGATTTCGCATGTCTGCAAAGACCCTGCGAACACGCCCGAGCCGGAAGAAATCGCCAAGGCCCTGCGCCAGCCGTTGCTGGAGATTTTCCCGCCGGCGCTGCTCGGCCGCCTGGTGACCATTCCTTACTACCCGCTGAGCGACACGATGCTCAAGGCGATCACTCGCCTGCAACTGGACCGCATCAAGAAGCGCGTGGAGAGCACCCACAAGGTCGCCTTCGACTACGACGATGCGGTGGTCGACCTGATCGTCTCACGCTGCACCGAAACCGAAAGCGGCGGGCGCATGATCGACACCATTCTGACCAACAGCCTGCTGCCGGACATGAGCCGTGAATTCCTCACGCGCATGCTCGAAGGCAAGGCGCTGGCGGGCGTGCGTATCAGCACGCGGGATAACGAATTGCACTACGACTTCAACGATTGACCTGACGGAATGCGATAAAAACTGTGGGAGTTGCCATGTGTGGGAGCTGGCTTGCCTGCTCCCACACAAGGCAACTCCCACATTGGATTCGGTTTCTTCAGTTATTAAGTCATTTACGGGTTAACCGATGCTATTCAACCAAGCCACACGCCTGGCCAAGATCACCAGCCCCCTCGGGCCGGATGTGCTGCTGCTCAATGAAATGGGCGGCGGTGAAGAGTTGGGCCGGTTGTTCAACTACGAGCTGCAACTGACCTCGCTGGACGCCAACATCGACCTCAACCAGTTGCTGGGCAAGCCGATGAGCGTCGGCCTGCAGTTGGCGGACGGTGGCGAGCGACACTTTCACGGCATCGTCGCGCGCTGCAGCCAGAATATCGACCAGGGCCAGTTCGCCAGCTACCAGGTGACGTTGCGCCCATGGCTGTGGCTGCTGAGCCGCACTTCGGACTGCCGGATTTTCCAGAACCTGAGCATCCCGCAGATCATCAAGCAGGTGTTTCGCGACCTGGGTTTTTCCGACTTCGAGGACGCCCTGAGCCGGCCGTACCGCGAGTGGGAATACTGCGTGCAGTACCGCGAGACCAGTTTCGATTTCGTCAGCCGCCTGATGGAACAGGAAGGCATCTACTACTTCTTCCGCCACGAACAGGATCGCCACGTGCTGGTGCTGGCCGACGCCTACGGCGCCCACGCCACGGTGCCCGGCTACGCGTCGATCCCGTACTACCCCAAGGACGAGCAGCAGCGCGAACGCGACCATATGCACAACTGGCACCTGGCGCAGGAAGTACAACCGGGCTCGCTGGAGCTCAACGACTACGACTTCCAGCGCCCCAGCGCCAGCATCGACGTGCGCTCGGCAATGCCGCGCCCGCACACCGCCGGCGACTACCCGTTGTATGACTATCCCGGCACCTACGTGCAAAGCGCAGACGGCGAACACTACGCCCGCACCCGGATCGAAGCCCTGCAAACCCTGCATGAGCAGATCGAGTTCAGCGGCAATGCCCGCGGCCTGGGTTCGGGTCACCTGTTCAGCCTTACCGGCTTCAGCCGCCAGGACCAGAACCGCGAATACCTGATCGTCGGCTGCCGTTACTACATCGTCCAGGAAAGCCTGGAAAGCGGCGGCGGATCGGGGTCTGCACAGTTCGAAAGCAGCCTGACCTGCATCGACGCGCAACAAAGCTTCCGGCCACTGGCCAACACCCACCGCCCAATCGTCAAGGGCCCGCAAACCGCGCTGGTGGTCGGCCCCAAAGGCGAAGAAATCTGGACCGACCAGTACGGTCGCGTGAAGGTGCATTTCTACTGGGACCGCCACGACCAATCCAACGAAAACAGCTCGTGCTGGATTCGTGTGTCGCAATCCTGGGCCGGCAAGAATTGGGGCTCGATGCAGATCCCAAGGATCGGCCAGGAAGTGATTGTGAGCTTTCTGGAAGGTGACCCGGACCGGCCGATCATTACCGGACGCGTCTACAACGCCGAGCAGACGGTACCCTACGACCTGCCGGAAAACGCGACCCAGAGCGGCATGAAAAGCCGCTCGAGCAAGGGCGGCACGCCGGCCAACTTCAATGAAATCCGTATGGAAGACAAGAAGGGCCTGGAGCAGCTGTACATCCATGCCGAGCGTAACCAGGACATCGTGGTGGAGGTGGATGAAAGCCACTCGGTGGGGCATGACCGTAATAAGACTATCGGCCACGATGAGGTGGTAAAAGTCGGCAACGACCGCGTGCGTGCAGTCAAGCATGACGACATGCTCATGGTGGGGTTAAGCAAGACCGACGCCATCAGCAAAAGCTACTTGATTGAGGTGGGCGAAAACCTGCGCCTGGTCTGTGGCAAGAGCGTCCTGGAGCTCAATGCAAGCGGGCAGATTAACCTCACAGGCGTGCAGATCAATGTGTATTCCGAAGGCAGCTCCGAGATCAACACCGGGGGCAATCTGCATTTGAACATTGGTGGCAAAGGCGGCACCACGCCCATGGGCCAAGGGATCAAGGGCGAAATCGACGCGGCCGTCAATTCCATGTTTCCCAAGCCACCTTCCGGCCAATAACGAGATTCTGTTTCATGACCTATCAACTCAATGAACTGCAATTCACGCTGCCCAGCGATGACGTTCAGGATGCTTCCATCAATATCCTGAAGTTCGCCGCTCTGGGTACTTCGCTGATCGTCAGCCGTAGCCTTCTAGGAGATGGTGAGACGCTGCAAAGTAATTTCGAAGAGCAACTGACGAAGCTAGAGAAGCAGGTGCAGGACTTGCGCTACCAACCGGCGCAGGTACTTCGTGTAGGCGCGGCGCAGGACATAGAAGCTATCGAAGTGCATAACCAGTTCAGCAAGGGCACCGAGCGTATCCATCAATACCAGTTAGCGCTTGTGATACCCGGCACTCGGCAGATGCTCGCCCTGAGTTATGTCAAAGCCCAACCCCTGGGCGATGCTGAACGCGCCCATTGGGCAACCATCAAAAGCACGCTGCTGCTGAATCCCAAGTCTTGAAGCCACTATTCCATGTCTGACGCACTCTGGGCGGCACGTCTAGGTGACGGCCTGCTGCATACCTCGGCGATGGCCGACATCTTGGGCGGTGTGCTGGAAATTGCGGCCAATATCGCTATTACGGCCGTTGCCACTGCTGCGATTGTGGCCGCCACCGGAATTACGGTCGTAACCGGCGGGCTGGGCTGCTTCGTACTGGGCGCGGTGGTGGGCATCATCGTCGGCATAGGCATGAGCAAGACGGGGGCTGACAAGGGACTGACAAAAGTTTGTGACTGGATAGGCAATGCGTTATTCCCGCCGGTGGTGATGGCAACCATCGCCACCGGCTCCCACAACACTTTCACCAACGGCATACCTTCTGCACGTGCCGCAGGCGCTATCGGCCCGGTTAGTTCACAACCCGCCGAAGGTGGCAGCCCCGAAGAAGCCAGTTACCTGGACATGGCCAAGGGTTTTTTCTCGCAGATGTGGCGCCCCACGGTGGCAGTGCCTGCGCCAGGTGCAGTGCCCAAACCGCTGGATATCGTGGTCTGCACTAAGCATCCGCCGATGCCGCCGCAGTTTATTGCCGAAGGCTCCAGCAAGGTCACTATCAACGGTCAGCCGGCTGCGCGTAGTGGCGACCGCAGCACCTGCGACGCATCGATTGTCGAGTCTGGGGTGATATCCAGCAACGTGCGCATAGGTGGTAGCCCGGTGGTGGTCCGCGAGATTCGCAGCGGCAAGACGCCGGGTGTCGGTCTGGCGGTAACGGCACTGTTGATGCTGCGCGGCGGTGGTTCGAAGTTCTTCAGCAAGCTGCCGTGCATGGTGGTAGGCGGGCTGGTGTCGTGGGGCACCAGCCAGGTTACCAATGCAATTACCTCTGCAGTGGTCGGCTCGCCCAACCCGGTGCATAGCTCCACGGGCGCAAAAATATTGGATGGCGAGGACGACCTGGACTTCGCCCTGCCCGGCTTGCTCCCCATCGAATGGCAGCGCTACTACAGCAGTCGAGACGAGCGCAGAAATGGTTTGTTCGGCGCCAGCTGGAGCGTGATCTACGAAGTGTTTGTCGAGATTGGCGCACACCCCGAAGGTGGCGAGCGACTGGTTTATACCGATGAGCAAGCGCGCCAGATCGATATGGGCGTGATCCCGCTCGGTGGTGCTGTGTTCAGCGCAGGTGAAGGCTTGAGCGTGCGGCGCAATACCAATGGCCAACTACTGATTGAAAGCGTTGATGGGCTCTATCGACTGTTCGAGCCAACGCAAGGCGCCCCTTCGCACTTGCGCCTCAGCCAGTTAGGGGATCGCAATGACAACCGCATTTTTCTCGACTATGACGCCCAGGGTCGGCTGAGCCGTTTGCGAGATACTTTCGATCATGTGCGCGTCGAGCTGAGCTACAGCCAACAATGGCCGGCGCGGGTAGAGCAAGTCGATCGCGTTTACCCGGATCACAGTCGGGAAACCCTCGTCAGCTATGCCTACGACATTCGCGGCGACCTGGCCGAAGTTCGCGACGCCGCCGCAAATGTGCAACGACGCTTCGCCTATGACGCCGGCCAGCGCATGGTCGAGCACCAGTTGCCCGCAGGGCTACGGTGCTACTACCAGTGGGAATATGTCGAAGATAGCGAATGGCGTGTAGTACGGCACTGGACCGACGAAGGTGACGAGTATCGGTTCGACTATGACCTGTCGGCTGGTTTGACCCAGATTACGGACGGCTTGCAACGCGTAAGCACGCGCCGCTGGAACCCGCAGTACCAGATCACCGAATACACCGACAATCTGGGAAAGGCTTGGCAATTCGAGTGGAACGATGAGCGTCAGTTGCTCGGTGCGACTGATCCTCAAGGCGGTAAATGGCAGTTCGGCTACGATGAATCCGGCAACCTGTGCAGCACTCAGGATCCGTTGGGGCGGATCGAATCCACGTTGTGGCTGGAGCATTGGTCACTACCGTTGGTGGAGACCGACGCGGCAGGCCAAGCATGGCAATTTCAGTACGACCAGCGGGGCAATTGCGTCAGTGAAATCGACCCCTTGGGACATGTCACACGGTATCGCTACGATACGTTTGGACAGGTGGTGGAGATCATCGACGCCACGGGCAAAAGCAAAACCCTGCGTTGGAATGAAGCCGGACAGTTAATTCAGCATGTTGATTGTTCGGGGTACCCCACAGCGTTTGAGTACGATCGCCAGGGCCATTTGCAGGTAGTCATCGACGCCTTGGGTGAGCGGCAGCGTTATCAACACGACAACCAAGGCCGCCTACTGCAAACCGAAATGCCAGACGGCCGCATCGAACAGTACCTGCGCGACACCAGCGGTCTGTTGATCGGCTATACCGATGCAGCGGGTCACACCACCCGCTACCAATACGGCCGCCGCGGGCAAGTGCGCCAACGAATAGATGCCCACGGCAGGCAGATTGAGTTCCGCTACGACGCCTATGGCCGGTTGCAAACCCTGACCAATGAAAACGCCGAAAGCTACCGTTTCGCCTGGGATCAGGGCGATCGCCTCGTTGAGCAACAAGACCTCGACGGCAGCGCCCTACTTTATGCCTATGATCTTCTGGATAACGTAGCCGCCGTTGAGTACGTGCCCACCGGGCAGACACCTGAGCCTTCAATTGTGCATCGACTCGCACGAGATGCAGTGGGACGCTTGCTGTTGAAGCAAACCGATGATGGTCGCACCGAATACGCCTATGACCCGCTGGACCAACTCACCGCTGTCACCTTCATCGGCAATGACGAAATCATCCAGGCACTGGCCTTCACCTACGACGCGCGCGGCCAACTGCTCATCGAACAAAGCGCCGCCGGCAGCCTGAACTACCACTACGATGAGCTCGGCAACCTGATTCAGACGCAGTTGCCCGACGGCCGTTGGCTCAACCGCCTGTACTACGGCAGTGGCCACCTGCACCAGATCAACCTCGACGGCCGCGTCATCAGCGACTTCGAGCGCGACCGCCTACACCGTGAAGTCCTGCGTACCCAAGGCCAGATCACCACGCGCAGTGAATATGACCGCAGCGGCCGCCTGCGCTCACGTATACGCCGCCCCAGTGGCCAGCCCACGCAGCTGCCGGCAGCCCAGCAAAAACACTTCGACTATGACCCGGCCGACAACCTGATCGGCCGTCTGGAGCGTGACCGCGACAAGCATCGGGACCAGCGTCAACTGCTGCACTACGACGCGACCGGTCGCATCATCGCCAGCCAGGACAACGCTCAAGGCCGGCAGGAAACCTTCGCCTACGACGCCACCGCCAACTTGCTGGACGGGCCGCCATCCAGTGCAGGGCTGGTCGTGCATAACAAGCTGCTGACTTATCAGGACAAGCGCTACCGTTATGACGGTTTTGGTCGAGTGATCGAAAAGCGCAGCGCTGCACGTGGTTTGCAACATTTCGCCTACGACGCAGAGCACCGGTTGATTGAAGTGCGCAGCCAGAAGGACGGACGGGAAACGGTCGTGAAAATGACCTATGACCCGCTTGGCCGGCGCATCGCCAAGACTGAACACGACCATCATGGCTACCCGCTGGGTGAAACCCGCTTTGATTGGGAGGGTTTGCGCCTGTTGCAGGAGCATCGACATAGCCAGACCAGCCTCTACATCTATGAAGAAGACAGCTATGCGCCGCTGGCCCGGGTGGACGGGACGGGCGAGCATCAGAGCGTGCGCTACTACCACAACGATCTGAACGGGTTGCCGGAGCAACTGACTGAAGTCGATGGGAAGACGGTGTGGCAGGCGCGGTATAGGGTATGGGGGAATACGACGGAAGAAGTGCGTGAACCGTACTTTATCGAAGAGCAGAATCTACGGTTTCAGGGGCAATACCTGGATCGAGAGGTTGGGCTGCACTACAACACGTTTCGGTTTTATGATCCGGATGTAGGACGGTTTACGACGCCGGATCCGATTGGGTTGGCGGGTGGCTATAACCTTTACCAATACGCACCCAATACCTCCGGGTGGATCGATCCGCTTGGCCTGCTCAAAGAAGGCGAAGTGGCAGGTTACGGTGCAAAGGCCCACAAGAATGATGGACTGGAAGCACACGAGATTGTCCGCAATAAATTTCTGGAAGAAAAAGGTATCGCCAAAGGTCGGCGTTACAAAGGCAACCCGTCCATTGCCCTTTCTCCAGAGCATCACGACATGGTGCATGCCGAGGAGAATCGTTTGCGGCGCGCTCGTGGGATGGGACCCAATCAGATGCTGAAGCGCGGGAAGCTGGAGATTCGTCTCATGTCCCAAGCCATACACAACTCACTGGTCAAAACCGGCATCATCACGCAACAACAAGCCAGGACGGCGAGGCGCTCTGCCGCGTCATTCGCCAAACGAAAAGGTTGTTTCTAAAGGATCACGGGCTATGGGTATCAATCAAATTATTCTCTCAGAGCAAGACCATAACCTTGGACAAATAGGCGGAGGTGCGTGGCTTACAGACCTTGAGCTGTGGCCTAAAGACCCGCAAACCGGTCAGCTTATGCTGCCGGTGATTACGATAACCTCAACGTTCTTGGACGTCCCATTCATACCCGCCGGAATGGCGCTTACGGTGTTCGTCTCCGTTGAGCGAACTGACGAAACGTACACACGATCATCTGTACGCAAGTTGACTGTCCATCAACAAAGCGAGATGGAGAAACTTCAACTTGGCCATAGCCAAGTTCTGCTTCACGCACTCGCGACTTCCGAACTCACACCTGCTACGTTAGTTGATCCGATTCCGCGAACGTACATTGCCCAGCAACCGCTCACTCCCGAACAAATGGAGGAAGAACTCGAAGACCTGGACAGTGGCGCGGGTATTAGCAAGGCTCTTGGGCGCCCCGCATGGTTGCAAGACCCTTTGTATGAAAGTCCTCGCTACTATTTCTTGGCCCAGCTAACCGACGCCGATATTGCAAAAATCAGCCCTAGTCACGAGGGAATATTCGGTGGAGGTATCGGTTATGTGTTCGCCGATAATCGAGCGAAAAAGCTGAAAGAAGGGGATCTGGGCGGCTATTTCCTAGTTCAATTCACCTGAGTACACAGGACATAAAAAAACGAGGAAATAAAAAACTACCTGCGTACGGGATGCGGAAGATGAGCCTGATTAAAATTGTTGATTTGGTAGAAAACGCTGACTGCACGACAGCACCTTCTACTGGGTTGCCTAGTAACCTCGTCCCCGATGACTTGGCAGACTTCTATAAGTATTACAGCAGTGCTGTTTTCTATCCCAAGGCAAAGTACAGCTTCACGATTCAGGCGCCGGAGCTTGAACGTTCCGACTTTGTCGTCATGAACGAAGACCTGGAGGACCCAGACTCGGCTAACTGGTATGCACTGGTTAAATGTGAAGATCAAATAATTTCAATTGACCTGACACCCGGCCCGCAATTTGGCTATTGCTACGACTCGTTTTGGGATAGCTACCCGACGGCGGATGAGAGCACATTGATCGCAAAGTCATTTACTGAGTTGGCTGAGAAAATCATTAAATCCGGAGGTAAAAACCTGTCCTGGATACCAGGCCACACTTGATAGTGAGCCCAGACTATATGACCCGATAGCCGCTGGCTCAATCGCCTGTATTACGGCAGCGGCCATCTGCACCAGATCAACCTCGACAGCCAGGTCATCAGCGACTTCGAGCGTGACCGCCTGCACCGGAAAGTACTGCGCACCCAGGGCCAGCTCACCACCCGCAGCGAATACGACCGTAGTGGCCGCCTGCGTTCGCGCCAACGCCGCTTGGCAAGTCAGCCATCGTTGATGCCGGCGGCTGCGCAAAAGCAATTCGAATACGACCCCGCCGACAACCTGATCGGCAAACTCGACCAACAAACCGCCGCGCAGCACCGCCAACTGCTGCACTACGACGCGACCGGCCGCATCATCGCCAGCCAGGACAGCTTGCACGGCCAGCGTGAAACCTTGGCCTACGACGCCGCTGCCAACCTGCTGGATGGACCGCAGGCGGGTGCTGGGTTGGTGGTGCATAACAAGTTGCTGACCTATCAGGACAAGCGTTATCGCTATGACGCGTTTGGGCGGATGACCGAAAAACGCAGCGCGAAACGGGGCGTGCAGCGGTTTACCTACGATGCTGAAAGCCGTTTGGTTGAAGTGCGTAACGATGACGGCAGCGTCGTGCGAATGACCTACGACCCGCTGGGCCGACGCATCGAAAAAACCGAGCATGGCAGTGACGGGTATCCGCTGGGAGAAACGCAGTTTGTGTGGGATGGACTGCGGTTATTACAGGAGCATAAATACAGCCAGACCAGCCTCTATGTTTACGATGATGACGGCTACGAACCGCTGGCCCGCGTCGAGGGCCTTGGCCCGCTACAGAAGATTCGCTACTACCACAACGATCTGAACGGGTTGCCGGAACAACTGACCGAGGCCGATGGGCACAGCGTCTGGCAGGCGACTTATCGGGTGTGGGGCAACACGCTGGAAGAGGTGCGTGAGCCTTATTACATTGAAGAGCAGAACCTGCGGTTTCAGGGGCAGTATCTGGACCGGGAGACGGGGCTGCATTTCAATACGTTCAGGTTTTATGATCCGGATGTGGGGCGGTTTACGACGCCGGATCCGATTGGGTTGGCGGGGGGCATCAATCTTTATTTGTATGCCGCCAATCCATATGGATGGGTTGACCCACTGGGCTGGAGCTGTACGTCATCCATAAACCGACGCATTGGACGCCTGAAAAAACAGGGATATCAGGACCACCACATACTGAGCGACAAGCATGCCAGTACTAAAAATCACCCTCTGCTTAAATTGGCAGGATTCGATTTGCAAAGTCGGCAAAATAAAATTTTCCTGCCCAATAAGACTCGGGCGTTGACTGATGGACGTCGGTCTATTCACCAAGGACGCCATGCAGCTAGGGTCAATCAAAACCTTGGAAGCAAAATGGATCGAGTACAAAAGGTTGGCAAACGTGAAAACTGGGATCAGGCCCAATGCCGCAAAGCCCTAGATAAAATCGTGTCCGATGAGCGAAGATTACTCCGCTCTGGCGAGAGACAATTGAATAAAAATGCGCGCCCAGGCGCACATTATAATTAGGATATCTAGAAATGATCTTAAGCTGGAAAGCGCCTATCTACCACAGCGAAAAATTGCTGGGCTCATACGATGCCGAGATCGGCTCCTATGAGACTGCGGGATCGAACTTTGATTATTTATCGCTACTGTCAGGCGAGCCTTATCCCGCCGACATGGATAGACCAAAAATATTTTTCCCATGCCAAAAGAAAAAGCTATTGGCGTATGACTGCTTATGGTTGTTGGGTGACATACCGTTGGTGAGCCAGAGGTTGGCAGATTTCCTCATGCAGAAAGCCAACCATCATATTCAGCTCTTGAGACCCGCTAGTATTGCTGCAAACGGAGAGGCCGTGGATGACGGCTATTACATCGTCAATGCTGCCCAAGCGATTAGCGCTGTTGATCACAGCAAGTCGGTACCGGAGATCTCTGACAGTGGCTCAATACTGTACTTCAATGAAATTTGGCTTCGTGATACCGCCGCAGGAATGGATGGGATTGCCCGTGAGCGTGATTCTGGAGACCTTTTGATTTCCCAAGATTTGGCTGATGCCATGATAGAAAACCGGTTCAAAGGTGACAAAGGGCTAGGCTTCTACATCGCTAGTCAATCATTCACCCCCTATAAAAACCAGGCATAAAGTTAACAATAAAGGGGACGGATCTATTTAATCCGGATAGGGACTGTAAATAAATCTGACCCCTTAGGACGCCCAGCCCATTGGGCCAGGAATGGAACGCTCATTGGAAAAAATGGATCGGCAGGAATAACAAACGACTAACGTCTATGGGCAAGACAAGAGCGGCTAAATCAATTACCCGACATTTGAGAAGTATTGCGAAAAAAGCGCGTATTTCTCAGTTCCAATCTAAATGTGGAAAATAGCCAAATGCCGATTAAATGCAGGTCCTTGAAAGCCATCGTCGATGAGCACGCCCAGGTAAGTACATCGCCACTGGACCTTCCTGGCTATGCCACTACCACGCTTGGGAAATTGCCAGGCATCGAATTGGCCAGTGACTTCATCGTCTGTGATCCTGATACCCAACAGGCGTATAACGATTTCCTGCACACCGAATGCCCTGCAGCGAGCCCTCTATGGACAGTGTTTGCCGCCAGTGGGCAAGGTGATTTCTGGTTGCTGGGAAGAACTGAAAACCAGGTTGGCTACTACGAACACAATGACGAAAACCTGTCGCTGAAAACTATAAAGAACATGGGTATTTCCATCGAGGATTGGATCATGTTGGCCGACATCATTCGTCAACTAGAAGCCAAAATGGAAATAGCAGACCCCTCACCCAAGGACGAAAGAGAAACCGTTCAGGCACTGTCGTCGCTGGGCATCGACCTGTACAAACTTCCATTTTCTTATTTTTGAGCTCCGCCCCACAAAAAATGGGCACCCGACCCAGTCGGCGTGCCCATCTTTTTTACCGCCCCGCCTCCCTACGAGACGGTATCGCTATTACGGGTTGACGCTGTCTTTGAGCGACTTGCCCGGCTTGAACGCAACGGTGTTGCTCGCCTTGATCTTCACCGGCTCACCGGTTTGCGGGTTCTTGCCGGTGCGGGCGCCGCGGTGGCGTTGCAGGAAGGTGCCGAAGCCAACCAGGGTGACGTTGTCCTTGCGATGCAGCGCGCCGGTGATTTCTTCGAGCACGGCGTTGAGTACGCGGATGGCCTGCTCTTTGGTCAGGCCTGCTTTTTCTGCAATAGCGGCTGCGAGGTCTGGTTTACGCATAAGTGAAGCCTCTTTGACGGGTTTTTTATGTCCGTGCTGCTCTCTTCTGGAGCAGCGCCCAAGGCGCCGCAGGCTCTACTCTGCGGCAGACAGAAGGTGGCAAAGGGGCTAGCGTCAGGTACATCGACCCTAGCGACAACCGAGGCGCAGGCTCCTCGATCGCGCATGCCCTGAGCGGCTATGACGACGGGACCCGAGTAAAAATAGTCGTGAAGTAACCGATTGGAGATTTCCATGCAGATCACAGAAGCACTTGATTCACTCTCTGCTGCCAGCGGCCCATTGGCAGACCGCGTGTCGAAAGTGGCAGCCAAATACAATAAAACCCAGAAGTCACGTATCGAATCGCTGACCCGTCTGGCTTACCTGTTGTACGTCATCAATGAAAAAGACCTGGCCGAGCAGCTCACTGCACCGCTGAGCAAAATCCCTTTTGAAAATAACTATGACTATTGGGTCTGGATCGAGGCGTCACTGGTACTCAACGGCACCCTGGCGAGGGCGCGCGGTGATGAGCCCGTGTACGCGGATGCGCTTGCTCGTGTATTGGCGGCGCTGAACACCGGAAACGAGCTGCAAGTCACGGTGAAGCGCAACACCCATGAACGCTTTGTAAGAGGCGAGACCTTGAGCCTGGACAAAATCCAGGACGCGGAGAACGAAGGCGACTTTGTGACAGAGGGCAATCAACGTGTCACTTACCTGATGAGCCTGTTAAAAATTCAGTTCTTTGATAAACCCGAACATTACCCGCGCGAAAAGATAAAAGCCGATATCGAAGAAAACGTCGCCAGAATCAATGAAATCATTGGCAAGATCGGATTAGAAAAGCTCACGCCATTCAAATGAAGACTCATCAGAAAGCTCCAGATAAAAAGCTGTCTATGACAAGGCGGACGGGGCAGATTGCATTACCGTCTTGTTTAATCCAATAAAAAATGGGCACCCGACCCAGTCGGCGTGCCCATCTTTTTTACCGCCCCGCCTCCCTACGAGACGGTATCGCTATTACGGGTTGACGCTGTCTTTGAGCGACTTGCCCGGCTTGAACGCAACGGTGTTGCTCGCCTTGATCTTCACCGGCTCACCGGTTTGCGGGTTCTTGCCGGTGCGGGCGCCGCGGTGGCGTTGCAGGAAGGTGCCGAAGCCAACCAGGGTGACGCTGTCCTTGCGATGCAGCGCGCCGGTGATTTCTTCGAGTACGGCGTTGAGTACGCGGTTGGCCTGTTCTTTGGTCAGGTCTGCTTTTTCTGCAATAGCGGCTGCGAGTTCTGGTTTACGCATAAGTGAAGCCTCTTTGACGGTTTTTTGTTGTTATGTCCGTGCTGCTCTCTTCTGGAGCAGCGCCCAAGGCGCCGCAGGCTCTACTCTGCGGCAGACGGGAGTGAGGATGGCATGCCCTCGCACGCTCCGCCAGTCTCGCGGCGACCTTTCTGGGCACAAAAACGTGCTTATTCCGACAGAACGACCGGTATTTACGCCAGCAAAGGCGGAAGTTCTTTGTTGAGGGCCAGTTTGTCCATCACGGCGCTGCCGGTCAGGGCATAACCCAGCAGGCGGCCGCTGGCGTCGCGGCACAAAGCCTTGATGTCGGCCCCCTGCCCTTCAACGCTCCACACGCCTTCGGTGCCGCGTGGCGGTGGCGACACCACCAGCGGGCAGACCGGCGTCTTGACGGTGACCGGCATCGGGCCGTAGCTGACCGCCGTGGCGTTGCCGGCCAAGGTCTGGGCCAGGGCACGCGCGCAGCTCATCAGTGGCATCACGTACAGCAGGTTGAGACCGTCGACTTCGGCGCAGTCGCCCAAGGCGTAGATATTGGCGTGGGAGGTCTTGAGGTGGCGGTCGACCATGATCCCGCGATTGATCTGCAAGCCGGCAGCCGCCGCCAGGTCGACACGCGGGCGCAGGCCGATGGCCGAGACCACCAGGTCGCAGTGGATCACTTCACCGTCGGACAGGTGCGCTTCCAGGCCGTCCGCGCTGCGCTGCAGGCGATTGAGCACCGGGCCGAGGTGGAAGCGTGCACCCAGGCTCTCGAGCCCGGCCTGCACGGCCGCGGCTGCCGCCGGGTGCAGCAGGGTCGGCATGACTTGCTCGCACGGCGCCACCAGGTCGATTTCATAGCCGCCGAGGATCAGGTCGTTGGCGAATTCGCAGCCGATCAACCCGGCGCCAAGCAGCAGCACGCGGCGCTTGCCGGCAGCGGCAGCCCGAAAGCGCGCGTAGTCCTCGAGGTCGTTGATCGGGAACACCAGCTCGCCCGCATCGCCTTCGACCGGCACGCGCACGGTTTCGGCGCCCCAGGCCAGGATCAGGTCGCGATAGGCCACGGCTTCCTCGCCGATCCACAGGCGCTTGTGGCCGGGGTCGATGCCGCTGACGCGGGTGTGAGTGCGCACCTCGGCCTTGAGTTGCTCGGCCATGGCACCCGGTTCGGCCATGCTCAGGCCATCGGCTTCCTTGTTCTTGCCAAAGCCGGTGGAGAGCATGGGCTTGGAGTAGGAGCGGCCGTCATCCGCAGTGATCAGCAGCAACGGGGTCTCGCTGTCGAGCTTGCGAAACTCCCGGGCCACGTTGTAACCGGCCAATCCTGTGCCGATGATCACGACAGGTGCGTTCATTCCTTTCTCCTTGTAGTACGTTTCTTAAATGTTCAGATCAGCCGATTTCGATCATTTCGAAATCCATCTTGCCCACGCCGCAGTCCGGGCACAGCCAATCTTCCGGGACGTCTTCCCAACGGGTGCCAGGCAGAATTCCGTCATCCGGCCAGCCGTCTTTCTCGTCATAGATCAGGCCGCAGACTACACATTGCCACTTCTTCATTACTTGCTTCCTCAGGGTCCAGGCATCTTGGCCGACGGTCGATAGACCAACGTTGCCGTGCGGCTCAGGGCGTTTTGTACTGATCGGGGCCGGCAGATGCAAGCATGATCGATGCAAACGGCGGGTTCCGCCCGGCAAAAGCTCAGGATGCCATGGTAAGCTCGCCGCCTCTTTTGCTGCCAATACTGACTCACTGTGCCGCACTCAACCGCCCTTCCCGATGCTTGCCAATGGCTGACCCAGAGCCTTCTGGTCCCAGCGCCTGCACCCTTGACCCTCGATTGGCTGTTCGACGAAGGCTCGCTCACGCGCCGGCTGACGTGGCTGTCCGACGACGGCTTCAGCGTGACGCCGCTGTTCGAAGGCTGGCAGCCGCTGCGCGACGATGAATGTGCCGCATTGGGCCTGGCCCCGGCCACGATCGGCTGGGTACGCGAAGTGTATTTGCGCGGGCACGGCCAGCCGTGGGTGTTCGCCCGCAGCGTTGCGGCCCGCAGCGCACTGCAGGGCGACGGGCTGCACATGGACGAACTCGGCAGCCGTTCGCTGGGCGAACTGTTGTTCTGCGACCATGCGTTCACCCGCCAGGCCATCGAAGTATGCCGCTACCCTCGCCCATGGCTGCCCACCGCGGACCAGGTCGACGGGCTGTGGGCACGTCGCTCGCGCTTTGATCGCGGGCCGCTGAGCGTGTTGGTGGCGGAAATCTTCCTGCCGAGCTTCTGGCAGGCGCTGCATGATCATCCGGAGAACTGCTGATGTACCAACGTCTGCTCAAGTCCCTGAACCGCCTGAACCCCAGGGCCTGGGATTTCATTCAGTTGACGCGCATGGACAAGCCCATCGGCATCTACCTGCTGTTGTGGCCGACGCTGTGGGCGCTGTGGATCGCCGGCAAGGGCTCGCCGTCCTTGGGCAATATCGTGATTTTCGTGTTGGGCGTGGTGCTGACCCGGGCCGGCGGCTGCGTGATCAATGACTGGGCCGACCGCAAGGTCGACGGCCATGTGAAGCGCACCGAGCAACGCCCGCTGGTCAGCGGCAAGATCAGCTCGAAAGAGGCGCTGGTGTTTTTCGCGGTGCTGATGGGCATCAGCTTCCTGCTGGTACTGCTGACCAACGCCACCACCATCCTGCTGTCCCTGGGCGGCCTGGCCTTGGCGGCGAGCTACCCGTTCATGAAGCGCTACACCTATTACCCGCAGGTGGTGCTGGGCGCGGCGTTTTCCTGGGGCATGCCGATGGCGTTCACCGCCGAGACCGGCAACCTGCCGGCCACGGCGTGGCTGCTGTATATCGCCAACCTGCTGTGGACGGTGGGTTACGACACCTATTACGCAATGACGGACCGTGACGACGACTTGAAGATCGGCGTGAAATCCACCGCCATTCTGTTTGGCGATGCGGACCGCGTGATCATCCTGACCCTGCAGGGCCTGGCACTGGTGTGCCTGTTGCTCGCCGGCGCAAGGTTTGAGCTGGGTGGCTGGTTCCACTTGGGATTGTTGGCGGCAGCGGGCTGTTTTGCCTGGGAGTTCTGGTACACCCGCGACAGGGACCGCCTCAAATGCTTCAAGGCGTTCTTGCACAACCACTGGGCCGGGTTGGCGATATTTGTCGGGATTGTGGCGGATTACGCATTGCGGTGAGCCGGGCTGTCAGGGCGATGGAGCTTGATGTGGCGAGCGGGCTTGCCCCGCGTTGGGGCGCGAAGCGGCCCCTGAAACCCAGCGACTCGGTGTACCTGAAGCCGCGCGGTGGTCCTGAAGGGGCCGCTTCGCGCCCCAACGCGGCAAGCCCGCTCACCACAACAGGCCCGCCCGCGACAGGATTACCTTACGGCTTGATGATGTGCCATGCACCGCCCTTGCCATCACCGGTCTTGTCACCGGCCTTTTTGTCATCCTTGTAGGTGTAGACCGGCTTGCCTTTGTAGGCCCATTGGCTGGTCTGGTCGTCACGGGTGATGACCGTCCAATCACCAGTCGACTTGTCGGTGGAATCCGCCTTCAGCGGCGGCCAGTTGGTCGCGCATTGATCCTTGCACACGGATTTGCCGTCGGCATCCTTGTCGAAGGTGTAGAGGGTCAAGCCCTTGTGGTCGACAAGCATCCCGTCTTTAGTCATCGCCGGCTCCGCCGCGAATGCCAGGGTCGGCAGCGTCAACGCCGCCGTGACCAGCAGGGCTTTCCAGGAAATTGTGCTGTAAGTCATCGGAACCTTCCTTTTTTGGTTGTAAGGATTCGGACCCAAAGCGTAGTCCAGAGAGGCGCGAATTGCCCAAGCGACTAAATTACTGTCACACGACTGCAATAATTCCGTTATCTAATGCGGCGCAAGACAGTTAAATGACAAGAGGATTTTAGGCATGGTTGGCAGGAGCATTCTGATCGTTGACGACGAAGCGCCCATTCGCGAGATGATCGCCGTTGCGTTGGAAATGGCCGGCTATGACTGCCTGGAGGCGGAGAACTCCCAGCAGGCCCATGCCATTATCGTCGACCGCAAGCCGGACCTGATCCTGCTGGACTGGATGCTGCCCGGCACCTCCGGTATCGAACTGGCCCGCCGCCTCAAGCGCGATGAGCTGACCGGGGACATCCCGATCATCATGCTCACGGCCAAGGGCGAGGAAGACAACAAGATCCAGGGCCTGGAAGTCGGCGCCGACGACTACATCACCAAGCCGTTTTCCCCCCGCGAACTGGTCGCTCGCCTCAAAGCCGTACTGCGGCGCGCCGGTCCTACCGATGGCGAAGCGCCAATCGAAGTCGGCGGCCTGCTGCTGGACCCGATCAGCCACCGCGTGACCATCGACGGCAAGCCAGCCGAGATGGGCCCGACTGAATACCGCCTGCTGCAATTCTTCATGACCCACCAGGAGCGTGCCTACACCCGTGGCCAGTTGCTCGACCAGGTGTGGGGCGGCAACGTGTATGTCGAAGAGCGCACTGTGGACGTGCATATCCGCCGCCTGCGCAAAGCCTTGGGCGACGCCTACGAGAATCTGGTACAAACCGTGCGCGGCACCGGTTATCGGTTTTCCACCAAGGGTTGAAAGCAGCTGCAAGCTCTCAGCTACAAGCGGCAAGTAGAAGCTGATCTGCTCTGACTTGAAGCTTGCAGCTTGAAAATTTTCACTGTCCGAAGGACCGATTGTGAACCAAAACTGGCATGGCACCCTGATCCGCCACATGCTTTTGCTGATCACCGGCTGCCTGTTGGTGGGCCTGGTGAGTGGTTATTACGGCTGGAGCCTGGCAGTCGGCATTGCCTTGTACCTGGGCTGGACCCTCAAGCAATTGCTGCGCCTGCATGAATGGCTGCGCCAGCACAAACCCGACGAAGCGCCACCCGACGGCTACGGCTTGTGGGGCGAGGTGTTCGACAGCATCTACCACCTGCAACGCCGCGACCAACGGGTGCGCGGACGCCTGCAAGCGGTGATCGACCGGGTGCAGGAGTCCACCGCCGCGCTCAAAGACGCGGTGATCATGCTCGACAGCGACGGCAACCTGGAATGGTGGAACCGCGCCGCCGAAACCCTGCTGGGCCTCAAGACGCCCCAGGACAGCGGCCAGCCGGTGACCAACCTGGTGCGTCACCCGCGCTTCAAGGAGTACTTCGAGCAGGAAAACTACGAAGAAGCCCTGGAAATCCCCTCGCCCACCAATGACCGCGTACGGATCCAGTTGTACCTGACGCGCTACGGCAACAACGAGCACTTGATGCTGGTGCGCGACGTGACGCGTATCCACCAGTTGGAACAGATGCGCAAAGACTTCGTCGCCAACGTCTCCCACGAACTGCGCACGCCCTTGACGGTGATCTGCGGGTACCTGGAGACGCTGCTGGACAATGTCGACGAGATCAACCCGCGCTGGAGCCGTGCCCTTCAGCAGATGCAGCAGCAGGGTTCACGCATGCAGACACTGCTCAACGACCTGCTGTTGCTGGCCAAGCTCGAAGCCACCGACTACCCCTCGGATAACCATCCGGTGGCCGTGCAGAGCCTGTTGCAGACCATCAAGAATGACGCCCAGGCGCTCTCCGGCCAACGCGGGCAGCAGATCACCCTGGAAGCCGATCCGGCCGTGCTGCTCAAGGGCAGCGAAGGCGAATTGCGCAGCGCGTTTTCCAACCTGGTGTTCAACGCCGTGAAGTACACCCAGGACAAGGGCAATATCCGCATCCGCTGGTGGGCCGACGAGCACGGCGCGCACTTGAGCGTGCAGGACTCCGGCATCGGCATCGACGCCAAGCACCTGCCGCGCCTGACCGAACGTTTCTACCGCGTCGACTCCAGCCGCAACTCCAACACCGGCGGCACCGGGCTTGGCCTGGCGATCGTCAAGCACGTGCTGCTGCGCCACCGCGCGCGCCTGGAAATCAGCAGCGTGCTGGGCCATGGCAGTACGTTCACCTGCCATTTTCCGCCGGCGCAGGTAACCCGTTCGCGGGAGGTTGGAACAGATGAGTAACTTGAAAACGACACCCCCCTAAATGTGGGAGCGGGCTTGCTCGCGAATGCGGTCGGTCAGCGACACATGGGTTGACTGACCCACTGCATTCGCGAGCAAGCCCGCCCCCACGTTGGATTTGTGTTGTCGTGGAAAGGGCATTCCAAGTCCCGCCGGGCAGTGGGCACTAGGCAAGCGCCCCGTCAGCCGCTACATTGGCCGACTTGCGCCTGTCTTTCAGGCCCACCTGCCACCCCTAATTGAACACACGGAACCTGCAAAACCCCATCATGGACCCTTCCCCTGGTATCACCCTCGCTACACTCTTCGCCGACTTCGGCATGATTCTTTTTGCACTGATCCTGGTACTGCTCAACGGTTTCTTCGTTGCGGCGGAGTTTGCCATGGTCAAACTGCGCGCCACCCGGGTCGAGGCCATCGCCCACAAGAACGGCTGGCGCGGGCAGATCCTGCGCACCGTGCACAGCCAGCTCGACGCCTACCTGTCGGCCTGCCAGCTGGGTATCACCCTCGCCTCCCTGGGCCTGGGCTGGGTCGGTGAGCCGGCCTTTGCACACATCCTCGAGCCGCTGCTGGGCGCCGTGGGCGTCGAGTCGCCGGAAGTGATCAAGGGCGTGTCGTTCTTTGCCGCTTTCTTCGTGATTTCCTACCTGCACATCGTGGTCGGTGAGCTGGCGCCCAAGTCCTGGGCGATTCGCAAGCCCGAGCTGCTGTCGCTGTGGACGGCAGTGCCGCTGTACCTGTTCTACTGGGCCATGTACCCGGCCATCTACCTGCTCAACGCCAGCGCCAACGCCATCCTGCGCATCGCCGGCCAAGGCGAGCCCGGCCCGCATCACGAACACCATTACAGCCGTGAAGAACTCAAGCTGATCCTGCACTCCAGCCGTGGCCAGGACCCGAGCGACCAAGGTATGCGCGTGCTGGCCTCGGCCGTGGAAATGGGCGAACTCGAAGTGGTCGACTGGGCCAACTCCCGGGAAGACCTGGTCACCTTGGACTTCAACGCGCCGTTGAAGGAAATCCTCGCGCTGTTCCGTCGCCACAAATTCAGCCGCTACCCGGTGTATGACGCGGTGCGCAACGAGTTCGTGGGCCTGCTGCACATCAAGGACCTGCTGCTCGAGCTGGCAGCCCTGGACCACATTCCCGAATCGTTCAACCTGGCCGAGCTGACCCGCCCGCTGGAGCGTGTGTCGCGGCACATGCCGCTATCACAACTGCTGGAGCAGTTCCGCAAAGGCGGCGCGCACTTCGCCCTGGTCGAAGAAGCCGATGGCAAGATCATCGGCTACCTGACCATGGAGGACGTGCTTGAAGTGCTGGTCGGCGATATCCAGGACGAACACCGCAAGGCCGAGCGCGGCATCCTCGCCTACCAGCCCGGCAAACTGCTGGTGCGTGGCGACACGCCGTTGTTCAAGGTAGAGCGCCTGCTGGGTGTCGACCTCGACCACATCGAAGCCGAAACCCTCGCCGGGCTGATCTACGACACCCTCAAGCGGGTGCCGGAAGAGGAAGAAGTGCTGGAGGTTGAAGGCCTGCGGATCATCATCAAGAAGATGAAAGGGCCGAAGATCGTCTTGGCCAAAGTCCTGCTGCTGGACTGAGCCACCCCAAACCCCTGTAGGAGCGCGACTCCTACAGTCCCGCGGCGAAGTTGGGCAATGTACCGACGGGCTGGTTGAACTCATACGGGATCGACACCAGCCCGGCCTCGGTGCTCTGCTGCACCACGAAGTGCAGATGCGGGCCGCTGCTGTTGCCGGTATTGCCCGACAGCGCCAGCAGGCTTCCCACCGCGACACGCTGCCCCACCCGCACGCTGACCGACCCTTGCTTGAGGTGCAGGTACACGCCCTGGGTGCCGTCATCGTGCTGCACGCGCACGAAATTGCCGGACGCATCGTTACCGCGCCCGATCTGGCTGTTCTCGGTCTTCACTACCGTACCGCTGCGCGCCGCAATGATTGGCGTGCCTTCGGGCATGGCGATGTCCATGGCGTAGCGGCTCTTGGCGTCGGTGTGGCTGAAGCTGCCGTTGGGGCCTTGGGTCAGGCGGAACGGACCGCCACGCCAGGGCAAGGGGTAGCGGTAGGCTTGTCGTGGGTTAACTGCGCGTGGCCTTTGCAACAGCGGCCGTCGTACAGGCTCGACCCTGCGTTCCTGGATCACGAACGCCTGGGACCCCGGGGTATGTCGATCGCTGAAAAACACCGCGCCATTGGCATCGGTGGATTGATAGAGGGTCATGGCCAGGGTCGAGGTGGCGACCGTGGACAGCATGCAGAACAGCAATAGGCGAAGGAGCATGACGCAAACCTGCCAGGATGACTGAACGGCAGGCTAGCAAGGCTTGATGACAGCTTTAGGCTGGCAGTCCGTTGAAACCGATACCCACGTTTATCCGGGCCGCCGTCGACAAATTGACCCGCGCACCCAGAGACAGTTTGTCGATCTTGCCAATGAAGACGTGGTTAAGACGGGGCTGGCTGATCCGAAGTCTTAGTGCAGCCTGCAAGAGCGCAAACTGAAAACCGGCTGTCCGTCGGGCATCGAGCGCGAATCAGACAACCGGTCGACTCCCGTATTCAGGGGGTCACGCACCCGGCACGAAGTGCTTCTGCGCGGTGCCGCGGGCGATCAGGCGGGAGATGTAATCGAGCTTCTGCGCGTCCTGGTCGATAAACCGGAAGGTCAGTTGCAGCCAGTCGCTATCAGGCTTGGGTTCGAAGGCGACGACGGCGTGCAGGTAGCCATTGAGGCGGGCGATTTCAGCGTTGTCGCCTTGCTCAAGGTCGAGCACGGCACTTTCCAACACCTGCGGCAGCACTTCACCGCGACGCACCACCAGCAGCGCTTCCTTGATGCTCAGCGCCTTGATTACACATTGCTGGTTGCCACTGGACAGGCGCAATTGGCCCTGGCCACGGCCACCCGCCGGCGAGGCGGCAGGCGCTTGCACCGGTGGGCTGTTGAGCAGGCCTTTGCTGGGCGCCGGGGCAGCCGCTGCAACCGGGGCCGCGCGCACGGCTTCGGGCTTGCCGCCGGTCAGGGCGCTGAGGGAGTCGTTGCCAAAGGCCGAGTTCATCTTGGTCGGCGCACTGGCGATCAGTGCGTCGAGACGCCCGATCTTGTGCAGCGCCTGCTTGACCTTGTTCAGCAACTGCTCGTTGGTGAACGGTTTGCTGACATAGCCGGAAACCCCGGCCTGGATGGCCTGGACCACGTTTTCCTTGTCGCCACGGCTGGTCACCATCACGAACGGCATGGCCTTGAGGTGCGCTTGCTCGCGGCACCAGGTCAGTAGCTCAAGCCCGGACATCTCGGGCATTTCCCAGTCGCACAGCACCAGGTCGAAGGTCTCGCGCATCAGGATGGCCTGGGCCTTTTTGCCGTTCACCGCATCTTCGATCTTGATCCCGGGGAAGTAGTTGCGCAGGCACTTCTTCACCAGGTCGCGAATAAACGAGGCGTCATCCACCACCAATACACTGACTTTACTCATCGACCCTATTTCCTATAAAAACCGCGGCACGCAGAACGCCTGACTGATGGCATTTTGCCAAAACTCTGTAGTCACGGCGGGACTTTCTTTGACCCGACGCGCAAAAAATCCAGCTGCCACAAACAAAAACGCCCGGCCAAGGGCCGGGCGTTAATTTCTCGGGCAACCTTACTTATCGTCAGTTTCGCCCGGAACATTAGGGATTAGATCGGCTGACCCTTCAACTTCAGCCTTCATGCGCTTGAGGCCCATGTGCCGCACGTCGGTCCCGCGAACCAGGTAAATCACCAGTTCGGAGATATTGCGCGCGTGGTCGCCGATGCGCTCCAGCGAACGCAGGACCCAGATGATGCTCAAGACCCGCGAGATAGAGCGTGGGTCTTCCATCATGTAGGTGGCCAGCTCGCGCAGCGCGGTCTTGTATTCGCGGTCGATGATCTTGTCGTACTGGGCCACCGACAACGCCAGCTCGGCGTCGAAGCGGGCGAATGCGTCGAGGGCATCGCGCACCATGTTGCGCACCTGGTCGCCAATGTGGCGCACTTCCACGTAGCCGCGTGGCGCTTCGCCCTCTTCGCACAGCTGGATAGCACGACGGGCGATCTTGGTGGCTTCGTCGCCGATGCGCTCCAGGTCGATCACCGACTTGGAAATGCTGATGATCAAACGCAGGTCGGACGCCGCCGGCTGGCGACGGGCCAGAATGCGCAGGCATTCTTCGTCGATGTTGCGTTCCATCTGGTTGATCTGGTCGTCGATCTCGCGCACTTGCTGGGCCAGGCCCGAGTCAGCCTCGATCAGCGCGGTGACTGCGTCGTTGACTTGCTTCTCCACCAGCCCGCCCATCGCCAGGAGGTGGCTGCGCACTTCCTCAAGCTCGGCGTTGAACTGCGCGGAGATGTGGTGGGTAAGGCCTTCTTTGCTAATCATGCGTTTGCTCCGCAAAAGCTGTAAGCCGCAAGCTACAAGCTGCAAGCTGATGTGTGTCGTTCCATTGAGCTGCTTTTACTTGCCGCTTGAAACCTGCGGCTTGCAACTGCCGCTACTAGCCATAACGACCGGTAATGTAGTCTTCGGTCTGCTTTTTCGCCGGATTGGTGAACAGCGTATCGGTGTCGCCGAATTCCACCAGCTTGCCCATGTACATGAACGCGGTGTAGTCGGAAACCCGCGCCGCCTGTTGCATGTTGTGGGTCACGATGACGATGGTGAACTTGGACTTGAGCTCGTAGATCAGCTCTTCGACTTTCAGCGTCGAAATCGGGTCGAGTGCCGAGCACGGCTCGTCGAGCAACAGCACTTCCGGCTCCACCGCGATGGTACGGGCGATCACCAGGCGCTGCTGCTGACCACCGGACAAGCCGAGTGCCGAGTCGTGCAGGCGGTCCTTGACCTCGTCCCACAACGCCGCGCCCTTGAGGGCCCACTCAACCGCTTCGTCGAGGATGCGCTTCTTGTTGATGCCCTGGATGCGCAGGCCGTAGACCACGTTTTCGTAGATGGTCTTGGGGAACGGGTTGGGCTTCTGGAACACCATGCCCACCCGGCGACGCAGCTCGGCGACGTCTTCGCCCTTGCGGTAGATGTTAGTGCCGTAGAGGTTGATGGCGCCGTCCACGCGGCAACCGTCGACTAGGTCGTTCATGCGGTTGAAGGTGCGCAGCAACGTCGACTTGCCGCAGCCCGAGGGGCCGATGAAGGCCGTCACGCGCTGCTTGGGGATGTTCATGCTGACGTCGAACAGCGCCTGCTTTTCACCGTAGTACAGGCTCAGGCCCGGCACTTCAATGGCCACGGTTTCCTGGGCCAGGTTCAGGCCCTGCTTGTCGCGACCCAGGGCAGACATGTTGATGCCGTGGGAATGGGTGTCGTGTTGCATGGTCTCACTCCGTTCGTAGCTGCCAGCTTCTAGCTGCAAGCTGCAAGATTTGGGCAAAAGCGGCTCGTAGCTTGCCGCTTGTGGCTAATAGCTTTAGCTGTCCAACGCTTTGTATTTTTCGCGCAGGTGGTTGCGAATCCACACCGCCGACAAGTTGAGCGTGGCAATCACCAGCACCAGCAGCAAGGCGGTGGCGTACACCAGCGGCCGCGCGGCTTCGACGTTGGGGCTCTGGAAGCCGACGTCATAAATATGGAAGCCCAAGTGCATGATCTTCTGGTCCAGGTGCAGGTAGGGGTAGTTGCCATCCAGCGGCAGCGACGGCGCCAGTTTCACCACGCCCACCAGCATCAGCGGCGCCACTTCACCGGCGGCACGGGCCACGGCGAGGATCATGCCGGTCATCATCGCCGGGCTGGCCATCGGCAGTACGATCTTCCACAGCGTTTCCGCCTTGGTCGCGCCGAGAGCCAGGGACCCTTCGCGCACAGTGCGAGGAATCCGCGCCAGGCCTTCTTCGGTGGCCACGATCACCACCGGCACCGCCAGGAGCGCCAGGGTCAGCGAGGCCCACAGCAGGCCCGGCGTACCGAAGGTTGGGGCCGGCAGGGCCTCGGCGAAGAACAGACGGTCAACCGAGCCACCCAGGACATACACGAAGAAGCCCAGGCCGAACACGCCGTAGACGATGGCCGGCACGCCGGCCAGGTTGTTCACGGCGATCCGGATAACGCGGGTCAGGGTGTTCTGCTTGGCGTATTCACGCAGGTACACGGCTGCCAGCACGCCGAACGGGGTGACGATCATTGCCATGATCAGGGTCATCATCACGGTGCCGAAGATAGCCGGGAAAATCCCGCCCTCGGTGTTGGCTTCCCGTGGGTCATCGCTGAGGAATTCCCAGACCTTGCTGAAGTAGAAGCCGATCTTGGTCAGTGTGCCCATGGCGTTCGGCTGGTAGGCGTGAACGACTTTGCCGATGCCGATTTCGACTTCCTTGCCGTTCGCATCACGCGCCGTCAGGGCATCGCGATTGAACTGGGCGTGCAGGTCGGCCAGGCGCGCTTCGATGTCCTGGTAACGGGCATTCAGCTCGGCGCGACCGGAGTCCATGTCGGCCTGGGCGGCGGCGTCGAGCTTGCCTTCCAGTTCCAGTTTGCGGCCATGCAGGCGGATGCGTTCAAGCCCGGCGTTGATCGCGCCGATGTCAGATTTTTCGAGTGTCTTGAGCTGGGCAGCGAGCTTGTTGACGCGGTCGACACGCGCCTGCAGCTCCGGCCACGCGGCGTCGCCTTCGGCGATGACCTTGCCATCCTGCTTGACGTTGACCAGGGTGCCGTAGAAGTTGCCCCACTCACGACGCTCGATGGTCATCAAGTTCGCCGGCGTGGTCTGGTCCTTGAGCCATTCGCCGACAATCCAGGTGAAGTCATTGCCGTTCAGGTCGCGGTTGCCAACCTTGATCAGCTCGCGGGTCATGAATTCCGGACCCGCATCCGGCACCGGCAGGCCCGCGCTTTTCAGGCGCTCGCGCGGCACTTCTTCTTTCTGCACCACTTCGCCGATGACGATATGGTTAGCCTGGCCCGGCACGTCGTAGTTGGCCTGGATCAGGTCGGCCGGCCAGAAGTGGCCCAAGCCACGCACTGCAATCACGGCCAGCAAACCAATGGTCATGATGACCGCGATGGACACTGCGCCACCGCTGATCCAGACGCCGGGGGCGCCGCTCTTGAACCATCCATTCAGGGAGTTCTGTTTCACAGACTTCTACCTTTCTTAAAGCGACGAGTATTTCTTGCGCAGACGCTGACGAATCAGCTCGGCGAGGGTGTTCATGACGAACGTGAACAACAGCAGCACCAGCGCCGAGAGGAACAGCACGCGGTAATGACTGCCGCCGACTTCCGACTCGGGCATCTCCACCGCGACGTTGGCCGCGAGTGTGCGCAGGCCTTCGAACAGGTTCATCTCCATCACCGGCGTGTTACCGGTGGCCATCAGCACGATCATGGTCTCGCCGACGGCGCGGCCCATGCCGATCATCAGGGCCGAGAAGATGCCCGGGCTGGCGGTCAGGATCACCACGCGGGTCATGGTCTGCCACGGCGTGGCACCCAGGGCCAGCGAGCCCAGGGTCAGGCCGCGTGGCACGCTGAACACGGCGTCTTCGGCGATCGAGTAGATGTTCGGGATCACCGCAAAGCCCATGGCCAGGCCGACCACCAGGGCGTTGCGCTGGTCGTAGGTGATGCCCAGGTCGTGGGAGATCCACATGCGCATGTCGCCGCCGAAGAACCAGGTCTCCAGGTACGGGCTCATGTACAGCGAGAGCCAGCCCACAAACAGGATCACCGGGATCAGGATCGCGCTTTCCCAGCCGTCCGGCACCCGCAGGCGCAGCGACTCAGGCAGGCGACTGAAGACAAAACCGGCCACCAGGATGCCAATCGGCAGCAGCATCAGCAGGCTGAAAATCCCCGGCAGGTGCCCTTCCACATACGGTGCCAGGAACAGGCCGGCGAAGAAGCCGAGGATCACCGTCGGCATCGCTTCCATCAGCTCGATCACGGGCTTGACCTTGCGGCGCAGGCTCGGGGCCATGAAGTAGGCAGTGTAGATCGCGGCAGCAACCGCCAGTGGCGCGGCCAGGAGCATCGCGTAGAACGCCGCCTTCAGGGTGCCGAAGGTCAGCGGCGCAAGGCTCATCTTGGGTTCGAAATCGGTGTTGGCGGCGGTCGATTGCCAGACGTATTTAGGTTCGTCGTAGTTTTCGTACCAGACCTTGCTCCACAACGCGCTCCAGGACACTTCCGGGTGCGGGTTGTCCAGCACCAGCGGCTGCAACTTGCCGCCGGCTTCGACGATCACGCGGTTGGCCCGTGGCGACATGCCGAACACGCCCTGGCCGTCGACCACCGGGTCCACCAGCAACGTGCGGTGCGCGGTGCTGTGGAACACGCCGAATTTGCCGGACGCATCCAGGGCGGTGAAGCCTTTGCGACGTTGTTCGGCGGTAATCTCGACGATAGGCGCCGTGCCCATCTGGAACGTGCGGATCTGCTTGAAGCGCTGCTCGCCATCCGGGTCACGGGCCATGAACCACTGGGCCAGGCCGCCCTTGGAGTTACCGATGATCAGCGAGATGCCGCCCACCAACTGGGTGCTGGCGGTAATTTCAGCAGTGCCATCTTCCGACAATTTGTAGCGCCCGTTGAGGCTGTTGTCGCGCAGGCTGAAGACATCCGCAAGCGCGCGACCGTTGATCACGTACAGCCACTGCTGGCGCGGATCGATGAAAATCGCCTTCACCGGCTCGGTCATCTGCGGCAGCTCGATGCGCTTCTGCTCGCTGGTGACTTCGCCGGTCATCATGTTTTCTTCACGGCTCAGGGTCAGCACGTTCAAGTGCGAACCGGCGGAGCCTGCAACGACCAGGGAGGAGTCGGTGGCGTTGAGGGCCACATGCTCCAGCGCGCGACCGGCGTCGTCGAGCACGATCGGGTTTTCGCCGTAAGGGTATTCAATCGCCGGGGTGATGGTTTTCTTGCCGTCCGGGTAGGACACCTTATAAGTGTGGCGGAATACCAGGGACTGGCCATTGGACAAACCGAGGATCACCAGCGGGCTGCCGGGCTGGTCTTCACCGATGGAGGCAACACGGGTGCCGGCGGGCAGTGGCAGGTCGACACGCTTGAGCTCGGCACCGGTCTCGACGTTGAAGAACAGCGCCTGGCCCTTGTCGGAAACCCGCATGGCGACTTGGTTCTGTTCTTCCAGGGAGATCATCAGCGGCTTGCCGGCGTCCTGGATCCAGGCCGGGGTCAGGGCGTCTTCCTTGGTCAGCGAGGCGCCCTGGAACAGTGGCGCGACGACATAGGCCAGAAAGAAGAAGATCAGGGTAATGGCGCCGAGGACGGCGAGGCCGCCTACCAGCACGTACCAACGGGTCAGGCGATCCTTGAGGGCGCGGATGCGGCGCTTGCGTTGCAGCTCAGGCGTATTGAAATCAATGCGCTTGGGAGGGGAAGTCGTCGTCATGGTGGAATTGGCCAGATCATTCATGCGCACACCCTAGCGATCCTGTATGACAGAAAGATGACAGTGCAGTGACGCAACAAATCCGCCGCGAAGCAAAGCTGGCAGCGGACTAGAAAATTCGGATGCGGAGCCGGCAGGCCGGCCCCGCAGAGGCAATCAGTTGCCTTCTTTCAGACCCAGGTCAGCCAGGGCCTTGGCGGCAACTTTGGCTGGCAGTGGGATGTAGCCGTCTTTCACTACAACTTCCTGGCCCTGTTTGGACAGAACCAGCTTCACGAACTCGGCTTCCAGCGGGGCCAGAGGCTTGTTCGGGGCTTTGTTGACGTAAACGTAGAGGAAACGCGACAGCGGGTATTTGCCGTTCAGGGCGTTTTCTTCACTGTCTTCGATGTAGTCAGTGCTGCCTTTCTTGGCCAGGGCCACGGTCTTCACGCTGGCGGTCTTGTAGCCGATGCCCGAGTAACCGATGCCGTTCAGCGAGGAGCTGATCGACTGCACGACCGACGCCGAGCCCGGTTGTTCGTTCACGTTTGGCTTGTAGTCGCCTTTGCACAGGGCTTCTTCCTTGAAGTAGCCGTAGGTGCCGGATACCGAGTTACGACCGAACAATTGCACTGGCTTGTTGGCCAGGTCGCCGGTCACACCCAGGTCACCCCAGGTTTTCACGTCGGCTTTGCCACCGCACAGACGCGTCGAGGAGAAAATCGCGTCGACTTGTTCCATGGTCAGGTGCTGGATCGGGTTGTCCTTGTGCACGAATACCGCCAGGGCATCCACGGCAACCGGAATTGCGGTTGGCTTGTAGCCGTACTTCTGCTCGAAGGCCGCCAGTTCGGTGTCCTTCATCTTGCGGCTCATCGGGCCCAGGTTGGATGTGCCTTCAGTCAGTGCAGGTGGCGCAGTGGCGGAGCCGGCAGCTTGAATCTGGATGTTGACGTTCGGGTATTCCTTTTTGTAGGACTCAGCCCACAAAGTCATCAGGTTCGCCAGAGTGTCGGAACCAACGCTGGACAAGTTGCCCGATACGCCAGTGGTCTTGGCGTAAGCCGGAATTGCCGGGTCAACACCAGCGGCCACCGCGTGGGCGGTCGCAACGCCAGCAGCGACAAAAGTCATTGCCGCCATCAAACGCTTCAGTTTCATGCCTTGCTCCTAGCAGATAGGGATAGTTGGATCGGGGCCAAGTATCGAGAGGCCGTGTGAACACTCTATGTCTGCAATGTGACAATTAGATGAAAGGCCACTATCGAGAGGAGCGCAGGCTACGAGGGCAGAAACATTGAATTGTGACGAGGGAGCATGCGCCCGCGGGACTGCGCAGCACTGCCTTTTTCAGGGCCGCTGCGCGAGCCAGCTTCCTCGCCACACTGGGTGATCGGGCGGGTCTTAGCGCCCGCGTTTCCACAGGAACCCACCCACGACCATCCCCATCACGCACAGGACAGCAACGTAGTAGGCCGGGCCCATCGGGCTTTCCTTCATCAGCAGCGACACCGCCAGCGGCGTCAGGCCGCCGAATATGGCGTAGGCGACGTTATAGGAGAACGACAACCCACTGAAACGCACCACCGGCGGGAAAGCCTTGACCATGACATACGGCACCACGCCGATGGTGCCGACGAACAAACCGGTCAAGGCGTACAGCGGGAACAGCCAGTCGGGGTGGGCGATGAGGCTGTGGTACAGCGTCCAGGAGGTCGCCAGCAGCAGGGCACAGCCGAAGATCAACACACGTCCGGCGCCGAAACGGTCGGCCAGCGCGCCGGAGGCGATGCAGCCCAGGCTCAATGTGACGATTGCCAGGCTGTTGGCCTGCAGCGCCACGGTTGCGCTGAAGTGGTAGACGGTCTGCAACACGGTCGGGGTCATCAGGATAACCACGACGATGCCGGCCGAGAGCAGCCAGGTCAGCAGCATCGACAACACGATGGCACTGCGGTGATCACGCAGCACGGCGCGCAACGGCAGCTCGGCGGCCAGGGTCTTGCGTTGCTGCATCTCGGCGAAGATCGGCGTTTCATGCAGCCAGCGGCGCAGGTACACCGACAGCAGGCCGAACACACCGCCGAGCAGGAACGGGATGCGCCAGGCGTAATCCGAGACCTGCTCCGGGCTATAGATAGTGTTGATTGCGGTGGCCACCAGCGAGCCCAGCAGGATCCCGGCGGTCAGGCCGCTGGTCAGGGTGCCGCAGGCGTAGCCGATATGGCGCGGTGGCACGTGCTCGGAAACGAACACCCAGGCGCCCGGTACTTCGCCGCCAATCGCTGCGCCCTGGATGACGCGCATCAGCAGCAACAGGATCGGCGCCCACAGGCCGATCTGCGCGTACGTCGGCAGCAGGCCCATGATCAGGGTCGGCACGGCCATCATGAAGATGCTCAGGGTGAACATCTTCTTGCGGCCCAGCAGGTCACCGAAGTGCGCCATGATGATGCCGCCCAACGGGCGCGCCAGGTAGCCGGCGGCGAAGATGCCGAAGGTCTGCATCATGCGCAGCCATTCGGGCATGTCCACGGGGAAGAACAGTTTTCCGACCACGGTGGCGAAAAACACGAAAATAATGAAATCATAAAATTCCAGCGCCCCGCCCAAGGCAGACAGCGACAGGGTTTTGTAGTCGTTGCGGGTCAGCGGGCGCGAAGGTTGCGCACTGCTTGCGGGCACGGAGGACATGGCAAGGCTTCTCTTATTAGTCAGGACGGCAGATCCGGGGTGCTGGCTGCGCCAGGGCGGGTTCGGCAAGATAGCAAATCGCTTGGAAAAGCACAGCGGTGAGCTGATAACAGTTCCAGTGTGCAAATTATCCCCGGTGACCGCACATTAACCGCAATCAGAAGCACAGTTGCCGGAAAAAGCCGCGATACAGCCGCGAATTGCCGACCAAATGAGTGCCCAGAGGTCGTCGTGACGCATGTGTCTCGATATACTCGGCCCTTGCAAGCGCAGAACCCCAGTCTTGAGGGGCTGCTGTGCCAAAACGTCGTTGGGTGCCATCCAGCCGATTTGGCAGAGTTTCCCTTTTAGTACGCCTTACGAGAAACGCATCACGCGGTGTATGTTGGTGCTGAAACGTTTTTCCAGAAGACGGCTATCCACTTGAAATACCCATGAAGCGTCACGGGTCAGAGGCACCCTCGGCATGATCGAACTCGAACAAGAAGATCCTATCCCGCAAGGCGATCTCGCCCTGCAAATCACCGCCCTCCCGCGTGAAACCAACGGTTTCGGCGACATCTTCGGCGGCTGGCTGGTCGCGCAGATGGACCTGGCGGGTACCGCCATGGCCAGCAAGGTCGCGGGTGGCCGCGTGGCCACCGTGGCGATTGATCGCATGGCGTTCCTGGTCCCGGTGGCGGTGGGCGCGCAGCTTTCCTTCTATACCCAGGCCCTGGAAATCGGTCGCAGCTCGATCCAGATGATGGTCGAAGTGTGGAGCGATGACCCGCTGTCCAGCGAATGGCGCAAGGTCACCGAGGCGGTGTTCGTGTTCGTCGCCATCGATGGCAGCGGCCGCACGCGTTCGGTCCCGTCGCGCGCGCGTTAAACCTCATCGGGTTTTGACGGTCAATTGCCCCATTGCCTGCCATAAAGAGTGCTGTGTATGCCTACGCCCCACGTTGAAACCGTGAAAATCGACGAGCTGGATTGCTGGCACATTCGCCACAACGGCGCCGAACTGAAAGTCGCCCGACAAGGCGCGCACATCTTCAGTTACCAACGCGCAGGCGAGCAGCCGCTGGTCTGGCCGAATCCTGAGGCGGTGTTCAAGCAAGGCAAAGGCATTCGCACCGGCGTTCCGGTGTGCTGGCCATGGTTTGGCGTGTTTGACCGCAATCCGCAAAGCGTCAAGGCAATGCGCCAGAGTGACCAGCCCGCCGGCGCCCACGGTTTTGTGCGCACCGCCCTGTGGGAACTGGCCGCGACGGAACTCGAAGGCGAAACGCTGCGGGTCGACCTGGTGTTGCCGGTGCCTGCGGGAGGCTTCCCCGGCTGGCCGCATCAGGTCGACCTGAAACTGAGCCTGCGGCTGGACGACCAACTGCATATCCACCTGACCAGCCACAACCGCGGCACTGATACCGTGACGCTCAGCCAGGCGCTGCACACCTACTTCGCCGCAAGCGATGTGCGCAACGTGCAGGTCGAAGGCCTGGACGGGCTGGCGTACATCGATACCGCCGACGGCTGGACCGAGAAGACGCAATCGGGCCTGCTGCACTTCACCGCCGAGACGGATCGCATCTACCTCGACACGCCGCCCCAGCTGACTATTGTCGACAAAGACTGGCAGCGCCGCATCCAACTCACCGCCGAGGGCTCGAAGTCGACGGTGATCTGGAACCCCTGGACCGAACGCGCCAAGGCGTTTGATGACATGGCCGATGATGGGTGGACAGGCATGCTATGCATCGAGACGGCGAATGTGCTGGATGATGTGGTGAGCCTGGCGCCGGGCGAAAGTCATACCCTGGGTGTGAGCATCAAAGCGCTAGCCCTGTAAACCCGAACCCGTAGGAGCTGGCTTGCCAGCGCCTACGGGTTTCGCGGTGTCTAGAGGTCGGATTCCTTCACCACCCGCACCTTCCCCGCATCCAGTGCATAGGCCGCATCGGCCAGGTCATTGTTGACCTTCTCCACCTTCAACGTGCCCGTGACCCACAGCGGCGTGTAGATATCATCCAGCTTCAAACCCTTGGGGTACCGCACCAGCACCAGTTGGTTGGGTGGCGGTGGCGGCACGTGGATGCAGGCGCCTGGGTAGGGCACCAGGAAAAACAGCGTGCTGCGACCCTTGGCGTCGGTCTCCAGCGGCACCGGGTAACCGCCGATGCGGATGTTCTTGCCATTCATGGCGGCCACGGTCTTGGTCGAATACATCACAGCCGGCAAGCCCTTGCTCTGCTTCAAGCCGCCTTTGTCGGTGAACGTGCCTTGGGCTTCGGGGGAGTTGTGATCGATCTCGGGCATCGCTTCGAGGGCTTTCTGGTCCGACAGCGGCATCAGGTCGAGCCAGTCGGTTTCCGGCAATTCACCGGCGTGGGCCAGGCCGCAGCCCAGTAATAGAAGAGTGAACAGAAGACGGCGCATGGAGAGGCTCGACAAGGTTAACAGTGTCGGCATTCTAGCCCTCCGCGCCTGCGCAGCGCAGAGGGCCATGAAGCTAAATCATTTTTTTCGCAGCAGGCCGTAGATCACCAGCAACACGATGGCACCGATCAGCGCGCCAATGAAGCCTGCGCCCTGGCCCGCCTGGTAGATGCCCAGGGCCTGACCACCGTAGGTGGCGACCAGCGAACCTGCGATACCCAGCAGGATGGTCATGATCCAGCCCATGCTGTCATCGCCTGGCTTGAGGAAACGCGCCAGCAGGCCGACGATCAAGCCGATGAAGATGGTTCCGATGATACCCATGGCATTTCCCTCTGATTGAATGTGAGTCATGTCAAAGCCTAGTCAGGCTTCGCCATCCTGCAATCAGAGAGACGGCGGCAACCAATGGTTCCCGCCGATCCTTGGGTTATTGCTCGGCGATCAGCGCTTCGACCTTGAGGATCTGCGCTTGCAGCGTCGCACGGTCCTTGCAGCGCAGGTTGGCATGGCCGACCTTGCGCCCGGCCTTGAAGGCCTTGCCGTAGTGATGCAGGTGGCAGTCATCGATGGCGATCACGCGGTCAACCGGCGGCACCACGCCGATGAAGTTGAGCATGGCGCTCTCGCCGACCTTGGCCGTGGAGCCCAGCGGCAAGCCGGCCACTGCCCGCAGATGGTTCTCGAACTGGCTGCACTCGGCGCCTTCGGTGGTCCAGTGCCCGGAGTTGTGCACACGCGGCGCGATTTCGTTGGCCTTGAGGCCGCCGTCGACTTCAAAGAACTCGAACGCCATCACGCCGACATAATCCAGCTGCTTGAGCACGCGACTGGAATAGTCTTCCGCAAGGGCCTGCAACGGGTGGTCGGTGCTGGCCACGGACAGCTTGAGGATGCCGCTGTCGTGGGTGTTGTGCACCAGCGGGTAGAAGCGCGTTTCGCCATCACGGGCACGCACGGCGATCAACGAGACTTCGCCGGTGAACGGCACGAAGCCTTCCAGCAGGCAGGCAACGCTGCCCAACTCAGCGAAGGTACCGACCACATCGGCGGCGGTGCGCAGGACTTTCTGGCCCTTGCCGTCGTAACCCAGGGTGCGGGTTTTCAACACGGCCGGCAGGCCGATGCTGGCCACCGCAGCGTCGAGGTCGGCCTGGGACTGGATATCGGCGAAGGCCGGGGTCGGGATGCCCAGGTCCTTGAACATGCTCTTCTCGAACCAGCGATCGCGAGCGATACGCAAGGCTTCAGCGCTCGGGTACACCGGCACGAACTGCGAGAGGAATGCCACGGTTTCGGCCGGGACGCTTTCGAACTCGAAGGTCACCAGGTCGACTTCGTCGGCCAGTTGGCGCAGATGGTCCGGGTCGCTGTAGTCCGCACGCAGGTGTTCACCCAGTGCAGCCGCGCACGCGTCCGGCGCCGGGTCCAGGAAAGCGAAGTTCATCCCCAGCGGGGTACCCGCCAGGGCCAGCATGCGGCCCAGTTGGCCGCCACCGATTACACCGATTTTCATCGTCAACAACCTCAGGCGATACGTGGGTCTGGATTGTCCAGCACGCTGTCTGTCTGCTCAGCACGGAATTTTTTCAGCACCGCGTGAAACTGCGGGTGCTTGGCGCCCAGGATGCTGGCGGACAACAACGCGGCGTTGATCGCGCCGGCCTTGCCGATCGCCAGGGTCGCCACCGGGATACCGGCCGGCATCTGCACGATGGACAACAGCGAATCCACGCCCGAGAGCATCGACGACTGCACCGGTACGCCAAGCACTGGCAGGTGAGTCTTGGCCGCACACATGCCTGGCAGGTGCGCCGCCCCGCCGGCACCGGCGATGATCACCTCGATGCCACGGGATTCTGCTTCATCGGCATACTGGAACAGCAAATCCGGGGTGCGGTGGGCAGAGACCACTTTCACTTCATACGGAATGCCGAGTTTTTCCAGCATATCGGCGGTGTGGCTAAGGGTGGACCAATCGGACTTGGAGCCCATGATCACGCCAACCAATGCACTCATCGTCGTGCCTCTTCTCTCTGGGCGCCCGCAGGCGCGTCAAAAAACAACAAGCCACGCGGGAAATCCGGCGTGGCTTGTTGTACGAAATTTGGCCGGTTGGACCGGCCGAAGGCCGCGCAGTATACCGTAATAATCCAGATAAACAGCCCCTTGGATGACCATCTGTCTTACACCTCAAACAGGCGGTTTTATTGACTTCCAGGTCAGCGAAAGCACCACAAAATACTGTGGGAGCTGGCTTGCCTGCGATGGCGGAGGGTCAGTGCCTGAAATGTCGGCTGATACACCGCTATCGCAGGCAAGCCAGCTCCGACATTTGATCTGTGTTGGCTCAAGTATTCTGCGCCGCCCCACCTTCCAACTTACGCCACAACAACCGCACGTTCGCCTTGCGCACCAGCGCGCAGCGATACAGGCGAATCTCCAGCGGCACATGCCATTGCGGCCCGCCGCACACCACCAGTTCGCCCCGTGCCAGTTCAGCGCGCACGCTCAACTGCGGCACCCAGGCAATGCCCAGGCCTTCGAGGGCCATGCTTTTGAGGCTGTCGGCCATGGCGGTTTCGTACACGGTGGTAAAGCGCAATGCGCGCTGGCGCAGCAGCAGATGTACCGAACGCCCCAGGAACGCACCGGCGCTGTACGCCAGCAACGGCACACTGCCCTCGCCTTCCAGGTCGAACAGCGGCTTGCCATCCGCATCGGCGGCGCACACCGGGAGCATCTCGGTGTTGCCCAGGTGCAGCGACGGGAAGATCTCGGCGTCCATCTGCATCGCAGCATCCGGGTCGTAGAACGCCAGCATCAGGTCGCAGCCGCCTTCGCGCAGGGCATGCACGGCGTCGCCGACGTTGGTGGCCACCAGCCGCGTGGCGATGTTCAGGCCTTCGTTGCGCAGTTGCGCGATCCAGCGCGGGAAGAATCCCAGTGCCAGGGAGTGGGCAGCGGCTACTTGCATAACCTCGCCCTGCCCGCCTTCCAGGTGATGCAAATGGCGCAGCACTTCACCGAGCTGCTCGACCACCGTGCGCGCGGTCACCAGAAACAACTGCCCCGCTGCCGTCAGTTCAACCGGCGTGCGCGAGCGATTGACCAGGGTCAGGCCCAGCGCAGCTTCCAGGCTGCGAATACGCCGACTGAACGCCGGCTGGGTGACAAAGCGCCGCTCCGCCGCCTGGGAAAAGCTGCGGGTTGCCGCCAGGGCGCTGAAGTCTTCCAGCCATTTGCTCTCAAGGTTCATCACTTCCTCCCACGGGTACGCACCATTTTGGCACACACGCCCACCATGATAACCGGGTCACACCGACATTATGCCGTTTGTGCATAGGCCAGTGTTTAACAGCATTGGCCCAAAAACTTCTACAAGCCTAGCATTCGCAGCGTTCCGGCCTGTTCCGGGTCCATATCGAGATGATTTCCGTCATGTCCTCCGCTGCATCATTCCGCACAGAAAAAGACCTGCTTGGCGTACTCGAAGTACCTGCCCAAGCGTATTACGGCATCCAGACCCTGCGAGCGGTGAATAACTTCCGCCTCTCGGGCGTTCCGATTTCGCATTACCCGAAATTGGTGGTCGGCCTGGCAATGGTCAAGCAAGCAGCCGCTGACGCCAACCGCGAGTTGGGCCAGCTCAGCGAAGCCAAGCACGCTGCCATCAGCGAAGCCTGTGCCCGCCTGATCCGCGGCGATTTCCACGAAGAGTTCGTGGTGGACATGATTCAAGGCGGCGCTGGCACTTCAACCAACATGAATGCCAACGAAGTCATCGCCAACATCGCGTTGGAGGCCATGGGCCACAACAAGGGCGAATATCAGTACCTGCACCCCAACAACGACGTGAACATGGCGCAGTCGACCAACGACGCCTACCCGACCGCGATCCGCCTGGGTCTGCTGCTGGGCCACGACGCGCTGCTGGCCAGCCTCGATAGCCTGATCCAGGCCTTCGCTGCCAAAGGCGTCGAGTTCGGTCACGTGTTGAAAATGGGCCGCACCCAATTGCAAGACGCCGTGCCGATGACCCTCGGCCAGGAATTCCGCGCCTTCGCCACTACCCTCGGTGAAGACCTGGCCCGCCTGAAAACCCTGGCGCCGGAGCTGCTGACCGAAGTGAACCTGGGCGGCACCGCGATCGGTACCGGCATCAACGCCGACCCGCGTTACCAGGCCCTGGCCGTACAGCGCCTGGCCCTGATCAGCGGCCAGCCGCTGGTACCGGCTGCCGACTTGATCGAAGCCACCTCCGACATGGGCGCCTTCGTGCTGTTCTCCGGCATGCTCAAGCGCACCGCGGTGAAGCTGTCGAAGATCTGCAACGACCTGCGCCTGCTGTCCAGCGGCCCACGTACCGGCATCAACGAGATCAACCTGCCGGCGCGTCAGCCAGGCAGCTCGATCATGCCCGGCAAGGTCAACCCGGTCATCCCGGAAGCCGTCAACCAGGTGGCGTTCCAGGTCATCGGCAACGACCTGGCCCTGACCATGGCAGCCGAAGGCGGCCAACTGCAGTTGAACGTGATGGAGCCGCTGATCGCCTTCAAGATCTTCGACTCGATCCGCCTGCTGCAACGCGCCATGGACATGCTGCGCGAGCACTGCATCGTCGGCATCACCGCCAACGAAGCCCGCTGCCGCGAACTGGTGGAGCACTCCATCGGCCTGGTCACCGCGCTGAACCCGTACATCGGCTATGAAAACGCCACCCGCATCGCGCGCATCGCCCTCGAAAGCGGCCGCGGCGTGCTGGAACTGGTGCGCGAAGAAGGCTTGCTCGACGACGCCATGCTCGACGACATCCTGCGCCCCGAAAACATGATTGCCCCACGTTTGGTCCCGTTGAAGGCCTAAGCGTTTGTTGCACCGCTCACCAGGTTGAGGGACTAGACACCTCTCACCTTTTGAGGGCCTGAAGGCTCGTTCTTCAGGCCCTTTTTTTTGCCTCAAGGTTGTGAAATGACGTCCATAAAAACTCCAATATCGCCCTGCAAACCCGCCTTGCCCGCCTCCGGCCTGCTGAAACCTTTAATCGCCTCGTGCAGACGGATCACACACTCCTAGGTATAGTGCCGCCCCTCTTCGCGTCAGCGGCCGTCGGTAACGAGACCCTGGAAGCGCGAAACCGCATGAATAACAACACCCGCAAAAGGATTGGGGTCGAACCGTCGTGCACTGCCTGGTGCCATGCGACGTGTCGGACCGTCCTGCGTTTGCCATTAGAAAAATCAGCGAGGAACACTCCATGCTAGAAGTCATCAACGACTTCCTCTCAGGGAAAGTATTGATCGTGCTCATTGTCGGGCTCGGTGGCTACTTCACGATCCGCTCGCGTTTCGTTCAATTGCGTCACTTTTTCCACATGTTTTCGGTGTTTCGCGACAGCCTGAAAAGCAGCTCCGGCCAGCTCAGCTCGTTCCAGGCGCTGATGCTCAGCCTCGCCGGTCGCGTCGGCGCCGGTAACATCGCAGGCGTCGGCATTGCCGTGACCCTGGGCGGCCCGGGTGCCGTGTTCTGGATGTGGGTCACCGCACTGGTGGGCATGTCCTCGAGCTTCATCGAATGCTCCCTCGGCCAGCTGTACAAGCGCACCGACGCCGAAGGCACCTACCGTGGCGGCCCGGCCTATTACATCCAGCATGGCTTGAAGAAACGCTGGCTGGGCATGGTCATGGCCTTCCTGCTGCTGGTGACCTTCGGCTTTGCCTTCAACGGCCTGCAAGCCCACGCCGTGACTCACTCGCTGAACAACGCCTTCGGCCTGGACACCACCTACACCGGCCTGGCGCTGGCGGTATTGCTGGGCCTGGTGTTCATCGGCGGGATCAAGCGTATTGCCTCGATCGCCGACCTGCTGGTACCGGTCAAGACCCTCGTCTACATCGCCGTGACCCTGTACGTGATCGTGCTGCAATTCGACCACGTGCCGGCCATGCTCGCGACTATCGTCAAGAGCGCCTTCGGCCTGGACCAGGCCTTCGGTGGCCTGGTGGGCAGCGCGATCATCATGGGTGTGAAGCGCGGCGTGTTCGCCAACGAAGCCGGCCTGGGCAGTGCGCCTAACGTGGCAGCGGTGGCGTCGGTAGAACACCCGATCGCCCAAGGCGTGGTGCAGGCGTTCAGCGTGTTCCTCGACACCTTCGTGATCTGCACCTGTACGGCGCTGCTGATCCTGCTCTCCGGTTTCTACACCCCGGGCTTTGAAGGCGACGGCATTGCCCTGACCCAGAACTCCCTGGCGGCCGTGGTCGGTGACTGGGGCCGGATGTTCATCTCGGTGGCCCTGGCGTTGTTCGTGTTCACCTCGATCATGTACAACTACTACCTCGGCGAGAGCAACCTGCGCTTCATCGTGGGCGACAACCGCAAAGTGTTGATGGGCTACCGCGCGCTGGTGCTGGTGCTGATTTTCTGGGGTTCGATCGAGAACCTGAGCACCGTGTTCGCCTTCGCCGACATCACCATGACCATGCTCGCGTTCGTCAACCTGTTCGCCCTGGCGTTCCTGTTCAAGATCGCCATGCGCATCCTGAATGACTACGACAACCAGCGCGCAGCGGGCATCAAGACCCCGGTGTTCGACTCCAGCCAGTTCCCTGACCTGGACCTGGATCGCAAGGCCTGGCCGGCGAATCCGGTGAAGTCGCAGCCAACGGCTCAAGCATCGGCTGAACTGAACGCTCAAGCGCAACGCTGAGCGTCGTAAGCCTAGATAGATGACACGCCGCCCGGCCTTGGGCATGCTCTGGGCCCGGCGGCGTTTTTCGTTCAGGAGATTCTTCGATGTCCCCAGCTAACAACATCATGGTGCTCTACACCGGCGGCACCATCGGCATGCAGGCCAGCGCCAACGGCCTGGCGCCCGCATCCGGTTTCGAAGCCCGCATGCGCGAACAACTCGCCAACGAGCCCGTGCCCGCCTGGCGCTTCCGGGAAATGGCGCCGCTGATCGACAGCGCCAACATGACTCCCGCCTACTGGCAGCGCCTGCGCGTCGCGGTGGTTGAAGCCGCGGACGCAGGCTGCGACGCGGTGCTGGTCCTGCACGGCACCGATACCCTGGCCTACAGCGCGGCGGCCATGAGCTTCCAACTGCTGGGTTTGCCGGTGCCCGTGGTATTTACCGGCTCGATGCTGCCCGCCGGCGTGCCTGACAGCGACGCCTGGGAAAACGTCAGCGGTTCGCTGGCAGCGCTGGGCGCAGGCCTGGCCCCGGGTGTGCACCTGTATTTCCACGGCGCGCTGATGGCCCCGACCCGCTGCGCGAAAATCCGCAGTTTTGGTCGCCATCCGTTTGCTGCGTTGCAGCGTAACGGTGGCGTGGCCAAGGCCGAGACGCTCCCCGCCGCCCTGGACTACCGCCAGCCCAAGGCCCTGGCCAATGTCGGCGTATTGCCGCTGGTGCCGGGCATTGCCGCCGTGCAGGTGGATGCACTGATCGACAGCGGGATCCAGGCACTGGTGCTCGAATGCTTCGGCAGCGGCACCGGGCCCAGTGATAACCCGGCGTTCCTGGCCAGCCTCCAGCGCGCGCAGGATCGGGACGTGGTGGTGGTGGCAATCACTCAATGCCATGAAGGCGGCGTAGAACTGGACGTGTATGAAGCCGGTAGCCGCTTGCGCGGTGTCGGTGTGTTGTCCGGGGGCGGCATGACCCGCGAAGCGGCATTCGGCAAGCTGCAAGCATTGCTCGGTGCCGGCCTCGCCACCGCAGACGTCCGCCGCCTGGTGGAACTCGACCTTTGTGGCGAACTGAGCTGACCGGCATATAACTTGCTCCACTTCCAGCCATCACCTGGCTGGAAGTCCGCATGCTGCACTCCCACCTCACCACCCTCAATGCCGTCTCCCTGGTGCTCAGCACCTTCAAGGCCGAAGGCCTGCCCGCCGAAGCACTGCTGGCCGGCAGCGGTATCTGCGCGGCGGACTTGAGCCGCGCCGACACGCGTATTGCCACCCACCAGGAGATGCAGGTGTGCGCCAATGCCGTGGCGTTGCAGCGCGATATCGGCCTGATCGTGGGGCGGCGCATGCACGTTTCGTCCTACGGCATGCTCGGCTATGCCCTGCTCACCAGTGCCACTTTCGGTGACGCTTTGCGCCTGGCCCTGCGGTATCCGGCGCTATTGGGAACACTGTTCGAACTGAGCCTGGAGGAGGACGGCGAGCGTATCTGGTTCACCGCCGGCGATTATCGCGAGAACCCGGCGCTTACCGCCTTCAACGTCGAGCTGTGCCTGGGATCGCTGAAGGTCATCTGCGACGACCTGCTCGGCCATCCGCTGCCCTTGCTGGGCGCGCGCTTTGAGCATGATGCGCCGGATTATCAGGCGCGCTACACCGAGTCTTTCGACTGCCCGTTGCAGTTCCAGGCCACCGCCAATGCGTTCGCCTTCGACCAACGCTGGCTCTCCCAGCCTTTGCCCCTCGCCGATACCGTGACCCACCAGGCCATGGCCGAGCGCTGCCGCAAACAGAACACCGAATTCACCGGGCGCGAAGCCTGGCTGGGACGGATCCGCCAGCTGCTCGCGGCACAACTGCACGCCGCACCTGGCCTCGAAGGCCTGGCCGAGCAGATGAAGTGTTCGGCGCGTACCCTGCGCCGACACCTGCATGACCTGGGCTGCAGCTACCAGGAACTGCTCGACGAGCTGCGCTTTGAACGCGCCAAACAGTTGCTGGCTGAAGATCAGTGGCCGATCTATAGGATCGCCGAGGCCCTGGGGTTCAGCGAGACCGCCAGTTTTCGCCATGCGTTCGTGCGCTGGAGCGGCGTGACGCCGAGCCAATTTCGACCATGACGCCCCATTGAGGGGCGAATTTCGGACAGACAATCTGGCCACATTTATCCCCTTTTGGCCGCTCCTGCCGTTCTCATAATCGCCGTCGCCCGCAAGACTGCATGCACCGATACCGCCTGCGGAGAACAACAATATGCTGACGATCTACTCGGACGATCACCACCTGCACCATGGCCGTTGCGAACTGATGGACGGGCAGCTGATGCCCTGCTTCGAAATGCCCTCGCGCGCCGACCACGTGCTGCAGCGGGTCAAGGACCGCGAACTGGGCCCCGTGCAAGCGCCGCAGGACTTTGGCCTGGCGCCGCTGCAACGCGTTCACAGCCACGACTACCTCGACTTTTTCAAAGGCGCCTGGGCACGCTGGACAGAATTCAACCAGGACGGCGACCTGTTGCCCTACACCTGGCCCGCACGCACCTTGCGCCGCGTGTTACCCACCAGCCTGCACGGCCAGCTCGGTTATTACAGCTTCGACGGCGGCGCGCCAATTACCGCCGGCACCTGGCAAGCGGCCTACAGCGCGGCGCAGGTCGCGCTCACCGCGCAACAGGCGATCCAACACGGCGCCCGCAGCGCCTTCGCCCTGTGCCGGCCACCGGGACACCACGCCGCCAGCGACTTGATGGGCGGCTATTGCTACCTCAACAACGCCGCCATCGCCGCCCAGGCCTTTCTCGACCAGGGCCATAAGAAAGTCGCGATCCTCGACGTGGATTACCACCACGGCAACGGCACCCAGTCGATTTTCTATGCACGCAGCGATGTGCTGTTCACCTCGATCCACGGGCATCCGGAAGCGGAGTTTCCGTTCTTCCTCGGCTACGCCGATGAGCTGGGCGAGGGCGCCGGGGAAGGCTTCAACTTCAATTACCCGTTGCCAGCCGGTTCCGGCTGGGACACCTGGAGCGCGGCCCTGGAGCAGGCCTGCGGGGAAATCGAGCGCTACGGCGCCGACATCATTGTGGTCTCCCTGGGCGTGGACACGTTCAAGGACGATCCCATCTCGCAGTTCAAGCTCGACAGCCCGGACTACCTGGCCATGGGCAAACGCATCGCGCAGCTCGGCACGCCCACGCTGTTCGTGATGGAAGGCGGCTACGCCGTGGAAGAAATCGGCATCAATGCCGTCAACGTTCTCGAAGGTTTTGAGGGGTCAGCCGAATGAACATGCTCAAGTCGCTTGTACTGTGCGCGGCGGTGCTCAGCACTGCCGCCCACGCCGAAGAAAAAACCCTGCGCGTCTACAACTGGTTCGACTACATCACGCCCAAGGCCCTGGATGACTTCAAGGCGCAGAACCCGGCGATCAAACTGGTCTACGACATCTTCGACACCAACGAAGCCCTGGAGGCCAAGTTGCTCACTGGCAACTCCGGCTATGACGTGGTGGTGCCTTCCAATGTGTTCCTGGCCAAGCAGATCGAGGCCGGCGTGTTCCAGCTCCTGGACCGCAGCCAACTGCCGAACTGGAACCACCTTGATCCCAAGCTGATGAATCTGATCGAGGCCAACGATCCCGGCAATAAATTCGCCGTGCCCTACATGTACGGCACCATCCTGATCGGCTTCAACCCGGCCAAGGTCAAGGCGGCGCTGGGCGACAACGCGCCGGTGGACAGCTGGGACCTGATCTTCAAGGAAGAAAACATCAGCAAACTCAAGCAGTGCGGCGTCGCCCTGCTGGACTCGCCGTCGGAGATCCTGCCACTGGCCCTGCAGCACCTGGGCCTGGACCCCAACAGCAGCAACCCCAAGGATTATGAAAAAGCCGAAGCGCTGCTGATGAAGATCCGCCCGTACATCACCTATTTCCACTCCTCCAAGTACATGGCCGACATTGCCAATGGAGACATCTGCGTCGCCGTCGGTTATTCCGGCAGCTTTTCCCAGGCCGCCAACCGCGCCAAGGAAGCCAAGAACGGCGTGACAGTGGACATGCGCCTGCCCAAGGAAGGCGCGCCGATCTGGTTCGACATGCTTGCCATCCCCAAAGGCGCGAAGAACCCGCAGGACGCCTACACCTTCATCAATTACCTGCTGCAACCCGGCGTGATCGCGCCGATCAGTGACTTCGTCGGCTACCCCAATCCCAACAAGGACGCGACTGAACAGGTTGACCCGGCGATCCGCAACAACCCCAACCTGTACCCCACCGAAGCGGCAATGGCCACGCTCTACACCTTGAAACCCCTGGGCCGCGACGCCGAACGCGCCAGGACCCGCGCATGGACCAAGATCAAGTCCGGGACCTGATCGGCCACGGCCGGGGCGTGCAGGCCCCGGCCGTTACTACTTATCTACCGTCTCGCCCGCCTTGCCAGACTCTACCTTGCAGCTCTTCACGCCTGATACCGGCCAAGGAGCTGCAAATGCCCACCGACTCGATCCCCACCAGTAACCGCCCGCCCAGCACCTACGATCTGCTGACGCAACTGAGTACCGGCCCGTCCATCCGCGAAGTCGCCGCCAACCTGTTGCGCGCCGCCCTCAAGGAGCAATACCCGACACTGAATATCGACCCGGACCTGGCCACCGTCGTCACGCCACACTGGCGCATCGCCGACGACCTCATTCAGTCAACGCCCCCCGCCATGGAGTCGCTGACCTCGGTCCTGGCCAACCAGGCCCTGTCGCCGGAGCCGGTGATTTATATCGACGGCGAGCATTTCCTCACGGCGCAGCCACAGGCACCGCGCGCCGAACACCTGCCGGTGAAGATCGATGCCATCGCGCGGTTGATCAATGAGCTGGCAGCCCTGATTTTCACCGCCTACCAGGAGCAGCAACTCGACTACTGGAATACCTCCAACGGTATGTCTGGCCCGCGCTGGCAGCTGCTCTCACATTCCTTGCGCAACGTGTGGAACGTCACCACGCAGGAGGGCTGGGACGAGCACGACTGCGCCATGGCCAGGTTGCTGTTCCACTTTCCGGAGCAGGCCAAGCGCAAGGCCTTCGATACGTTCCAGACCCACGCCTACCTGATCGATATGGATGGCCATCACCACAACCAATCCACGCATATCGGCCTGTCGGACATGGCGGTGTTGATCGGCAAACACGAGCAGAGCGAGCGGATTCTGGCCTACTCGCTGCTCAACGGTTATGAGAAGTTCGAGTCGCTGGAAAAGCTCGGTGAGTCGCTGCCCGCCAGCCTGGTCCAATATCAACTGGATGTCGGCGTGCAATGGCGGCTGTACGAACCCAGCGCAGATTTCTTCGACAGCCTGGCGTGCAACCTGATCGCCCTGCAACTGCAGGCGATCGGTTCGATTGGCCCGGCCGGCTTCGAGGTCGCTCCCGTGGCAGTCACCACCGGCCAGGCTGTCGCGCGGATCCTGCCGGTGATCGAGGACCTGAGCGAGCACTCGCTGTCGAGCATCCGTCAGATTCATGAACAGCTCCCCGACTGGCTCGCCAACGCCTCGGACCTCGACGTGTCGATCTACAGCCGGTACGTGATCGAACTGGCCGAGCTGCATACCCACAACCTCGGCCGAACGTTCCAGGACGGCATTCCTCCGATCCGCGATTACGCACGCGAGCAACTGCAAAAACAGATCAATCGGCAGAGGAATGGCGCGAGCCTGAGCCTGGACAAGGTCGAGATCAGCATCGAGAGCCCTGTGGTCTGGGGCACGTTTGTGCTGCCCGGCGCCAGCGACATCACCCGGCGCAGCCTGATCGACCTGGCCCTGGAAAACCTTACCGGCCTGCCCACCGGCACGCCCAGCGTGCACTACAACGGCGGCACAGGTCCCGCGTGGCTGACGTACGACTACCTCAAGGGCGTGATCGAAACCCTCGACATCGGCGAACACTACCCCACGCTGATCAAGACAACCCTGCTCGATGACCCGGAGCAATCCCGTAGCCGGCAAACCCTCTACACCTCGCACCTGCGGGCGCAACTGCCGCTGCTGGCCCTGCAGTGGAAAATCCAGGGCGAGCATGGCATCGATGATCGCGGTTACCGTTATGTCGCCGCCGCCGTGCAGGCGCAAGCGCACGACCGACAGGTCGAGGGGCAAGAGATTGTCATCCGTCGCCTGGCATTTATCCCCACCCTGCGGCCCGGCCGGGAACCGGATGCGGTGGCGAATATGTTCGTGATCGGCCCCCGCGATCACACCCAAGGCCCCTGCCTGCTGTATCGCCCCCTGTTGGACCCGGTGCTGGTGCAGTTCCCATCACGCGAAAACCTGTTGTATGCCATCAAGCATCACCGCAGCTTGCGCGACTCGGTGCTGGCCTGGTTCCCCAACGACAGCCGCTTCAATTACGAGCAATACGTCTTCCCTGCCGCCCTGCCCTCGCCATGGACCGTAGTGCGCGGGTTGGTGGAACCGCAGGTAGTGGTGCAAATGAGCGGCCCCATTGCCTTGAGTGATGAGGTGCTGGGCAACGATCACCTGGCGACCCTGTTCAAGGACAACGCCAATGCGATGGTTGAACTGGCCAACCGGCAATCGGTATCCAACGTGAAGAAACGCTGGGCCACCTACCGGCAGGCCGGCTGGCTGATTTTCAGCGCGGCGTTGCCATTTCTGGGGCGCACGGTCGGGATTGCCGCCTGGATCTGGCAAATCATGGACGACCTGCAGGAAGCCACCCAAGCCGAGCCTGGGCCTGACGGCAAGACCTCCTGGACGGCGCAGGTCGACCTGTTGCTCAACCTGGGCATGGCCCTGGTGCTGCATGTTGCCCTGCGCCATCCGCCGCAGCCCCGCCCGCTCAAGGCACAGCCGCCGAGACTTGAACCGCCAGCGAGCGCCCATCACCCCACGCCGCTGCCGCGCAAGATCGCGGTGACGCAGCAACCCAACTTGCCCGATGCCGAACTGCCGGCACGCCATCTGGGGCCGCTGCACAACAGTGGCGCACTCAATCGCTTACCCGCGAGCCTTGCGGCAACACTGGATCGCTTCAAAGTCGATAAACCCGCAGGGCTTAGGGAGCCAAGCCAAGTACCCGGTCCCCACCTGAACCTCTCTGCCCTGGGTGATAAATGGTACGCACCGGTCAAGGAGCGCTGGTTCGAGGTCATGCTGGATGAGAACGACAACGTCATGATTGTCGATCCGCAGCGCCCCTCCCACGTCGGCCCGTTGCTGGTCAGTAACCTGGCCGGCCAATGGTTTGTCGACACGCGACTACGCCTGCGTGGCGCCGGGTTCAGGAATCGGCGCAAGGCCGCCCAGGCCAAAAAACCATCGCGGATCGCCGAGCTCAGGGGCCAGCTCACCACCTTCAATGCAGGCCAGAAGCGCGGGCAAGCCGAGGTTGCCATGGCACACGCGGCAATAGACCCGCAACCCGGCCCCTCCACCAACCAACAACGCCGGGCATTCATCGAAAAACTGGACACGCGCCTGGCCGAGTATGACGTGCCCATCCGCCAGCTTCGGGCACTGAACGTCATCGATACGGTGCCCAACTACCAGGGCGACATGATCGACTACTTGAACCAGCAACTGCTGCTCACGCGCTTCGCCGTCTCTGAAACCCTGCCGACGTTCCGGACAGAACTGTTGTCGACGCTCGATGAGATGGAAGCCCTCGCGCCGATGCAAACCGAGAGACAGACCGCACTTGCCGAGAAAATGTCGCAGCTGAATCTGGACATGATCAGCCGCCTCGAATACGCGCAAACCCGTTACCTGCACCTGCAGGAACTGGGCATCGACGGCATGAAAGTCATCCAGAACACCCTCCATGCCTTGCCTGACTTCAAGCTTCACGACCTCAAGGCCCTGCAAATCACTTTGAATCGCTACCTGTGCATCAGGGAAGGCAGCGGTGAAGCCTTCGTCGATGCCCACACCCAGCTCAATGAAATCGTGAACATCGCCGACCTCAACATACAAACATGGATCGAGGCCATGCCCGACGCCAGTGTCAGCGATCCGGGCGAGCGGATCGAGGTGCTCAACAGCCTGGTCGAACAATTTTCCCTGGTCGACCAACGCCTGCTGGACCTGCACGCCGAACACCCTGACTACGTGCAGAGGGAACCGCTGGAGAGCCTTCGCCAGCGCATCGACGATTTCAACAGGCAAGCCGTGCATGAACTGGCCCGACTGTTGAAAGAACGCAAGCCGCGGGAGACCAAGGCCGGCCCGTCAAAAACGCAGCAGGCGCCGAAGAAGAAGGTCATCAAGACCCGCTTCAACGCGGTGGTAGTAGGCGAGCCACGCCCCTCTGACGAGGGGCTCCTGGACGTAAAGGCGCCGGTCACGGGCAAGGTCATTGCGACCTTCCACGAAAAAAGCCCAGGGGTGTGGGTCGAGCGCACGACGCCGACCCCAAGGCCACAACGACCGGTGGCGGTGGACCTCAATATCAGCATGAGCAACGCGCAGAACCTGCTGGATGAAGAGCCCTCCGCGACCCAGCGCCTCCTGGTGCAGTCGAGGAAAGCCGGGCGAATCCCGGTGGAAATCGAAGAGATGCTGCACCAGCACGCCGCCCGCATGGAGCTGGCAGCGAGCAACATCGAAGAGGCGCTGACCCAACGCAACCTCACGGAGAGCGATCGCCCGTCTGCCGCCACCCTCAACCGCCAACTCAACGAGGCCACGCAACGGCTCTATGCGCTGGGCACCAGTACCCGCATCAGCATGACCAAACAGCAACTGCCGACTGCCGCGCGGGTGCAGTGGCTGCACAGCCAGGGGGCGGTGAACATTGCCAAGGTGATCACCCGTCGGCGCCTCAAGGGCCCCGGCAAGGACTACCTGGATGAGTACGCGATCAGCGATCACAACACCCAGGAAGTGCTGTGGTATGCGCACTTTCATTACGATTCGCCGCACGCCGAGCTCGACCATTTCACCGCCGGCCACCTCAAGACCCGCGAACAGCAGCGACTCGGCGGCGCGATCCATCGCACCGGCCTGAGCGACGGCGATCAGATTGCGATTTATCGCAGCGAAATCAGCCCGCAGCTGGCTCGTTCACTGTTCTTCCAGAGCTGAGCTCAACCGCCCTGCCAGGCCCTGCGCAGCTTAGCCAGGGCCTCGGCGATGGCCGCTTCGGGCACGGCGGCAAAGCCCAGCACCAGGCCGGCGCGCTGGTCCGCCGGCGTGGTGGAGTGCGCCAGCCAATAACTGCTCAGCCCATTCACCTCGACCCCCACGCCCTGGGCCTGCTCAACCAATTGCTGCTCGCGGGCCAGGCTGTCCACGCGTACCGTCATGTGCAGCCCCGCCGCCACACTGGGCAGTTCGCCGACGCCCGGCAAGCCGCCCGGCCAACCGGCCAGCACCGCATTGCGGCGACTCAACGCCGCCCGCCGCATGCGGCGAATATGGCGCTGGAAGTGCCCGGCCGCCATGAACTCGGCCATCACCGCCTGGGTGCTGACTTCCGAGTGGCGCATGTCCACCGCACGGCGCCGCGAGAACGCATCCACCAGCCCCGGCGGCAATACCAGATACCCCAGGCGCAGGGCCGGGAACGCGACTTTGCCGAAGGTGCCGACGTAGAGCACGCGACCACTGCGGTCCAGCGCGGCCAGGGGCGCCAGCGGTGCGCCGCTGTAGCGGTACTCGCCGTCATAGTCGTCCTCGATGATCCAGCCGCCGGTGCGCTCGGCCCAGGCCAGCAGTTCCAGGCGCCGCGCCAGGCTCATGACCACGCCCAACGGGTATTGGTGGGACGGCGTGACATAGGCCAGGCGGCAATCTTTCAGGCTGTTGAGGGTGTGGCAGTCGATGCCTTCGTGGTCCACCGGCACGCCCTGCAGGTTCGCACCGGCCAGGGCGAATGCATGGCCGGCAGCGCGGTAACCCGGGTTTTCCACCGCAACGCCGTCGCCCGGCTCCACCAGCAACTGTGCACAAAGGCTGATTGCCTGCTGCGCGCCACAGGTGATCACTATTTGCTCAGCCGCGCACTGCATGCCCCGCGAGCTGCGCAGGTAAGCGGCAATCAGGCCACGCAGGCGAGCATCGCCCGCCGGGTCGCCGTAGCACAACTGCTCCAGGTCCGGCTTGCGCCAGAATGCCCCGTTCAGCTTGGCCCATACCTCAAACGGAAACAGATCAAAGGCCGGCACACCCACGCGAAACGCCCTGGGCGGGCCCGCAGGTGGCTGTGAAAGATGGTTGTTTTTCACCCGGGCCAGGCCCGGTCTGTGGATAACTTCGTTATCGAGATCTTCGGGCAAATCCGTCCATTTTGTGGATAAGGCTGGGGATAAGCCTGTGGGTAACCCTGTGGACACTTTTGTGGATAGTTTTTTCGGCTGGGGCAGTTGGGCCACATAGGTGCCATCACCGACTCGGCCTTCGATAAACCCTTCGGCGTACAGTTGATCGTAGGCACGCACCACGCTGTTGCGCGAAATCGCCAGGGCCGCCGCCAAGTCACGACTGGCGGGTAAGCGCGTGCCGCTGGCCAGGCGTCCGTCCAGCACCCGCTGGCGCAGGGCCTCATACAGCTGGCGCGTCAGGCCTTGGCGCCGGTCCAGCTCGATGCCGGCAGGGTTGAATGACAGAGGCGGCGAAAGGGGCGGCATATTGGACCTATGAAATTGGCCTGAGATGGCTCTTACAACAGACCATTAGCCTGCCTACGATGCAGGCATTCGCCAAGGAAAATATTCATGTACACACCTCGCGCCTTTGCCCTCGAAGACTTGCCCGAATTGCAGCAACTGATTCAGCACACGCGCCTGGCGCAGTTGGTGACCGTTAGCGAGCAAGGCCTGCAAGCCAGCCACCTGCCGCTGCTGCTCAACCCCGATGAAGGCCCCAATGGCACCCTCTACGGGCACCTGGCCAAGGCCAATCCGCAATGGCGCGACCTGCAAAACGGCAGCGAGGTCCTGGTGATCTTTGCCGGCGCCGAGGCCTACATCAGCCCGGCGTTCTACCCGGCCAAGGCCGAGCACGGCAAGGTGGTCCCGACCTGGAACTACCTGGCGGTGCATGCCTACGGCAAGGCTGAAGTGTTTACCGACGCCGAGCGCCTGCTTGCGCTGGTCAGCGCCCTGACCGATCGCCATGAAGGCAACCGTGCCCAGCCGTGGAAGGTCAGCGACGCCCCGGCCGATTACATCGACGGCATGCTCAAGGCCATCGTCGGCTTCGCCCTGCCGATCGAGCGCCTGATCGGCAAGCGCAAGCTCAGCCAGAACCGCAGCCAGGCCGACATCGACGGTGTTCGTAAAGGGCTGGCCGCCAGCGCCGATGTGCGCGACCAGACCCTCGCCCGCTTTATTCCCCAAGGAGTTCCAGAATGAGCCAGATCGACATCCGCCCGGTCACTGCCGCCGACCACGCCGCCTGGCTGCCGCTGTGGCAGGCGTACCTGAAGTTCTACAACACCGAGCTGCCGGACGCCGTGACCCAGAGCACCTGGCAACGCCTGCTCGATGCCCAGGAGCCGACCCATTCCGCGCTGGCCTGGCAGGATGGCAAGGCCGTGGGCATGGTCAACTTCATCTACCACCGTTCCAACTGGAGCATCGAGAACTCGTGCTACCTGCAGGACCTGTTGGTGGACCCGGACCAGCGCGGCACCGGCGTTGGCCGCAAACTGATCGAGTTCGTCTATGCCACCGCCAAGGCTGATGGCTGCGCCAAGGTGCACTGGCTGACCCACGAGACCAACGCCACGGCGATCCAACTGTACGAGCGCATCGCCGAACGTCCGGGTTTCATTCAATTTCGCAAAGGTCTTTAAGGAGCGCAGCATGCCTATCTCACTCGCCGACTGGAAAGGCGTCCCGGCGCCTACGGTCCAACTGCTCGAAGGGCGCTTTATCCGCCTGGAAAAACTCGACCCGGCACGCCATGGCGACGACCTGTTCCAAGCCCTGCAAGGCCCCGGCGCCGACCCGAAACTGTGGGATTACCTGCCTTATGGCCCGTTCCCCGAGCGCGGTGCCTTCAATGACTGGCTCAACAACCATGCGCAACACAGCGATCCGTATTTCTTCAGCGTGATCGACCGGGCGAGCGGCCAGGTGCAAGGCATCCTCAGCCTGATGTCCATCGTCCCGGCCCAGGGCCGCATCGAAATCGGCCACGTGACCTTCGGCGCACCGATGCAACGCTCGCCGAAAAGCACCGAAGCGGTGTACCTGCTCGCCAAGCATGCGTTCGAACAGGACTATCGCCGCCTGGAATGGAAGTGCAACAACGGCAACGCCCGCTCCAAATACGCGGCCGAGCGGCTGGGGTTCAGTTTTGAAGGGGTGTTCCGCCAGCACATGGTGGTAAAGGGGCGAAACCGCGATACCGGGTGGTACTCGATCCTGGATTCGGAATGGCCCGCGATTGGCGCGGGTTTCGAGGCCTGGTTGTCAGAGGCCAACCAGTCGGGCTCTGGGCAGTTGAAGAGCCTTGCGGAGTGTCGCCAGCAGGCGCTCTGAGACGTGATTCAACCGCTGGGCCGGCGGCGCAATACGCGTCGGCCCAATGCATTAGCGATAGCCGCAATTATCGCTGCAGACTAGCGACATCTCCCGCAAGCAAGGGTCGCCCGGCCTGACATTTATCCCCCCGCAGCCTCGCTAAATTCCCCGCCTCATACATCAAGAGGTGGGATTACATGCCGCGCATACACAAACAACTCGCGCTCGCCATCACCCTGGCGCTGGGTGCCCTCGGCGCTCAATACGCACAGGCCAGGGGCGATATGGAGCCAGACAGTGAATGGTTCGAACAGCCCGGCAACAAGGGTCATTCCGCGCCGGCGCTGCCGGCGCCTGAAGACTTCTACTTTGCCGACCGGGCGACCAGCCGAAACGCCCTGAGCGTCGCTCGGGTGCTGGACGCCGCCGTGGATGGATTGCTGGCGTCGGATGAGTTCAACGAGTGGGAAAAAAGCCGGCTCGAACGTTACGGCCTGTACCTGAGCACCCTGGAGCCGAGCCGAATAGGTGCAGTGCTCGAGCAACTGGCGGGAAGCCAGAACGCCAACCTCGGCACTGCCACCCAGAACAGCCAGAAAGCCTTGAACGCCAACCTGTTGGCAGCCATACGCCAGCTGGATAAAGACACCGGCGACACCGGTCGCGTATGGCTGCAAGGCCTGGGCAATGGCGGCAGCCTTGATGCGCAACACGGCAGTGCCGGCTTGAAACAGAGCAGCCAAGGCCTGTTACTGGGGGCTGACGGCGCAATCGACGATGCATGGCGGGTGGGTGTGGTGGGCGGCAAATCCGGCAGCGACCTGAGCGCCAGGCGCTTCAAGGGCGAAGTGGACAGCTGGCACCTCGGCGCCTACGCCGTCCGCCTGGACGGGCCACTCGCACTGCGCCTCGGCGCGCTGTACAGCAGCCATACCGGGCAAAACAAACGCACGGTCGACTTCGACTTCATCAATCACCGCGATCACCTCTCGGGCAAGTACAAGGCGCGGAGCCAAAACGCATTTGCCGAGCTGGGCTATCAGCTGCAGACCGCTGACTGGCGCGCCGAGCCCTTTGCCGGCGTGGGTTTCCAGCGTTATCACCGCGAACGCTTCCAGGAAAAAGGCGGCTACAGCGCCTTGAATGTGGGTACGCAGACCCAGCAGAACCTCAGCAGCACCTTCGGCCTGCGCGTGACCCATGACGTGACGCTGGGCAACCAGATGATCCTCAAGCCGCACCTGAGCACAAGCTGGAAGCATCTTTATGGCGACACCAGCAGCCGCGTACGTCAGTCCTTCGCCTGGGAAAAACGTGAGGACTTCAATAGCGCGTTCACCGTCGGCGGCACGTCCCTGGACCGTGACAGCCTGGCGCTGCGCACCGGCGTGGAGCTGGCGCTGTCGGACGAGCACAGCGTAGGCCTGGCCTACAGCGCCGAGTTTGGCAGCCACAGTCGCAACCAGGGGTTGATGGGCCAATGGGCGATGGCGTTCTAAGTCACCGGGAAGCCCGATCGACAGGCAAAAAAAAGGGGAGCACCTGCTCCCCCGAGGATTAAACGGTTATGTCGAAGGCTGTATCAGCCTTCGATCTCAATCAGGATCTCGCCCGGGTTGACCCGGTCGCCCTTGGCCACATGCACAGCGGTGACCTTGCCGGCAATCGACGCCTGCACTTCGGTTTCCATCTTCATGGCCTCGGTGATCAGCACGGCCTGGCCAGCCTTGACCACATCACCTTCCTTGACCAGCACGTCGACGATGTTGCCCGGCATTGCCGTGCTGACGTGGCCCGGCTCAGTGGCATGCTTGCGCTTGCTGCCGCCGCTGCTGACAAATTCGTTGAGCGGTTCGAACACCACTTCTTCCGGCATGCCGTCGATGGACAGGTAGAAATGGCGCTTGCCTTCGGCCTTCACGCCGACGCCGGTGATGTCCACGCGGTAGCTTTCGCCGTGCACATCGATGACGAACTCGGTCGGCACGCCTTCGCCGCCAGCACGCGCCACACCGCCGGCTTCAGGGATCGGCAGCAGCACTTCAGGGGCCAGGGTGCCGGCGTCACGCTCTTCAAGGAACTTGCGCCCGATGTCCGGAAACATCGCGTAGGTCAGCACGTCTTCTTCAGACTTGGCCAACGCACCGATCTCGCCGCGCAGCTTGGTCATTTCCGGCTTGAGCAAATCGGCCGGACGCACGTCGATCACCTCTTCGCTGCCGATGGCCTGACGGCGCAGTTTCTCGTTCACGGTACCCGGCGCCTTGCCATAGCCGCCTTGCAGGTAGAGCTTCACTTCGTTGGTGATGGTCTTGTAGCGCTCCCCGGCCAGCACGTTGAAGAACGCCTGGGTGCCGACGATCTGCGAGGTCGGCGTGACCAGCGGCGGGAAGCCAAGGTCTTCACGCACCCGCGGGATTTCGGCCAGCACTTCGCCCATGCGGTTGAGTGCGCCCTGCTCTTTCAGCTGGTTGGCGAGGTTGGAGATCATCCCGCCCGGCACCTGGTTGACTTGCACGCGGGTGTCGACGGCGGTGAATTCGCTTTCGAACTGGTGGTACTTCTTGCGCACGGCGTAGAAGTACAGGCCGATTTCCTGCAGCAGCTCCAGGCTCAGGCCGGTGTCGAATTCGCTGCCTTTGAGCGCGGCAACCATCGACTCGGTCCCCGGGTGGCTGGTGCCCCAGGCGAAGCTGGAAATCGCGGTGTCGATATGGTCGGCACCGTTTTCGATGGCCTTGAGTTGGCACATCGCGGCCAGGCCGGCGGTGTCATGCGAGTGGATGAACACGGGCAGGCTCTGCTCGGCCTTCAGCGCCTTGACCAGTTCGCCGGTGGCGTACGGGGTCAGCAAGCCGGCCATGTCCTTGATTGCCACCGAGTCGCAGCCCATGGATTCCATTTGCTTGGCCTGGGCCACAAACGCTTCGATGGTGTGCACCGGGCTGGTGGTGTAGGCGATGGTGCCCTGGGCATGTTTGCCGGCAGCTTTCACCGCTTCGATGGCCACGCGCAGGTTACGCACATCGTTCATGGCGTCGAAGATGCGGAACACGTCGATGCCGTTCACGGCGGCCTTGGCGACGAAGGCTTTGACCACGTCGTCGCTGTAGTGGCGGTAGCCCAGCAGGTTCTGGCCGCGCAGGAGCATTTGCAGGCGCGTGTTAGGCAACGCGGCGCGCAGCTTGCGCAGGCGCTCCCATGGGTCTTCTTTCAAAAAGCGTACGCAGGCGTCGAAGGTCGCGCCGCCCCAGACTTCCAGCGACCAGTAGCCGACTTTGTCGAGCTTGTCGCAGATCGGCAGCATGTCGTCGGTGCGCATGCGGGTCGCCAGCAACGATTGGTGGGCGTCGCGCAGGATGGTGTCGGTTACGAAGATTTTCTTAGTCATATTCGGATCTCCTCATAGCGGCAAGTTTCAAGCTACAAGCTGCAAGTAAACGCTGATCCGCTTTAACTTGTAGCTTGCCGCTTGCAACTTGCAGCTGCTTATTTATAAGCCTGCGTGGGCGGCGATGGCGGCGGCGATGGCCAGGGCCAGCTCTTCGGGTTTGCGCTTGATCGAGTAGTTGGTCAGTTCAGGATGGCTCTCGACAAAACTGGTGTTGAACTGGCCGCTGCGGAATTCCGGGTTGCGCAGGATTTCCTGGTAGTAGGCGGCGGTGGTCTTCACGCCTTGCAGGCGCATGTCGTCCAGGGCGCGCAGGCCGCGGTCCATGGCTTCTTCCCAGGTCAACGCCCAGACCACCAGTTTCAGGCACATGGAGTCGTAGAACGGTGGAATGGTGTAGCCGGTATAGATCGCCGTGTCGGTGCGCACGCCGGGACCGCCGGGCGCGTAGTAACGGGTGATCTTGCCGAAGCTGGGGAGGAAGTTGTTCTTCGGGTCTTCGGCGTTGATACGGAACTGCAACGCGAAGCCACGGTGCTGGATGTCTTCCTGCTTGACCGACAGCGGCAGGCCCGAGGCGATGCGGATCTGCTCGCGGACAATGTCGATCCCGGTGATTTCTTCGGTGATGGTGTGTTCCACCTGCACCCGGGTGTTCATCTCCATGAAGTACACCTCGCCCTCGGCGAGCAGGAACTCCACGGTACCGGCATTCTCGTAGCCCACCGCCTTGGCCGCGCGCACCGACAGGTCGCCGATGTAGGCGCGCTGTTCCGGAGTCAGTTGGGGGCTGGGGGCAATTTCGATCAGCTTCTGGTTGCGGCGCTGGATCGAGCAGTCACGCTCGAACAGGTGCACCACGTTGCCGAAACTGTCACCGAGGATTTGCGCCTCGATGTGCTTGGGATTGACGATGCATTTTTCCAGGAACACTTCCGCCGAACCGAAGGCCTTGGTGGCCTCGGAAATCACGCGGGGGAAGGCTTGTTCGAGTTCTTCACGGCTGTTGCAGCGGCGGATACCACGACCACCACCACCGGACGTGGCCTTGAGCATCACCGGGTAGCCGATGCGGTCGCCTTCGGTCAGGGCTTCATGGATATCGGCAACGTTGCCTTCAGTCCCCGGCGTGACCGGCACGCCGGCCTTGATCATGCTGCGGCGCGCTTCAGTCTTGTCGCCCATGCGACGGATCACTTCAGCCGACGGGCCGATGAACTTGATCCCGCGTTCAGCGCAAATGTCGGCCAGCTCGGCGTTTTCCGAGAGGAACCCGTAGCCGGGGTGCAGCGCATCACAGCCGGTTTCCACGGCCAGGTTCACCAGCTTGCGCGGGTTCAGGTAGCCGGCCAGGGGCTCGGCCCCGATGCTGTGGGCTTCGTCGGCACGCTTGACGTGCAACGCGTGACGGTCGGCGTCGGAATAGACCGCGACCGAGCGAATGCCCATCTCGGCGCAGGCACGCACGATTCGTACGGCAATTTCACCACGGTTGGCGATCAGGATCTTTTTTATCACTTGGAAATTCCCTTGAGCCGATTGCTGCGTCTTCAACCCACTGGATCCGGGTCGGCGCGTGACCAAATGTTTCATGACAGTCGCGAGACACACACTAAGCCCCAACAGGGATTAACAAAAATCAATAATTATTGGGTTGTGTATAAGTAAAGACTTATAGTCGATGCATCAGGGGTAGGCCGGGATTACAAAATAATGCGTAAGTCATTGATGCGTATGACATTACGTCAATTGCAGATCTTCAATGAAGTGTGCGATTTGCGTTCCTACAGCCGTGCAGCCGAGGAAATGTCGCTTACGCAACCGGCCGTTAGCCTACAGATTCGTCAGCTGGAAGAGCTGATCGGCCAGCCGCTGTTCGATTACGTCGGCAAGAAGCTCTACATGACCGAAGCCGCCGAAGCCCTGCAACGTGCCAGCCGGGATATTTTCGGGCGCCTGGAAAACCTCGATATGCAGCTGTCGGACATGCAGGGCTCGCTGCAGGGCCAGTTGAAACTGGCGGTGGAATCCAGCGCCAAATACTTCGTGCCGCACCTGTTTGCGGCTTTCAAGCGCCAGCACCCGGAGGTGCAGTTGCACCTGACGGTGGTCAACCGCGCCCAGGTGATTCGACGGCTTTCGGACAACCGCGACGACCTGGTGATCATGTCCATGGTGCCCCAGGACATGGGCCTGGAATTCCTGCCGTTCCTCAACAACCCGATCGTGGCCGTGGCCCCACCTGAGCATCCGTTGAGCCTGCAAGGCCCGCTGCGCCTGCAGGACCTGGAGCCCTACACACTGCTGCTGCGCGAACCGGGTTCCGGTACGCGGCTGGCGTGCGAGGAATACTTCAAGGAGAAACGCGTGCACTTCACCCAGACGGTGGAAGTGGCCTCGGCCGAGGCGCAGCGTGAATGCGTGAACGCCGGGTTGGGCGTGGCCTTGCTGACGCGCCACGCGGTCAACCTGGAGCTGGCCACCGGCGGGCTCAAGGAGCTGCCGGTGGAAGAACTGCCGCTGTACCGCAGCTGGTGCCTGGTGCAGGCCAAGGCCAAGCGCCTGTCACCGGTAGCCCATGCGTTCCTGGGCTTTATCCGCAGCGAACGGGTGCAGATCAGCGCGTTGGCTGAGCGTTTCGCTGGGCAGCCAAGGGTGCCTGCCAGTGGAGTTCCGGGTAGTCAGTGATGCTCTGCTGCAGTTGGCGCTCGTCGCAGCGGTCTTCGATTGCACGACGGAACGCCATGCGGCGCTGGTCTTCCTGCTGACGACGGGTTTTGACGGAGCTGTTGCTGTCTTCGTAGTGCCGGGCCATTTTCAGTCTCCCAATGCGAGTACGGGGAGTTCAGGATGGCCCTGGGGGATGACGGTTTGGCGGCGCGGGGGTTACAGGACGATGAATCTTCAGGCGCTGTGCACATCCTGTGTGGCAGCTCAGTCAATGAATGTGCGAGCTGACAGACCGCCATCGCAGGCAAGCCAGCTCCCACATCAATCTGTCTACACTCGATTAATCGTCGAGGGCTTTGACTGATTTGGGCGAGAGACGCAGGCTGCGCAAGCTGCGCTTCACACTCTTGAGGTGGTTGACCAGGCTCGGGCCGCGCGCCATTGCCACGCCCATCGCCAGCACGTCGATCACCACCAAGTGGGCGATGCGCGAGGTCAGCGGGGTGTAGATCTCGGTGTCTTCGTGCACATCGATCGCCAGGTTGACCGTGGACAGCTCCGCCAACGGCGTCTGGCTCGGGCACAACGTAATCAGGGTCGCGCCGCTTTCACGCACCAGGTTGGCGGTGATCAGCAGGTCCTTGGAACGGCCCGACTGGGAAATGCAGATCGCCACGTCGGTGGGCTTCAAGGTCACCGCCGACATGGCCTGCATGTGCGGGTCACTGTAGGCCGCAGCGGTGAGCAGCAGCCGGAAGAATTTGTGCTGGGCGTCGGCGGCCACCGCACCAGACGCACCGAAGCCGTAGAACTCGACGCGCTGGGCCTGGGACATGGCGGTCACGGCCTTTTGCAGCTCCACCGGGTCGAGCTTCTCGCGCACTTCCATCAGGGTGTGCAGGGTGGTGTCGAAGATTTTCAGGCTGTAGTCGGCGACGGAATCGTCTTCATGAATCGCAAACTGGCCGAAGCTCGCACCGGCGGCCAGGCTTTGCGCCAGCTTGAGTTTCAAGTCCTGGAACCCGGAGCAACCGATGGCGCGGCAGAAGCGCACGATGGTCGGCTCGCTGATGCCCACGCTGTGGGCCAGGTCGGCCATGGAACTGTGCATCACTGCCGCAGGGTCAAGCAGCACGTGATCGGCAACCTTGAGTTCCGATTTGCGTAACAGGTGGCGCGACTGGGCGATATGTTGCAACAGGTTCAAAGGGCAGGACTCTTGTTATTGGCAGGTGCCAGGGATGTAGCAAGCTTGTAGTTATACTACAAGAATTGTCGTTTTGCCCGTCCGATGCATCACTAAATCGCCCTGTCCGCCTTTGAATCTAAGGGCGGCCAAGTTGTAGCCGCTGGGGTTGAAGCCGTGCGGCTAAGGAAAAACTGCATTTTTCCGTAACAAATCGGCCAGCCCTTCGGCCGCCATCGGCCGACTGATCAGGTAGCCCTGCACCTCGTCGCAACGCTCGCCGCGCAGGAAATCCAGCTGCTGCTGATCTTCCACGCCTTCGGCCACCACCTTGAGCGCCAGCCCATGCGCCATGGCGATGATCGCCCGGGTAATCGCTGCGTCCTCCCGACCCTGCCCGAGGCCCCGGATGAAGGTCTGGTCGATCTTCACGTAGTCCACGGGGATGCGCTTGAGGTAACTGAGGGATGAATAACCGGTGCCAAAGTCGTCGATGGCCAGCTTCACACCCAGGTCGCGCAGCTGCTGGAAGGTCGCGATGATGTGTTCGACGCTGTCGAGCAGTTGGCTCTCGGTCAGCTCCAGCTCGAGGTATTGCGGGTCCAGCCCGGTCTCTTCCAACACTTGGCGCACCAGGCTGACGAGCTTGCCCTGGCGCAACTGATGCACCGATAGGTTCACCGACACCCGGATCGGCGCCAGCCCCTGGCGCTGCCACTCGCACGCCTGCCAACAAGCCTGGCGCAGCACGAATTCGCCCAGCGGTACGATCAGGCCGGTCTCTTCGGCGAGGCCGATAAAGTCCCCCGGCGGCACCATGCCCCATTGCGGATGCTCCCAGCGAATCAGCGCTTCGGCGGCATTCAGCTTGCCGGTGGCCAGGCACAGTTTCGGCTGGTAGAACACCGTCAGTTGGCGCTCCTCGATGGCCTTGCGCAGGTGGTTTTCCAGCTGCAGGCGCTCCAGGGTGCTGGCTTGCAGGCTGTCGGTGTAGAACTGGAAATTGTTGCCGCCCAAATGCTTGGCATGTTGCATGGCCATGTTCGACTGGCTGACCAGCGCGGAAATTTCCCGCGCGCTATCCGGCAACAGGCTGACCCCCATCGAAGCACTGACCACCAGCTCGTGTCCTTCCACCGTCACCGGCACCCGCAACTTGGCCAGCAGCCGCGTCGCCACCCGGGCCAGGCTCGAGAGGTTGCCATAGGCATCGAACAGCACGGCGAATTCATCACCGGACAGCCGCGCAATGGTGTCGGCTTCCGGCAAGGCGTTGATCAAGCGCCGCGCCATTTTCTGCAACAGCTGGTCGGCGACTTCATGGCCGAGGCTGTCATTGAGCAATTTGAAACGGTCGAGGTTGATGTGCAGCAGCGCCAGGCTCCGCCCGCCCAGGCGCACGCGCTGGTGGGCTTCGCGCAACCGTTCGCGGAACAGCGAACGATTGGCCAGGCCGGTCAATTCATCGTAATGCGTGAGGTAGCGCATGCGCTCCTCGGATTCGCGCCGCGCGGACAAATCGGCGAAGAACCCCACGATATGGCTGACTTTTCCGCGAACATCGCGCACCACGTTCAGTTGCAGCCACTGGGGATACAGCTCGCCGTTCTTGCGCGTCTCCACCAGTTCGCCCTGCCAGGTGCCGTGGCTGAGCAGCGCCTGGCGGATCACCGGGAAGTGGCGCCGCGCATCGCGGCTGCTGGGCAGTTCCACCACATTGCGGCCGAGCATGTCGTCGATGTCGAAGCCGGTGACGCGGCTGAAGGCCTGGTTGACCGCAATCAACGCGTAATCCGGGTCGAGGATCACGATGCCTTCGCTGGCGGCCTCGAATACCGTCGAAGCCAGGCGCTGCTGTTCTTCCAGGGCCTTGCCGGCGCTGATGTCGCGGCGCGTACCGAGCATGCGCGTGACGCGCCCGCTGGGCGTGCGCTCGACGGCGCGGCCACGGTCTTCGATCCACACCCAATGGCCATCGCCATGGCGCACGCGGTATTCGACCTGGTAGTCCTCGCTGCGCCCCTTGAGGTGCTCCACCAGCGCGCGCTTGAGCAACGGCAGGTCCTCGGGGTGCAGGCGCGGCTTGAGGTGGCTGAGCATCGCCGTGACGTACTCGGGTTCCAGGCCGAACAACTCTTTGAGCTGGGTGTGGTGGACCTCGTCGGTCTGCAGGTTCCAGTCCCACAGGCCCAGTTCGCTGGCTTGCAGGGCCATGGCCAGGCGCGCCTCGCTTTTATTCAGGGCCAGGCTGGCGGCGTCGAGTTCCTGGCTGCGCTGCGCCACGCGGTCCTGCAGGCCGATCTGCGCTTCACGCAGTTCCTGTTCGACCTGGCGACGCTGCTCGACTTCGCGCACCAGTTCCTGATTCAACTGTTCGCTGCGCTGCTGCGCCTGTTGCAGATGCTCGATCAGCGCCTGGTTCTGGAAGCGTCGCAGCAGCCCGCGCTGGATCAAGCGATTGACCTGCCACGCCACCACACTCAAGGACGCCAGCAGGATCAGGCCGAGCACACCCCAGCCTTGTTGCTGCGGGGCGCCGTTCCAGAACAGGTACGCGATGGCCGGCACCAGGCACGGCAGGGAAAAGGACAGGAACGCCGGCAGACTCACGGCATAGGCCACGCTGGCCGACAGCGTCGCGGCGCCGATCAGGCCAAAGACCCAGGCCTGCTGCATAAAGCTGTCCACCGGTACCAGCGCGATGGCGGCGACGGCCAGGGTCAGTCCGCTGACCGCTGAACCCAGCATGAACATGCGGCGCCAGATCGGCTGGGCCTGGCGGCTGGGCATGGCCGAGTCAAACGCCGCCACCTGGATCACGCGCATCGCCACCAACGCCAGCAGCCAGACCAGCCAGATGCTGTCCAGCAGGTATTGCTTGGGGTTCCACAGCAGCCAGGCGCAGACCAGGCCGTTGACCAGCATTAATAAGGTAGGCAGCAACGAGCCCTGGTAGAGCAGGCGCGTGCGCTCGACCGCCATCTCGGTGGCGTAATGTTTGTGGATGACCTGCGCGGGCGCCATCGTGGGGCCGAACAGGTCGGTGCTGAGGGTCATAGGCAGTGTTCTTATAATGGTGAGCCCGAAACGTCGACGGAGCATACACAAGCACGCGCTTGGGCCAAACTGCTCCACGTCATAAAAACCTCACGTTTATCCAGCGCAAACCTAGGCGCCAGACGGCTTGAGCGAGACACGGCGGGGGCTGCGGCCATTGACCGACCAGTCATCACCCGATGCAGAATGTTTGCCCGGCGCGGATCAGCCTGGATGTTTTCCGTCGCCCGCCCGGCATTGGGATTTGCCCGAGCCCCCCCAGCACCCTAGAATGCGCCGATGCGCGATGATCTCTCCCTTTTGCTGAACTCCCTCAACGATGCCCAACGCCAGGCCGTAGCCGCCCCCGTTGGCCGTCAGTTGGTCCTGGCCGGTGCTGGCTCCGGTAAAACCCGAGTGCTGGTGCACCGTATCGCCTGGTTGATCCAGGTCGAGAACGCGTCGCCGCACTCCATCCTGTCGGTGACGTTCACCAACAAGGCCGCTGCCGAGATGCGCCATCGCATCGAGCAGTTGATGGGCATCAGCCCGGCCGGCATGTGGGTGGGCACCTTCCACGGCCTGGCGCACCGCCTGTTGCGGGCGCACTGGCAGGAAGCGGGCCTGGTCCAGACCTTCCAGATCCTCGACAGCGATGACCAGCAACGCCTGGTCAAGCGCGTGATCCGCGAGCTGGGCCTCGACGAGCAGCGTTGGCCAGCGCGGCAAGCGCAATGGTTCATCAACGGCCAGAAAGACGAAGGCCTGCGCCCGCAACATATCCAGGCCAGCGGCGACCTGTTCCTGGCCACCATGCGCAGCATCTATGAAGCCTACGAGGCCGCCTGTGCGCGGGCCGGCGTCATCGACTTCTCCGAACTACTGCTGCGCGCCCTCGACCTGTGGCGCGACAACCCAGGCTTGCTGGCCCATTACCAGAAACGCTTCCGGCATATCCTGGTGGACGAGTTCCAGGACACCAACGCCGTGCAGTACGCCTGGTTGCGCCTGCTGGCCAAGGGCGGCGACAGCTTGATGGTGGTGGGCGATGACGACCAGTCGATCTATGGCTGGCGTGGCGCGAAAATCGAGAACATCTACCAGTATTCCGAAGACTTCCCGGACGCGGTCACCATCCGCCTGGAGCAGAACTACCGCTCCACCGCCGGCATCCTCAAGGCCGCCAACGCCCTGATCGCCAATAACACCGGGCGCCTGGGCAAAGAGCTGTGGACCGACGGCGGCGAAGGCGAGGCGATCAACCTGTACGCGGCGTTCAACGAGCACGATGAAGCGCGCTACGTGGTGGAAACCATCGAAAGCGCACTGAAGACCGGCCTGGCGCGCAGCGATATCGCGATTCTGTACCGCTCCAACGCCCAGTCGCGGGTGCTGGAAGAAGCCTTGCTGCGCGAACGCATCCCGTACCGCATCTATGGCGGCCAGCGCTTCTTCGAGCGGGCCGAAATCAAGAACGCCATGGCCTACCTGCGCCTGCTCGAAGGCCGTGGCAACGACGCGGCGCTGGAGCGGGTGATCAACATCCCGGCCCGCGGCATCGGCGAGAAAACCGTGGAAGCGATCCGCGACCACGCCCGCCACGCCGATGTGTCGATGTGGGAAGCCATGCGCCTGCTCATCGCCAATAAAGGCCTGACCGGCCGCGCTGCCGGGGCACTGGGCGTGTTTGTCGAACTGATCGAGAACCTCGCCGCCAAGTGCTCGGAAATGCCCCTGCACTTGATGACCCAGACTGTAATCGAGCAATCCGGGCTGATCGCCTACCACGAAGCGGAAAAAGGCGAGAAAGGCCAGGCCCGGGTAGAAAACCTTGAGGAACTGGTCAGCGCCGCGCGTGCGTTCGAGAACACCGAGGACGACGAAGAGCTGACCCCGCTCGCGGCCTTCCTCGGCCATGCCTCGCTGGAAGCCGGCGATACCCAGGCCGATGAGCATGAAGACAGCATCCAGCTGATGACCCTGCACAGCGCCAAGGGCCTGGAATTCCCCTACGTGTTCCTGGTGGGCATGGAAGAAGGCCTGTTCCCGCACAAGATGAGCCTGGAAGAGCCTGGCCGCCTTGAGGAAGAACGCCGCCTGGCCTACGTGGGCATTACCCGGGCGATGCAGAACCTGGTGATGACCTACGCCGAGACCCGACGCCTGTACGGCAGCGAGACCTACAACAAGGTGTCGCGTTTCGTCCGTGAGGTGCCGAAGGGGCTGATCCAGGAAGTGCGCCTGTCCAACAGCGTCAGCCGCCCGTTCGGTGGTGGCCAGCAGCAGAACTCCAGCAGCCTGTTTGCCGGTTCCGAAATTCCGGAAACCCCGTTCAGCCTGGGCCAACAGGTCAAGCATGCGATTTTCGGCGAAGGCGTGATCCTCAATTTCGAAGGCGCCGGTGCCCAGGCACGGGTACAGGTGAACTTCGCTGAAGGCAGCAAATGGCTGATGATGGGCTACGCGAAGCTCGAAGCCATCTGACACCCTCCCCTTTGTAGGAGCCGGCTTGCTGGCGATGGCGTACTCAAGTACGCCATCGCTGCGGGGCGACGACTCGACAAGCCGGCTCCTACAATGTGAAGAATTGTGACCCTCCCTTGTTTTTCACCTGCACGGGCCAATATCTGTATTAAGTCCTACAGACCATTCTGATTCGGTCTTACGCAAAAGCCCGAAACATTATGTCGCTAGCCACTGTCACTACACCTGTGCAACATGGCGCGCGTGCAATCCACAAATGGGAATTCCCTTTATGAAACGTTTTCTTAGCATCGCCATGGCGTTGTGCATCGGCCTGACGATGAGCCTCGACGCCAACGCCAAGCGCTTCGGTGGCGGCAAAAGCATGGGCTCGGCACCGACTCACCAGACCAGCCAAATGGCTCCTTCCGCCGGCGGCATGGGCGGTGCAGCCGCCACCGCAGGCGCAGCCGGTGCTGCTGGCGCCGCGGCCAAGGCCGGCGGTGCTTCGCGCTGGTTGGGCCCTCTGGCCGGTATCGCGGCCGGTGGCCTGCTCGCTTCCATGTTCATGGGCGGCGGCTTCCAGGGCATGCAGATCTTCGACATCCTGATCTTGGCGGTCATCGCCTTTGTGATCTTCCGCTTCATCGCCGCCCGTCGACGCAAGCAGCAGGAGCACCTGGCCCCAGCCGGCGCGCCGATGCAGCGTGAAGTGTTCGAGCAGAAGCCAGCCATGGGTTCGATCTTCGGTGGTTCGGCAGCGCCTGCCGCCGCCCGTCCGGTGATCAACGCACCGGCGTGGTTCAACGAAGAGCGTTTCGTCGAAGCGGCCCGCAGCCACTTCCAGTCCCTGCAGCAGCACTGGGACGCCAACGAAATGGACAAGATCTCCGAGTTCGTGACCCCACAACTGCTGGAGTTCCTCAAACGCGAACGCGCCGACCTGGGCGACGCCTTCCAGTCGACCTACATCGACGACCTGCGCGTACAGCTGGAAGGTGTGGATGACCGCGCCGACAAGACCATCGCCACCCTGACCTTCAGCGGTGTGTCGAAGACCTCGCGTTTCGACCAGGGCGAAGTGTTCAGCGAAAGCTGGAACATGGAACGCGCCCAAGGCGACAACCAGCCTTGGCTGGTCGCCGGTATCCGCCAGAACGGCTGATACCCGCGCGCTTGAGCAAGCCGTAACAAAAAACCCCGGACCTGTCCGGGGTTTTCTATTTCACGGTTGCACTTATAGCGAGCTACTGTATAAAACGCCCCTATAAACCGCGCCATCTAGCAAGAGGATCCCGGCCGTGGAAGAAATCATCGAACAATTGCGTGAAGCCAACGAACCGGTCCCGGTTCCTCTGGAACTGCCTGACGAAGACCAACTGGTGGAAATCGAGGAACAACTGTTCATCGACATCCCGTTTGTGTTCCGCGAATTCCTGCTGACCGTCAGCGACGTGGTCTACGGCAGCCTGGAGCCGGTGACCGTCACCGACCCGCAATCCCACACCTACCTGCCCGACGTGGCCGCCAACGCCTGGGATGCCGGCGTTGATCGCAGCATGATTCCGATCTGCCAGGACGGTGACGACTACTACTGCGTCGAAGAAGATGGCACCGTCGTGCTGTGGTCCGGCGAAGAAGAACTCGTCACCGAAGAAACCTGGGAATCGGTGTGGCACTGGGCGCGGGACGTCTGGCTGGAAAGCTGATCCCACAAGGCTTGTGTGGCGAGATCACTGTTCAGGGCTGCTGCGCAGCCCAGCGCAAGTCAGCTCGCTCGCCACCGTTGCTCTCAATGCTCCGGCGTGTCCTTGTGGTTATCCAGGGTCTCCAGCAAGGCGACCTGCATGCGCGTATGCACGCGGATGAACCACCGCCAGAGCACGGCCGCCACTGCGGCCGTGACGACGGCGATCAGCACCAGCAACTTGTTGGTCGGCAGAATGCTGGCCGACAAGGCCGCCAATAGCAGGAAGATCACCAGCAGCGACAACAGCGGGATCAGCTCGGCGATCACGCGTCGTACACGCTGGGTGTGCCGCCCGGCCATTTCCGGCTTAACGCTCATCTCTGCCAGCAACATCGACAACGCCTTGAGCTTGCGGTAAGCCGCAATCAGGAACGGCAGCGACAACAGCAGCGCCCCACCCCAGATCAATGCCTTCTGCCAGCTTGGATCACTGATCCACCCCTCCAGATACCCGCCAATGCGCGCCGCGAAGTAACTGCCGGCGAAGAAGATCGCCACCACCAGCGCCAGGTTCACCCCCACTTGCAGGATAATCTTGCGAATCATCGACGCCAGCATCGCGCCCTCACCCTGCGGCTGGATACTGCGCAGCCACTCGCCATACAGGCCAAACACCCGGCTCAGGCGCTTGGGCATCACGGCGGCAATCTTCAACGACAACGGGTCGGCACCGCGAATCAGGTACGGCGTGAGCAACGTGGTGATCGCCGAAACGGCAACCGCCACCGGGTACAGGAAGTCGCTGGTCACCTGCAAGGTCATCCCAAGCGCGGCGATGATGAAGGAAAACTCGCCAATCTGTGACAGGCCCATGCCTACGCGCAGTGAGGTCCGGCCATCATTGCCGGCGATAAACGCGCCCAGGCCGCAGGACAGCATCTTGCCCAGCACCACCGCCACGGTGATGACCGCAATCGGCCAGGCGTATTGCAGCAGGATCTGCGGGTCGATCATCAAGCCAATGGCGACGAAGAAAATAGCGCTGAACATGTCGCGAACCGGCTCGATCAGGCGTTCGATCTTAATCAACTGGCGCGATTCGGCCATGATCGCGCCAATCAGGAACGCGCCCAGCACCATGCTGTATTCCAGCTTGACCACCAGCAGGCAGAAGCCGAAACACAGGCCGAGTACGGTGATCAGCAGCATTTCGTTGCTTTCAAACTTGGCCACGTAGGCCAGCAGGCGCGGCACCAGCAAAATGCCGATGACCAGCGCGACGATCATGAACAGCGAGAGCTTGCCGACCGTGGAGAACACCTCGCCGGAGCTGACCGTGCCACTGACGGCAATACTCGACAGCAAGGCAATGATGCCAATACCGAGGATGTCTTCCACGATCAGCACGCCAAAAATCAGCTGGGCGAAGCGCTGGTTCTTCATCTTCAGGTCATTGAGTGCCTTGACGATGATGGTGGTCGAGGAGATCGCCAGGATTGCGCCGAGGAACAGCGAGTCCATGGTATTCCAGTCGAACCAGCGGCCGATCTCGTAGCCGATCCAGATCATCAGGATGATTTCCAGGAACGCCGCGATAAACGCCGTGGCACCGACCTTGAACAGCTTGCGCAGACTGAATTCCAGGCCCAGGCAGAACATCAGGAAGATCACCCCCAGCTCGGCGAGGGTCTTGATGGTGTCTTCGTCGTGGATCAGGCCGAAGGGCGGCGTATGAGGGCCGATGATGAAGCCGGCGACGATGTACCCCAGCACCACGGGTTGCTTGAGGCGGTGAAACAGGATGGTGACAACCCCGGCCACCAACATGATCACGGCCAGGTCCTGGATAAAGCTGATGGCGTGCATGGCGAGGGGCTCCTTGAGGGTACTGGCGCTCTTCCTGCATCCGTCCGCGCCTTTGAACGGTCGCAAAGAGCGAGAGGAAGAGTCTGCCTTGATCGTAAGAAATGCCCTGAGATGGGCTTTTGAAGGTTAACACCGCGACTTCCGCCGGAAAGCCGGTGCAATATATGGAAACAGATCGGTGCACGCGTGACGGCAAGCCGCCCACCGGCGTCCCGTAAAGGATGGCGCTGCAAAGATTCCAGCACCCGCAGAGGTGCCCCCCAACCAATGCCTACAACCCGTGAGTGTGCTATGGAACCCGGAAACGCCCAGCTGTCGATGACGGTATTGATGACCCCTGACATGGCCAACTTCTCAGGCAATGTCCACGGCGGCACCCTGCTCAAGTACCTCGACGAAGTGGCCTACGCCTGCGCGAGCCGTTATGCCGGTCGCTATGTGGTCACGTTGTCGGTCGACCAGGTGATTTTTCGCGAGCCGATCCATGTCGGCGAATTGGTGACCTTCCTCGCATCGGTCAACTACACCGGCAACACGTCGATGGAAGTGGGCATCAAGGTGGTCACCGAGAACATCCGCGAACGCTCGGTGCGCCATACCAACAGCTGCTTTTTCACCATGGTGGCCGTGGACGATCAGCGCAAACCCGCCGCCGTGCCGCCACTGCAGCCCCACAACAGCGAAGACAAGCGCCGGTTCGTGCAGGCCCAGCAGCGTCGGCAGATTCGCCAGGAGCTGGAGAAGCGCTACCAGGAGATCAAGGCAGACGCCTAGTAAGCGCGAGCGCGCCCACGCCTACAGGTGCCAGCACTTGTCGTAGTGGGCACAGACATCAAAGCGCTGGTCCAACTGGCTCATGCGCTCCATGTGATGGTTGAGCACCTCGATCATCACTGACGTGCGTGTATTGGTGTAGTACGTGGTCATCATCTTGTCGTTGGCCTTGACCCGCTCGCGCGTGGCGAGGTCCGTCGGGTTCAGCCACTGTTGCAGCACAGCGTCCTCGATAAGCGTGAGCCGGAAGCGATAAACCTCCTTGTAGAACCCCAGCGTGCGTGTCTGCTGGGCTGCAGCCTCTTCATTCAACAGTGCGTAGTTCTGGCGATATTGAGCCCAGTAATCCTGCGGCAACGTAAACGATCCCATCGCCACCTTGCGCTTGGCAATCTGCTCCTCAAGGGCTTTGGCGGTCGTCGGTGCTTCGGCCGGGGTATCAGGGTTCATCATTTTGAACAGCTGCACGTTGGTGTCGACGATGGTGTTGATCAACGCTGTGCGCTGGGCGTTTTCGGGCAGCTGCCTGGGGAACATCGGCGTGCTGCCGGCGCATGCCAGCAACGGCGTTTCGAACATTGGCAGTGGCGTACGCGCGTCTTTGCCATTGAACCGTGACAGGCGCCGGAACGTGGTAATGCAGTTGCTCCCGTCGACGTCGAAGGTCACTTCATATTCCTTGCCGGCTTCGGGCGTGAAATTGAACGCCTTGGCGCATACGTAGGAGCCGCCGTTGGTATTGAGTCGCACGAAAAGCGGCTGGCCGGCGGGCAACTTCACTTCCAGCAGGCCACGGGTTTTCGCTGGCGGCGGCACGCTCATGTCGGCGCGGCGCCGGGTATCGGCCATCATGAAGTTGTTGAGCATGCCGGTGGTACGGCCTGCGCAGTGCTGCGCATCGAAGAGGTCGAGCGTGGAATTCTGTGTGTTGGAGATAAAGCGCAGCTTCGCCGCATCAGGTTCGGTGGCGTCCGGGTAGCTGCCGTTGACACTGCAGGCACTGAGCAGCGAGGCCAGGCTCAGCGCGGAAAAAGCCCTAAGGGATGGCGACATGGATCTTCCTTGAAAAGCACAGGGGGACAAGAAGCGCCCGATAGTACCGGACGCTCTTGCCCTGGCTCAATTCGGCAGAGGCCTACAACCCGATGGGCGTGGCCTCGAAACGTACACGCGGATGGGCGATGCGGTCCTGGGCGCGCACCAGCTCCAATTCGTAACTGGCGCAGGCCTGGGTTTCGAGCAGCACTTCATGCACTGCCGCCGCCGTGAATTCGAAGGCCGCCAGCAGGCTGTCGCCGAGCAGCACACGCGCCAGGAACAGCCCGGAGGTCAGGTCGCCGACGCCCACCGGCTGGCGCGGAAACGCCAGCAGCGGCCGGCGCAGGTGCCAGCTGCCATCAGCGGTCACCAGCAGCATCTCGAAACCATCCGGCAACTTGCCGGGGTAATCCAGGTGCTTGACCAGTACCGCCTTCGGCCCGCGCGCCAGCAACGCCTTGGCCATGGCCAGGCAATCGAACAGTGATTGCGGCTTGCGCCCGGCAAAACTGTCCAGTTCCAGCTGGTTGGGGCACAGGAAGTCGGCCATCGCCGCCGCTTCTTCCAGCAGGAAATCGCTGACTTCCTGCGGCACGATGCAGCCTTTTTCCGGATGTCCCATCACCGGGTCGCACAGGTACAGGGCCTTGGGGTTGATGGCCTTGATGCGCGCCACACCGGTGAGGATCGCGCGCCCCTGGTCCGCACTGCCCAGGTAACCGGACAATACCGCGTCGCAGTTGCCCAGCTCGCCGATCGCGGCAATGCCTTCCACCAGCGCCGGAATCTGCTGCGGCGCCAACACTTCTCCCGCCCATTGGCCATACTGGGTGTGGTTGGAGAACTGCACGGTGTTCAGCGGCCAGACATTCACCCCGACCCGCTGCATGGGGAACACGGCAGCGCTGTTTCCGGCGTGGCCAAAGACCACATGAGACTGGATCGCAAGCAGATGAGGTGTGCGTTTCATGCGGGAGATTTCCGTAAAGCCATTGAAATTCTGGCCGCGCAGTATGCGACTAAACGCAGCCTGTACGACAGACCGGCGACACAGTTAAGCTGCTCTCACTTTGTTGGAGTTCTTTGCATGCTGACCCTGGGAAACATCTTCGTGTTGATGCTGCTGGCGACCGCTGCCGCCTGGGTGTGGCACAACCACGGCCTGCGCGAGCGGGCGCTGGAACGGGTCAAGCAGCATTGCGCCAAGCTCGATATCGAGCTGCTCGACGGTGCGGTGGCGCTCAAGCGCATCGGTTTTGTGAAGGATGCCAGTGGTCGGCGACGCCTGGCGCGCATCTACAATTTCGAATTCACCGTGACCGGTGAGACCCGCCATCCGGGGACGATCACCCAGTTCGGCGCCCACAGCGCGCAGATCGAACTGGCGCCCTACCCGTTCGAGATCAAGACGCCATTGCCCAGTGCCAATGTGATCGAGCTGAGCCAATGGCGCGAGGACCACGCGGCCAAGAATCGTCACTGACGGCAGGCCGCGAGCGCCATCTGCAACGCGGCCACGTCCTGTGGTGCGCTGAAAATCAATTCGATCCGCGAGTCGCGGCGCCATTCACTGGGTTGCCAGGCAAGCGAAGCGTTATCCACGGCGTTGGCGGACATCCAGCCTTCGGCGCTGTGGATAACCAGCTTGGCGCGGCGCCATTCCAGGCTTTCCAGCCATCCGGATACACGTACGGCATCGAATTGCTGACTCGGGTGCCAGCGCCAGCCAATGCTCCAACCGCCTTCCTGGGCCTGGCTCAAGCAAATCGGCAGCGTGGGATCGTTCCAGATCGCCGGCAGTTGCGAGAGCCCCTCTGGCACAGCGAAGTTATCCACCGCGGCGGCGGCCTGTGCGCTTAATCCGGGTAGCTGCTGCAGTGGCAACTGGGCCTGGCGGGTCCAGTACACCGGGCAATCCGGCAACTGCCGTTCGACAGCCTGGCACTGCGCGGCATCCAGCGTCTCATCCTTGTTCAATACCAATAGCCCGGCACTGGCCAGCGTTTCCTGCTGCGCCGGTGGCAACGGTTTACCCGCCGCCAGGGCTTGGGCATCGAGTACCAGCACGCAGGGCTGAACCGCCAGCACGTTCTGCCACGGCGCCTGGCGTAATTGCTTGAGCAACTGCGCCGGGTGCCCCAGGCCCGAGGGCTCGATAAACAGCCGATCCGGCTTGGCCTTCCGCAGCAGACGGCCCAGGCCTATCTGGAAAGGTGCACCATTCACACAGCACAAGCAGCCACCGGCGACTTCGCCCAAGGCAATGCCGTCGTCATCCTGGGTCAGCAGCGCAGCGTCCAGGCCGATCTGCCCGAACTCGTTGATCAATACCGCCCAACGCTCGTTGGCCGGGCGTTGCGCGAGCAGGTGCTTGATCAGGCTGGTCTTGCCGGCGCCCAAAGGTCCGGCAATCACGTGGGTGGGAATGTTCTGCAGCATGAGACGCTTCATTCAGACCGTGTAGAACGCTAGATCCTACGCGGTTATGCCAGCCAATCCAGCGTCAGGATCAAGCGGCGTTCATCCGCCTTCAGGGCGGGCGAGCGATGGATCAGGCCATGACCTTCATTGCCATGCCATTTCGTGCCCTTGAGCAAGGCCACCTCGCCGCAGTGAATCTGCTCGATTCGCTCGGTAGGCTCGGCCTCCGGTCGGCTCAGCAGGCGACGGTCCATCACACCTTCGCGCAACCATTGGCTGCCGATCCCGGCATAGGTGGTGATCAGCCGCACCGGCACGTGGTCCACGTGAAAGCGCGGACACATGGCCTTGTCCAACAGGCGCAGGCGCACACCGATTCGCTTGGCACCCAGCAGGCAGGCAAACGCGCTGACCAGCCACGCCACATCAGCGATAAAACCTTCATAGCCTTCAAGATCGCGACAACTGGACGCCAGGCCCTGCAAGTTGGGCGCGGCGTCTTCGCGGCTCAACTCCACGACCAGCGAATCGGCCAACGGCTCATTGAGCGCCACCAGCAACGCGCCGAACTCGGCAATGTGCAGCGGCAACTGGCGCTGCCACAGCGCCAGGTTGACGCCGTCTTCGAGGATGTCGGACAGCGCCAGCGGGGTTTCGCCGCGGGTCTGGCGGATCACCGGGCGCAGGGGAATAACCGGGGCCAGCATCAGGCGGCCGCCTCGTCATACCAAGGGCCAAAGGGATCGTCCAGCAAGCGCCAACCGTCGACGCCCAAGGCCATTTCTTCGTCGGTGAGCAAGCAGGCATCAAGCTCGGCACGCAGGCGCGCGAAGTCGATGTTCTGCCCGATAAACACCAGTTCCTGACGGCAATCGCCAGTGCTCAATTGCCAGTTACCCATGATCGCCGCGACGCTTTCTTCATCCTGGGGCCACTGGCTTTTTGGCACGAAACGCCACCAGCGACCGGCAAAGCCGTGCCGCATCAGGCCGCCGGCCTGGGACCAACTGCCCGCGTCCTGGTGCTTGCTGGCCAGCCAGAAGAAGCCCTTGGAGCGCAGCAGTTTGCCGTTGACCCATGGGCGGCCGATAAAGTCGAAAAAGCGCTGCGGATGCAACGGACGGCGCGCGCGATAGGCGGTGGAGGCGATACCGTACTCTTCGGTTTCCGGCACATGCTCACCGCGCAGTTCCTGCAGCCACCCCGGGGCCTGCGCGGCACGTTCGAAGTCGAACCGGCCGGTATTGAGGATCTTGTGCAGCGGCACTTCACCCATGACCATCGGGATGATTTCCGCCTGGGCGTTCAGGCGCTCGAGAATCGCCATCAGCTCCTCGCGCTCACGGCTGCTGATCAGGTCGATCTTGCTGATCAGGATCACGTCGGCGAATTCGATCTGCTCGATCAGCAGGTCGGTGATCGAGCGCTCGTCTTCCTCGCCAAGGGTTTCGCCGCGTGAAGCCAGGCTTTCGGCGGCCTGGTAGTCGAGCAGGAAATTCATGCCATCAACCACGGTGACCATGGTGTCCAGGCGCGCGATGTCGGCCAGGCTTTGCTCGTTTTCGTCGCGGAAGGTGAACGTTTCGGCCACGGGCAACGGTTCGGAAATGCCGGTGGATTCGATCAGCAGGTAATCGAAGCGACCTTCCTTGGCGAGTTTTCCGACCTCCTCGAGCAAGTCTTCCCTCAAGGTGCAGCAGATGCAGCCGTTGCTCATCTCCACCAGTTTTTCTTCGGACCGGTTGAGGGTGACGTCGCGCTGCACTTCGCTGCCGTCGATATTGATTTCGCTCATGTCATTGACGATCACCGCCACGCGCAGGTTGTCGCGGTTGCGCAGGACGTAGTTGAGCAGCGTGCTTTTACCGGCGCCGAGAAAGCCGGATAACACGGTAACGGGGAGACGATTGGGCATCAGGTAGTCCTCATCAGGGTGGCCGGTCAAATCGCCCGTTTATGGCGTTCGCGCAGCTCTTCACGTTCTTTGGCTTCGATACACAGCGTGGCGGTAGGACGCAGCAGCAGGCGTTGCAGGCCGATGGGCTCGCCCGTTTCGCGGCACCAGCCGTATTCGCCACGGGCCAGCAGTTCGAGGGCGTCGTCGATCTTGTCCAGGAGCTTTTTTTCCCGCTCCAGCAGGCGCAGTTGCCACTGGCGCTGCTCTTCGGCGCTGCCCACATCGGCGGGATCGCTGTTGGTTTCCTGCTCGCGCAGCTGCTGGAACTCGGCATCGATACGCGCTTGCAGTTCATTGCGTTGGACCAGCAACAGCGCACGGAAAAAGCCTTGCTGGGCTTCATTCATGTAGTCGGCGGGTGGCTGGGCCAGGAGGTCTTGTTCAGTCATGGGGAGCGGTTCACGGGTCAGGCTGTGGTTTAATGTTATAGTATAACAATGCAAATAAGCCAATCCCCCTTGCTCGTCACGACGGAGGGCGCAATGCTGGAACCCTCCCTGCCCCGAGAAGCCCTATGAAATATCTGTGGTGCGCCCTGTTATTGGCAGCGGCAGGCCCGGCCTGCGCGCAGACACCGAGCCTGCTGGCCAACTGCACGCGCAGCGCCAACCTGCTGGCATGTGTCGACCCGCTGGGCAATGCCTACAGCGTGGCAACGGTCGGCAGCACCACGTACCTGCGCGGCTTCGAGGTGATCGGCAAACGCTATTGGGCACAGACCAACAGCCGCTATGGGCAGCTGACGTTCTTTACCGGATTGGCCTCGGACGGTGAGGCGTGGGTCGGCTACACACGGCGCGTGGGCTGGACCACCCTCAACCGGTTCTCCAGTTCGGGTGGCGCCAGCGCCAAGTTCACCTGCAGCCGGATAACCGGCTGCTAGGCCTGGGCATCCTTCTGTTCCTGCACCCAGGCCATGTAGCTGTTCATCGGCGGGTTCTTCTGGAAGTACTTCTTCAAACCTTCGAACAAGCCATCGGCAACCGCCTGTTGATGACGCGCGGTGACCAGTCGCGCACTGTCCCGCGCATTCGAGATGAACCCGGTTTCCACCAGGATCGACGGCACGTCCGGTGACTTGAGCACCGCGAAGCCGGCCTGCTCTACGCGTTTCTGATGCAACGAGGTGATGCCTTCCAGGCTGCCCAGGATCGAGTTGCCCAGTTGCAGGCTGGAAGCGATGGTGGCGTTCATCGACATGTCCAGGATCACCCCGGCCAGCATCGGGTCCTTGTCCTTGAGGTTCAGCAGGCTGGTGGCGCCGAGCAGGTCGGCGCCGTTTTCACGTTGCGCCATGAAGCGCGCGGTCGCGGACGTGGCGCCGCCTTCGGACAAGGCATACACCGAAGCGCCCGACGCGGTAATCCGCGGTGCGGCATCCGCGTGCACCGAGATGAACATGTCGGCGTTGTGCTTGTGGGCAATTTCCACGCGCTTGCGCAGCGGCACGAAAAAGTCGTCATTGCGCACCAGCTTCACATCGAAGCCCTTCTCGCGCTTCAGCCGCTTGGCCAACAGCTGGGCGATGGACAGCACCACGTCTTTCTCACGCTGGCCTTTGGAGCCGACGGCGCCGGGGTCCTTGCCGCCGTGGCCGGGGTCGACCACCACGATGATGTCGCGCTTGGGATGAGCCTTGTCCACCGGCGCCACCAACGGCGCAGGCTGCGCCGCGATCTGGCGCGGCGCATGGGTGGCGCCGGTCAGGTCCAGTACCAGCCGGTGCCCTTGGCCGTCCTGGGGCGGCAACAAAAAGCTGTTGAGCTGCATCGGCGCGGCCAGGTCGAGCACGATCCGCGTATCGCCCTTGCCGAAATGCCCGGAGCGAATCGACGTGATCCCGCTGCCCTTGAGCATCAACTGGGAGAAATCCCCACTGAGCCCCGCGCCGCTGAGGTCAATGATCAGGCGCTCGGGTGCGCTCAGCGAAAAGGTCTTGTATTGCACCGGCCCGCTGAGGTCGAACACCAGCCGCAGCTTGTCGTCCGAGCGCCACAGGCGCGCATTGCGAATCTGCGTGGCCGACGCGGTGAAAGGCAAGGTGAACAGCGGGCTGGCCAGAAGCAGGTTTAGGAGCTGACGTCTGTGCATGACAAATACCGCAAATAAAGGAGCGTCCCTGCTCGACATGACTGAAAAAAGGCTGGAGCAGAAAAATCATCGTCGACTCAATAGTTATAATATAACATGTCTTTTTATTTCCAACGATGGACCTGCTCATGAATGCGCTGACTCTGCCGGATATCGCCGCGCAGGCTTCACGCCAAGCCTTGCCACTCGATTGGGTCGGTATGTGCGGTATCGCCTTGCCGATCCTCATCGACGGCCATCGCCTGGCCGCCACCGCCGATGCCGGCGTCAGCCTGGACGATGGCGCCGCCCGTGGTATTCATATGTCACGCCTGTACCTGGCACTGGAAATGCTCGACCAGCAGCCCCTTACGCCGGCACTTCTGCGTAATGTACTGCAGCGTTTTCTCGACAGTCATGAAGGTTTATCTAAGAACGCCTACCTGCGGATCCACACCGATTTGCTGCTCAAACGCCCGGCGTTGGTCAGCCCGCTGGCCGGCTGGAAAAGCTATCCGGTAAGCATCGAAGCGCGTCTGCAAAACCAGATGTTCCACGTGGAACTAAAAATTGACGTTACTTATTCCTCAACTTGCCCTTGCTCGGCCGCCCTCGCCAGGCAATTGATTCAGCAGCAATTTGTTGAAGATTTCGGCAACACGCCTTTGCAACATGAAGACGTCCTCACCTGGCTCGGCAGCGCCAACGGCATTGTTGCCACGCCCCACAGCCAGCGCAGCACTGCGCAGTTGTTGATCGAGCTGGACGGCCAACAGCCCGACTTGCCCATCACCGCGCTGATCGACGACGTCGAGGCGGCCCTCGGCACCGCCGTACAAACCGCTGTAAAACGCGCGGACGAACAAGCCTTCGCCCTGGCCAACGGGCAGAACCTGATGTTCTGCGAAGACGCTGCCCGCCGCCTGAACCTCGCCTTGAAGCGCTCGGATGCCATCAACGCCTTCCACCTGAAAGTGATCCACGCCGAAAGCCTGCACGCGCACGATGCCGTGGCTGAAAGCCGCTGGACGAGACCCTCTGCATGATCACCTGCACCGCTTTGCGCTGGGGCGCCCCCGGCCAACCGCTGACGCCGGCGGTGGATTTCACCTTGGAAAAAGGCAGCCTCACCGGCATCATCGGCGCCAACGGCACCGGCAAGAGCAGCTTGCTCAAAGTCATCGCCGGCCTGCAAAAACCGCTGGCCGGTAAAGTCACCGTGGATGTTCCACGCCGCGGCGGCCTGTCGTTTCTGCCTCAGCAACAGCACCTCGACCGCCAGTTCCCCATCAGCCTGCAAGAGTTGGTTGCCGCCGGTTTCTGGGGCACCCGGCTCACGCCGCCGCAACGCAGCGAACGCCTGCAAGCAGTACTCGAAGACTGGTGCCTCAGCGGCCTTGAACATCGACCGTTGATGGCCTTGTCCGGCGGTGAACTGCAACGCGCCCTGCTCGCTCGCATGAGCCTGGCCGAAGCGCCAGTGTTGCTGCTCGACGAACCCCACGCCGCCCTCGACGAAGAAGGCCAGGCGCTGTGCTGGAAACATGTGCACGCCTGGCACGATGAAGGCCGCACCGTGGTGATCGTTTGTCACGACCTCGCGTCCGTGCGCCACCAAACCCAGCAAGTGGTGCAGATCAAGAGCACCGGCTGCGTGTTCGGGGCCAGTAAAGAGCTGATCCGCCCGCAACCGCACATGCAGGTGGCTTGATGCACTTCGCCGCCCACCTGTGGATGCCCTTCCTCGACTTCGTGTTCATGCGTCGCGCCTTGATTGGCGGCTTGGTACTGGCTTGCAGCACCGCGCCGCTGGGGGTGTTTCTGATCCTGCGGCGCATGAGCCTGATCGGTGACGCCGTTGCCCACGGCATCCTGCCCGGCGCCGCGCTGGGCTTCTGGTTCGCTGGCCTGAGCCTGCCCGCACTGACCATCGGCGGCCTCGGCGCAGGCCTGGGCATGGCCGGCCTGTCGGCGTGGATCACCCGCCGCACCGGCCTGCGCGAAGACGCCAGCCTCGCCGCCATCTACCCGATCTCGCTCGCCGCCGGGGTGCTGATCCTGGGCATCGCCGGCAAGCGCCTGGACCTTTTGCACCTGCTGTTCGGCTCCGCCCTGGCGGTGGATGAAACCACCCTGACCGGCATGCTCTGGGTCTCCGGTTTCAGCCTGCTCGCCATGGCGCTGATCTACAAACCGCTGCTGCTGGACACCCTCGACCCGCTGTTCCTGCAAACCGTCAGCCGCCTCGGCCCACTCGCCCACGGGTTGTTCCTGACCCTGGTGGTACTGAACCTGGTGATCGGCTTCCAGGCTATCGGCGCGTTGATGGTGGTGGGTTTGATGATGTTGCCGGCCATCGCTTCACGTTTCTGGAGCCGGCGCCTGCCGGTGCTGATCGCGGTATCGGCAGTGCTGGGATGCCTGTCGGTGTGGTTTGGCTTGCTGCTGTCGTTCTACTACTCGCTGCCCAGCGGCCCGGCGATCGTGCTGGTGGCTGGCGTCGGGTATTTGCTGTCCGTGGTCTTCGGTACGGTGCACGGCTTGCTGCGCCGCCCGCCCTTGCTGTCATCCCAATGAGGTGTTTCCCGATGCGCGCTCTACTCGTGCTGTTCAGTCTGGTGCTGTCGTTATCGACGGCCCAGGCCGCTGACAAACTCCAGGTGGTTACCAGTTTCAGTATTCTCGATGACATCACCCACCAGATCGGTGGCGATCACATCCAGATCAGCAACATGGTCGGCCCGGATTCCGACGCCCACACCTACGAGCCCACTCCGGACGACGCCAAGGCGCTGCTCAAGGCCAGGCTGATCATCAAGAACGGCCTGGGCTTCGAACCCTGGCTGGACCGCCTGGTGACCAGCACCGAAACCAAGGCCACCGTGGTCACCGCCAGCAAGGGCGTGATTTCCCACACCATGGAAGAAGACGGCGAAACCATCCCCGACCCGCACGCCTGGCACAACCTGGCCAACGCCGAAATCTACGTGAACAACATCACCAAGGCCTTGGTCGCCGCCGACCCGGCCAACAAGGCCGACTACCTGCGCAACAGCCAGGCCTACCTGAAAGAAATCTACCGCCTGCTGGCCGAAGCCAAGACCAAGTTCGGCGCACTGCCGCCGGGCAACCGTCGCATCGTCACCTCCCACGACGCCTTCGGTTACCTGGGCCAGGCCTATGGCATCGAGTTCCTCGCGCCCCAAGGCTTGTCCACCGAGCGTGAACCGTCGGCTGCCGAAGTCGCTGCGCTGATTACCCAGATCCGCAAAGACAAGGTCAAGGCGGTGTTCATGGAAAACATCAAGGACTCGCGCCTGCTCAAGCAGATCGCTGACGAAAGCGGCGCGCAGATCGGCGGCACGCTGTACTCCGATGCCCTGGCCGCCGAAGGCCCGGCCAGCACCTTCACCGGGCTGTTCGAATACAACCTCAACACCCTGTGCGCCGCCCTGGGCAAGCCATGACCGTGAGCATGCTCGAACTGGAAGAGGCTGCCCTCGGCAGCCGCTTTCCACTCGATCCGGTGCTCGATGCCTTGGCGTGGAACAGCGATGGGCTGATTGCCGCCATTGCCCAGCAACACGGCAGCGGCGAGGTATTGATGCTGGCCTGGATGAACCGCCAGGCCCTCACCGAAACCCTGGCCACCGGGCAGGTCTGCTACTGGTCGCGCTCGCGTCGGCAACTGTGGCGCAAAGGCGAGTCGTCCGGCCACTGGCAGCAACTGGTGGAAGCGCGACTCGATTGCGACGGCGACGCGGTGCTGCTGATCGTCGACCAGCAAGGCCCGGCCTGCCACACCGGCCGCCCGACCTGTTTCTACAACGCCATCGACGGTCATTACGTTCACATCATTACGGAGCCCGCTGCATGATCCGCAAGAACCCTTCCGGCGATCTGCCGGTGATTGCCGAATCGGCCTACGTCGACAAGACCGCGATCATCTGCGGCAAGGTCATCATCGGTGAGAACGTGTTCGTCGGCCCCTACGCCGTGATCCGCGCCGACGAAGTCGACGCCAGCGGCGCGATGGACCCGATCACCATCGGCGCCAACTCGAACATCCAGGACGGCGTGGTCATCCACTCCAAGTCCGGCGCGGCGGTGACCATCGGCGAGTTCACCTCGATCGCACACCGCTCCATCGTCCATGGCCCCTGCTCCGTCGGCGACCGTGTGTTCATCGGCTTCAACAGCGTGCTGTTCAATTGCGCCGTGGGCGACGGCTGCGTAGTGCGCCACAACTCGGTGGTCGACGGCCGCGACTTGCCCGCCGCGTTTTACGTGCCCTCTACCACGCGCATCGGGCCAAACACCGACCTGTCGCAATTCCCGCCGGTCAGCATCAGCGCCTCGGAGTTTTCCGAAGACGTGGCGCGTACCAACGTCGACCTGGTGCGCGGCTACAAAGCCTTGCAAAACGAGTTCTGAACCATGAGCCGCCTGCTGATCCGCAACGCCCGCCTGGTGAATGAGGGCCAGGAATTCGACGCCGACGTACTGCTTGCCAACGGCCGCATCGAGAAGATCGCCGCCAGCATCGAGGGCTGCAATGCGCCGGTGGCCATTGACGCCCAAGGCCAGTGGCTGCTGCCGGGCATGATCGATGACCAAGTGCATTTCCGCGAGCCTGGCGCACCGGACAAAGGCAGTTTCTACAGCGAGTCCCGGGCGGCCGTGGCCGGTGGCATCACCAGTTTCATGGACATGCCCAACACCAACCCGGCCACGCTGACCCTGGAAGCCCTGGCCGATAAAAAGCGCCGCGCGGCCCTGCACTCGGTGGCCAACTACGGCTTTCACTTCGGCGTGAGCAACGACAACCTCGACACCGTTGCCGCGCTCGATCCGCGCGAAGTGGCCGGGGTCAAAGTGTTCATGGGCGCCTCCACCGGCAACATGCTGGTAGACGACCCGAAGGTTCTGGAGCGACTGTTTGCCGAGGTGCCCACCCTGCTCCTCGCCCACTGCGAACACACGCCGAGCATCCAGGCCAATGAACAGCGCCTGCGCGAGCGCTTCGGGGACAAGATCCCGGCGGTTGCCCACCCGCTGATCCGCGATGCCGAGGCGTGTTATCGCTCGTCTTCTTTTGCCGTGGAGTTGGCCAGGCGCTTGGGGACGCGCTTGCACGTACTGCACCTGACCAGCGCCCGAGAGTTGGAACTGTTTGAAGACCTGCCCCTCGCGCAAAAGCACATCACGGCGGAAGTCTGCGTGCACCACCTGCTGTTCGATGACCGCGACTATCACCGCCTTGGCCACCAGATCAAATGCAACCCGGCGATCAAGACCCGCGCCGACCGCGACGCCCTGCGCCGGGCCTTGTTGAGTGATCGCCTGGATGTGATTGGCACTGATCATGCGCCGCATACCTGGACGCAAAAGCAGCTGGGGTACCGGGACGCGCCAGCGGGTCTGCCGCTGGTGCAGCACGCGCTGCCGGCGCTGCTGGAATTGGTCGCCGACGGGCTGCTGCCGTTGACCACCCTGGTGGCGAAAACCAGCCACCGCGTCGCCGACTTGTTCGCCATCCCGGATCGGGGTTATTTACGTGAAGGGTATTGGGCCGACCTGGTGCTGATCAAACCCGAACCTGCAGGCAAGCCGGTCAGCGACGAGCCGATCCTGGCCCGCTGCGGCTGGACGCCGTTTGCCGAGCGGCGCTTTCGCCACAGCGTCAGCACCACGTTGGTGTCTGGCCACCTGGCCTGGCACAAAGGCCAGGTGGTCGACAGCTGCCAGGGCTTGCCGCTGCATTTCCTGCGTTAAGCGCGGGGCTTGACCGTACCGCAATCGTTGCCGAGCCACTGCGCATGACTGTCCAGGCTGCCCTTCTGCTGGATGCCGGTGGCATTGAAGGTACCGTTGACGGTGGTGGTGAATTCTTTCTGGCTCTGGAAGGTTGCGACGCCAGTGCCCTGGGCTTTCGGGCAGCTGAAGCGGAATTTCCACTGGTTGCCGGTCTTGTCGGTCACTTCCTGTTTGCAGCCCGATTGCGGGTCGGTCAGCGGGATCGAGTCCGAGGCGACTTGCGCCGGCGTGAGGCACACTTGCACGCCTTTGCCGGCCATGGTGATGCCTTGTTTTTCCAGCATCGCACGCTGTTCGGGGGTCATCTGTTGCTTGAGCTGACCGAGGATCAAGGACAGGTCCGGCAGGTCCTGGTTATCGACTTTCATGTTGCTGGTGGTCAATTCCCACAAGCCCGGCGCCAGCATCTGCGCCTGCGCCGCCACGGGCAGCGACACACCAATAACCATGGCCAAACCAAGCAGACGAGCATTCATCGGGTAACTCCTGGGCAATTGTGGGCGTTAGACGCCGCAAAAGTGCCAGTGTTGCACGGCAAATAAAATAGCGACATTCGCAGCCGTTCATGGTCTGTTAGGCACTGGATTGTCTGGAGTCATGTCGTCCATGGATTTTTTTGGCCCGCACCTGCTCGCCTACTTCATCGCCACGCTGCACTTTCTCGGGACCCTCGCCGCGATCCACGCGGTGCTGACCGTCAGGACCGCCCAAGGCTCGATCGCCTGGGCCTTGTCGCTGATGTTCATGCCCTACCTGACGCTGATTCCCTACCTGATTTTCGGCCGCAGCACCTTCGACGCCTACATCCAGGCGCGGCGCCAGGCCAACCAGGAAATGCACACCGCGATCACCGAGCTGAACTGGCGCCCGTGGGTCGAGGAAGCCCTGGCCGCGCGTAACTCCAGCGCCTACGCCTCGCTGCGCGCCATGCCCAAGTTGGGCCGCATGCCGTGCCTGGCGAACAACGAGGTGCGCCTGCTGATCAATGGCGAGGCTACCTTCAGCGCGATCTTCGACGCCATCCGCCGCGCCAAGACGGCCGTGCTGTTCCAGTTCTTCATCATTCACGACGATGAGTTGGGCCGCCAACTGCACACCTTGCTGACAGCCAAGGCCGCCGAGGGCGTGGATATTCACGTGCTCTACGACCGCATCGGCAGCCACGCCCTGCCCCATCACTATGTGCAATCGCTGCGCGACGCCGGGGTCAAGGTCAAGGCCTTCGCCACCCGCAGCGGCTGGCTCAATCGCTTCCAGGTCAACTTCCGCAACCACCGCAAGATCGTCGTGGTGGATGGCGTCACCGGGTTTGTCGGCGGGCATAACGTCGGCGACGAATACCTCGGCAAAAAGCCGCCGCTGGCGCCGTGGCGCGATACCCATGTGCAGGTCACCGGGCCGGTGGTCGCGTGCCTGCAGGAGTCGTTTGCCGAAGACTGGTTCTGGGCCGCACGCGAGTTGCCGCCGCTGATCCTGCCGGACGCCTACCCCGAAGACGGTGTGCTCTGCCAATTGCTCGCCAGCGGCCCGGCCGACCCGTATGAAACCTGCTCGCTGTTTTTCGTCGAGGCCATCCATGCGGCGACCGAGCGCGTGTGGATCACCAGCCCGTATTTCATCCCTGACGAAGCTGTGTTTGCCGCTCTGCGCCTGGCGGTGCTGCGTGGGGTGGATGTGCGCCTGCTGCTGCCGTCGCGCCCCGACCACCGCATCGTCTACGCCGCGTCCAGCCTGTATGCGATCGAAGCGGTACGCGCCGGGGTTCGTGTATTCCGCTACACGCCGGGCTTTTTGCATCAGAAGGTGGTGTTGGTCGACAGCGAGATCAGCGCCATCGGCAGTGCGAACATGGACAACCGCTCGTTCCGGTTGAATTTCGAAGTGATGTTGCTCACGGTCGACGAAGCCTTCGCCCAGCAAGTGGAACAGATGCTGCTCGACGACTTCGCCCTGGCCCATGAAGTCAGCCAGGAAGAAAGCCGCGAAACCCGCCGCCTGCAACAACTGGGCATGCGGGTCGCGCGGCTTATTTCACCCATTCTCTAGCGATCAATACGCGATCCATGTGGGAGCGGGCTTGCCCGCGAAGGCGGTACATCAGTACTCGATGAGTCACTGATAGAGCGCTTTCGCGAGCAAGCCCGCTCCCACATGTAGATCACCGCAGTTGTCGTGATTGTATTTCAGCGGTAGATATCTTCCCGCGTCCACGGCAGTTCATGGCTGCCATCGGCGTGCGGCTTGACCGCGAGGATCTGGTGCAGATTGATCCAGCCGCGTGCGAACGCATAGGCGCAACCGGCCAGGTACAGCCGCCAGATACGCAGCGCCTGGTCCGGCACCATCTTCGCCGCCGCTTCCAGGTTGTCTTCCAACCGCTCACTCCAGTGGTCCAGCGTGCGCGCGTAATGCAGGCGCAGGCTTTCGACATCGACCACTTCCAGCCCGACCTCACTGATTTCGGCAGTCATCATCGCCAGGTGCGGCAGCTCGCCGTTGGGGAAGACATAACGTTCGATAAAATCACCGGCGCCACGGCCCACAGGTCGACCGTCGGTGTGCTTGGCGGTAATGCCGTGGTTCATCACCAGGCCGCCTTCGCGTACCGCACCGAACAGGGTCTTGCAGTATTCCGCCAGGTTGGCATGACCGACGTGTTCAAACATCCCCACGCTGACCACTTTGTCGAAACGGCCATCCTGGGGCAGGTCGCGGTAATCCAGCAGTTGCAGGTCGACCTGGTCTTCCAGCCCCTCGGCCTTGACCCGTTCCCGGGCCAGCGCCAACTGCTCCTTGCTCAGGGTAATGCCAAATACTTTGACGCCGAACTCCCGCGCGGCATACCGCGCCAACCCGCCCCAACCGCAGCCGACGTCGAGCAGATACTCGCCCGGCTGCAGGCGTAGCTTGCGGCACAGATGGCGGAATTTGTCTTGTTGGGCCTGGTCGATGGACTCGCTGCCGGTTTCGAAATAACCGCAGGAGTACGCCATGTCCTGGTCCAGCCACAGCTGGTAGAACTCGTTGGACAGGTCGTAGTGGTAGGAAATCGCCGCTGCGTCAGTGGCCTTGTCGTGGATCGAGCGCACCGGACGACTCCCCTCGTCGTCATCGATCAGGGCGTGACTCAATTCATCACACACCCGGATCACTTCGCTGATGGAGCCTTCCAGCTCCAGTTTGCCCTCGACAAAGGCTGCGCCCAATGAATCGAGCGTGGGATGGGTGAGCTTGGAGACAACCGTGGGGTCCTTCACCACGATGGTCACACTGGGATCGGGACCCAGGTTGAATTCATGGCCATCCCAGAGTCGAAGACGCAGCGGTAGCTGAAGATTCTGTAAGGCCGGTGGAAGTTGCGCGAGCATGAGTAGTCCCCCCTTGTTTCAGACGTCTGGTGTGAGGGTAGACCATCCGAAGACAAAGTAGGAGGCTATCGATTTGATAGCGTTCTTCTATGGGGCTCGGCGCTCGAGCAAACCGTCCTGGATCCACTGTTTAAGCCACGTGACCGCTTGCAATGGGGCTCCCTCTGCATAAGTGACCTGCAGCTGCTCGCACAGTTCTGAAAAATTCCAGCCGGTGGTCACCATACCGGCCAGCGCGCAGGCTTCTGCCGGCTCCAGGCTGCGGTAATGGCACACATTCTGATGACGCCACACCAGGCAGATGTGCGCCAACGCCTGGCTGGGCGGGAAGGCGGACTCCTCCTTGCTGGCACGCCAGAGCGCCAGCGTATTGAAGTGGCAGAGCAACTGCTGCACCGAGGGCGCCAGACTGACCTGCAGCGCCGGCCAGGCTTCAGGCGGCAACGATGCCATGTCGTCCAGGGTCAGTGGCTGCCCTGATGGCGCATCGAATGCGAGGGTGAAGGCCCATTCCAAGCGCGCCAGCTCGGCCAGCGGCGCACTCTGTTCGGCCACCAGGTGTTCGAGGATAAACCCCGGGAACCGCTCGCCCAGCCAACGCAAACTGTAATGGGCCGACGGATAACGCCGCACGTAGGCCTCGGTCAGCGCGGCGAACTCATCGTCCCCAAGCCAATATCGGATGGCGCCGAAGTCATGCCGCAACACGTCCTGCAGCCGTGACAGGTAGGCGTTGTGATAAATCGCCAGGCCCGTGTCCACGTCCAGCGTCGGCCCACCCAGCAAAGTGGCGGCAAAGCTGCTGTTGGCCAGCGGGGCTTCAGATAACACATGCTGTTCAAACGCCAGCTGCCAATCGGTCAGGCGCATAACGATCTCCGGGCCAGGGCGGTAGCACCCAACGCGCGAGCCTTGTCCAATTCGGTGAGCAACACGTCGAACGGCGGGAAATGATCATCGCGCTCCAACAGCGTCGAGACCGGCCCCAGGTGCTCCAACGTCTGCTGGTACAGCGCCCATACCGGATCACATACCGGTTGGTCATGGGTATCGACGACATAATCGCCGTAGTCCATATGCCCGGCCAGGTGCAGTTGGCGAATGCTCGCAGGCGGCAGGTTGCGGATGAAGGTCCAGGCGTCGAACCCGTGGTTGCGCGAGCTGACGTAGACGTTGTTGACGTCCAGCAGCAATTGGCACCCCGACAAGTGCGTCAGCGCGTTGAGGAATTCCCACTCGGTAAATTCATCGGCCTTCGAGCGCACATAGCTGGAGACGTTTTCCAGCACCAGCGGGCGCTGCAGAACATCCTGCACCTGCCGCACGCGGGCGGCCACGTGGTAAAGGCTTTCTTCGGTGTAGGGCAACGGCAGCAGGTCATGCAGCTGGTGCGCGCTGCCGCGGCTCCAGCACAGATGATCGGAAATCCACGCCGGCTGGATGCGTTCGGCGAGGGCGTGGAGCTGCTTCAGGTAATCGGTATCAAGGGCATGCGGCCCGCCGATGGACAGGGACACGCCGTGCATCACCAGCGGATAACGCTCGGCGATTGCGTCCAGGTAGTACAGGGCTTTGCCGCCCTGCACCAGGTAATTCTCGGAGATCACTTCGAACCAATCCACCGGCGGCGATTGTTCGAGGATCTGCTGGTAGTACTCGCTGCGTAAGCCCAGGCCGTAACCGAGGCTCGCAAGAGAAGTGGGCATAGGACACTCCAAGGTAAAAGTGTCCGCAGCGGTGGGAGGCAGCCGCTGCGGTTGCACTCGGTTGCCGGTTACTCGCCGACGGTGCCGCCTTTCTGGTCGCACATGGCCTTGCTCATGGAGAGGAAGCCCTGGCCTTTGCAAGAACCCTGGCCTTTGCACGCATGGTCCTTGGTTTTGCAGTCGTTCTGGCCTTTGCAGGCGTTGACGCCATAGCAATGAACCGAGGCGTCTGCGGCTTGGACCTGGGTAGCAACACCGGCAAACATCGTAGCGGCGGCCATGGCGAGAGCGGCACCGGCAGCAGCGGATTTAATGTTCATTTTGTAGTCCTCATGATCGGTAGTGGAGTCGGTCTGAACGGATTGTTCAGTCTCGACACACCACTAGAGTGAGGCCCCCTGCCGGCGTTACAGCGCTACAAAAATAATTCGAAAATTATTCCTCAAGCTTCAGCAGCGGCTCCTGAAACCGCAGCAAACGCCCGGCATTGCCCAGTACCAGCAAGGTGCTGAGGTTGTGCAGCACCGCCGCAATCATGGCCCCGGCAGCGCCCAGCCAGCCGAAGGCGGCAAACACCACGATGGCCAGCGTCCAGCCCAGGCCGATGATCACGTTGACTTGCAACGTGTGCCGGCACTGGCGACTCAAGCGCACGCAGGTGCCCAGCCGGCGCAGGTCGCTGCCGATCAACACCACATCCGCCGAGGCCAGCGCGATATCCGCGCCGCCCGCGCCCATGGCCACGCCGACCACACCGGCCTTGAGCGCCAGGGAATCGTTGATGCCGTCGCCCACCACCATGGGCCGAAAGCCGCTGTCGATCTCGCCGAGCACGCGGTTGAGCTTGTCTTCCGGCAGGGCCTGGGCTTCGACATCACTGATGCCCACGTCCAGCGCCAGGCTGTCGGCCACACTCTGGCGGTCGCCGGTCAGCAGCAATTGGCGGCCCAGGCCGAGGTCGCGCAGTTCCTGCAGCGCCTGGCGGGCTTCGGGCTTGACGCTGTCGGCGAGCAACAGCCAGGCGACGAATTGCCCCTTCAGCGCCAGCCCGGCAATCGGGCCGTCGTGGTCAGGAACAGGCGTCGCGACGATACCCAATTGCTCGAACAATTCCGGACGCCCCAGCGCCGCTTCGCCCTGTTCGGTCTGTGCCACCACGCCCAGGCCCTGGCGCTCGCGGATATCGCTGAGCGCCAGCCGTTGTTCCGGCGTCGCCAGTTCCGCCAACGCGCGGCTGACCGGGTGGCTGCTGGCCGAGCCGAGGCTGGCCGCCAGGTTGAGCAGCGCCTGGCGATCCATCGATGCGCTCTCGATGGACTGCAAACGCAAGGTGCCAAAGGTCAGGGTGCCGGTCTTGTCGACCACCAGCGAGGTCAGGTCCGCCAACTCTTCGAGGAAGGCCGAGCTGCGAATCAGAATCCCATGCCGTGCCGCCACGGCAATCCCGGCAATCGCCGTGGCCGGGGCTGACAACACCAACGCACACGGGCACGCCGCCACCAGCACAGCCAACATCGCCTGGGCGTCATTGGTCACAAACCAGGTCACCGCCGCCAGCAACAGCACCAGCACCATGTAGCTGCCGGCGTAACGCTCCAGCAGCCGCGTGATCGGTGGCTTGGAACGCTCGGCGTTCTGCATCAGCGCAATCACCTTGCCCAGCGTCGACTCATTGCCGGTGCGGGTCACTTGCAGGCGCAACAGGCCGTCGAGGTTGATCGCGCCACCAAACACTTGGACGCCGACATGGGCCTCCAGCGGCACCGACTCGCCAGTGATCGGCGCCGTGTCCAGGCTGGCCTGGCCCGACAGCACTACGCCATCGGCCGGCACGCGGTCACCGGCGCGCACTTCAACGATATCGCCGGGGTTCAGCGTGCCGTTATCCACCTCATGGATGCTGCCATCGGCGTGCACCCGGCGGGCATGGCTGCGCGTCAATTTACCCAGGGCGTGGATCGCCTCCTGGGAGCCGATCACACTGCGCTCCTCCAGCACATGCCCGAAAATCATGATGATCGGCAGCAGTGCGGCGGTCAGCAGGTCACCGGTGGCCCACGCCCCCATCATCGCGAGGGCGATCAACTGGTCGGTGATGCCATGCAGGCTGGGGAAGCGCAGGCTGTACCAGGCCGAGCGCATTACCGGCACGGCGACCAGCAAGGACGCCGCGCCGAGCAGCAATTGACTGACGCCACCCTGGTCCGGCGCCAGCCAGCGCCAGACCAGGCCCAGCACCAGCAAACCCAGGGCGAGCATCGCCAGGGTCAATTGCCGGGCGGCGCTGCGCTGCTCGGCGGAGGTCAACATGGGTGCGCTCATTGTTCGGCTCCCTGGATGATCAAGCGGGAGTCGTCTTTAGGATCGACGGTGGTCACAGCGCCGGCCTGGCCGAGAATCTTCGGCAGCCGCTCGCGGTACAAACGCAGCAGCAAGCCGGGGTCTTTCACCTGGGCCAGGCTCGCGACAGTAGCAGTCTGCGCCTGCGCATTGGCCAGGCGTTCGCTGGCCTGGGCATGGGCGACCTGCACCAGGCGGTCGGCCTCCTGGTTGGCGGTCTGGGTGAGTTTTTCCGCGTCGGTACGCGCATTGGCCACCGCTTTGTCGGCCTGCTGGCTGGCGGTGAGCACGGCGTTGAAGGCATTTACCGCCGGCCCCGGCAGGCTTGATTGCACGTCGACGCGGGTGACCTGTATGCCCAATCCCAGGCCAGTGGAAGTCAACTCCGCGAGGCGCTTGTTGATGCCTTGCACCAGGTCTCCACGCAGCCTTTCGCGCCGTTGCGCGGCGCCGTTGTCGGTGCCGATCAGTTCCGGTCGCGCCACCAGGATCGTGTCCAAGTCACGCGCGGCGGTCAGGGCCACCGCGCTGCGGGTCACCAGGCGGTCCAGCGCCGGCAGCACATGCTCGCCCTGCAACACAAACGCATAGGGCTCGGTGACTTTGTAGAACACCCGCACATCCAGCTGCACCACGCCGGCATCGCCGGTCAGCAGGTAGCCGGAGCCGGCCAGTGCGTCGCTCAACGGGGTGGCGAAACTGGCCACGCGGTCGGCCTGGATCGCAGCATCGGAACGCAGCAGATTCTCCACGCGCCGCTCGATCACGCGATCCGCCGCCGGCAACAGCACCACTTGCTCGAACGGCTGCGGCCAGGCCAGCAACAAGCCGGCATTCTGGATGCGATCCAGCGCGCCGAAGTGCAACACCACGGCACGGTTCTGCGGGTCGATCTGCCGCACATTGGAAAACGCCCAGGCCAATGCCGCCAATACCGTCACCGCGTACAGCGCCAGAAAGGTCAGGCGCCCAGCCTGGATCCACGGGCTGTCCGGGCTGCCACGCTCGATCATGGCTGGACGTCCTTCGGCCCGTCCACCAATGCACGGAACGGCGCCGCGTCGGTGCGCAGGATGATCCTGGTACCCGGCGTCACGACGGTGCCCAAGGTATCCAGCGAGCGCAGCAAGTTGTACAGCTGCGGGTTGCCGGCGTAGGCACGCCCATAGATCTGCGCCGCTTCGACGCGCGACTGTGCTTCGATGTCAGCCGCTTTCACCGTGGCATCGGCTTGCACGATGCGCGCATCACGCTCGGCGGCGGAACGGATCTGCGCCGCTTCACGCTTGCCCACGGCGGTGCGTTCGGTCGCGATGGTTTCGCGTTCGGCACGCATGCGGTCGACCGTCGCGGTGAGGGTGACCGACGGCAACGTCAGCCGCTCGATGCCGACCTGGGCCACGCGCACGCCATAAGTAGTGAGCAATTGTTGATCAATCTGCTGGCGCAACTGAGCCTCGAAATCGGCAATGCGCACTTGGCTGGCATCCGTATTGATCAGGCTCGACAAGTCAAAACTGGCGGCCGTGGTCTCCAGCGCCGAGCCGACAAAGGTGCGAATCTGCCGCGCCGCCTCATCCGGCTGGTTCTGCACCGCGCGCATGAAGCGCTGCACATTGTCGGCATCGCCCTGCACCTGCCACGCCACATAGGCCTGCACGATGATGCGCAGGCCGTCGCGGGTGCCTACATCCTGCAAGCCACTGGACGTGGTGCGCAGGCGCAGGTCCACCGGGATCGCCGCTTCGAACGGCGCCGGCCAGCGCCAGCCCAGGCCCGGCTCCAGCAATACCCGCGACGGGTTGCCGAAGCGGGTAATCACCGTGGCTTCACCGGAACGCACCTGCACCAGGCTGGCCGCCGCTACGGCAAACAGCACCAGCAGCACCGCCCAGGCCATGCGCCGCCAGGGGAACGGGCCTGCCGCGTGTTCATCACCATGATGAGCCTGGTGATGATGGCCATGATGATGATCGTGAGAATGAGCGCTCAACAGACAGACTCCTTATTGAACGGCTTTACGCGGCACCGAAGGATCGGCCGGTAAGGTAAAAGAACGCAGATCGATCGTCGGCGCGCCATCGGCACCCAGGCGGTGATCCAGAATAAGCAGCTTGGCGTGGGCCAGGCCCTGGCTGAGTTGGCCGAGGTACTGCTCGAGCACAAAGGCCTGGCCGGCCGTGGCGTAGGCCTTTTGTTCGGCAGCAAAGCGCAGGTCGGCCGCCTGGGCCCCGGCCTTCACTTCACGCGCGCTGGCCAGCGCCTGGTCGCGCGCAGTACTGGCTTGCAGCAAGGCCTGGTTGGTCTGCTCGCTGGCGGCACCGCGTTCGCGGGAGATCAGGGCCTGGGCGCCAATCTGCGCGGCTTGCACGCCGTGGTAGGCATTGGCGGCACCGGCCGGTGGGTGGATGGCTTCCACGACCGTGGCGAGGATTTCCACGCCGCTGTCGAGTTTTTGCAGGTCCGCTTGCACCGCGCTGCCAATTTCGTCAGCAAGGCGAGTGCGTTGCTCGCCGAGCAATTCGTCGAGGGTGCGCGAGGCAAAGTCGTGAACCAGGATACGGCTGGCGGTGCTGCGAATCAGGGTCGGCACGTCCGCGCTGTGGTAGGTGGCGGCCAGCGCGGCCTGGTCGGTGAGGCCGATGCGGTAGACAAACCGCACATCCATATTGACGATCTGGAAGCTCTGCTTGTCGCCGCTGCTGCTGGCGATCACCTGGGATTTGTCATTCACATGGCTGGCGTCCCACAACCGATTGGCGATCAACGGCGCCGGGCCCTCGGCAGGCGCCAGTTCCGGCGCAGCCGCTTCGCTGACGCTGGTGGCCAACTCATGCACCACGCCATTTTCCACGTTGATGACACGGCCTAACGGCCAGGGTAGACCGGCATGCAGGCCGGGCCCGAACACCTCGACGGGCTTGCCAAAGCGTTCATAAATCCCACGCCCTTGCAGCGGCACTTCATGCACGCCGGTCAGTGTCCAGCCGACAGTCAGCACCACCAGCAGCACCGGGAAGAATGCACGGCGCATGTAGGTAAACGCCCAGATCTGGCGCAGGTCGATGCCGAAGCGGTTGTGCAGCTCATGCTGCAAGGCGAGTAACGGTTGCGGCGGCCAGCGCAGCAGATCGGCAATAAAGCTCTGCGCCATCAAGCGCGGTTCAAGGCGCGGTTGGCGCGGGCTGAACAGCGACAGCACGGCCCGAAGCAGAAACTCCAGCGCCACCAGGGCGGGCAACAGGCCGATCAGTGTGGCGAGGCGCAGCGGCCAGACAGACGCTGCGCCGGCAAACAGCAGGCAGATCGCGCTGACCACCAGGCACACAATCGCCACCCGGCTCAACTGTGCCAATTGCGCCGCTTCCGGCCATTGCGTGGCGGTTTCCTGAGCCAGGCGCCGCTCGAACACCAGCAGACCAAACGCCAGTGCCAAGCCGAGCGCGGCACCGACACTGGCCGACTGCCCCACCGCCGCGGCGGGCAGCGCCAGGTTCCAGAACTCGATAACACTCACCAGCGCCAGCAGCGCCCAACCGCACAGCCACAACACCGGCGCACCGATCTGGGCCAGCAGGCCACTGCCCAGGCGGTTGGCCAGGCTTCGATGCCAGGTGACGGGCTCGTCGGGCTGTTCGGTCAACACCGCCACCGGTTCTTCCAGCGCCTGGGCACGCCAATCGGCGACCCACCACGCCGACTGCAACCCGGCCACCAGCACCAGCAGCGCCGAGGCACAGTTGATCAACACCACCGGCCAGATCGACAGCGGCGCAAACAGCGCGACAAACAGCGCCAGCACCCAACCGGCAACGGCCAGGGCCGTCAGGCTGATGCCGGCTTGGCGCAATCGACGGGCATGGAACAGCCCTTGCTGAAAACGCGGCAGGCCTTCCACCGAAGCGCCGTCAGCCTCTAGATCCACTTGCATCTACTTAACGCCCAGTTGTACACAATTCGTTACGATATAACACGCAGCGTGAAATTTTTGTTCGAAACCCGCGTAAAACCCCTGCGGGAGTGGGCTTGCCCACGATGGAGGTGTGTCAGTTATCGCTGTTCACCCTTACCCACCGCATTCGTGGGGCGGCCCGCTCGCTGATTTGCTCGGCAACGCCTTCGATAGCGTGACAAAACCCCCATAAACACGCGCCATCACTGGTGCAGGCCATGAATAATCGGCACACTCCAAACCAGTTTTTCGCGGGCTCACGGACAAGGAAGCGTCACTCCCCATGATTTCGATCTATCAGCTCAAGCCGCGTTTTCAAAACCTGCTGCGACCCCTCGTGCAGCGCCTCTACGACAACGGCACCACCGCCAACCAGATCACCGTCCTGGCCGGCGTGGTTTCCCTGTTGGTCGGCCTGCTGATCGCCAGCTTCGCTCAACACCTCTGGCTGTTTGCGCTGATCCCGTTGTGGATGATCCTGCGCATGGCGCTGAACGCCATCGACGGCATGCTCGCGCGTGAATTTGGCCAGCAGTCGCGCCTGGGCGCCTACCTCAATGAACTGTGCGACGTCATCGCCGACAGCGCGCTGATCCTCCCCTTCGCGCTGATCCCCGGTGTGAGCCTGGCGCCGGTGCTGCTAGTGGCGCTGCTGGCGGTATTCAGCGAATACGCCGGCGTGCTCGGGCCCATGGTCGGTGCGTCGCGCCGCTACGACGGGCCGATGGGCAAGAGTGACCGGGCCTTCGTCCTCGGCGTACTGGCCACCGGTGTTGCACTGGGTTGGCTCGGCGCGGGCTGGGTCGACACCGTGATGTGGCTGGTCGCCGCCCTGCTCGCCTACACCCTGGTCAACCGGGTGCGCCAGGGCCTCAAGGAACACTCAGATACTCCACCGATTGCATAAGGATTTTTGCGATGCGCGAACAGCAAGAGCACACCTTCAGTACCCATGATGGCGTCGAGCTTTTCTATCGGCACTGGCCGGCTACTGCGCCTGCGGGCGATGAGCCGCGCAAGGCGATCCTGCTGTTCCATCGCGGTCATGAGCATTCGGGGCGCATCGCGCACTTGGTGGATGAACTCGACCTGCCGCAATTCGACTTCTTCGCCTGGGACGCCCGCGGCCACGGCCAATCACCGGGCGCGCGCGGTGACAGCCCAAGCTTCGCCACCAGCGCCCGCGACGTGCAGACCTTCTGCGAGCATATCGGCGCGGCTTACAGCATCGAGGAAGAAAACTTCGCGGTGGTCGCGCAAAGCGTGGGCGCGGTGATCGCAGCCACTTGGGTGCATGACTACGCGCCGAAAATCCGCGCGCTGGTACTCGCCTCGCCGGCGTTCAAGGTCAAGCTGTACGTGCCGTTCGCACGGCCAGGGCTGGCGCTGATGCGCAAGTTTCGCGGCAACTTTTTCGTCAACAGTTACGTCAAGGCCAAGTTCCTCAGCCATGACCCTGAGCGCGTGGCGTCCTACGACAGCGACCCGCTGATCACCAAGGCCATCTCGGTCAATGTGCTGCTTGGCCTGTACGAAGCGGCCGACCGCGTCGTAGCCGATGCCCAGGCAATCCAGGTGCCGACCCAACTGCTGATCTCCGGCTCCGACTTTGTGGTGCACCGCAAACCCCAGCAGCAGTTTTTTGACCGCCTTGGCAGCCTGAAAAAAGAGCTGCATATCCTTCCCGGTTTCTTCCACGACACCCTTGGCGAACGCGACCGCGCGGTGGCCGTGAGCAGTGCCCGGCGCTTTATCCTGCAGAATTTCACCCAGCCGCTGGACCGCGCTTGCCTGCTGGACGCCGACAAGCTGGGTGCCACCTGCGCCGAGTCCGAAGCCCTAGCGGCGCCGCTGCCGCGCAATTCCCTGCGCGACCTGTACTGGCGCCTGACCCGCGCCAGCATGGGCCTGGGCAAGAACCTGTCGGACGGGGTGAAACTTGGTTTCGACACCGGCTTCGACTCCGGCAGTACCTTGGATTACGTGTACCGCAACAAGCCCACCGGCAAGGGCGGGCTGGGGCGGATGATCGACACCAACTACCTCAACTCCATCGGCTGGCGTGGCATTCGCCAGCGCAAGTTGAATGTCGAAGAACTGCTGCGCCTGGCCATGATCCGGCTGCGCGATGAGCAGCGCGAAGTGCGCATCGTCGACATCGCCGCCGGCCACGGCCGCTACATCCTGGAAGCCTTGCAGGGTGTGTCGCCGCTGCCGGAGTCGATCCTGCTGCGCGACTACAGCGACATCAACGTACGCGACGGTGGCGCCCTGATCCGCGAGAAGGGCCTGGGAGATATCGCGCAGTTCGTCAAAGGCGATGCATTCGACCGACTGGACCTGGCGGCACTGGACCCCAAGCCGACACTGGCGGTGGTGTCCGGGCTGTATGAATTGTTTGCCGACAACGGCATGGTCGGCGGCTCACTGGCGGGTCTCGCCGAGGCCGTGGAGCCTGGCGGTTATCTGGTCTACACCGGCCAGCCGTGGCACCCGCAGCTGGAACTGATCGCCCGTGCGCTGACCAGCCATCGCCAGGGCCAGGCCTGGGTGATGCGCCGCCGCAGCCAGGCGGAAATGGACCAATTGGTGGAAGCCGCCGGTTTCCGCAAGATCACCCAGCGTGTGGACGAGTGGGGCATCTTTACCGTGTCCCTGGCACAGAAGATCTGAACATGCGCGAACCCGGCCTGTTAAAGCCAGCGGTGCTGTGGCTGCTGCTGTTGGCGCCGCTGTTTTTCAGTACCTATGGCTTCGCCACCTGGGTCACCAGCCAGCGCAGCGACGTCGGCACGCTGGTGTTCGACTGGGAAACCCATATGCCCTTCTGGGCCTGGACCATCGTGCCCTACTGGTCCATCGACCTGCTCTATGGTTTCTCGCTGTTGCTGCCCAATAGCCGTCACGAACTCAAGCAACATGCCCTGCGCCTGTTGACGGCGCAGGTCATCGCGGTGAGTTGCTTCCTGATCTGGCCGCTGCGCTTCACCTTCGAACGCCCGGAACTGGACGGCGTGTTCGGCTGGCTGTTCGCCGTGCTGGCGGGGTTCGACAAGCCGTTCAACCAGGCGCCCTCGCTGCACATCGCGCTGCTGGTGATCCTGTGGGTCATGTACCAACGCCATACGCAGGGCTTCTGGCGCTGGGTGGTGCATGGCTGGTTCGCGTTGATCGGGATTTCAGTGCTGAACACTTATCAACACCACTTTATCGACTTACCCACAGGCGCCCTCGCCGGCTGGCTGTGCGTGTGGCTGTGGCCGCTGGAGCACCCCAGCCCGCTATTGAATACGCGGCTGACGCGAGACCCCAAGCGCTGGCGGTTGGGCGCGCGCTACGGCCTCGGCGCCCTGGTGTTGGTCATCCTGGCCTTTGGGCTGGGCGGCGGTTGGTTGTGGCTGCTGTGGCCAGCGGTTTCATTGGGTCTGATCAAGGCCAATTACTTCGTGCTCGGTGCTGCAGGCTTCCAGAAACGCGCCGATGGCCGGCTCACACCCGCCGCCCGCTGGCTGTACGCGCCTTACCTCGCGGCCGCGTGGATCAATTCACGTCTGTGGACGCGCAAACATCCACAGCCTGATCTCATTGTGGATAACGTCTGGCTCGGCAGGATTCCCAGCGCCCGCGAGCAGGAGCCGTTCAAGGCTATCGTCGACCTGTGCGCCGAATTGCCGATTAATCCACAGGGCCGCGCTTATCAGAATGTGCCCGTGCTGGACCTGATCGCACCGACACCCGAACAATGCCTGCAAGCCGCACACGCCATCGAACGTCTGCGCCAGAGCGGGCCGCTACTGGTGTGCTGCGCCCTCGGCTACTCACGCAGCGCCACCGCCGTCGCTGCCTGGCTGCTGCACAGCGGCCGCGCGGCCACGGTGGATGACGCGCTGGCTATTATTCGTGCAGCGCGTACCCGTGTAGTCCTGCACCCCGCTCACCGTAAAGCTCTGGAGGGTTTGCCCCATGCCCGCTGATATGGAACTGCAGGTCGTCGCCAGCCTGCTACGCCGTGGTCGTTCGCTGGATCAGTTATCCACAGGCCTGACCGTGGTCGGTGTGTTATTCGGCTTGGCCCAGTTGTTGATGGCGAGTATTTCGACCATCTGCCTGCTGCTCAGCCTGTGGATGATTATCCTCGGGCTGCTGCAAAAGTACTGGGCACTGCGCGTGGCCTTTGATGCCGACCTCTTTGCGCTGCTCGCCCGCGACACCGATCGCACCGCGGACCTCGATCTGGCCCTGCAAACCCTTGGCCTGCAATCGGCCAAGCGCGCGGGCCGCCCCTGGACCGAGCGCCGTCGCGGCGCCCTCAAACTGCTGCGCAAACAAGCCTGGCTGCTGGGCGCGCAAGCGCTGCTGACCCTCGCCGTGATCCTCGCCAGCCCCTGGCTGCCCTTCGCCGGATAAGGAATCCCCATGTTCGAACCCGTGGTCGCCACGCTGATTACCTCCATGGCCCGCACCGTCACCGGCGCCCGCAGCCTGTGGCTGGGCTGCGCGCCGGTGCCGGTGCAGCGCATCTACTTCGCCAACCACAGCAGCCACGGCGATTTCGTGCTGCTGTGGGCGTCGTTGCCGCAAAACCTGCGCAAATTCACGCGCCCGGTAGCCGGCAGCGATTACTGGAACAAAAGCGCAGTGCGCCGCTACATCATCAACCGCGTGTTCAATGGCGTGCTGATCGACCGCGAGCGCAAGGACCCTGTGGATAACCCCTTGCAGCCCATGCTCGATGCGCTGGAGGGTGGAGACTCGCTGATCATCTTCCCCGAAGGCACACGCAATCTGGAAGACGGCCTGCTGCCGTTCAAAAGCGGCCTGTATCACCTGGCGAAAAGTTACCCACAGGCCGAGTTGATCCCGGTGTGGATCGCCAACCTCAACCGCGTCATGCCCAAGGGACGCGTGCTGCCGCTGCCTCTGCTGTGCACCACCAGCTTCGGCGCCCCGCTGCAATTGGCCGAAGGCGAAGACAAAGCCGCGTTCCTCGCCCGTACCCGCGATGCTCTGCTCGCCCTTGCCCCGGAGCATTCCTGAGATGGATAGCCAAACCCTGATGTTGTTCGGCGGGATCGGCGCGATCCTGGTACTCGCCTCGCTGATCGGCCTGGTCCTCAAACTGCGCACGCGTGGCACGCCGAATGCGGTGATCGAGAACCTCAACGCGCGCATCAACGCCTGGTGGGTGATGGTGGTCGTGATCGGCATCGCCTTCTGGCTCGGTACCGGCGCGGTGATCCTGCTGTTCTACGCGGTCTCGTTCTACGCCCTGCGCGAATTCCTCACCCTCACGCCTACCCGCCGCAGCGACTACCCGGCCCTGGTGGCCGCGTTCTACCTGGCCCTGCCGCTGCAATACCTGTTGATCTACTCGGACTGGTACGGGCTGTTCTCGATCTTCATCCCGGTGTACGTGTTCCTGCTGCTGCCGATCCTCGCCTCCCTTGGCGGCGACACCACGCACTTCCTGGAACGTGCCTCGAAGGTGCAGTGGGGCCTGATGATCGCGGTGTTCTGCGTGTCGTTCGTCCCGGCCCTGCTGACCCTCGACATCCCTGGCTATGAGGGCCGCAACCTCTTGCTGATCGCCTACCTGGTGATCGTGGTGCAACTCTCGGACGTGCTGCAGTACGTGTGCGGCAAGCTGTTCGGCAAGCACAAGATCGCGCCCAACCTATCGCCGTCCAAGACCGTTGAAGGGTTTATCGGCGGGATTTTGCTCTCCTCGCTGATCGGCGCGGCGCTGTGGTGGACCACGCCGTTCAACCCATGGCAGTCGTTTTTGATCGCATTGCTGATCAACCTGCTGGGCTTTGCCGGCGGCATCGTGATGTCGGCGATCAAGCGCGACCGCGGCGTGAAAGACTGGGGGCACATGATCGAAGGGCACGGCGGCATGCTGGATCGGCTGGATTCGGTGTGTTTTGCCGCGCCGATCTTCTTCCACCTCGTGCGCTACTGGTGGACCTGAAAAATCCTAAGGAACCGGCTTGCCGGCGATGACGGTCTTGAACACTGCGTGAAATTCGCAGGCCTCATCGCTGGCACGCCGACGCCTACGAATCATTAGCCTGGCAAATGCCCGAGCGGCAACGCCCCCGGGGTTTTCACGGTCTGGATCGCGAAGTTGCTGCGGATATCCCTCACGCCCGGCAGCTTCAGCAGGCTGCCAGTGACGAACCGCTCATAGCCACGCAAGTCCGGCACCACCACCTGCAGCAGAAAGTCCGACTCGCCCGAGACCAGGAATGCCGAGATCACCTCGGGCAGCGCAGTGACCGCCTCGCGAAAGGCGTTGGCCTCGGTGTCGTTATGCCGTTCCACTTTCACCCCGACAAATACCATCATGCCCAGCCCCACTTCATCGCGGTCGAGCGTGGCCTGGTAGCCGCGAATCACGCCGGCCTCTTCCAGCAGGCGCACACGCCGCAGACACGGTGAGGCAGACAGGCCGATTTCGTCGGCCAGTTGCACGTTGCTCAGGCGGCCGTCGCGTTGCAGGGCCTCGAGAATCTTACGATCAAACGTATCGAGTTTGAGAGTTGGCATAAGTGAATGGCTGTTAGCTTATTCAGTGGCAGAGAATGCCAAGACTAGACGCTTTTCTGGCTTATTACGCAAGCACCTGCCCCGCCCTCGCGCCCTAGAATCAGTCGACCAAATACGGGGGTGGAACATGGCGGAACTCTGGTTGTTTTTGATGGCCCTGTCGGTGGCGTATCTGTTGCCGGGGCCGGACATGATCCTGTTGCTGCAGACCGGCGCACGCCAGGGCAAGGCCCTCGCGCTGACCACGGCGATCGGGCTGGGGATTGCCCGGGCGTGCCATGTGGCGCTGGCAGGCATGGGCCTGGCGACCTTGTTCAAAGTGGCGCCGTGGACATTCGATGTGGTGCGCCTGGGCGGCGCGGCCTATCTGCTATGGCTGGGGGTTCAATGCTTGCGCGCGAATATGCTGCCGTCCCTCGCCAACGCGAACACGCCGCCAACGCTGCATGCCTGGCGCACGGCGTTTCAACGCGGCCTGCTCACCAACCTGCTCAACCCCAAGGCACTGTTGTTCTGCTCGGTATTGCTGCCGCAATTCATCAACCCGCAGGCTGGGCCGGTGGCAATGCAGTTTGCGTGGTTGGGGGTGATGCTGGTGAGCGTCGGTTTCGCCTTCGACTGTTGTTATGCCCTGACGGGTGCGCGCATCGGCCATTGGCTGGCGCGTAATCGCTCGGCGCAGCGTATGCAGCAGTGGTTGTTCGGCAGTCTTCTGATCGGTTTTGCGGTGCGCCTCACTTTTGTGCAACACGCCTAGCGGTAGGGCGTATCGGCGTCATCTTTTGTATCAAAGACGCGTGTAAGATACGCCGCACTTAGCCAGGGATGCTCACCATGTTCGATTCGTTCAAAGCGATCAGCCGCCGTATCAGCGCTGTGTTGTTGACTGTGGTGGGGGCCGTTTTCGGCCAATGGCATCCGCCGCTCTGGCTCCGTGCGATCGGCCGTGGCGTGGCGAACCTGGGGCACAAGGCGCGTGCCTATCCGCGTCAGGCCGGCGCCGGCCTAGTGGGCCTGGTGTTGCTGGCGGCCGCGGGGTTCTACGGCTGGCACTGGTATTCCAACCTGCCGCAGCCCCACACCGTGGGGTATTCGCTGCACAAGCCCAACCTGACCGACTACACCCAGCAGCCGCCGGTTGTGGATAACCTGCAAGTACGCTTCGCCGAATCCGTGGCCCCGCTGGCCGCCATTGGCAAGCCGGTGACCGAAGGCATCACCCTGAACCCCTCCGTGGCCGGTGCCTGGCGCTGGTCCGATGACCGCACCTTGCTGTTCGTGCCGGAAAAGGACTGGCCGGTAGACGCCCATTACACCCTCGACCTGGCCAAGAAAAACCTGCTGGCCGATGGCGTGCTCCTCAGCCAATACAGCAGCCAGTTTTCCACCCAACCGTTCCGCGCCACCCTGGCGCAAAACGAGCTGTACCAGGACCCGTCCAACCCGACGCTGAAACAGCTGGTGGCAACCTTCCATTTTTCCCACCCCGTTGATGAAGACAGCCTGCGCAAGCGTGTCTCGGTGACCCTCGGCAAAGGCCTGGCCTACCGCGACGCCCAATTGCCCAACCGCCCGGAAATCACCTTCGACGAGAAAAAACTCAACGCCTACGTACGCTCCGCCGCCCTGGCCACACCGCTGGAAAGCACGCCGGTCAGCGCCAAGCTCGACGAAGGCATCAAGGCGCGCGACGGCGGTAACGCCAGCGCCGCAGCGCTGGTGGCGGAAGTCACCGTGCCCGGCCGCTACCGCCTGACCTTTACCGGCGCCGACGTCAGCTTTGTGGATAACGCGCGCGGCGAGCCCGAGCCGGTGCTGATGTTCAGTAGCTCCAGCGCCGTAGCCGATGAAACCATCGCCGGTAAGGTGCAGGCCTGGCTGTTGCCGGAAAAAGCCCAGGACGACACGCGCCCCTACAACAGCAACGACATCGACGACGCCCTGCTCGCCCGCAGCAGCAAAATCACCTTGACCCACGTGCCCAGCGTCGAACCGTTGAACACCCTGCACGCCTTCAAATTCAAGGCCCCGGCCGGTCGCGCCGTGTATGTACGCGTGCCCGCCAACCTCGAAGCCATCGGTGGCTATCTGGCGAAAAATCCGACAGCGTCGCTGCTCAGCATGCCCGCGTATCCGCGCACCTTGCAGTTCCTGTCCGACGGCGCGCTGCTCAGCCTCAATGGCGAAAAACGCCTGGGCTTCATGGCTCGCGGCGTGCCCGGCGCGCATGTGGAAATCGCCCGCCTGCTGCCCAACCAATTGCAACACCTGGTGGACCAGAGCAGCGGCAGCTTTGCGCGGCCTAACTTCGGCAACGAATATTTCGACCGTATGGTCGAGCGTCAGGCACTGGATATTCCGCTGTCGTCCTCGGACCCTGCGAAAACTGTCTACGACAACGTCGATCTCAGCCACTACCTCACCGCCAATGGCGGCCGTCGCGGCATTTTCGTACTCAAGCTCAGTCCGCAGGATGACCCGGCAACACGCACATTCGAGTACGAGCGCAGCAGCACCAGCGATCTGCGTTTTATCGTGGTGACCGATCTTGGCATCATCGCCAAGCGCTCCAGCGACGGCAGCCATGATGTGTACGTGCAGTCCATCGGCAGCGGTTCGCCGGTGGCGGATGCGCAAGTCGACATCATTGGCCGCAACGGTTTGCCGGTGAGCAGCGGCCATACCGACGCCGAAGGCCACGTGCATTTCGCCAAGCTGGATGAACTACGCCGTGAGAAAACGCCGCTGATGTATGTGGTCACTCGCGGCAATGACCAGTCGTTCCTGCCGATTGCCCGTCAGTCCCAACAACTGGATTTATCGCGCTTCGACGTCGGCGGTCTGGAAGAAGACGGTGCCGTTGATCGTCTCAGCGCCTACCTGTTCACCGACCGTGGGCTGTACCGGCCCGGCGAAACCGCGCACCTGGGCATGATCGTGCGCAGCGGCAACTGGAAAGGCGCCCTGCAAGGCCTGCCGGTGGAGCTGCAAATCACCGACCCGCGTGGCCTGGAAGTGATTCGCCAGCCGCTGAAGCTGTCCGCCAGCGGTTTTGAAACCTTTGATTTCCCCAGCAGCGAAGTGGCCCCCGCCGGCGACTACACCGCGACCTTGCAGCTGATCGGCGAGAAGCAGACCCGCACCGACCTGGGCAGTGTCAGCTTCAAAGTCCGCGACTTCGAGCCGGACCGCATGAAGGTCAGCCTGAGCCTGCACGACACCCCGGTGCAGGGCTGGATCCCACCTGACCAGGTGGTGGCCAAAGTCACTGCGATGCACTTGTTCGGTGCCCCGGCATCCGGCCGGCGTGTCACCGCGAAAATGTCCCTGAGCCCCACGCTCGCGGCCTTCGACCGTTACCCCGATTACCGCTTCCGCCTCAACGATGCCCTAGAGGAGGCCAGCACCGAAGACCTGGCCGAGACCACCGTCGACGACAACGGCCAGGCCGTGCTCGACCTCAACCTGCAACGCTTCGCCAACAGCACCTATCGCCTGCAGGTGATGACCCAGGTGTTCGAGGCTGAAGGCGGCCGCAACGTGGCCGCGCAAAGTGCCGTGCTGGTGTCATCCGCGCCCTACCTGGTGGGTGTGAAAAGTCAGGATTCGCTGTCGTACGTCGCCAAGGACGCCCCGCGCCAGGTGCAATGGCTGGCCGTCGCGCCGGACCTCACGCCACTGGCAGTGGACGGCCTGACCAGCGAAGTGGTCGAGCACCGCTACGTGTCGGTGCTGGTGAAACAGTCCAACGGCACCTACAAATACGAGTCGCGCATCAAGAACATCAGCCAACCTGCCTCACCGCTGGTGATGACCCAGGAAGGTGCCAAGCAGACGCTGAACACCGGCACGCCGGGTGATTTCACCCTGCAACTCAAAGACGCCAACGGCAACCTGCTCAACCAGATCGACTACAGCGTGGCCGGCCGTGGCAACACTTCGCGCTCGCTGGAACGCAACGCCGAACTGCAATTGCGCCTGGATAAACGCAGCTACGCCACCGGCGATGAGATCGCGATCAGCATCCGCGCGCCGTACACCGGCGCCGGCTTGATCACCATCGAGCGCGACAAGGTCTACACCCAGCAGTGGTTCAAGGCCGACAGCACCAACAGCGTGCAACATATCCGCGTTCCGGCAGGGCTTGAAGGCAATGCCTACGTCAACGTGCAGTTCGTGCGGGACATCGGTTCGTCCGAGGTCTATATGAGCCCGCTGTCCTACGGCGTGGTGCCCTTCAGCATCAACCTGGATGCGCGGCGCATGGCACTGAAGGTCGAAGGCCCGGCGAAGATCGAACCGGGGCAGACCCTGGACATCAAGGTCAACGCCGACCGTCCGGGCCGCGCGGTGGTGTACGCGGTGGACGAAGGCATCCTGCAAGTGGCGCGCTACCAGACGCCGGACCCGCTGGGCTTCTTCTTCCAGAAGCGGGCGCTGGAGGTCGGCACCAGTCAGATCCTTGACCTGATCCTGCCGGAATTCAGCCGCCTGCTCAGTGGGGCAGCGCCGGGTGGCGATACCGAAGGCGCCCTGGCCAACCACCTCAACCCGTTCAAGCGCAAACACCAGCCGCCAGTGGCCTGGTGGTCGGGCCTGGTGGACCTGCCAGCGGGTGAAACCGTGCTGCATTACCAGGTGCCGGACAGCTTCAACGGCAAGTTGCACCTGTTTGCGGTGGCGGTGGATGCCGACAGCGTCGGCGTCAGCGAGGCCAACACCGAGGTGCGTGGGCCGATTGTGATCAGCCCGAACGTGCCGGCCTTCGTGGCCCCGGGCGATGTGTTCAACGTCAGCGCCGGGGTGTTCAGTAACCTCGACGCGGCAGCGGACGTTAAGTTTGAAGTGCAGACCAGCGCCGGCCTGGTGGTGCAGGGTGACAAGGGCAGCACCTTGTCCCTGCAACCGCGCAAGGAAGGCACCGCCGAGTTCAAGATCAAGGTCGGCGACACCCTCGGTTCGGCGGACCTGCGTTTTGTCGCGGTGCTGCCGGATGGCAAACGTATTCAGGTCGCCGAAACCACCTCGATCCGCCCACTGAGCGAGCATCGCGTGGCCCTGAGCCTGGGCCGCTTCGACAGCGCCAGCAAAGAGCTCAAGCCGACCCGCGAACTGTTCAGTCAATTGCGCGACGTGCAATTGGGTGTGGCGGCCTCGCCATTGGTGTGGGCCAACGGCCTCAAGCATTACCTGGATGACTACGGCTATGCCTGCACCGAGCAACTGGTGTCCAAGGCCATGCCGGCATTGATCTGGGGCGGCAATGCACCAGAGGCCGAACAGGCCTTCGGCAGCGCGGTACGCATGCTGCGCCAGCGCCAGAACCAGGCCGGCGGCTTCGGTTTGTGGGCGGCCAACCCGGACGTGGCGCCGTATGCCAGCCTGTACGCCACCGACTTCCTGATCGAAGCCCGGGAACGTGGGCTGCCGGTTCCCGAAGACCTGCTGGTGCGCTCGAATGCGTATCTGACAGACCTGGCCAACGGCCCGAGCGAAGGCCTGTCGGAATTGCGCAACCGTGCCTACGCCAGTTACCTGCTGAGCCGTCAGGGGATTCTCGTCAGCGGCGCCTTGAGCGATATCCGCGAACGCTACGAAAGCTACTTCAAGGACACCTGGCAGAACGACCTCGGCGCCGCTTACCTGGCCGCCAGTTACAAGCTGCTCAAGCAGGATCGCCAGGCCGATACGTTGTTCCGCAAGATCCCATGGCGTTCGCTTGTGGATAAGTGGGAAAGCGATGGCCTGTACTACGACCCGCTGGTGCATGACGCCGAGCATCTGCACCTGCTGGCGCGGCACTTCCCCGAACTGCTGGACGATGTGCCGGTGGCGTTGCTGGATAAACTCGGCAAGCGCCTCAACGAGCAACGTTACAACTCGCTGTCGGCCGCCCTGTTGCTGCGCGCTCTGGACAACTATGGCCAGCGTGCGCAAAGCGACATGACCCTCAAGGCCACCGCCTGGCTGGGCGACAAGCAGCAACAACTGCTGGAAATGGCTGGCCAGCCGCCACGCGCTGGCGTGCCGGGCGCCACGCAAAAGCTGGTGATGGAAAAATCCGACGGCCCGGCGGCGTTCTACATGCTCAGCGAGGCCGGGTTCGACAAGGGCGCGAAGCTCAAGCCGATCACCAATGGCCTGGAGATCATCCACGAATACCTCGACCTCAAGGGTGAGCCGGTGAGCAAAGTGGCGGTGGGCGACGAGTTCCTGGTGCGCTTGCGCCTGCGCGCCACCGACCGTGACCAAGTGCAGCAAGTCGCCGTGGTCGACTTGCTGCCGGGTGGCGTCGAGCCTGTGTATAACTTGCCGCCGGAGCCGGAAGCCGCCAGTGCCGAGGAAAGTGAAGGAGAGGAATCCGAGTACGTGGAAGCCAGCGACGAAGAGGCCGACACCTGGCAGGCGCCGATCGGCGAAACCGAGCTGAGTAACTGGCAGCCGGAGTACGTGGATGTCCGCGATGATCGGGTGGTGTTGTACGGCACTGCGCTGCGCGACGTAGGGACTTTCGTTTACCGCGTGCGCGCCACCAACGCAGGCACCTTCAATACACCTCCGGCCTACGCCGAAGGCATGTACGAAACCACCCTGCAAGGGCGCGGCAAAGTAGGCCAGCTTGAAATTACCAAGCCTTAAACGCCTGACGCCGCTGCTGGCAGCGGCGGTGGTGCTGGCAGGGTTGCGGCTGTGGCCCCATGCCCCGCTGGAGCAGGCCGTGACCTCGTCACGGGTGGTGTTGGCCGACGACGGCTCGCTGTTGCGCATGACCCTCGCGCAAGACGGCCAATACCGTTTATGGCTGCCGCTGGAGCGCATGTCGCCGTCATTGGTCGAGGCCCTGCTGCTCAAGGAAGACCGTAATTTCTACTGGCACCCGGGGGTCAATCCTCCGGCGTTGCTGCGCGCGGCCATGGCGACCTACACCGGTGGCCAGCGCCAGGGCGGCTCGACCCTGAGCATGCAACTGGCGCGGCGCCTGTGGGATCTCAACACCCGGCAAGTACCGGGCAAACTGCAGCAGATCGCCCTGGCCCTGTGGCTGGAAGCGCGCTACAGCAAGCACGACATCCTCGAGGCTTACCTGAACCTGGCACCGATGGGCGGCAATATTGAAGGCGCCGAGGCGGCCAGCCGGATTTATTTCGGCAAGTCGGCGGCGCAGTTGTCGCTGTCCGAAGCCCTGGCGTTGGCGGTGATCCCCCAGCAACCGGGGCGGCGTGCGCGCTTTGGGCCGTCGCTGCAAAACGCGCGGCTGAGGCTGATGGCCGACTGGCGCGAAACTTATCCACAGGATGCGCGCAACGCCAGTCTACTCGACCTGCCCCTGGAAGCGCGCAACCGCCAGCAGATCCCGTTTCTGGCACCGCACCTGAGCGAGCAACTGTTGGCATCCCAGACCGGTAATGAGCTGAACAGCACCCTTAACCTGCCACTTCAGCAATTGCTGGAACGCTTGATCACCGGCTTTATCGCCGAGCGCCGCAGCACCGGGGTGGAAAACGCCACGGCGATCCTGATCGACAGCCGCGACCAGAGCGTCAAGGCCCTGGTGGGCTCGGCGGATTACTTATCCACAAGCCTGCATGGCCAGGTCAACGGCGTGCTGGCGCGGCGCTCGCCGGGCTCGACCCTCAAGCCGTTCCTGTATGGGCTGGCGCTGGATCAGGGCGTGATTCATCCGATGAGCATCCTCAAAGACCTGCCGAGTAATTTTGGCTACTTCCAGCCGGAAAATTTCGACGGCAGTTTTGTCGGGCCGCTGACGGCGCGGGATGCCTTGATCCGTAGTCGCAATATCCCGGCGGTGTGGCTGGCCAGCCAGGTGAGGTCACCTTCGCTGTATGGCTTGTTGCAACGGGCCGGTATCAAGGGCCTGCGGGGTGAAAGCCATTACGGCCTGGCCCTGGCCCTGGGTGGCGGTGAGATGACCCCGGAAGAACTCGCGGGGCTGTATGTAATGCTGGCCGGCGATGGGCATCTACGGCCATTGCGCTATCTGCAGGAGCAACCGCAGACCACCGGCGCGCAACTGCTTACCCCCCAGGCCGCGTTTATGGTGCGCGACATGCTGCGCCGCAATCCGCGTCCGGATGGCTTGCCCGGCCGCCATTGGCGCACCGCCTGGAAAACCGGCACCTCCTGGGGCTTTCACGATGCCTGGAGTGCCGGTTTGGTCGGCCCGTATGTGCTGGTGGTATGGGTGGGCAACTTCGATGGGCGGCCGAACCCGGCGTTCATCGGCGCCAAAACCGCCGCGCCACTGTTCTTCCGTATCGCCGACGCCCTGCCCCTGGCCTTGCCCAATGTGCTGATCAAGCCTGACAAGCCGCCCGCCGGGCTGGTGCGTATCGACGTGTGCGCAGCCTCCGGCGAGCTGCCCAACCGCTGGTGCCCGCAAACCCGCAAGACCTGGTACATCCCCGGCGTCTCACCGATACGTGTCTCCAACCTGCACCGCCCGGTGCTGATCGACACCCGCACCGGCAAGGCCGCGTGCCCGCCATTCGAGGCGCAGTACACCCGCGAGGAAGTCTTCGAGTTCTGGCCCAGCGACATACAACGCCTGTACCGCGCCGCCGGCCTGCCGCGCCGCACGCCGCCCACGGTGATGAAAAACTGCCAGCCCAACCGCCTCAGCGACCAGAGCGAAGCGCCGCAGATTCGCTCGCCCCTGACCCAGGTGAGCTACCAGTTACGCCTGTCCCAGCCCCAGGAAAGCATCCCACTGAACGCCAACGCCGCCAGCGATGCGGCGACCCTGTACTGGTTCGCCGACCAGACCCTGATCGGCCAGGGCCCGCCGCAATCCACGCTGAATTGGCGACCGGGCAAGTCGGGAGAATACCGGCTGCGGGTCAGTGATGATCAGGGCCGCAGCGCGAGCCGCGGGCTAAAAGTGGAGTTTGTGCCCTGATCAGGCGTCTTCGTCGCCGAAACTGGCTTTGCCCACGCGTTTGGCAAAATGGTTGTACGCCGCGCCCAGCTTGCGCTGCTCGAAGATCGAGAACACCAGGGTGCCGACCAAGATCAGCATCCACACCAGAAACAACTTCAGCGTATCCACCTGGGCCACGAACAGCAGCAAGGTGACCACGCCGCCAATCACCATGCCCAGCCCGGTCCACGCACCCAGCACCCGGCCCACGGACATGCGGATGCCCTTGGGCAGCACCAGGCGGGTCGCCATCAGCACCACGATCATCGCCAGGAAGAAGCCAAACGCCGCCATGAACGGAATCTGGAAACCGCCCTCGCGATATAACCAGGCCAGCAATTTATACACAGGGCCAAGCTCGGCCATCTGTTGATAAGTGTCCGGCCCCGGCAAATGCAGTTGGGCAATGTGTTCGGGCGTGAGGGCCATGATGCCCACGCCGATCAGCCCCACGCAGGCCGCGTAGAAGCCAGCGGCGCGCCACAGCGGCGCGAGGACCCGACGGTTTTCCACATCCTCAGTCAGCGCTACACCGAACACCGCCTTGGGCTGTTTGCCCTGGGCAATCACGCGCAGGCCGTCGCGTTCGCAGGCGTCGCCGATAAGCATCACATCAAGGTCCTGGCTCAGCAGGATTTCACCCTGGCGGCGGGAGCTGCCCATCGACTCGTAATCGTCAGGCGACTTGTTGCCGAACAGATCAATGCCCTCGGCAATCACCCGGATTTCGCCGCTGGCGTCCTGCAGGCTGAAGTCATTGCAGCGCGCCTCGCCCGAAGCCCGGCTCCAGCTCCAGTGCCCGTCGTCGTCCTTCTTGCCGTCTTCGATGATCAACACGTAGCCCGCGCAAGGCTTGCCATACACCGGCGACACCAGCGGCTTATCCACAACCACCTTGCCGCGCAGTTCCACCAACCCCATCGCCAGCGAGCGGATCTGGCTGGTGGCCAGCCGCTGTTCCGTCTTGTAGAAACTGGGGCCGAAGCTGGCCAACAGGCCGAGCAGGATCAACGTCGGGAAAAACAACGCGATCAGGATGTTCGGCGCATAGACCATCAAGCCAATAAAGCCTGCGAGTATCAGCAGCGCCAGCAGGGTTTTCCATGCCTGCTTTTTCTTGATGGCGCCAGCTTGGGTGGTCTTCATGTGCCGGGCACTTCGAGCTTGACACCTTCGTAGCGGGTTTCTTCAGCACTGATGGCCAGCAACGGAATACGCTGGTAACTGAGCATTCGCGCAAAGAACAGGTCGGGAAACACTGCGATGGCGATGTTGTAGAGGTTGACCGACTCATTGAAGAACTCACGCCGGTCGGCAATCCGCTCCTCCACCGCCGAGATCGCCTGCTGCAACGCGACCATGTTGGGCCCCGAGATCAGCGCGGGGTAGTTCTCCGCCACCGCAATCACCGACTTCAGCGCAGCATTGAGCTGGTTGGAGGCGTCGACCTTGTCGTTGAGGCTGCTGGCGTTGAGGTATTGCGTACGCGCGTCGCTCAAGCGGGTGAACAGCGCGTTCTCATGGTTCATGGCGGTCTGGACCACGCGCATCAGGTCCGGGATCTGATCGGCCCGCTGCTTGAGCAATACGTCGATGTTGGCGAAAGCCTTGTCCACATCGTTACGCCGCATCACCAGCCCGTTGTAGACCCCCACCATCCAGCCCACGACGCCCACGACAATGATCAGCGCAACGATGCCGGCGATTAGCAGTTCGATATTCATGGTGAAGGCGTTCCCTGGCTGAGTTATCCACAGGGTCGCATTCTAGGGGGAAAACGATGTCACGCGACGGGCACTGGCCCACAGAACCGACAAGAGGTGCTTAACCCGAGGAAAGCTCCACGTAGCTCGACTCGCCACCGCCAGCGGCACCTGACAACCAGCCCCACTCGAAGCTCAGCGTAGTGCGTCCGACAGGGTCTACACCGACCGTCCCACGCGACCAACCGGACAGCAGCTGACCGTCCAGCGTCAGGCACTGATACAGCAACTCGATGGTATCCGGGCCTGTCACGCGTCCCACTTGCGTACCCAGCCGGATGCGACCGCCTTGGTAGGTGCCGGAGATGGCATCACCTTCGACAAGGTAATGAAACACCGTACCCGTACCCGACAGCCCTTGGGCGTTGTTGGCGACAGTGAATCGCCGGTTGTGCAGACGTGGATGGATCTGGGAGGGCGTGTGCATCGAGGTCGCATCCTTTCGCGGGGACCTGGAGACCCGGGCGGGCCTCCAGGGTATGGCGTCTTACTCCACGGTCACCGACTTCGCCAAGTTGCGCGGCTGGTCGACGTCGGTGCCCTTGAGCACGGCGACGTAGTACGACAGCAGCTGCAACGGGATGGTGTAGAGAATCGGCGACAGCGTGTCGTGGATGTGCGGCATGTTGATGACGTGGGTGCCTTCACCGTTGACCATGCCGGCTTTCTCATCGGCGAACACGATCAACTGGCCGCCACGGGCGCGCACTTCCTGCAGGTTGGATTTGAGCTTTTCCAACAGCTCGTTGTTCGGCGCGACGGTCACCACCGGCATGTCGTCATCCACCAGGGCCAGTGGACCGTGCTTCAATTCACCGGCCGGGTAGGCTTCGGCGTGGATGTAGGAGATTTCCTTGAGCTTCAGCGAGCCTTCCATCGCCACCGGGTATTGCGCGCCACGGCCGAGGAACAGGGTGTGGTTCTTGTCGGCGAACAGTTCGGCGACTTTTTCCACTGTGCTGTCCATGGCCAGGGCTTCACCCAGGCGGGTCGGCAGGCGACGCAGTTCTTCTACCAGGGTGGCTTCGACACCGGCGGCCAATGTGCCGCGAACCTGGCCCAGGGACAGAGTGAGCAGCAACAAGCCGACCAGTTGGGTGGTGAAGGCTTTGGTGGAGGCTACGCCGATTTCGCGACCAGCCTGGGTCAGCAGGGTCAGGTCGGATTCGCGCACCAGCGAGCTGATGCTGACGTTGCAGATCGCCAGGCTTGCGAGGAAGCCCAATTCCTTGGCGTTGCGCAGGGCGGCCAGGGTGTCGGCGGTTTCGCCGGACTGCGAGATGGTCACGAACAGGGTGTCAGGCTGCACCACCACCTTGCGGTAGCGGAACTCGCTGGCGACTTCGACCTGGCACGGGATGCCGGCCAGCTCTTCGAGCCAGTAACGCGCAACCATGCCGGCGTGGTAGCTGGTGCCGCAGGCGACGATCTGCACATTGCGCACTTTGGCGAACAGCTCGGCAGCTTGCGGGCCGAACGCGTTGACCAGCACCTGGTTCTGGCTCAGGCGACCTTCCAGGGTGCGCTGCACCACCGAAGGCTGCTCGTGGATTTCCTTGAGCATGAAGTGGCGAAACTCGCCCTTGTCGGCGGCTTCCGCGCCATCACGGTATTGCACGGCTTCGCGCTCGACGGGGTTGCCGTCGACGTCCCAGATCGACACGCTTTCACGCCGGATGTCGGCGATATCGCCTTCTTCCAGGTACATGAAGCGGTCAGTGACCTGGCGCAGGGCCAGTTGGTCGGACGCGAGGAAGTTCTCACCCAGGCCCAGGCCGATCACCAGCGGGCTACCACTGCGAGCGGCCACCACACGGTCCGGTTGGCTGGCGCTGATCACCGCCAGGCCGTAGGCGCCATGCAGTTCCTTGACCGTGGCCTTGAGGGCGGTGGTCAGGTCGCTGTGGTCCTTGAGCTTGTGGTTGAGCAGGTGGGCGATGACTTCGGTATCGGTGTCCGAGGTGAACACGTAGCCGAGGCCCTTGAGTTGTTCGCGCAGTACTTCGTGGTTTTCGATGATGCCGTTGTGCACCACGGCCAAGTCACCGGAGAAGTGCGGGTGGGCATTGCGTTCGCACGGCGCACCGTGGGTGGCCCAGCGGGTGTGGGCAATCCCCAGGCGACCGACCAGCGGCTCGCCGAGCAGGGCTTGCTCCAGCTCGGCGACCTTGCCCGGGCGGCGCATGCGCTCAAGCTTGCCGGCGTTGGTGAAGACCGCCACACCGGCGCTGTCATAGCCGCGGTATTCCAGGCGCTTGAGACCTTCAAGCAGGATGGCGGTGACGTTGCGTTCAGCGACTGCGCCTACAATTCCACACATGGTATTTCTCCTAGATGATTGCCGCGCATATCAGCGTAATGCCGCGGGCTTGGATCTGGTCGCGGGCCTCAAGCGGCAGGCGATCATCGGTAATAAGGGTATGGACGCTGCTCCAGGGCAGTTCCAGGTTGGGAATCTTGCGGCCGATCTTGTCGGATTCGACCATCACCACCACTTCACGGGCGACCTCGGCCATCACGCGGCTCAGGCCCAACAATTCGTTGAAGGTAGTGGTACCGCGTTCCAGGTCGATGCCATCGGCGCCGATGAACAACTGGTCAAAGTCGTAGGACCGCAGCACCTGCTCGGCAACCTGGCCCTGGAATGAGTCCGAATGCGGGTCCCAGGTGCCGCCGGTCATCAACAGCACCGGCTCGTGTTCCAGTTCGCTCAAGGCGCGGGCCACGTGCAGGGAGTTGGTCATCACTACCAGGCCGGGCTGGTGGCCCAGTTCGGGGATCATGGCCGCCGTCGTGCTGCCGCTGTCGATGATGATGCGGGCGTGCTCACGCAAACGCATCACGGCGGCCCGCGCGATGGCGCGCTTGTAAACCGAGATGGGTTGGGCGGCGTCGCCCACCAGTTCCTGCGGCATGGTGATCGCGCCACCGTAGCGGCGCAGTAGCAGGCCGTTGCTTTCGAGGGCTGCGAGGTCCTTGCGGATGGTCACTTCCGACGTTTCGAAACGCTTCGCCAATTCGTCCACGCTGACTTCGCCCTGTTCATTGAGCAAGGTCAGGATGTTGTGGCGTCGTTGGGGTGTATTTCGTTTCGACATGGTGATGATAAGTTTCGCTTCGAAAGATAACGAAGGCAATCAAAACCTATTGGCGAAAGATCGTCAAGCGCGGGAATGAGCTTTTTGAATACTCGGAGCAAAAAATGTGGGAGCTGGCTTACCTGCGATCTCGGCGTGTCAGGCGACATTCATGGTGAATGCCAGACCGCTATCGCAGGCAAGCCAGCTCCCACAGGAGATAGCGTTAGCCGATGAACGTGTGGATAACTCAGGTCTTGTTGATTTTGACCGGGCGTTTCCAACCGTCGATGTTGCGCTGGCGGGCGCGGGCGACGGCCAGTTGAGACTTATCCACATCCTGGTTGATGGTTGAGCCGGCTGCTGTGGTGGCGCCATCGTCGAGGGTGACCGGAGCAACCAAGGAGTTATTGGAACCGATAAACACGTCCGCCCCAATGGTGGTCTGGTGCTTGTTGGCGCCATCGTAGTTACACGTGATGGTGCCGGCGCCAATGTTGGTTCGCGCGCCTACAGTGGCGTCACCCAGGTAGGTCAAGTGGCCGACTTTAGCTTCCGCGTCCAACTTGGCATTCTTCAATTCAACGAAGTTACCTACATGGGCCTTGGCTCCCAGCACGCTACCTGAACGCAACCGCGCGAACGGGCCAGCGTCACTGCCCTCGCCCATCACGGCACCGTCGATATGGCTGTTGGCCTTGACCACCACACCTTTACGCAGGGTGCTGTCCTTGATCACGCAGTTCGGGCCAATCACTACGTCGTCTTCGATGACCACACGGCCTTCGAGGATCACGTTGATGTCGATCAGCACGTCGCGGCCAACGGTGACCTCACCGCGTACATCGAAGCGCGCCGGGTCGCGCAAGGTCACGCCCTGGGCCATCAGGCGACGGCCTTCGCGCAGTTGATAGTGACGTTCCAGTTCGGCCAGTTGCTTGCGGTCGTTGGCGCCCTGCACTTCCATCGGGTCGTGGGGTTGCTCGGTGGCGACCAGCAGGCCATCACTCACGGCCATCTCGATCACGTCGGTGAGGTAATACTCGCCCTGGGCGTTGTTGTTGGACAGACGACTCATCCAGTCGGCGAGCTTATTGGCTGGCACTGCAAGAATGCCGGTGTTGCCCTCGGTGATCGCGCGTTGGGCTTCGCTGGCATCCTTGTGTTCAACAATGGCTGCAACCTTGCCGTCGGCGTTGCGCACGATGCGGCCATAACCGGTAGGGTCGTCCAGCTCAACGGTCAGCAGGCCCATCTGGCCAGGCACTACGTGTTTGAGCAGGCGCTGCAAGGTTTCCACTTCGATCAGCGGCACGTCGCCATAGAGGATCAGCACGGTGTCGGCGGTAATGAACGGCACGGCTTGCGCGGTGGCGTGGCCAGTACCCAGCTGTTTGTCTTGCAGAACGAAATTCAAGTCATCGGCAGCCAGGCGCTCGCGCACCACATCGGCACCGTGGCCGATCACCACGTGAATTCGCTGGGGGTCCAACTGCCGAGCGCTGTGGATAACATGGCCCAACATCGAATTGCCGGCGACCGGATGCAGCACCTTGGGCAGGGCTGAACGCATGCGGGTGCCCTGGCCTGCGGCGAGAATGACGATTTCAAGAGACATGAATGGCTACCAATCCTGAGCGGTCCTGCTTCAGACCAGAGATGTGTTTTGCTGAAAAAGAAAAAGGGTAGCCGAGGCTACCCTTTTTAATCAATCGCGCATAAGTATTACGGCTTGGCCGCTTACTTCTTGCGGATCTGCTGGAGCGTGCGCAGCTGGGCTGCAGCCTCGGCCAGACGTACAGCAGCAGCGCTGTAGTCGAAGTCCGCACCCTTTTCATTCAGGGCCTTCTCGGCAGCCTTGACGGCTTCCTGAGCGGAGGCTTCATCCAGGTCGCCAGCACGTTGCACGGTGTCGGCAAGTACCTTGACCATGTTCGGCTGAACCTCGAGGAAACCACCGGAGATGTAAAACACCTCCTTTTCCCCGCCTTGCTTGGTCAGAATGATCGGACCTGGCTTCAAGCTGGTGATCAACGGCGCGTGGCCCATGGCAATACCCAGGTCACCGAGTTCGCCGTGTGCAATCACCATTTCTACCAGACCGGAGAAGATTTCCCCTTCCGCGCTGACGATATCGCAATGGACTGTCATAGCCATCTGATTGCCTCAACCTGATGAGCGCCCGTTTCCGGGCGCCTGGATTACAGTTTCTTGGCTTTCTCGATCGCTTCTTCGATGCCGCCGACCATGTAGAACGCTTGTTCTGGCAGGTGGTCGTAGTCACCGTTGAGGATGCCTTTGAAGCCAGCAATGGTGTCTTTCAGGGAAACGTATTTACCCGAGGCACCGGTGAAGACTTCAGCCACGAAGAACGGCTGCGACAAGAAGCGCTGGATCTTACGAGCGCGGGATACCAACTGCTTGTCGGTTTCCGACAGCTCGTCCATACCCAGGATCGCGATGATGTCCTTCAGTTCTTTGTAACGCTGCAGCACGTACTGGACGCCGCGAGCGGTGTCGTAGTGCTCCTGGCCGATCACGTTCGGATCCAGCTGGCGCGAAGTCGAGTCGAGTGGATCGACCGCTGGGTAGATACCCAGGGAAGCGATGTCACGGGACAGTACGACGGTGGCGTCCAAGTGGGCGAAGGTGGTCGCAGGCGATGGGTCGGTCAAGTCATCCGCAGGTACGTATACCGCTTGGATCGAAGTGATCGAACCTTCCTTGGTCGAAGTGATACGTTCTTGCAGAACGCCCATCTCTTCAGCCAGGGTCGGCTGGTAACCTACTGCCGAAGGCATACGGCCCAGCAGTGCGGATACTTCAGTACCGGCCAGGGTGTAACGGTAGATGTTGTCGACGAACAGCAGAACGTCGTTACCTTCGTCACGGAACTTCTCGGCCATGGTCAGGCCAGTCAGTGCTACGCGCAGACGGTTTCCCGGCGGCTCGTTCATCTGACCGTAAACCAGTGCCACTTTGTCCAGAACGTTGGAATCCTTCATCTCGTGGTAGAAGTCGTTACCCTCACGAGTACGCTCACCCACACCGGCGAACACGGAATAACCGCTGTGCTCGATGGCGATGTTACGGATCAGTTCCATCATGTTTACGGTCTTGCCTACACCGGCACCACCGAACAGACCAACTTTACCGCCCTTGGCGAACGGGCAAACCAGGTCGATAACCTTGATGCCGGTTTCCAGCAGGTCGTTGCCGCCAGCTTGCTCGGCGAACGAAGGTGCTGGACGGTGAATGCCCCAGCGCTCTTCGGTGTCGATCGGGCCAGCTTCGTCGATCGGGTTGCCCAGTACGTCCATGATCCGGCCCAGGGTCGCTTTACCGACCGGTACGGAAATGGCTGCGCCAGTGTCGACAACGTCCAGACCGCGCTTCAAGCCTTCGGTGGAACCCATCGCAATGGTACGAACTACGCCGTCGCCCAGCTGCTGCTGAACTTCCAGAGTAGTTTCCGCGCCTTGTACTTTCAGCGCGTTGTAGATGCTCGGTACGCTGTCGCGTGGAAATTCCACGTCGATAACGGCGCCGATGATTTGAACGATACGTCCGCTACTCATAGCTGGATCCTCTGAATATTTGAACCGTTAAACCGCGGCAGCGCCGCCGACGATTTCCGAGATCTCTTGGGTGATCGCAGCCTGACGCGCCTTGTTGTAGATCAGCTGCAAATCGCTGATCAGATCACCGGCGTTATCGGTAGCGTTTTTCATCGCGATCATCCGCGCCGCTTGTTCAGCTGCGTTGTTCTCGACCACCGCCTGGTACACCTGCGACTCCACGTAGCGCACCATCAAGCCGTCAAGCAGCTCTTTGGCGTCTGGTTCGTAGAGGTAGTCCCAGTGGTGCTTGAGTTCCTGATCCGGAGTCGCCACCAGTGGAATCAATTGCTCCACGGTTGGCTGCTGGGTCATGGTGTTGATGAACTTGTTGGATACCACGGACAGGCGGTCAATCCGGCCTTCCAGGTACGCATCCAGCATCACCTTCACACTGCCGATCAAATCATTGATCGACGGCTCTTCACCCAGGTGGCTGATAGCTGCAACGACGTTACCGCCGAAGTTGCGGAAAAAGGCCGCACCCTTGCTACCAACAACACACAGATCGATCTCGACGCCGTTTTCGCGGTTTACCGCCATGTCCTTGACCAGGGCCTTGAACAGGTTGGTATTCAGACCACCGCACAAACCACGGTCACTGCTCACTACCACATAACCCACACGCTTGACTGCGCGGTCGATCATGAACGGGTGGCGGTATTCCGGGTTGGCGTTGGCCAGATGCCCAATTACCTGGCGGATACGCTCCGCATAAGGACGGCTAGCAGCCATGCGCATTTGTGCCTTGCGCATTTTGCTGACCGCCACTTTTTCCATGGCGCTGGTAATTTTTTGCGTGCTTTTGATGCTCGCAATCTTACTGCGAATCTCTTTTGCGCCTGCCATGTAACACCTATCAGGTTAGCAAGCGGGAGCCTTGCGGCTCCCGCTGCGGCTTACCAGGTTTGGGTGGCCTTGAACTTCTCGATACCGGCTTTCATGCCAGCGTCGATATCGTCATTGAAGTCACCCTTCACGTTGATCTTCGCCATCAATTCGGCGTGATCGCGGTTGAAGTAAGCAATCAGCGCTTGTTCAAAGCTGCCGACCTTGGCGATTTCAACGTCGGTCAGGAACCCACGCTCAGCGGCATACAGCGACAACGCCATGTCAGCGATCGACATCGGGGCGTATTGCTTCTGCTTCATCAGCTCGGTAACGCGCTGACCATGCTCAAGTTGCTTACGGGTCGCTTCGTCCAGGTCAGAAGCGAACTGGGCGAATGCCGCCAGTTCACGGTACTGAGCCAGAGCGGTACGGATACCACCGGAGAGCTTCTTGATGATCTTGGTCTGAGCGGCACCACCCACACGGGATACCGAAACACCGGCGTTCACTGCAGGGCGGATGCCCGAGTTGAACATGGCCGATTCCAGGAAGATCTGACCGTCGGTGATGGAAATCACGTTGGTCGGAACGAACGCGGAAACGTCGCCAGCCTGGGTTTCGATGATCGGCAGTGCGGTCAGGGAACCGGTTTTGCCGGTCACTGCGCCGTTGGTGAACTTCTCTACGTACTCTTCGGAAACGCGGGATGCGCGCTCCAGCAGACGGGAGTGGAGATAGAACACGTCGCCTGGGTAGGCTTCACGGCCTGGTGGACGGCGCAGCAGCAGGGAAATCTGGCGGTAAGCCACTGCTTGCTTGGACAGATCGTCATAAACGATCAGCGCGTCTTCACCGCGGTCGCGGAAGAATTCACCCATGGTGCAACCGGAGTACGGTGCCAGGAATTGCAGCGCAGGAGATTCCGAAGCACTGGCAGCCACGATGATCGTGTTGGCCAGGGCGCCGTTTTCTTCCAGCTTGCGAACCACGTTGGCGATGGTCGATTGCTTCTGACCGATAGCTACGTAGACGCAGAAAATGCCGCTGTTCTTCTGGTTGATGATCGCGTCGATCGCCAGAGCGGTTTTACCGATCTGACGGTCACCGATGATCAGCTCACGCTGGCCACGGCCGACAGGGATCATGGCATCGACAGCCTTGTAGCCAGTCTGTACAGGCTGGTCTACCGACTTACGCCAGATCACGCCTGGAGCAACTTTCTCGACCGCGTCGGTCTCGGTGTTGCCCAGTGGACCTTTGCCGTCAACAGGGTTACCCAGTGCGTCGACTACGCGGCCCAGCAGTTCCTTACCAACCGGAACCTCCAGGATGCGGCCGGTGCACTTGGCGCTCATGCCTTCAGCCAGACTGGTGTACGCGCCCAATACAACGGCACCTACGGAGTCTTGCTCCAGGTTGAGGGCCATACCGTAGACGCCGCCCGGAAACTCGATCATCTCGCCGTACATAACGTCGGCCAGACCGTGAATCCGCACGATGCCGTCAGATACGCTGACGACAGTGCCTTCGTTACGGGCTTGGGAGGTCACATCGAGCTTGTCGATGCGGCCCTTGATAATTTCACTTATTTCGGAAGGATTGAGTTGCTGCATTGCTCTGCTGCCCCTTCAAACTCAAGATTTCAATGCTTCGGCAAGTTTCGCGATTTTGCCGCGAATCGAGCCATCGATAACCAGGTCGCCGGCACGGATAACAACACCACCAATCAGGGATGCGTCCTCCGAAGCTTGCAGGCGCACTTCCCGATTGAGTCGTGCACTGAGAACCTTGGCGAGTTTGTCTTGCTGTTCTTGGTTCAATGCAAAAGCACTGGTCACTTCAACGTCTACCGATTTCTCTGCTTCGGCCTTGTACAGGTCGAACAGAGTGGCGATCTCCGGCAGTAGCGGGAGACGGTCGTTTTCGGCAACGACATGGATGAAGTTCTGCACTTTCACATCAAACTTGTCGCCGCACACTTCAATAAAAGTGGCGGCCTTGTCTGCGCTCGTCAGGCGCGGGGCCTTGAGCACGCGCTGCATGGTGTCGTCTTGCGACACTGCTGCAGCCAGGCCGAGCATGGCTGACCAAGAGGCCAGCTGCTGGTGGGCCTGGGCGTGCTCGAAGGCTGCCTTAGCGTAAGGTCGGGCCAACGTGGTCAGTTCTGCCATGATCGCCCTCGCTTAAATTTCAGCAGCCAGTTTGTTAACCAGCTCCGCGTGCGCGTTTTGATCGATTGTGGCACCGAGGATCTTCTCAGCACCGCCGACCGCCAGAGCACCCAGTTGGGCACGCAGCGCGTCTTTGACGCCGTTCAGTTCCTGTTCGATCTCGGCATGAGCCGAAGCCTTCACACGGTCAGCTTCGACGCGGGCTTTTTCAACAGCCTCTTCGACGATCTGGTTACCGCGTTTCTTGGCTTGCTCAATGATTTCAGCTGCCTGTGCTTTAGCATCGCGCAGTTGATGACCCACTTTCTCTTGGGCCAACTCCAGGTCGCGAGCTGCACGGCTGGCAGCGTCCAAACCATCCGCGATCTTCTTCTGACGTTCGTGCAAAGCCGCGATGACCGGAGGCCACACGAACTTCATGCAAAACACTACAAAAATGAAGAACGCAACGGATTGGCCAATCAGGGTTGCATTAATGTTCACGCCAACACCTCGCTCATTCGTTGTCCATCACCCCAATCACTCGAAAAGTCGAGTGATTAGCCAGCGAGTTGACCAACGAAGGGGTTCGCGAAGGTGAAGAACAGTGCGATACCAACGCCGATCATGGTCACGGCGTCGAGCAGGCCGGCGACGATGAACATTTTAACTTGCAGCATTGGAACCATTTCTGGCTGACGCGCTGCGCCTTCCAGGAATTTGCCGCCCAGCAGGCCGAAACCAATGGCAGTACCCAGGGCGCCCAGGCCGATCAACAGTGCAACAGCGATAGCGGTTAGACCAACTACAGTTTCCATCTTTCCTCCCGACTTTTACGTCGTATGGTTTAGGTTTTTTAGATTTTAAAGCGGTAAAACAAATCGTTTCATAGGCCGTTAGAGCCCACCTTCCCGGGTGACCGGGAAGGACATCAGACTAGTCGAGACTGGTCTTAATGGTTCTCTTCGTGCGCCATCGACAGGTAGACGATGGTCAGCATCATGAAGATGAAGGCCTGCAGGGTGATGATCAGGATGTGGAACACAGCCCACGCCCACTGCAGAACCACGCCCAGGCCGCTGAGCCAGAGCAGACCGCTGCCGAACATCACAGCGATCAGAATGAACACCAGTTCGCCGGCATACATGTTGCCGAACAGTCGCAGGGCCAGGGAAATCGGCTTGGCGACCAGGGTCACGAACTCCAGCAGGAAGTTCACCGGGATCAGCAGGGCTTGAACGAAGATGTTCTTGCTGCCGAACGGGTGCAGGGTCAGTTCGCCGATGAAGCCGCCGATGCCCTTGACCTTGATGCTGTAGAAAATGATCAACGCGAACACCGACAGGGCCATGCCCAGGGTGGCGTTAGGGTCCGTGGTGGAAACCGCACGGAATGGAATGTGGTGGTCGCCGGAGATCAGGATGGCCAGCTGAGGAATCCAGTCGACCGGGATCAGGTCGACGGCGTTCATCAGGAACACCCAGACGAAGATGGTCAGTGCCAGCGGTGCAATCACCGGGCTACGGCCATGGAAGCTGTCTTTCACGCTGCCATCGACGAATTCGACCAATACTTCCACGAAGTTCTGCAGGGCACCTGGTTGACCGGAAGTCGCCTTCTTTGCCGCCATGCGGAAAATCAGGACGAAAATCAGGCCCAGTGCGACCGACCAGCCCAGAGTATCCAGGTGGAAAGCCCAGAAGCCCATTTCTTTGGCTTCTGCTGCGGTGTGGGCGAAGCCCCAGCCGCCGTTGGGAAGCTGACCGAAGGTCAGGTTCTGCAAGTGGTGCTGGATATAGCCCGAAGCGGTTGTTTCTGCCATGGTTGCCTCAAACGCCCTAAGGTTTCGAAAGTCTTGTTTTCATTAGCAGGGGAGCGAACCAGCTGACCAGTTGGGTCAACACGAAGACGCCGAATACAGCCAGCGGCGCCAATGGCTTCACACCTGCAAAGGTCAGTGCAAACAGCACTGCCGTCAAAATCAGTTTCCCTGCTTCGCCGGCATAAAAGGACCGGACGATAGCCTGGGCTGCTCGGGCGCCGGAAAACCGAAAGGCCCTGTGAGCAAAATACATATTGGGCAGCAAGGCTATCAGGCCTCCGCAAAGTCCTGAATACCCGGCTACGACTCCATGCCAATACCAAAGCGCCAATGCGGCGATCAGCAAAATGACTAACTGAGCCAATAAAACCGGGAAAACGGCCAAGCGATGGAACGGCAACGTGTTTGGCGTGCGGGTTTCCATCACTCTTGCTCCTCAATGGTCGGCTGCCGGAAATCAATAACTTGGCATAATTTGTGCCGACAAAATGCGCGCAGAGTATAGGGGCGGTTCTGCCCCTATTCAACTGCCGGGTAGTGATTTCCGATCACGCGCTACATAAGCAAATGTTTCAGCGGATGTGGGCAAGGACGCCCTGAAGCTCATCGAGAGAGTTATATCCGATGACCAATTGGCCTTTGCCTTTCTTGCCGTGGCGAATTTGTACCGCAGAGCCCAGGCGCTCGGCCAGGCGCTGCTCCAGACGTGCAATATCCGGATCAGGTTTGGCCGTTTCGACCGGTGCAGGTTTACCACTGAGCCATTGGCGAACCAGGGCCTCGGTCTGACGAACGGTGAGCCCTCGTGCGACAACGTGTCGCGCCCCCTCAACCTGTTGATTTTCCGGCAATCCGAGCAAAGCACGGGCATGGCCCATCTCCAGGTCACCGTGGGACAGCATGGTCTTGATGACTTCCGGCAACGCGATCAGGCGCAGCAGGTTGGACACGGTGACCCGGGATTTACCCACAGCCTCGGCCACTTGTTGCTGGGTCAGCTGGAATTCCTGCTGCAAACGCTGCAACGCGATCGCTTCTTCGATCGGGTTGAGGTCTTCACGCTGGATATTCTCGATCAACGCCATGGCGATGGCCGTTTCATCCGGCACATCACGCACCATCGCCGGGATGGTGTCCTTGCCAGCCTGCTGGCTGGCACGCCAGCGGCGTTCACCGGCGATGATTTCGAAGCGTCCGCCACCGATCGGGCGTACCACGATCGGCTGCATCACGCCCTGGGCCTTAATCGAATTGGCCAGTTCTTCCAACGCCTGGGGGTCCATGTCCCGACGTGGCTGGTATTTGCCGCGCTGGATCAGGTCCAGGGGCAGGTGTTGCAGCTCGCGCTCGTCGGCCTGCACCGCTTGTTCTTCAAGCGATGTGACGGTCGGACCACTCAACAGTGCATCCAGTCCACGTCCGAGACCTCGTTTCTTGACGGCCATGGGGATTCCTTAAGTTGGCTGGGCTGCAGCGGTGCGTGAGTTGCGGCGCTGGCGACGAACCATTTCGCCGGCCAGTGCCAGGTAGGCAATGGCACCCCGCGATTGTTTGTCGTACGCCAGGGCCGGCATGCCGTAGCTCGGGGCTTCGGCCAGACGGATGTTGCGCGGGATCACCGTGTCGTACAGCTGATCGCCAAAGTGTTCCTTGAGCTGCGCCGACACATCGTTCATCAGGCTCAGGCGCGGATCGAACATGGTCCGCAGCAGGCCTTCGATCTGCAGGTTCGGGTTGAGCAACTCGGCGATGCGCTTGATGTTATCCACAAGGTCGCTCAAACCTTCAAGCGCGTAGTACTCGCACTGCATGGGGATAATCACCCCATCGGCGGCCACCAGCGCGTTCAGTGTCAGCATCGACAGTGACGGCGGGCAGTCGATCAAAATGTAGTCGTAATTCTCGCGGATCGGCGCCAAGGCGCTGCGCAGACGGCTTTCTTTCATCTGCATTTCCAGCAGCACCACTTCCGCCGCGGTCAAATCGCGGTTGGCCGGCAGCAGTTGATAACCGCCGTGTTCGGAATAGTGCATGGCCTGGGCCAGGTCGCACTCGCCAATCAGCAAGTCGTAGACCGAGTTTTCCAGGCCGTGTTTATCCACACCGCTACCCATGGTGGCGTTGCCCTGTGGATCGAGATCGATCAACAGCACCCGACGCTTGGTGGCGACCAGGGATGCTGCGAGGTTGATGCAGGTGGTGGTTTTACCCACGCCACCTTTCTGGTTCGCTATCGCGAATACCTTAGCCATTCTTGCTTGTGTTCCCAATCATGCCGTGCGGCGCAGTATCAGCAGATGGCGTTGGCCTTGGCAACCGGGTACGGCCAAGGCGTGTTCGCTATCGAGGTGGAAGTCTGCCGGCAATGCTAACAGCTCGTCGCTTGGATGAACGCCCTTCATTGCCAGCCAGCGGGTATCGCGGTCGCCCAGGTGGCGAGTCCAGTTGCTGAAGTTCTCCATGCTGCTGAACGCCCGGGAAACAATTCCGTTGAAAGGCTGTTCAGGCGTGAAGGCTTCGACCCGACTGTGGATAACTTGCAGGTTATCCAGCTTGAGTTCGAGTTTGACCTGGGTCAGGAAGCGGGTTTTCTTGCCGTTGCTGTCCAGGCACGTCACTTGCGCGTCCGGAAACAGGATGGCCAGCGGAATACCGGGCATGCCGCCGCCACTGCCTACGTCGAGCCAGCGACCGTTTTCGATAAACGGCATCACGCTCAAGCTATCGAGCAAATGACGCGAGACCATTTCATCGGGGTCGCGCACCGCGGTCAGGTTGTAAGCCTTGTTCCATTTGATCAACAGGGCCAGATAACCCAGCAGCAGCGTGTGCTGGGCTTCGGTCAGATCCACGCCCAACTGGCGTGCACCTGTGGATAACTCTTCGGCGTGTTGCGAGGTGACCAACGAACTCAAGCGCTTTGCTCCAACTGACGGCCCGCGCCGCGTTTTTTCAAATGAATCATCAACAGCGAAATGGCCGCCGGGGTGACGCCAGGAATACGTGAAGCCTGGCCGAGGGTCTCAGGTCGAGTTATCCCCAGCTTGCTCTGGATTTCTTTCGACAGCCCGGAAATCCCGGTGTAGTCGATATCCACAGGCAGCTTGGTGTCTTCACTGGCGCGCAGGCGAGCAATCTCGTCCTGTTGGCGATCAATGTAACCGGCGTACTTGGTCTTGATCTCGACCTGTTCGGCGACCTGTGGATCTTCTGCGCCCTGGCCGGTCACTTCGACCAGACCAGCGTAGTCGATTTCCGGACGGGACAGCAGGTTCAGCAGGTTGTATTCGTGGGTCAGCGGCGTGCCGAATTTTTCCGCGATCGCGTCGCCCTGCTCGGTGCCCGGGCGAACCCAGGTACTTTTCAGGCGCTGCTCTTCGAGCGCGATGCTTTCGCGTTTTTTGCAGAAGGCCGCCCAGCGCGCGTCATCGACCAAGCCCAGCTCGCGACCTTTTTCGGTCAGGCGCAGGTCGGCGTTGTCTTCGCGCAGGATCAGGCGATATTCCGCCCGGGAGGTAAACATCCGGTACGGTTCCTGGGTACCCAGGGTAATCAGGTCATCAACCAATACGCCGATATACGCTTCATCGCGACGCGGGCACCAGCTGTCCTTGCCCTGTGCGCGCAATGCCGCGTTGGTTCCGGCCAGCAAACCCTGGGCGCCGGCTTCTTCGTAACCGGTGGTGCCGTTGATTTGGCCAGCAAAGAACAGACCGCCGATCACCTTGGTTTCCAAGCTGTACTTCAGGTCACGCGGGTCGAAATAGTCGTACTCGATGGCGTAGCCCGGACGCACGATATGAGCGTTTTCCATGCCACGGATCGATTGCACGATCTGGATTTGCACGTCGAACGGCAGCGAAGTGGAAATCCCGTTCGGGTACAGCTCGTGAGTGGTCAGGCCTTCCGGTTCGATGAAGACCTGGTGGCTTTCCTTGTCGGCGAAGCGGTGGATCTTGTCTTCGATCGACGGGCAATAACGTGGGCCAATGCCCTCGATCACCCCGGAATACATCGGCGAGCGGTCGAGGTTGGCCGCGATGATTTCGTGGGTGCGCGCATTGGTATGGGTAATCCAGCAGCTCACCTGTTTCGGGTGCTGCTCTTTGGAGCCCATGAACGACATCACCGGAATCGGTGTATCGCCGGCTTGTTCGGTCATCACCGAGAAATCCACAGAACGCCCGTCAATACGCGGCGGGGTCCCGGTTTTCAGGCGCCCGACGCGCAGTGGCAGTTCACGCAGGCGATGCGCCAGGGCAATCGACGGCGGATCACCGGCGCGACCGCCCGAATAATTCTGCATACCGATGTGGATAAGTCCGCCGAGGAAAGTACCGGTGGTCAGCACCACGGATTCTGCGAAGAACCGCAGGCCCATTTGCGTGACAACACCGCGGACCTGGTCCTGTTCGACGATCAGGTCATCGGCAGCTTGTTGAAATATCCACAGGTTCGGCTGGTTTTCCAGGGTTTCGCGTACCGCCGCCTTGTACAGGATGCGGTCGGCTTGTGCCCGAGTGGCACGCACTGCCGGGCCTTTGCGGCTGTTGAGCACGCGAAATTGAATACCACCCTTGTCGGTTGCTTCGGCCATGACGCCACCAAGGGCATCGATTTCCTTGACCAGATGGCTTTTGCCGATCCCACCAATAGCGGGGTTGCAACTCATTGCACCGAGGGTTTCCACGTTATGCGTGAGCAACAGGGTTTTTACGCCCATGCGTGCTGACGCCAGTGCTGCCTCGGTACCGGCATGACCGCCGCCGATGACGATCACTTCAAAACGGGAAGGGAAATCCACCACGCACCTCGTGCCTGCTTATGTAGGTAATTAGGAATTGATTGGTTGAGCTGGTTTTAGAGCTTTGGCGGCAAGTATAGGGACTTAGCCCTTCCTAAAGAACCCTTTGCACAAAATTTAACCAGCTGTGGATGAATCACAGACAATAGAAATTAAAAGAGAGAAATTTATTAAATCTTTGTTTTTATGTTTATTTCTACTGAGCATGGTTTCTGTGGATAGATCTCTACAGGCCTTTATTTACGTTGTGTACAGAGTTTCAAAAGTCTGTGGTCATGTGCCAAGGAGGCCCTTGGATAAGTGGTTTAAGCCTGTGGATTAAACAGGTGGTTATCCACAGAGGGGTTTTTGGCCAGGTTTCAAGCCCTGTTATCAACTGGGCACAGGGGCGGTTATTCACAGGGCTTAATCCACAGAAATTGCTGGATCCGAGTGAATAGCGCCCACGACGAAGCCACCAGAATCCTTCGACTGCGGCAAAAACAGAGCTATTGTGAGAAAACCACTGCACAGTTAATAATAGCGATTATCATTAACCTCGCTTGTCATGCCCTATGTCCCCTTCTTCACACACCGTTGCCGTCCAGCACATCTACGAGCAACACCACTCGTGGTTGCACGGATGGCTCAAAGGTAAATTGCATAACGCCTGCGATGCCGCTGATGTGGCGCACGATACGTTCGTGCGCATTCTGGGAGGGCGACATGCGGGACAGATCCTCGAACCGCGCGACTACTTGGCGACCATTGCCAGGGGGTTGGTGATTGATCGTTACCGCCGCCATGCCATCGAACAGGCTTATAAACAGACCCTGGCCGAACGTCCCGAAGCCATCGCCATCAGTGAAGAAGATAAGGCGATCATCATCGAGACCCTGGTAGCAGTGGATAAAGCGCTGGCTGGCCTGGGTGAACGGGCACGGCGGATCTTCATGCTCTCGCAGATCGACGGGCTGACTTATCAACAGATTGCCGACCAGTTGCAGGTCTCGTTGACCACTGTGAAGAAACACATGATCCGCGCCCTGACCGAATGCTCGCTGATCATGGCCAGTCTTTGATGGCTGCGCCCGATCGCAAGACCTTCGAGGCCGCCGCCAGTTGGTTTGTGCAATTTCAATCCCAGCCGCCGACCGCCGCCGAGCGTCATGCCTGGCAGCAATGGCTCAATGGTGATCCGTCCCACTTGGCGGCGTGGAATCAGATGGAGCAGTTGCAGCGCAGCCTCGGCGCCCTGCCCCAGGACCTCACGCGCCGCGCATTGTCGACCACGCAACAACGCCGCCAGGTGCTCAAGTGGATGCTGGTACTCGGTGGAACCGGCTACCTGGGCTGGAATGTCCAGCAACATACTTCCCTGGGCAATGTCTGGGCTAACTACCGCACACCGGTGGGCACGCGACGGCGCATCGAGCTGGCGGATGGCACGCGGATAGACCTGAATACCAACACCGCGATTGATGTGCTATTCGACGATCGCCAGCGTTTGATCCGCCTGCGCGAAGGTGAAGTGCTTATCCACACCGGCAAGTCCGGCGGGCAGACACCCTTTTATGTGGAGACGCGCCAGGGCCGGATCCAGGCATTGGGCACGCGGTTTACCGTGCGCCAATTGCCGGACGCCACGCGCGTTGGTGTGCTGGAAGATCGAGTCAGTGTGGCGCCGGGTGACCAACCCGATCATGTCCGACTGCTCGGAGCAGGTGAAAGCGTCGACTTCGACCGACAGCACGTGGGGCTCAACCAGCCTTATGGCCGCACCCAGGCAGCCTGGGTCGACGGACAACTGATCGTGCTGGATGCACGGCTTGGGGATGTGATCGACGACCTGGCCCGCTATCGGCCGGGCATGCTGCAGTGCGATTCGGCCTCGGCACGCCTGCGTGTTTCCGGGACGTTTCGCCTGGACGCCACCGACGCGGTATTGGCCAACCTGCAAGCAACCCTGCCGATCCAGGTGAAATACTTCACCCGTTATTGGGTATCGGTGAAACGCATCGGCTGAGGGAAAAAATTATCCACAAGGGGGTTATCTTTTTTTTACCTGGCGCGGCCCTACAGGTAATCACGACGCTACCTTCAGGGCTTATCCACCTATGCGCCTTCCTACCAAGATCCGCCAACGACTCTCCTACCACGGCATGAGCTGCGGTTTGCTGCTCACGTCTGCCGCCGCCACCAGCATGTTGCTTTGCACGGGCGCGATGGCTGCCAGCGCGGTGCAGCACTACACCATTGGGGCTGGCCCGCTGGACGGCGCCTTGAGCCAGTTTGCCGCCCGGGCCAATGTGATTCTGTCCTTTTCGCCCCAGCAAACCGCGCAATTGAACACCCCAGGGCTGGAGGGGGACTATTCGGTGGATCAGGGCTTCGCACTGCTCCTGCAAGACTCGCGACTGCAGGCTGTCGCCCAGGCCCCCGGCAGCTATGTCCTGCAGGCGGCTCCCGAAGGTCAACTGACCCTCGCCCCAACAACCGTGAGTACTTATCAACAGGCGGGTTTCAATCAGGACATCGCCGCGGATGTTGGCTACAAGGCGCAAAACAGCCGCATCGGTACCAAGACCAGCACGCCGCTGTCGGAAACACCGCGCTCGGTGTCGGTGGTCACCGGCCAGCGCATCAAGGACCAGAAATCCCAGAGCCTGACTGAAGTATTGGGCTATGTACCCGGCATTTTCGCTCCACCCTTTGCGGCTGGCGACAGCCTGGCGGGCGACCTGTTCTTCATTCGCGGTTTCAACGCCACGGATTATGGCTACGGCCTGCTACGTGATGGCTTACGCGTACAAGGCAATCGGTACGACACCACCAGCGAGCCTTATGGCCTGGAGCGGGTCGAGATTTTCCGTGGTCCGTCTTCCCTGCTCTACGGCGAAAACGCCCCAGGTGGCTTGGTCAACCTGGTCAGCAAACACCCGACTTCTACCCCGCAAGGCGAGGTGCAGTTGGGGTATGGCACGAACAACCGTCGCCAGGTGGGTGTGGATATCTCCGGTCCGCTCAATGACAACGAGAATATCCTTGGCCGCGTGGTGATGCTGGGTCGCAAGTCCGACACCCAGACCGATCACGTCCCGGATGATCGGCTCTATATCGCGCCCTCCCTGACCTTGAATTTCGACGACTACAACACCCTCACCCTGCTGGCCAACTATCAGAAAGACCACACCAACCTGGAACTCGGCCTGCCCGCTGCCGGCACGTTGCTTAAAAACCCCAACGGTAAGCTGTCCAAGCACACCATGCTCGGTGATCCGGACTGGAATACCTTCGAACGCGAAGCCTGGAGCACCGGCTACGAATTCAGCCACACCCTCAACGACGACTGGCAGTTCCGCCAGAACTCGCGCTATATGCAGTCACGCATCAACCGGCACGAAACCTGGCCAAGCGCGCTGAATAATCGTGGTTTCGGTACCCAACTGAACATGACCGCCTACGACCGCTACAACAAGTCGATGGTCTACTCCCTGGATAACCAGCTTGAAGGCAAATTCCAGCTGGGCGAACTGGAAAATACCCTGTTGTTCGGCGCCAGCTACGACCGCACCTCATTCAACCAGGACTGGGACGCTGGCTTCGCCGGCACCATCAATGTGTATAACCCGGTATACCTGCGCGACCCGCTCACGCCGGTTGCGGTGCAAAACACCTTGCTCGAACAGCAGATGAAAGGAGTTTATGCACAGATCCAGAGCAAATATGACCACTGGCTGTTTCTGCTGGGAGGCCGCCAGGACTGGGTCGACAGTGACTTCCGCGACAAAGTGAACAAGGCCAGCAATACCGACTCGCAGGATCGCAAGTTCACCTATCAGGGCGGGGTGATGTATCAGTTCGACAACGGCTTGACGCCGTATGTCAGCTACTCCACCGCGTTTGTACCGGTGCAGCAGATTTCCAATGCCGGCTCCCCCTTGAAGCCGATCACCAGCAGCCAGTACGAAGTGGGTGTGAAATACGAGCCGATCGGCTGGGACACCGCGATGACATTATCGGTGTATGACCTGCGCAAGCAGGACGACACCTACCTCGATGCCACCACCAACAGTTATCGCCAGGTTGGCGAGAGCCGAGCCAAGGGCGTGGAGGTGGAGGTCAACAGCAACATTACGCCCAACCTGAACCTCACTGCGGCCTACACCTACACGGACGCACGTATTACCAAGGACTCGGCCACGTCGCTGGTCGAAGGACACCAGATGAGCGGAGTTCCACGCAACCAGGCGTCGGTGTGGAGCAAGTACCGGTTCCTCGACGGCCAGTTGAAAGGCGTGTCCCTGGGCGGCGGTGTGCGTTATTTCGACAGCACCTTTTCCTACACGGGGCCATCGCTGTACGGAAAACTCGACGCGGGAAGTGTCACCTTGGTGGATGCGTCAGTGGGTTATCAGATAGACAAACACTGGTCTGTGGATCTGAACGCGAAGAACCTGTTCGACAAGGAATATGTGTCCGGCTGTAACGATGCGGGCCGCTGCTATTGGGGCGACAGCCGTACACTGCTTGGGACAGTTTCGTATAACTGGTGATGGATGAGGCCTGAAGCATCTGGACGTCTTCAGGCCACTGTCGCCGGCAGGGGTTGTGGATAACCTGGTTATTTGCCGATGCAGAAGCTGGAAAAGATCCGTCCCAACAAATCATCGGAGCTGAATGCACCGGTGATTTCCCCCAGCAGCTGCTGCGCCTGGCGTAAATCCTCAGCCAGCAGCTCCCCCGCCCCTGCCAGGGTCAGCTGCGCTCGACCATGCTCCAACGCCGCGCTGGCGTGGCGCAGTGCCTCCAGGTGCCTGCGGCGCGCACTGAAGCTGCTTTCCGACGTCTGCTCGAAGCCCATGCACGCCTTGAGATGCTCACGCAGCAATTCCAGCCCTTCACCTGCCGACTTGGCGCTCAGGCTGATGGTGACGTGGCCATCCTCGCTGGTTTCCAGGGCGATAGCTTCGCCCGTCAGGTCGGCCTTGTTGCGGATCAAGGTGACTTTGGCCGGGTCCGGCCGTTGCTCGAGGAATTCCGGCCACAGTGCAAAAGGATCCACAGCCTCCGGTGCCGTGGCATCCACCACCAGCAGCACGCGATCGGCTTCGCCGATTGCCTTGAGGGCGCGTTCGACGCCGATCTTTTCCACCTGGTCTTCAGTGTCGCGCAGGCCGGCGGTGTCGACCACGTGCAACGGCATGCCGTCGATGTGGATATGTTCGCGCAGGATGTCACGGGTGGTGCCGGCGATCTCGGTGACAATCGCGGCTTCGCGACCTGCCAGGGCGTTGAGCAGACTGGATTTGCCCGCATTCGGCCGGCCGGCAATCACTACGGTCATACCGTCACGCAACAACGCGCCCTGCCCGGCCTCACGCAGTACTGTGGATAACTCATCGCGGACTTTATCCAGCATTGCCAGGACATGGCCATCGGCAAGAAAGTCGATTTCCTCTTCCGGAAAATCGATCGCAGCCTCCACGTAAATGCGCAGGCTGATCAATTGCTCGGTCAAGTTATGCACACGCAGGGAAAAAGCCCCCTGCAACGAGCGCAACGCATTGCGTGCCGCCTGTGCAGAACTGGCTTCGATCAAGTCCGCAATGGCTTCAGCCTGGGCCAGGTCGAGCTTGTCGTTGAGGAAGGCGCGCTCGCTGAATTCGCCCGGGCGAGCCAGGCGGCAACCCAATTGCAGACAGCGCTGCAGCAACATATCCAGCACTACCGGGCCGCCGTGGCCCTGCAGTTCAAGGACGTCTTCGCCGGTGAATGAATTCGGGCCCGGAAAATAAAGCGCCAGGCCCTCGTCCAACACACTGTTGTCAGCGTCCAAGAACGGCCCGTAATGGGCATACCGCGGCTTCAACTCGCGACCGCTGATCGCCAGTGCTGCCCTGCCGGCAAGCGGCCCGGAAATACGAACGATACCGACACCGCCGCGACCTTGAGCGGTAGCGACAGCAGCGATGGTTTCACGAGGAGCGCTCATCAGCAGGTTCCAGAACAAAAGTGACAGAAAGCAAAACGCCCCACTAGGGGGCGTCTTGAGTGGTTATCCGCAGAGTAAATTACGCCGCAGCTTTATTGGTAGCCGCTTCGATTTTACGTGTGATGTACCACTGTTGAGAGATCGACAACACGTTGTTGACCACCCAGTACAGCACCAGACCAGCAGGGAACCACAGGAAGAAGAAGGTGAAGATGATTGGCATCATTTTCATTACCTTGGCCTGCATCGGATCCGGCGGAGTCGGGTTCAAACGCTGCTGGATAAACATGGTCGCGCCCATGATGATCGGCAGGATAAAGAACGGGTCTTTGATCGACAAGTCAGTTATCCACAGCATGAACGGCGCCTGGCGCATTTCCACGCTTTCCAGGAGTACCCAGTACAACGACAGGAACACCGGCATCTGCACCAGAATCGGCAAGCATCCACCCAGCGGGTTGATCTTCTCTTTCTTGTACAGCTCCATCATGGCCTGCGACATTTTCTGCCGGTCATCACCATGTTGCTCTTTCAGCGCGGCCAGTTTCGGCGCAACGGCACGCATACGCGCCATCGACTTGTAGCTGGCGGCCGACAGCGGGAAGAAAATCCCTTTGATCAGCATGGTCAGGAAGATGATCGAGAAGCCCCAGTTACCCACAATGCTGTGGATATGTTGCAGCAACCAGAAAATCGGCTGGGCAATGAACCAGAGGAAGCCGTAATCCACAGTCAACTCAAGACCTGGGGACAACTCTTTCAGCACGGCCTGGCTTTTCGGACCCGCGTACAGGGTAGCGCTGGTCTCGGCCTTGGCACCTGGAGCGACGGTCAACGCCGGGCCAGTGAAGCCAATGATGTAGTTACCCTGGCTGTCCTTGCGGGTTTGAACCAGGTTCGCGTCACCCTTGTTCGGGATCCAGGCGGTCACGAAGTAGTGTTGCAGCCAGGCAACCCAGCCACCTTGGACGGTTTCTTTCAGCGAACCCTTGTCGATGTCTTTCATCGACACTTTTTTGTACGGCTCGTTACTTGTCCACAGGGCAGCGCCCAGGTAAGTCGCGGTGCCAGTGGCGGTGCTGGAAGAAGGATCGGAACTGGCGTCACGCTTGAGCTGGGCAAACAGGTTGCCGCTCCATGGCTTGTCGCTTTCGTTGTCGATCAGGTAAGTGACCTTCAAGTCGTACAAACCACGGGTGAAGCTGAAACGCTTGATGTAATTGACGCCGTCGAGGCTGAATTTCAGGTCGACGTTCAACTGATTCTGGCCGTCAGCCAGTTGATAAGTCTTTTGCTCGGTCGAATAAACCGGACGACCGGTAGCACGTGCATCCGGACCGTTGGTGCCGGTCAGGCCACTTTGCGCCAGATAAGTCCGTTCACCACCGTTATCGAACAGTTGGAACGGGACATCCGGATGGTCTTGGCGACGTGGATACAGCGGCAGTTTCAACTGCGCGATATCACCACCTTGGGGGTCGATAGCCAGGTCGAGCACATCCGTTTTCACGTGGATGAGGTCTTTATTGGTGACCACTGGCGTTTCTAAAGGGGCGCTTGTCTCGCCATTCGCGCTGGGAACATCGGCACTCGCGGACGCATTGTTACCCAGCGGGGTGTCCGGAATAGCCGGCGCAGCCTGATTGGTAGCAACATTCTGAGTCGGCAGGGCAGCCTGGCCGTAGTCCTGGTTCCACTTAAGAACCATGACGTAGGACACGATTGCCAGGGCGACGATCAGGATCGTGCGTTTAATATCCATGATTACTCGGCCATCGAAGAAGAACGGGAGGTAGGGATAGGTGGAACCGGGTCATAACCACCGGGATTCCACGGATGACAGCGACCTAAACGACGAAAGGTCAGCCAGCCACCGCGCAGAAGACCATGATTTTCTATGGCCTCTAACGCGTAGCAGGAACAACTGGGGTAGAAACGACAGTGGCTGGCCATCAGAGGACTAATGGCATAGCGATAAAACTGGATCGGAACGAGGGCCAGTTTACGCATCAAGGCTGTCTACCCCTACAGTTTCGGTGCTGACTGCTGGTGCTGGCTTGTGGGTACGCGCCAAACGTTTCCAGAGCTTGCCGAAATGCTGAATCAATTCGGGGTTTTCTACATCACCCAAGCCTTTGCGCGCGACGATAACAATATCCCAACCAACCAGAGTGTCCTGGTGGAGGCGAAACGATTCGCGCATCAGACGCTTGAGGCGATTGCGCTCAACGGAGAGCTTTACGCTCTTCTTGCCGATCACCAACCCGAGACGGGGATGATCAAGATCGTTGTTACGCGCAAGGAGCAGGAGATTTTTCCCCGGAACCTTGCCGGTGGGGGAGTCAAAGACTGCCTTGAAGTGCCGGGGGGTTAGCAGACGCTTTTCCCGACTGAAGTCCTGACTCACCACCAGTACCGGATTATCAAACTGCCAGACGCGCACGACCTTTGGCGCGGCGACGCGACAGGACAGCACGGCCGTTCTTGGTAGCCATGCGAGCACGGAAGCCGTGGGTACGGGCGCGTTTGATGGTGCTTGGTTGGAAAGTACGTTTCATGGCGTTGTTACCTGGTTCGTCCACAACGGGCCGGAATGGCCCCCGTTTTAAGAGACCGGCGATTCTAGAGAAAGCAAGCCTCTAGGTCAATTTCCAACCAGCTTTTCCTTTAATTAGATCTTTACCGGCCATCCGCCGTTTTCCATGCGCTCGGCTTTCACGAGCCATGTCATAGATATAAAAATAAAGAAGGAAGTTATTTAAAGCTTTTCTGTAAAGCTTATAAAAGCTAGGCAGGCGATCCTCTGTGGATAAGTGCCCTGAGCCCATGAGCTGCCTGCTGTACAGAGAATGACAACTACGGGGGAAAACGGTGCTCTGCCTGTGCTGCACTGTCGGATAAGCTGTGTGTGGAATAGGTTGTTATCCACAGGCCAGTTACCCACAGACTTTCGACCCCACTTGTACAACGAGCTTAGGTGGGCTTATCCACAGAGCTTATGCACAGACCATTGGTCGCCTTTTTCTCACTTAACGCGTTGATTTTGGGCCTCCTGTGCGCAACCTACATGTGGATAAGTGGACGGCTGGCCGCTACAATGGCGGCTGTTTTTGCCTCACCGGCTTTCAACTTAGGGGATATCCGTGTCAGTGGAACTTTGGCAGCAGTGCGTGGAGCTTTTGCGCGAAGAGCTGCCTGCCCAGCAATTCAACACCTGGATCCGTCCGCTACAGGTCGAAGCCGAAGGCGACGAGTTGCGTGTCTATGCGCCTAACCGTTTTGTCCTCGACTGGGTCAACGAGAAGTACCTGAGCCGCGTTCTCGAATTGCTCGATGAACATGGCAATGGTCTCGCGCCGGTGCTCTCCTTATTAATAGGCAGCAAACGCAGTTCAGTCCCGCGTGCTGCGCCGAACGCGCCGTTGGCGGCTGCGGCATCGCAGGCTCAGGCGGCGACCTCACCGGTCAACAACACGCCAGCTCCTGCGCCGACACCTTCGAAATCCGCCGCGCAAAAAAATGCGCCCGAACACGAAGAACCGTCCCGCGACAGTTTTGACCCGATGGCGGGCGCCAGCTCCCAGCAGGCGCCGGTCCGCGCCGAACAGCGCACCGTGCAGGTCGAAGGCGCGCTCAAGCACACCAGCTACCTGAACCGCACCTTTACCTTCGAGAACTTCGTCGAAGGTAAATCCAACCAGCTGGCCCGCGCGGCCGCCTGGCAGGTCGCCGATAACCCCAAGCATGGCTACAACCCGCTGTTCCTTTATGGCGGCGTCGGTTTGGGTAAGACCCACTTGATGCACGCTGTGGGTAACCACCTATTAAAGAAGAACCCGAATGCCAAGGTCGTGTACCTGCACTCGGAGCGCTTCGTGGCTGACATGGTCAAGGCCTTGCAGCTCAATGCCATCAACGAGTTCAAACGGTTCTACCGTTCGGTTGATGCGTTGCTGATCGATGACATTCAATTCTTCGCGCGCAAAGAACGTTCCCAGGAAGAGTTTTTCCACACCTTCAACGCCCTGCTCGAAGGCGGCCAGCAGGTCATCCTGACCAGTGACCGTTATCCGAAGGAAATCGAAGGCCTGGAAGAACGCCTGAAATCACGTTTCGGCTGGGGCCTGACCGTGGCGGTCGAGCCGCCGGAGCTGGAAACCCGCGTTGCGATCCTGATGAAAAAGGCCGACCAGGCGAAGGTCGACCTGCCGCATGATGCTGCTTTCTTTATTGCCCAACGCATTCGTTCCAACGTGCGTGAGCTGGAAGGCGCGCTCAAGCGGGTCATTGCGCACTCGCACTTCATGGGCCGCGACATCACCATCGAGTTGATTCGCGAATCCTTGAAAGACTTGCTGGCCCTGCAAGACAAGCTGGTGAGTGTGGATAACATCCAGCGCACCGTGGCCGAGTACTACAAGATCAAGATCTCCGACCTGCTGTCCAAGCGCCGTTCGCGTTCGGTGGCACGTCCCCGTCAGGTGGCCATGGCCCTCTCCAAGGAGTTGACCAACCACAGCCTGCCGGAAATCGGTGATGTGTTTGGTGGTCGCGACCACACAACGGTCTTGCACGCATGCCGCAAGATCAATGAACTTAAGGAATCCGACGCGGATATTCGCGAGGACTACAAGAACCTGCTGCGTACACTGACAACTTGATGACACCAGTGCAGCTTATTAAGGCAAGGGACTAGACCATGCATTTCACCATTCAACGCGAAGCCCTGTTGAAACCCCTGCAACTGGTCGCAGGCGTCGTCGAGCGCCGACAGACCTTGCCGGTGCTCTCCAACGTATTGCTGGTTGTCGAAGGCCAGCAATTGTCCTTGACCGGTACCGACCTGGAAGTCGAGCTGGTGGGTCGTGTGCAGCTGGAAGAACCCGCCGAGCCTGGCGAGATCACCGTGCCGGCGCGCAAGCTGATGGACATCTGCAAAAGCCTGCCCAACGACGCGCTGATCGACATCAAGGTTGATGAGCAGAAGTTGGTGGTCAAGGCCGGTCGCAGCCGCTTTACCTTGTCCACCTTGCCAGCCAATGATTTCCCGACCGTGGAAGAAGGTCCTGGCTCGCTGACGTGCAGCCTGGAGCAGAGCAAACTGCGTCGTTTGATTGAACGCACCAGCTTCGCCATGGCGCAGCAGGACGTACGTTACTACCTTAACGGCATGCTGCTGGAAGTCTCCGAAGGCATCATCCGCGCCGTGGCCACTGACGGTCACCGCCTGGCCATGTGCTCGATGAAAGCCGACATCGGCCAGCCGGATCGCCACCAGGTCATCGTGCCGCGCAAAGGTATCCTCGAGCTGGCGCGTTTGCTCACCGAGCCGGATGGCAACGTCAGCATCGTCCTGGGTCAACACCACATCCGTGCGACCACCGGCGAGTTCACCTTCACCTCCAAGTTGGTTGACGGCAAATTCCCGGATTACGAGCGTGTACTGCCTAAGGGCGGCGACAAGTTGGTGATTGGTGATCGTCAGGCCCTGCGCGAAGCGTTCAGCCGTACCGCGATTCTGTCCAACGAAAAGTACCGTGGCATCCGGCTGCAACTGGCCAATGGTCAGCTGAAGATCCAGGCCAACAACCCGGAACAGGAAGAAGCGGAAGAAGAAGTGGGCGTCGACTACAACGGTGGCTCGCTGGAAATCGGCTTCAACGTGAGCTATCTGCTCGACGTGCTGGGTGTGATGACGACCGAACAGGTTCGCCTGATCCTGTCCGACTCCAACAGCAGTGCCCTGGTGCAGGAATCCGACAACGACGACTCGGCTTACGTTGTCATGCCGATGCGCCTGTAATCATGCTCAGCAGAAGCTAGATGTCCCTCAGTCGCGTCTCGGTCACCGCGGTGCGCAATCTGCACCCGGTGACCTTCTCCCCCTCCCCCCGCATCAATATTCTCCACGGCGCCAATGGCAGTGGCAAAACCAGCGTGCTGGAAGCCATTCACCTGTTGGGTCTCGCCCGTTCATTTCGCAGTGCGCGCCTGTTACCGGTGATTCAGTACGAGCAACTGGCGTGCACGGTATTTGGCCAAGTCGAACTGGCGGAAGGTGGGCACAGCAGCCTGGGGATATCGCGTGATCGCGGTGGGGAGTTCCAGATTCGCATCGACGGGCAAAATGCCCGCAGCGCTGCGCAGTTGGCGGAAATCCTGCCACTGCAACTGATCAACCCCGACAGCTTTCGGCTGTTGGAAGGTGCACCGAAAATCCGCAGGCAATTCCTCGATTGGGGAGTGTTCCACGTGGAACCGCGTTTCATGGCCACTTGGCAGCGCCTGCAGAAGGCCCTGCGGCAGCGGAACTCGTGGCTGCGGCATGGTACACTTGACGCCGCTTCGCAAGCGGCCTGGGACCGGGAACTGTGCCTGGCCAGCGACGAAATAGATGAATACCGCCGCGCCTATATCAAAGCCTTGAAACCAGTCTTTGAGCAGACCTTGAGCGAGTTGCTAGATCTCGAGGGGCTGACGCTGAGTTATTACCGTGGTTGGGACAAAGAGCGCGACCTCAGTGCCGTGCTCGCCACGTCTTTGCAGCGGGATCAGCAAATGGGTCATACCCAGGCCGGCCCTCAACGGGCTGATTTGCGTCTTAGATTGGGCGCGCACAATGCCGCGGACATCTTGTCCCGGGGTCAGCAGAAGTTGGTGGTGTGTGCGCTGCGGATTGCCCAAGGCCACTTGGTTAGCCAAGCCCGCCGCGGTCAGTGTATTTATCTGGTGGATGACTTGCCGTCCGAACTCGACGAGCAGCACCGCCGCGCGTTATGCCGCTTGTTGGAAGAATTACGCTGCCAGGTGTTTATCACCTGTGTAGACCACGAATTATTGAGGGAAGGCTGGCACACGGATACGCCAGTCGCTTTGTTCCACGTGGAACAAGGCCGTATCACCCAGACCCACGACCATCGGGAGTGAAGGCATGAGCGAAGAAAACACGTACGACTCGACCAGCATTAAAGTGCTGAAAGGTTTGGATGCCGTACGCAAACGTCCCGGTATGTACATTGGCGACACTGATGACGGTAGCGGTCTGCACCACATGGTGTTCGAGGTGGTCGACAACTCCATCGACGAAGCTTTGGCCGGTCACTGCGACGACATCAGCATCATCATCCATCCGGATGAGTCGATTACCGTGCGCGACAACGGTCGCGGTATTCCGGTAGACGTGCACAAAGAAGAAGGCGTTTCGGCGGCAGAGGTCATCATGACCGTGCTCCACGCCGGCGGTAAGTTCGACGACAACTCCTATAAAGTCTCCGGCGGTTTGCACGGTGTGGGCGTTTCCGTCGTGAACGCACTGTCCGAAGAGCTGATCCTGACCGTTCGCCGCAGTGGCAAGATCTGGGAACAGACCTATGTCCACGGTGTACCGAAAGAGCCGATGAAGATCGTTGGCGACAGCGAATCGACCGGTACTCAGATCCACTTCAAGCCATCGGCTGAAACCTTCAAGAACATCCACTTCAGCTGGGACATCCTGGCCAAGCGGATTCGTGAATTGTCCTTCCTCAACTCCGGTGTGGGTATCGTCCTCAAGGACGAGCGCAGCGGCAAGGAAGAGCTGTTCAAGTACGAAGGCGGCCTGCGTGCGTTTGTTGAATACCTGAACACCAACAAGACTGCGGTCAACCAGGTGTTCCATTTCAACATCCAGCGCGAAGACGGCATCGGCGTGGAAATCGCCCTGCAGTGGAACGACAGCTTCAACGAGAACCTGTTGTGCTTCACCAACAACATTCCTCAGCGCGACGGTGGTACTCACCTGGTGGGTTTCCGTTCCGCACTGACGCGTAACCTGAACACCTACATCGAAGCCGAAGGCTTGGCCAAGAAGCACAAAGTTGCCACTACCGGTGACGATGCGCGCGAAGGCCTGACCGCGATTATTTCGGTGAAAGTGCCGGATCCAAAGTTCAGCTCCCAGACCAAAGACAAGCTGGTGTCTTCCGAAGTGAAGACCGCCGTCGAACAGGAAATGGGCAAGTACTTCTCGGACTTCCTGTTGGAAAACCCGAACGAAGCCAAGCTGGTTGTCGGCAAGATGATCGACGCGGCTCGTGCCCGTGAAGCGGCGCGTAAAGCTCGCGAGATGACCCGCCGTAAAGGCGCACTGGATATCGCCGGCCTGCCAGGCAAACTGGCTGACTGCCAGGAGAAGGACCCTGCCCTCTCCGAGCTGTACCTGGTGGAAGGTGACTCTGCTGGCGGTTCCGCCAAGCAGGGTCGTAACCGTCGCACCCAGGCGATCCTGCCGTTGAAGGGCAAGATCCTCAACGTCGAGAAGGCGCGCTTCGACAAGATGATTTCCTCTCAGGAAGTCGGTACCTTGATCACAGCATTGGGCTGCGGTATCGGCCGTGACGAGTACAACATCGACAAGCTGCGCTACCACAACATCATCATCATGACCGATGCTGACGTCGACGGTTCGCACATCCGTACCCTGCTGCTGACGTTCTTCTTCCGTCAGCTGCCGGAGCTGATCGAGCGCGGCTACATCTACATCGCCCAGCCGCCGTTGTACAAAGTGAAAAAGGGCAAGCAAGAGCAATACATCAAAGACGACGACGCCATGGAAGAGTACATGACGCAGTCGGCCCTGGAAGATGCCAGCCTGCACTTGAACGACGAAGCCCCGGGCATTTCCGGTGAGGCGCTGGAGCGCCTGGTTAACGACTTCCGCATGGTGATGAAGACTCTGAAGCGTCTGTCGCGCCTGTATCCGCAGGAGCTGACCGAGCACTTCATCTACCTGCCATCCGTAAGCCTGGAGCAGTTGGGTGACCACGCTCACATGCAGGATTGGCTGGCCCAGTACGAAGTGCGCCTGCGCACCGTGGAGAAATCTGGCCTGGTGTATAAAGCCAGTCTGCGCGAAGACCGTGAACGTAATGTCTGGCTGCCAGAGGTCGAACTGATCTCCCACGGCCTGTCGAACTACGTCACCTTCAACCGCGACTTCTTCGGCAGCAATGACTACAAGACCGTGGTAACCCTGGGGGCGCAACTCAGCACCCTGCTGGACGACGGCGCTTATATCCAGCGTGGCGAACGCAAGAAGCAGGTCAAGGAATTCAAGGAAGCCCTCGACTGGCTGATGGCTGAAAGCACCAAGCGTCACACCATCCAGCGATACAAAGGTCTGGGCGAAATGAACCCGGATCAGCTGTGGGAAACCACCATGGACCCGGCTCAGCGTCGCATGCTGCGCGTGACCATCGAAGACGCCATTGGCGCAGACCAGATCTTCAACACCCTGATGGGTGATGCGGTCGAACCTCGCCGTGACTTCATCGAAAGCAACGCATTGGCGGTGTCCAACCTGGACTTCTGATCAGGCAAGACCGCTAAAAACAAAAAGGCCAACGCTCAGCGTTGGCCTTTTTTATTGGGCATTTTTTAAATGCTCCACGTGGAACATCGCCATTTCATTTGGGCGATGGCGCCGTTGCGACACTCTCCAATCGATACCCATACCCATAGATCGTCAACAGCTGCCAGCCCCGATCCGCCGTCAGCCCAAGCTTGTTACGCAGCCGGTAGATATGCGTATCCAGTGGGCGAGACGAGACCATTTCTTCATGAGTCCAGAAGCGCTCATAGAGGTACTCGCGAGACAGCGGTCGGGCCAGGTTGGCGAACAGGCAACTGGCCAGGCGGTATTCACGCTCGGTCAGGTTGATCGGTTTGCCGGCTCGGGTCACCGTCAGTTCAGCATCGTCAAAGGTCAGGTCGTTGAAGCTTTGCACCTCTTGGGACGCCGACTTCTGCAGGCCGTGGCGGCGCAACACTGCAGAGACACGGGCTTTCAGTTCGTTGGGACGAAAGGGTTTGCTGACGTAGTCGTCGGCGCCGCTATTGAGCGCCGTGACGATATCGCTCTCGGCATCGCGGCTGGTGAGCATGATGACGGCGGGCGGCGATTCCATGTGTTCGCGGGTCCAGCGCAGCAAGGCAATGCCAGTGATATCGGGCAGTTGCCAGTCGAGTATCAGCAGGTCAAAGGTTTCCCGGCGCAGTTGGCGTAGCAGGTCTTCACCACGCTCGAAGCAATGCAGGGACCAAGGCTGCTCCGCGGTGCCGGGGATCTGTCGCAGTGTCTGTTCCACCCGCCGCAACTCGGCAGGTTCGTCATCCAGTATTGCGACACGCATGTCGAGGGTCCTTTGTACTTAATATAGGGCAGCCGACGGCCAATGAATAACGGCACATACTGCGCAGTTGCCGGCCATTGAATCTGAATAATTGTGGTCAGATTCGACGACCCCTTGGATCTCTCGGTACGCTGATATCAAAGGGCCGTAACCCCCTGAAAGTCCTGGGTACCTCTGTGGGAAAGATACCGGCTCCCGAGGGTAAGTAAAAGGATCAGCCGACACATACGCTGCCGTAAATGCCCGCGTGCCGATGTCAGACGTCCTCTGGAACCTGGACATTGATGAGAACCATGACGCTTTCCCCCCATTCAATGCTTCGCGCCCTTCCCTCACTGTTGATCCTGGCGGTAGGGGTTGCGGGTGCATCGGCCAAAGCGCGGCCGGCCTATATCGATGACCATACCCTGTGCCGTGCGCAGCCGTTGCCGGCTGTTGTCCAGCACCTGACCGGGCAAGCCTGGAAGCTCGATGTACGCGGCAAGGTGACGCCTTTGGAGGAGGGCATGACCATTGATGAGCAAGAGGGGGTGAGAACATCCGCTGCGGCATTTGTCAGCCTGTTGCTCGGCGACGGTTCTCGGGTGGTGCTGCCGTCCAGTTCCCAGGTGCGCCTGCACCTCGACGAGAAGCAGTTGATCCCCCAAGTGATGCTCGAACAAGGCCAGGCCGAAGCGTATGTGATCAAGCGGGCCACCGATTATGATCGCTTCCAGATCGTCACGCCGGTGGGCGTGCTGGGGGTACGTGGCACACATTTTCGAGTGCGCGACGATGGTGAGCAATCGGTGCTCGAAGTACTCGACGGCCAGGTCGCGGTCAACCGTGACAGCAAGGCTGGCCCGTCTGACAGCGAAGTAAAGGTCGGCGCGCGACAAGGGCTGCTGTTCAAGAAACAAGGCGAGCTTGAGCCGTTAGCGTTGCTGCCCGCGCCGAAACTCATTGGCCAGGATGGGCAGAAAGGCGACGCGCCCGTCTGGCGTCTATACCTGCGGCCATTGGCGGGCGCGCAACGTTATCGCGCCCAGGTGGCGACTGATAAAGCCTTCATGAACATCAAGCAGGAAAACTTCTCCAGTGAGCCGAAAATGAGCTTCACTGGGCTCAAGGCGTCGTTTTATCACGTGCGTTTGTCGGCGTATGACGCCCACGGACTGGAAGGAGAACCCGGGGTCTATGACATTTTCTACTACCCTCCCGCCGCACAGGCGCAGGCTACCGGTGGCTGACCGATGATGCTCTGGGGCAAGCCCGAGAAACGCCAGCCCACCCACGCCCAGCGCTTGTTCCATGGCCTGGTCCGCGAGTGGCTGTGGATCGGTTTACTGCTGCTGCCGATCACGGCCTATCTGTCACTGAGCCCCGGCCTTGCCTTGAACAACCCGTTATATGACAGCCTGCGTCGGCTGACCCCACTGCCGGTGGACCCGCGTATTTTGCTGGTGACGATTGACGATCAAAGCCTGAAAAAGCTCGGTCAATGGCCTTGGCCGCGCAGTTTGCACGCCGACCTCATCGACCGCCTGAATGCCGCACAACCCGCTGGCATCCTGTTTGATGTGATCTTCAGCGAGCCCGGCAACCCCGTTAATGACAAACGCCTGGCCGATGCCGTGTGCAACGCCGGTAACGTGTTGTTGCCACTGTTGCGCGATAGCACCGCCAGCTACAGCCGGCCAGGCGAGCAAATGTCGGCGCTGCTGAAATGTGCCAGGGGTGTCGGCCATATCAACGTGGAAGCCGACAACGACGGCGTGGTGCGCAGCTTGTATATGCGCGAGGGCCCACCGGATGCTGCCGTTGCGCAGTTGGCATGGCTGGCCTATGAGATGAGCGGTGAGAAGTCGCCGATGCCGGGAGAGGCACGTGAGCCGGTCGATCAACACTGGCACCGGGAGCATGCCATTCGCATCCCGTTCATCGCGCCCCACACGCATTTCCCTAGTGTGTCCTACGTCAGTGTATTAAACGGTGAGGTGCCTCCCGAGCAACTGCGCGACCGTCTGATTCTCGTGGGCGCCACGGCCTCCGGAATGGGCGATCGATTCGTCACGCCCCTCTCCTCCACCGTTGGCACCACGGCCGGCGTAGAGATCCAGGCCAATGTGCTCAATGGCTTGCTGCAAGGGCGAAGCATCGTTGACGTGCCCGCATGGCTGGCGGCAACCCTGGCGACGTCGCTGGTCGCATTGTTGCTGGGATTGTTGCTGTACCGCCCGCGCTATGCGCTATGGATGACCCTGAGCTGCATGGCCACGGCGTTGTTCGGTGCCTGGGCGCTGCTGCGCCTGGGCCACTGGTGGTCGCCGGCGGCCTGCTTGATTGGTTTGTTACTGAGCTACCTGATCTGGAACTGGCGGCGCCTGAGCGCGATCCTCGCCTATTTTGGCTGGGAGCTGGCGCGGCTGGATAACGAGCCCAAAGTGCTCCCCGAGCGCCGGCGCGCGCCCGCCAGCCACGGCGATGTTTTGCAGGGGCGTATCTTCGCGCTGGAGCAAGCCGTGAGCCGCACGCGAGATACGCGGCGCTTTATGGCCGATGGCCTGGAGTGCTTACCGGTAGCCACCCTGATTACCGACCCCGGCGGCAATATTTTGCTGGCAAATCGCATTGCCCGTGAGGTGTTCGGCAATGACCTGGTCAACGAAAACCTCATCGAACAACTCGCCGACCTCGGTTATCCACCGCTGCACAATGGTGTGCGCCCTGCCCTGTCCGCACTCGAACTCGTCGAGTTCCGAGATATCCGCCAGCGCAGCCTGCGCATGGAGCTGGCCCCCTTGCTGCCGGCAGAAGGTGATGTCGCACTCGGTTGGCTGTTGAGCCTGACGGACCTGAGCAAGGAGCGTGATGCCCAGCAGCATCGCGAGACCATGCTGCGCTTCCTGTCCCATGACCTGCGCGCGCCGCACTCGGCGATCCTCGCGTTGCTGGATGTGCACAACGGCGAGTCACCGGTATTCGCCCAGATCGAACAGCAGGTACGACGCGCCTTGAGCCTTACCGAGTCGTTCGTACAGCTGGCAAAAGCCGAGGCTGATGGCTATCAATTCCAGCCGACCCTGTTCGCGATGCTGGTGATGGATGCCTTCGACCAAGTCGCGTTGATCGCCCAGCTCAAGGGCATTCACTTGGTGCACGACCTGGATGAAGCCGATGAGGGCATGGTGTGGGCCGATCAATCGTTGCTCACGCGCGCGTTGTTCAACGTGCTGGAGAACGCGATCAAATACTCCCCGTCGGGTACCACCGTCCGGCTGAGTCACGCCACTGTGCAAGGTTGGTTGGAATGCCGCATCAGCGACCAGGGGCCGGGGATCGCTGCGCAAGATTTACCGGAGCTGTTCAGCCAGTACCGACGCTTCGATTCCGCGCAGGGCAGTGAAGGCCTGGGGCTGGGCCTGACCATGGTCAAAGCCGTTCTCGAGCGTCATGGAGGGCGGATCAGTTGCGAAAGCGTGGTCGGTATAGGCACCACGTTCAGCCTGCAGTTGCCGCTGTGGGACGAGTGAGAAAACCCACTTTCCTGCTGTGCATAAAAAACCGGTCCCAAGGACCGGTTTTTTTCTGCGAGAAAAACTTATGCACCTTTTCCGCTATTTTATGAGCTTGGGAAATATGTAAGTAAATCAGCTTCTTATAAGTCAAAAAGACTAATTCGCCAACAAACCGTACACAGGTTATCCACAGATGCTCATACCACCGGTGTGTCGACCACAACCGGCTCTGGCGGCAGCGAACCCATGGCCCGCTGCTGCGCTTCATTCCAGGCCGCAGCACGGTCATTCAGCGCGGCAATGGCGCGCGGGCCTTCACCTTCTGCATACATCGGTTCGCCAATCACTACGGTGATGGTGCCCTCACGCTTGGCCCAGCCGGTCTTTGGCCAGTACTTGCCGGCGTTATGCGCAATCGGCAAGACCGGCAGGTGGGCGTTGACTGCCAACGCGGTACCACCGCGTGAGAACTTGCCTACGGTGCCGTAGGGCACGCGGGTACCCTCGGGGAAGATCAACACCCACACGCCGTCCTTGAGCAGCTCGTCGCCCTTCTTGGCCACGTGCTTGAGCGCCGCCTTGGGGTTGTCACGGTCAATCGCGATGGGACGCAACATGGCCATGGCCCAGCCGAAGAACGGCACGTACAGCAGCTCACGCTTGAGCACCTGGCTCAGGGGCGAGAAGTACGCCGAGAGAAAGAACGTCTCCCAGGTGCTCTGGTGGTTCGACAGAATCACGCACGGCTGGTCCGGCACGTTTTCGGCGCCCTTCACCTCGAAACGGATATTGAGGAACACCTTGGTCAGCCACAACGCGCAGCGACACCAATAGACGTTGATAAAACGATAGCGCGCCTTAAACGGCAGGAAAGGCGCGATAAAAAAGCTCAGGGTGCACCAGAGGAAAGAACTGGTGCCCAACAGCAGGTAAAAGAAAAAGGTTCTGATGGCCTGCAAAATCGACATGGCGGCATTTACCGTTGCGGGACAACGCCCGCCTGTTAAAAGCGCACTCCCGAACGGTCCTTGGTCAGGAAGTCGAGGGCGGCTAGTTGTTGATAAGTTCTGCGGCAACCGCCGCCAGATCGTCAAAAATCAAGGTGCCTACCGGCAGGTTTTTCGCCTGGGTCTTTTCGCCTTTCCCGGTCTTAACCAAAACTGGCTGAGAGTCGACGGCTTTGGCCGCCTCCAGGTCACCGAGGCTGTCCCCGACGAACCATAGCCCAGCCAAGGGCACCTTGTAATGTTCTGCAATGGTTTTCAACATGCCAGGCTTGGGTTTGCGGCAATCGCAGCCCTCATCCGGCCCGTGGGGGCAGTACACCACCAGCCCCACCTCACCGCCCTGCTCGGCCACTAACGTGCGCAAGCGCGCGTGCATGGCGTCCAGGGTGGCGATGTCGTAGTAACCGCGGGCGATGCCGGACTGATTGGTGGCGATGGCCACCGTCCAGCCGGCTTTGCTCAACTGCGCGATGGCCTCGATCGAGCCGGGCAGTGGAATCCACTCCGCCACCGACTTGATGTAAGCGTCGGAGTCGTAGTTGATCACCCCGTCCCGATCGAGAATCAGCAGTTTCAACATGATCAGCCCAGTACGGAAATGTCGGCGATATTGATGAACAGGCCACGCAGACGCGCCAGCATGGCGTAGCGGTTTTTGCGTACACCCGCGTCTTCGGCATTGATCATCACCGCTTCGAAGAACGCATCCACCGGCTCACGCAAGGTGGCCAGGCGCGCCAGGGCTTCGGCGTAGTTGCGTTCGGCGATCAGCGGCTTCACGGCGTTCTCTGCCTTGGCAATGGCCGAGTTCAGCGAGAACTCCTTGGCATCGGCAAACAGGCCAGGGTCGACATCGGCGTTGCCCAGGCCTTCGGCCTTGCTCAGCAGGTTCGACACGCGCTTGTTCACGGCGGCCAGGGCATCGGCCTCAGGCAGTTTGCGGAAGGCCTGCACGGCTTGTACGCGCTGGTCGAAGTCCAGCGCCGAACCCGGCTGCAGGGCACGTACCGACAGGTACACCGAGACATCCACGCCTTCGTCTTCGTAACGCGCACGCAGGCGGTCGAACACGAACTCCAGGACTTGCTCGGCCAGGCCGGCCTGCTTGACCTTGCCGCCGAACTGGCCGACCGCGAACACCACGGCCTGGGTCAGGTCGAGGTCCAGCTTCTTGTCGATCAGGATACGCAGCACGCCCAGGGCCGCACGGCGCAGGGCATACGGGTCTTTGCTGCCGGTAGGCAACATGCCGATACCGAAGATACCCACGAGGGTGTCCAGCTTGTCGGCGATCGCCACGGCTGCACCGGTCAGGGTGGTCGGCAGTTCAGCGCCGGCACCGCGCGGCATGTACTGCTCGTTCAACGCCAGGGCGACATCGTCCGGCTCTCCGTCGTTGAGGGCGTAGTAGTAGCCGGCAACACCTTGCATCTCCGGGAACTCGCCGACCATCTCGGTGGCCAGGTCGCACTTGGACAGCAAGCCTGCACGCGCAGCCCAGGCAGCATCCCCACCAATGCGTGGCGCGATGTAGGCGGCCAGCTTGGAGACGCGCACGGCTTTGTCGTAGACGCTGCCGAGTTTTTCCTGGAACACCACGTTTTGCAGGCGCAGGTTGAAGTCTTCGAGCTTCTGCTTCTTGTCTTGCTTGAAGAAGAACTCGGCGTCGGTCAGGCGCGGGCGCACGACTTTCTCGTTACCGGCGATGATCTGCTGTGGGTCCTTGCTCTCGATGTTGGCCACGGTGATAAAGCGCGGCAGCAACTTGCCATCCACGTCCAGCAGGCAGAAGTACTTCTGGTTGTCCTGCATGGTGGTGATCAACGCCTCTTGCGGCACGTCGAGGAAACGCTCTTCGAACGAGCACACCAGCGGCACCGGCCATTCAACCAGCGCGGTCACTTCGTCGAGCAGGCTTGGCGGCACGATAGCGGTGCCTTCCTGCAGGCGGGCCAGCTCTTCAGTGCGCTTGCTGATCAGCTCGCGACGCTCGTTGGCATCGGCCAGCACGTAGGCTGCACGCAAGTCGTCGAGGTAGTTGGCCGGCGAGGTGATGCGCACGCTCTGCGGATGGTGGAAGCGGTGGCCACGGGAATCACGGCCGGCCTTCTGGGCAAGGAGCGTGCAGTCGATGACCTGGTCACCGAGCAGCATCACCAGCCATTGGGTCGGACGCACGAACTCTTCCTTGCGCGCGCCCCAGCGCATGCGCTTGGGGATCGGCAGGTCGTTCAGGGAATCTTCCACGATGGTCGGCAACAGGCTGGCCGTTGGCTTGCCCTTGATGACCTGGCTGAAACGCAGTTTCGGGCCGCTCTGATCGATTTCGCTCAGCTCGACGCCACACTTCTTGGCAAAGCCCAGGGCCGCTTGGGTCGGGTTGCCGTCAGCATCGAAAGCGGCCTGGCGCGGTGGGCCGTCCAGGTTGATGTTACGGTCTGGCTGCTGGGTTTCCAGCGCGGTCAGCAATACGGCCAGGCGACGTGGCGCGGCGTAGACTTTTTTCGCTTCAAACTTCAGGCCAGCGCTGTGCAGGCCTTTTTCGATACCGGCCAGAAACGCGTCGGCCAGAGTATTGAGTGCCTTGGGTGGCAGCTCTTCGGTGCCCAGTTCAACCAGAAAATCTTGAGCACTCATTGTGCAGCCTCCAGCTTAGCCAACACTTCATCACGCAAATCCGGGGTAGCCATCGGGAAGCCCAGCTTGGCGCGAGCCAGCAGGTAGGCTTGGGCGACGGAACGCGCCAGGGTGCGCACACGCAGGATGTATTGCTGGCGCGCGGTTACCGAGATGGCACGGCGAGCATCCAGCAGGTTGAAGGTATGGGACGCCTTCAACACCATTTCATAGCTCGGCAACGGCAGCGGCTGGTCGAGTTCGATCAGGCGCTTGGCTTCGCTTTCATAGAAGTCGAACAGTTCGAACAGCTTGTCGACGTTGGCATGTTCGAAGTTGTAGGTGGATTGCTCCACTTCGTTCTGGTGGAACACGTCGCCGTAGGTGACTTTGCCGAACGGGCCGTCAGCCCACACCAGGTCGTAGACCGAATCCACGCCTTGCAGGTACATGGCCAGGCGCTCGAGACCGTAGGTGATCTCGCCGGTCACCGGGTAGCACTCGATGCCGCCCGCTTGCTGGAAGTAGGTGAACTGGGTCACTTCCATGCCGTTGAGCCAGACTTCCCAGCCCAGGCCCCAGGCGCCCAGGGTTGGCGATTCCCAGTTGTCTTCGACGAAACGGATGTCGTGGACCAGCGGGTCCAGGCCGACATGTTTCAACGAGCCCAGGTACAGTTCCTGGAAGTTGTCCGGGTTCGGCTTCAGGACTACCTGGAACTGGTAGTAGTGCTGCAGACGGTTCGGGTTTTCGCCGTAGCGGCCGTCAGTCGGGCGACGACTGGGCTGCACATAAGCGGCGTTCCAGGTTTCCGGGCCGATGGCCCGCAGGAAGGTAGCGGTGTGGAAAGTGCCGGCGCCTACTTCCATATCGTAGGGCTGAAGTACCACACAACCTTGCTCGGCCCAGTATTGCTGGAGGGCGAGGATCAAGTCTTGGAAGGTACGCACGGCTGGCGTAGGCTGGCTCACGAAATTCACCTGTTACTTGGGCTGCGATTTAAAGAGCGGGAGTATACCCGATTCGGCCCTGCCACCACTCCCTGGAGCCTTATGCCACGCTGCTTTTGGTGTTCTGAAGATCCGCTGTACATGGCTTATCACGATCAAGAGTGGGGAACGCCGCTGCGCGATGCGCAGGGTTTGTTCGAGTTGCTTTTGCTCGAAGGGTTCCAGGCGGGCCTGTCCTGGATCACCGTTTTACGCAAACGCGAGCATTATCGAAAGGTCTTGTTCGGCTTTGATGCCCAGCGCCTGGCACAGTTGACCGATGCAGAAATCGAAGCGCTGATGCTCGACCCGGGCATCGTGCGCAATCGCCTCAAGCTCAACGCCACCCGACGCAATGCCGCTGCCTGGCTGGCGCTGGAGGACCCGGTGGAGTTTCTGTGGTCGTTTGTGGGCGGCGTGTCCAAGGTCAATCATTTCAAGGACCGCAGCCAGGTCCCGGCCATTACGCCGGAGGCTGAGGCCATGAGCCGCGCCCTGAAAAAAGCCGGGTTCACCTTCGTCGGCCCGACCATCTGTTACGCGTTCATGCAGGCCTCGGGCATGGTCATGGACCACACTCAGGATTGCGACCGTTACGCGGACTTGGCCAACGCCGGTTAGAATGGCCGCTTTGCGCACCACACACGATCAGGAGTGACCTGTGGAAAAGTTTAAAGGCGCCTTGCTGGTAGGCGCTCTTCGGTTATTTGCCCTATTGCCCTGGCGCGCGGTTCAAGCGGTCGGCACGGCGATTGGCTGGATCATGTGGAAGACCCCCAACCGCTCTCGCGACACGGTGCGGATCAACCTCTCCAAATGCTTCCCCGAGATGGACCCGGTCGAGCGCGAACGCCTGGTCGGTCGCAGCCTGATGGACATCGGCAAGTCGCTGACCGAAAGCGCCTGCGCCTGGATCTGGCCGGCCCAGCGCTCCATCGACCTGGTGCGCGAAGTCGAAGGCCTGGAAGTGCTGCATGAAGCCCTGGCCTCGGGCAAGGGCGTGGTCGGTATCACCAGCCACCTGGGCAACTGGGAGGTGTTGAACCACTTCTATTGCAGCCAGTGCAAACCGATCATCTTTTACCGTCCGCCCAAGCTCAAGGCCGTGGACGAATTGCTGCGCAAACAGCGCGTGCAATTGGGTAACCGCGTGGCGGCCTCCACCAAGGAAGGCATCCTCAGTGTGATCAAGGAAGTGCGCAAAGGCGGCCAGGTGGGCATCCCTGCCGATCCGGAGCCGGCGGAGTCGGCCGGTATCTTCGTACCGTTCTTCGCCACCCAGGCCCTGACCAGCAAGTTCGTGCCGAACATGTTGGCGGGGCACAAGGCCGTCGGCGTGTTCCTGCATGCCCTGCGGCTGCCGGACGGCTCGGGTTACAAAGTGATCTTGGAAGCGGCGCCGGAAGACATGTACAGCACCGACACTGCCACCTCCTGCGCGGCGATGAGCAAGGTGGTGGAGCGTTATGTCGGCGCCTACCCGAGCCAGTACATGTGGAGCATGAAGCGCTTCAAGAAACGCCCGCCGGGCGAGGCGCGGTGGTATTGATTCACGGCTGACTCAAGATCGATGCAAAACCAATGTGGGAGCGGGCTTGCTCGCGAAAGCGCAGTGTCAGTCACTGAATAGGTAGCTGATACACCGCATTCGCGAGCAAGCCCGCTCCCACATGTTTGATCTCCATTCACCCCTGGCGATCAAGTTTCTTCAGGAACACCGTCATCTCTTTCTCAGCCTGCTTGTCGCCATGGGCCTGGGCCGCTTCGATCCCCTTTTCCCACGCCTGTCGTGCTGCGGCACTGTCACCGTTGGCCTGATGCGCCTTGCCCAACAACTTCCACGCCGCCGAATACTTCGGATCAAATTCGACGCACTTGTGCAAATGCTCCGCCGCCTTGGCGTTGTCCTTCAGATCCAGATAACCCTTGCCCAAACCAAACCGCAGCAATGAGTTATCCACACCCTTGGCGAGCATTTTTTCCAGGGATTCGAGCATGGCTGTGCATCCTTTAGCTAGGTCGGGTTTTCAATAACGCCCTCGCGGGCAAACCCGCTTCCATAGCAGGAGCGCGATCTCCTGTGGGAGCGGGCTTGCCCGCGATGAGGGCGGCAGGCTCAGCTGAATGTGTTGATCAGAAAAAGCTCAGCCCCACGTGGAACAACTTCTCCACATCACGGATATGTTTCTTGTCCACCAGGAACAGGATCACATGGTCACCCGTGGCGATCACCGTGTCGTCGTGGGCAATGATCACTTCTTCGTCACGAATGATCGCACCAATGGTGGTGCCCGGCGGTAGGCCGATATCGCGGATGGCCTTGCCGATCACCTTGCTCGATTTCGCGTCGCCGTGGGCAATCGCCTCGATGGCTTCCGCCGCGCCACGGCGCAGGGAGTGCACGCTGACGATATCGCCACGGCGCACGTGGGCAAGCAAGGTGCCGATGGTCGCCAGCTGCGGGCTGATGGCGATGTCGATATCGCCGCCCTGGATCAGGTCGACATAGGCCGGGTTGTTGATGATGGTCATCACCTTCTTGGCGCCCAATCGCTTGGCCAGCAAGGACGACATGATGTTGGCCTCGTCATCGTTGGTCAGCGCCAGGAAGATATCGGCGTCGGCGATGTTCTCCTCCATCAGCAGGTCACGGTCCGAGGCGCTGCCTTGGAGGACGACGGTGCTGTCGAGGGTGTCGGACAAGTGCCGGCAGCGTGCAGGATTCATCTCGATGATCTTGACCTGATAGCGGCTCTCGATGGCTTCGGCCAGGCGCTCGCCAATCTGCCCGCCACCGGCGATGACGATGCGTTTGTAGGTCTCGTCCAGCCGGCGCATTTCGCTCATCACCGCACGAATATTGGCTTTGGCAGCGATGAAAAATACTTCGTCGTCGGCCTCGATCACGGTGTCTCCCTGGGGCAGGATCGGTCGGTCGCGGCGGAAGATCGCCGCCACGCGGGTTTCCACATTCGGCATGTGTTCGCGCAGCTGGCGTAATTGCTGGCCCACCAACGGACCGCCGTAGTAGGCCTTCACCGCCACCAGTTGGGCCTTGCCCTCGGCGAAGTCGATCACCTGCAAGGCCCCGGGAATTTCGATCAGGCGCTTGATGTAGTGGGTCACCACCTGTTCCGGGCTGATCAGCACGTCCACTGGAATCGCGTCGTTGTCGAAAAGCCCGGCACGGGTCAGGTAAGCCGCCTCACGCACGCGGGCGATTTTGGTCGGGGTGTGGAACAGGGTGTGGGCGACCTGGCAGGCGACCATATTGGTCTCGTCGCTGTTGGTCACCGCCACCAGCATGTCGGCGTCGTCGGCGCCGGCCTGGCGCAGCACCGTCGGAAATGACGCGCGGCCCTGCACGGTGCGGATGTCCAGGCGGTCGCCAAGGTTGCGCAGGCGTTCGGCATCGGTGTCGACCACAGTGATGTCGTTGGCTTCACTGGCCAAATGTTCGGCCAGCGTGCCACCGACCTGCCCTGCCCCAAGGATGATGATTTTCATCCGGTCACTCCCTTAAACCCATTCAGCCGCGCGCGGCGGCAATCTTGATCAGTTTGGCGTAATAGAAGCCGTCGTGTCCGCCTTCCTGTGCAAGCAATTGGCGACCATGGGGTTGCTTGATGCCGGCGGCCGTGGCGAGATCGAGCTCACGCGCACCGCTGGTGCGGGCGAGGAAGGCTTGGATCACCTCGGTGTTTTCGGTGGGCAAGGTCGAGCAGGTGGCGTAGAGCAGGATGCCGCCGACTTCAAGGGTCGGCCACAGTGCGTCGAGCAACTCGCCTTGCAGCACGGCCAGGGCGGCGATGTCGTCGGGTTGGCGGGTCAGCTTGATGTCCGGGTGGCGACGGATCACGCCGGTGGCGGAACAGGGGGCGTCGAGCAGGATGCGCTGGAACGGCTTGCCGTCCCACCAGGTGGCGGTGTCGCGGCCGTCGGCGGCGATCAGCTCGGCACTCAGGCCCAGGCGTGCGAGGTTTTCCCGCACGCGCACCAGGCGCTTGGCTTCCAGGTCGACGGCGACCACACCGGCGAGGTCTTTTTCGACCTCAAGAATGTGACAAGTCTTACCGCCAGGCGCGCAGCAGGCGTCCAGCACGCGCTGGCCGGGGGCCAGGTCGAGCAGGTCGGCGGCCAGTTGCGCGGCTTCGTCCTGCACGCTGATCCAGCCTTCGGCAAAGCCCGGCAGGCTGCGCACATCGGTGGCGGCGTCGAGAACAATGCCGTCGACGCTGTACACGCAGGCAGTAGCGCCAATGCCCGCGTCCGCCAGCAGTTGCAGGTAGCTGTCCCGGTGGTGATGGCGACGGTTGACCCGCAGGATCATCGGCGGGTGTGCATTGTTGGCCGCGCAAATGGCTTCCCATTGCTCGGGCCAGAAGGCTTTCAGGGACTTTTGCAGCCAGCGCGGGTGGGCGGTGCGCACCACCGGGTCATGCTCCAGCTCGGCCAGCAGTGCTTCGCTTTCACGCTGGGCGCGGCGCAGTACGGCATTGAGCAGCGCCTTGGCCCAGGGCTTTTTCAGTTTATCGGCGCAACCGACGGTTTCGCCGATGGCCGCGTGGGCCGGCACGCGGGTGTAGAGCAACTGGTAGAGGCCCACCAGCAGCAATGCTTCGACATCGGCATCCGCCGCCTTGAAGGGCTTTTGCAGCAGCTTGGCCGCCAGCGCCGACAAGCGCGGCTGCCAGCGTGCAGTGCCGAAGGCCAGGTCCTGGGTGAAGCCACGGTCGCGGTCGTCGACCTTATCCAGTTGCGTGGGCAACGAACTGTTCAGCGAAGCCTTGCCGTTGAGGACGGCGGCGAGAGCCTTGGCGGCGGCCAGACGCGGATTCATTGCGCGACCACCCCGAGAAGCGTGCCCAGGGCAAATTTCTCACGACGGCTGTTGAACAAATCGCTGAAATTAAGCGCCTTGCCCCCGGGCAATTGCAGACGGGTCAGGCACAGCGCCTGCTCACCACAGGCGACCAACAGGCCGTCCTTGCTGGCGCCGATGATTTCACCGGGAGCACCTTTACCGTCGGCCAGGGTGGCGGCCAATACCTTCAGGGCTTCGCCATTAAGGCTGCTGTGGCAGATCGGCCACGGGTTGAACGCGCGCACCAGGCGCTCCAGCTCCACGGCCGGGCGGTTCCAGTCGATGCGCGCCTCGTCCTTGTTCAGCTTGTGGGCGTAGGTGGCCAGGCTGTCGTCCTGCACTTCGCCTTCCAGGGTACCGGCGGCGAGCCCGGCGATGGCCTGGATCACGGCAGGCGGGCCCAGTTCGGCCAGGCGGTCGTGCAGGCTGCCGCCAGTGTCTTCGGCGGTGATCGGGGTGGTGACTTTGAGCAGCATCGGGCCGGTGTCCAGGCCAGCCTCCATGCGCATCACGGTGACGCCGCTTTCACGGTCGCCGGCTTCCACGGCGCGTTGGATCGGCGCTGCACCGCGCCAGCGCGGCAGCAGCGATGCATGGCTGTTGATGCAACCCAGGCGTGGAATATCCAGCACCGCTTGCGGCAGGATCAGGCCATAAGCGACCACGACCAGCAAATCCGGCTGCAGCGCGGCCAGTTCGGCCTGGGCCTCGGCATTGCGCAGGGTCGGCGGTTGCAGCACAGCAATGTTGTGCTCGAGCGCCAGTTGCTTGACCGGGCTCGGCATCAGTTTTTGCCCGCGACCGGCCGGGCGATCCGGCTGGGTGTACACCGCGACGATGTCATAGGGGCTGGCAAGCAGCGCCTTGAGGTGTTCGGCGGCGAATTCGGGGGTGCCGGCAAAAACAATGCGCAATGGCTCGGTCATGGGAGGTCTCGGTTAAAAGCAGTCACAAAAGAAAAAGGCTTGCCGCAGCAAGCCTTTGGAAGAAGGGCATCAAGCTTGCTGGCGATGCTTTTTTTCCAGCTTCTTCTTGATCCGGTCACGTTTGAGCGTGGACAGGTAATCGACAAACAGCTTGCCGTTGAGGTGGTCGCATTCGTGCTGGATGCAGACTGCCAGCAGGCCTTCGGCAATCAGCTCGAACGGCTTGCCGTCGCGGTCCAGGGCCTTGATCTTCACGCGCAGCGGGCGTTCGACGTTCTCGTAGAACTCCGGCACCGACAGGCAGCCTTCCTGGTATTCGCCCATTTCGTCGGTCAGTGGTTCGAACTCGGGATTGATGTACACCCTCGGTTCGCTGCGGTCTTCCGACAGGTCCATGACCACGACGCGCTGATGCACGTTGACCTGGGTCGCGGCGAGGCCGATGCCCGGGGCTTCATACATTGTTTCAAACATGTCATCGACCAACTGACGAACCTTGTCGTCCACTACGGCCACCGGTTTGGCGATCGTGCGCAGGCGCGAGTCGGGGAATTCGAGGATGTTCAAAATAGCCATAAGCGTAATTGCTGCACATGTGAGGTAGAGGCAAATCGGCGTTGGGATGGACCCAGACAGCCGGTGTGAAAGGCTCGCAAGCCGCGAAGGCTATGGCATTTCACGCGAACGCACATAATAAAGGAGATTCACCCCATGAGGAAATCGCTACTCGTCTTGCTGCTGTGGGCCCCGCTTGCCATGGCCCTGCTTCCTGCACCCGTCCAGCGCCTGGATCCGCCGGCCTATCAGGCCATCCAGCGCTTTTTGTTGCACAACCGCATTCTTGATTCGCCCACCGACCTGGACACCGCGCCCTATATTGTCGCCGCCGGCAACGGCCGGGTATTGGGCGCCCATGACGAGCACGTGCATGCCCGGGGCGACCTGGATCCTGCCCAGCCGGGTTATGCAATCGTGCGACGCGGCAAGGCTTACACCGATCCGCACACCCAGGAGCTGCTGGGTATCAACGTCGATGACATCGGCACCGCACAATTTGTAACCGCAGGTGATCTCACCACCCTCGCCGTGCATCGGGTCACCCAGGAGGTCCGGCCTGGCGATCGCTTGCTGCGCGTCCAACCTGCCATCGATCCGGCCAACTTTGGCGCATCCCGATCGGCGCCGTTCATTGCGGGACAGATCATCGATATCCCCAGGGGCGTGACCCAGATCGGCGTGCTGGATGCCGTCACCCTGAACAAAGGCCGCCGTGACGGTGTGGTCGAAGGCCAACTGCTGACATTGATCAAGGCCGGCGCGACTGTGCGCGACACCCTGACTGGCGCACCGGTCACGCTACCGGACGAACGTGCCGGCACGCTGTTGGTGTTTCGCACCTATGAAAAGCTCAGTTATGGCCTGGTGCTCAGTGCTTCCCGACCCCTGGCCGTAATGGATCGTTTCGAGAGTGCTGATCAAACGCAATAAATAGCCTGCTAAATAAGTTACCAACAGAGTTATCCACAGCTTGTTCCGGTCAAGGATGATCAGATGTATCCGATAAACAGCAGTGAAATATCCCCTTCAGAACTGGAAGCCCGACTACGCTTGCACAGGCTGCCGGAGGTGGGCCCGAAGCGTTTTCGCTTATTGATCGAGGCATTCGGCTCGGCCTCAAAGGCGATCAGCGCGCCGGCCAGTGCCTGGCGTTCCCTGGGTTTGCCAGCCATCAGCGCCGAGGCTCGGCGCAGTCACGAGATCCGCGACGGTGCCAGCCGGGCATTGGGCTGGCTTGAGCACCCGGCCCAGCATTTGCTGATGTGGGACCAGCCGGACTACCCCGCCTTGCTTGCCCAGATCGACGATGCGCCGCCGCTTTTATTCGTCGCAGGCGACCCCGGGATCCTGGAAAAACCGCAGTTGGCGATGGTCGGCAGTCGCCGTGCATCACGCCCAGGCATGGACACCGCCGCTGCCTTTTCCCGCAGCCTGGCAAGCGCCGGTTTTGTCATCACCAGTGGCCTGGCGTTGGGCATCGACGGTGCGGCTCATCAAGCGGCATTGGACGTCGGCGGCCAGACCATCGGCGTGCTCGGCACGGGGCTGGAAAATTTTTATCCACAGCGCCACAAACGCCTGGCAGAAGCGATGATTGCCCATGGCAGCGCAGTGGTTTCCGAGTTTGCGCTGGATGCCGCGCCCCATGCGGCCAACTTTCCACGACGCAACCGAATCATCAGCGGCCTGTCCCTGGGCGTACTGGTGGTGGAAGCCAGCATCGCCAGCGGCTCGTTGATTACGGCGAAACTGGCGGCTGAACAGGGGCGTGAGGTGTATGCGATTCCGGGCTCTATCCATCATCCCGGCGCCAAGGGCTGCCACCAGTTGATCCGCGACGGCGCGGTACTGGTGGAAACCATCGAGCACATTCTGGAAGGGTTGCGCGGCTGGCAGGCGTTGTCTCGCCCGGTGCCGATACCGGTGGTGCATCCGCTTGTGGCGCTGCTGCACGCGGCGCCTCACACCAGTGAGGGGTTGGCGATTGCCAGCGGGCGCCCGCTGTCCCAGGTGTTGGCGACCCTGACGGAGCTGGAGCTGGAAGGCCAGGTGATCTGCGAAAGCGGGCGCTGGCTTGCGCGCTGCTAGGTTTTGTAACGAAGATCGGTAAACTGCGCAGAGCTTTAGTCCGGAGAGTGAGCAATGGTCAACAGGTGGCGTGTGCTGGAAACCGCACGAGAAATTCGCGCAGGCGCGGTGATCGCCTACCCAACCGAGGCGGTGTGGGGCTTGGGCTGCGATCCGTGGAATGAAGAGGCAGTCGACCGTCTGCTCGCGATCAAAAACCGCTCGGTAGACAAGGGCCTGATCCTGGTGGCGGACAACATTCGCCAGTTCGATTTTCTCTTCGAAGACTTCCCGCAGGACTGGATCGACCGCATGGCCAGCACTTGGCCGGGGCCGAACACCTGGCTGGTGCCCCACCAGGATCTGTTGCCGGAATGGGTGACCGGGATGCACGACACCGTCGCGTTGCGCGTCACCGACCACCCACTGGTGCGGGACCTGTGTTCGCTGGTCGGGCCGTTGATTTCGACGTCGGCCAATCCTCAAGGCCGTCCTGCCGCGCGCACGCGAATTCGCGTGGAGCAGTACTTCCGCGGCCAGGTGGACCTGGTATTGGGCGGCGCCCTGGGTGGGCGCAAGAACCCGAGCCTGATTCGAAACCTGGCAACCGGTGAGGTGGTGCGGCCGTCCTGAGGGCGCATCGTGCCCATCGCCGGCAGGCCCGCTTTAGCCGGCTTGCTGGCGATGGCACCCTCAAGCCTTACGGCAGCAGAATGGTCGACCCGGTGGTGCGACGCCCCGACAGCTCCGTCTGCGCCTTGGCCGCATCCGCCAGCGCAAACCGCTGATTGATATCAATGCGCACCTTGCCGCTCTTGATCATCGAAAACAGGTCGTCAGCCATGGCCTGCAAGTCTTTCGGGTTGCTGGCGTAGGTCGCCAGGGTCGGGCGGGTCACGTACAGCGAGCCCTTGGCTGCCAGAATCCCCAGGTTCACCCCGTCCACCGCGCCTGACGCGTTACCGAAGCTCACCACCAGGCCGCGTGGTGCCACGCTGTCCAAAGAGGTCAGCCAAGTGTCCTTGCCGACGCCGTCGTACACCACCGGGACCTTTTTGCCGTCGGTCAATTCCAGGACGCGCTGTGCGACGTTTTCCTTGCTGTAGTCGATGGTTTCCCAGGCACCGAGGGATTTGGCCAGCGCGGCTTTTTCCGGCGAGCTGACCGTACCGATCAGCTTGACGCCCAGCGCCTTGGCCCATTGGCAGGCCAGGGAGCCCACGCCACCGGCAGCGGCGTGGAACAGGATGGTCTCGCCACCCTTGAGCTCATAGGTCTGGCGCAGCAGGTACTGCACGGTCAGGCCCTTGAGCATGGCGCCGGCGGCTTGTTCGAAGCTGATGTCGTCCGGCAGGTGCACCAGGTTGGCGGCGGGCAGCACGTGCAATTCGCTGTAGGCGCCCAGCGGGCCGCTGCCATAGGCTACGCGGTCGCCGACCTTGAACTGGCTGACCTCACTGCCGACCGCATCGACCACGCCAGCGCCTTCCGCGCCGAGCCCCGATGGCAGGGCCGGCGGCGCGTAGAGCCCACTGCGAAAATAGGTGTCGATGAAGTTCAGGCCGATGGCCTCGTTACGCACGCGAACCTGCTGCGGGCCCGGCTCTGCCGGCGTGTAGTCCACATACTCAAGCACTTCGGGGCCGCCATGGGCGCTGAACTGGATACGTTTGGCCATCTGCACTTCTCCTGAGGTCTATTTCGCGTAGCCCACTATCCCACTCCTAAGCTTGACCTTCGTCAACTGCGGCGACACAGGGTGCAGTGGTATCCTGTGCGCCCATTTGCCGCCGACGCCCAATGGCCTCGCGTAGCTTTGCCCGATTCAAGGTGATGCCATGACTACCCGCACCGAGGCTGTAAAGGCCTACCTGCTTGACCTGCAAGACCGCATTTGCAGCGCCCTGGAAACCTTCGAGACGGACACTCGCTTCATCGAAGACGCCTGGACCCGGCCTGCCGGCGGCGGGGGTCGCACCCGTGTGATCGAAAACGGGTCGGTGATCGAAAAAGGCGGCGTTAACTTTTCCCACGTGTTCGGTAGCGGCCTCCCGCCGTCCGCCAGCGCCCATCGTCCCGAGCTGGCCGGTCGCGGGTTTGAAGCCCTGGGCGTGTCGCTGGTGATCCACCCGCACAACCCGCATGTGCCGACTTCCCACGCCAACGTGCGTTTTTTCATCGCCGAAAAAGACGGCGAAGAGCCGGTGTGGTGGTTCGGTGGCGGTTTCGACCTCACGCCCTACTACGGCAACGAAGAAGACTGCATCCACTGGCACCGTGTGGCCGAGCAGGCCTGTGCGCCGTTCGGTGCAGAGGTCTACTCGCGCTATAAGGCCTGGTGCGACAGCTACTTCCACATCAAGCATCGCAACGAGCCCCGGGGTATCGGCGGGCTGTTCTTCGATGACCTGAACGAGTGGGACTTCGATACCTGCTTCGCCTTCATCCGCGCGATCGGCGACGCCTACATCGACGCTTACCTGCCCATCGTGCAGCGCCGCAAAGCCATGGCTTACACCGAGCAGCAGCGCGAATTCCAGGAGTTTCGCCGCGGCCGCTACGTTGAGTTCAACCTGGTCTACGACCGCGGCACCCTGTTCGGACTGCAGTCGGGCGGGCGTACCGAGTCGATCCTGATGTCGCTGCCGCCGCAAGTGCGCTGGAGCTACGACTGGAAAGCCGCAGCCGGCAGCGAAGAAGCACGCCTCACTGACTACTTCCTGCAAGACCGCGACTGGCTTGGCGTGGCTGCGCCCAAGGCGGCCGTCTGATGGATCGTTACGTGGTATTCGGCAACCCTATCGGCCACAGCAAGTCGCCGCTGATTCACCGGATGTTCGCCGAGCAGACCGGCGAGCACCTGGACTACAGCACCCTGCTGGCGCCGCTGGAGGATTTTACCGGCTGCGCCCGTGAGTTCTTTCAGCAGGGCCGTGGTGCCAACGTCACCGTGCCGTTCAAGGAAGACGCCTACCGCCTGGCCAACACCTTGACCGAACGCGCCCAACGCGCCGGTGCTGTGAACACCCTGAGCAAACTGGCCGACGGCACCTTGCTCGGCGATAACACCGACGGCGCCGGCCTGGTGCGCGACCTGACGGTCAACGCCGGGTTAAGCCTGCAGGGCAAACGCATTCTGTTGCTGGGTGCCGGTGGTGCGGTGCGCGGCGCGCTGGAGCCGTTGCTGGCCGAGCGGCCCGCCTCATTGATCATCGCCAACCGCACGGTGGAAAAAGCCGAATTGCTCGCCGAGCTGTTCGACGATCTGGGCCCGGTGTCCGCCAGTGGTTTCGATTGGCTGCGTGAGCCGGTGGACGTGATCATCAACGCCACGTCCGCCAGCCTGTCAGGCGATGTACCGCCGATTGCCGGCAGCCTGATCGAACCGGGCAAGACGTTCTGCTACGACATGATGTACGCCAAGGAACCGACCGCGTTCTGTCGCTGGGCTACCGAGCAAGGTGCCGCCGTGGCGATGGATGGCCTGGGTATGCTGGTGGAACAGGCCGCGGAAGCGTTCTTCCTGTGGCGCGGCGTGCGCCCGGAGTCGGCACCGGTTTTAGCTGAACTGCGGCGGCAGCTGGCCTGAAGCTATCTGATGTGGGCATGGCCAATGTGGAAGCTGGCTTGCCTGCGATAGCGGCAGGTCAGCCACACCTGGCACTGATACGCCGCAATCGCAGGCAAGCCAGCTCCCACAGGTTTAACCGCGTTCAGTCTTCGAAATGGATGGGGCATTTATCCGCCCCTTCCAGCTTTTTCAACTCTTCCACCACCTGCGGCCGCGCCCGGCGCAATGTCAGGCTACGCCCCAACCCCCGCAACCGCCGCGCCTCCTGGTGCAGCATCTCGACGCCGGAATAGTCGATAAAGTTGATCTGCTGCGCCTCGATCACCACCCGCTCGCCCGAAAGGCTTTGCAGGCGCACTTGCAGGTAATGGCTGGCGCCGAAAAAGATCGAGCCGCCCACGCGCAACACATCTTCATCTCCGTCGCGCCACTGCTGGACCCTCGGTTGCGACGTGCGCTTGAGGTAGAAAAACAGCGAGGCCAGCACCCCCGCGTAGATCGCCGTTTGCAGCTCCAGCAACAACGTGGCGACGCACGTCAGGCTCATCACCACGAACTCGGCGCGGCTGACCCGGAACAATGCGCGAATGCCGCGTTGGTCAACCAGGCCCCAGCAAATCAGCAAGATGCTGGCGGCCATGCTCGGGATCGGAATATGCGCGATCAGCGCCGCACCAAAAAGTGCGAAGAGCGCCACCCAGAGGGCAGAAAACACCCCGGCCAAGGGTGAGCAGGCACCGGCCTCGTAGCTGAGGCCGGAGCGGGTAAAGGAACCGGCTGACAGATACCCGGAGAAAAATCCGCCAACAATATTGGATAAACCCTGAGCGCGAACTTCCTGGTTCGCATCGAGCAATTGCTGAGAACGCGCTGATAGCGAGCGGGCAATCGACAGGCTGGTCACCAGCCCCAGCATGCCCACCGCAACGGCGCTGGGCAGCAGGCGCAGGATCATGTCCAGATCCATCGGCAACGGACTGAACGGTGGCAGCTTGCCGATAAACGAACTGACCAGCGCCACATGCCCGAACATCGCCGGCCATACCCAGGCGGCCAGGCTGCCAAGGGCCAGCGCGATCAGCAGTGTCGGCCAGCGCGGCACCAGCACTTTGAGCAACGCACCCACCAGCAACGTGCCTAAACCGAGGCCCAAGGAAGCGTGGTCCCACTCGCCGCCATGGTCGATCAACGCCAGCAGGCTGTTGATCGCTGTGGCCTGGCTGGGCAAATCCAGCCCGAGCAGATTAGGCAATTGCCCCAGGGCGATCACCACGGCGGCGCCGAGGGTGAAACCCAACACCACCGAATGCGAGACGAAATTCACCAGCGCGCCGAAGCGCAGCATGCCCAGCAGCCACTGGAACACGCCGGCGAGGAAGGTCAGCAGCAGGATCAAGGTTATGTAGTCCTGTGACCCGGGCACGGCCAACGGGCTGACGCTGGCGTAGAGCACAATGGAAATGGCCGCCGTGGGGCCGCAGATCAGGTGCCAGGACGAGCCCCAGAGGCAGGCGATCAGCACCGGGATGATGGCGGCGTACAGGCCGTATTCGGGTGGGAGCCCGGCAATCAGCGCGTAGGCAATCGACTGCGGCAAGGCGAGCACGGCCCCGCTGAGGCCGACCATCGCGTCGCGGCCGACACTGGCGCGGGTCTGGCGCGGGAGCCAGGCGAGGAAGGGGAAGAGTGATTGGCGGGTGGGCCGGGGCATCGGGCTGCTCGAAATACTGTAGGAGCTGGCGGGCCAGCGAAGGTGGGTAACGATAACGCGGGTTGTCTGAAAAAACGCGGCGTTTTCGAGTGCTTCGCCGGCAAGCCGGCTCCTACAGGGGGTGGTGTTGCCTTCAGAGTTTGGCTTTTACGGCGGCCAGCGCATCCTGGCCATCCACGGTTTTCACGCCGTCCAGCCACTTGTCCAAGACCGCCGGGTTAGCCTTGATCCACGCCTTCGCCGCATCGGCATTGCTGACCTTGTTGTTGGCCACCTGCGCCATGATCGCGTTCTCCATGTCCTGGGTGAAACTCAGGTTGGTCAGCAGTTTTCCGACATTCGGGCAGGCTTGTGCATAACCCTTGCGGGTCAAGGTGTACACGCTGCCGGTGTCACCGAAGTACTTTTCGCCACCCTTGAGGTAATGCATTTTCAGCTGCACGTTCATCGGGTGCGGCGTCCAGCCGAGGAAGGTCACGAACTTCTGTTTCTTCACTGCCCGCGACACCTCGGCAAGCATCGCCTGTTCGCTGGATTCCACCAGCTTCCACTGGCCAAGGTCGAAGTCATTCTTCTTGATGATCTCCTGCAGCGAGATATTCGCCGGCGCGCCGGAGCCGATGCCGTAGATCTTCTTGTCGAACTTGTCGGCAAATTTGTTCAGGTCGGCGAAGTCATGTACCCCGGCGTCCCACACATAGTCCGGTACGGCGAGGGTGAACTCGGTGCCGTCGAGGTTTTTCGCCAGTTGCACCACATCGCCATTGGCCACGAACTTATCGTAGAAGCCCTGTTGCGCCGGCATCCAGTTGCCCAGGAACACATCCACCTGGCCATCCTTGAGCCCGCCAAAGGTGATCGGCACCGCCAGGGTGTCGACCTTGGCCTTGTAGCCCATGCCGCTCAACAGGAAACCGGTGATGGCATTGGTCGCGGCAATGTCGCTCCAGCCTGGATCGGCCATCTTCACCGTCTCACAACCGGTGTCGGCGTACACGTTGGCGCAGCTCAACGCCAGCATGCCCAGCACCACAGTCAATTTTTGCATGGCCTTCCCTCTGTATTTATTGGTTTTGGCAGGGTTGTGGATAACGTGCCTTGCGCTCCAGGTCGTCGAGGTCGATATGGTTGCGCATGTATTGCTGACTGGCGTCGACCAGTGGCTGGTGATCCCAGCTCTTCAGCTTGCCTTGGGTCAGCGCCTCAAACACCAGGCGACGACGGCGTTGGCTGGCGAGCACCTGCTGGTGGATCGCCGGGATGTCCCATTTGGCCCGCGCTTCACGCAAAAACGCCTCGAACCGTGGCCGGTGTTCCGGTGCGTGGCTGAGGTCCTCCCGCTCGTGCGGGTCGTTATGTACATCAAACAACAGGCAAGGATCGTCCTCACTGTAGATGAACTTGTAAGCGCCACGGCGGATCATCATCAGCGGGCTGATGGTGCCTTCGGCCATGTATTCGCCGAACACTTCGTCGTGCCCGCCCTGCCCCAGCAAGTGCGGGAGCAGCGAGCGGCCATCCAGCGGCAGGCGTGGGTCCAGCTCGCCGCCGGCCAGCTCCACCAGGGTCGGCAGCAGGTCGGCAGTGGAAACGGCGTGGGTCACGCGGCCCGCGGCAAACTGCCCCGGCGCACTGACCAGCAGCGGCACGCGCGCAGCCATTTCAAACCAGTGCATTTTGTACCAGAGGCCACGCTCGCCAAGCATGTCGCCGTGGTCGCCGGAGAAGATGATGATTGTGTCATCGGCCAGGCCGGTGTCTTCCAGGGTTTGCAGGAGCTTGCCGACATTGCTGTCGATATAGCTGCACGCGCCGAAGTAGGCGCGGCGGGCATCGCGGATCTTGGCCAGCGGCAGCGGCTTGTCCCACAGGTCGTAGACTTTGAGCAGGCGTTGCGAATGCGGGTCGAGGTCGCCTTGCGCGGGTGTTGCAGGCAAAGGGATGTCGGCATCGTCGTACAGATCCCAGAACGGCTTGGGAATGGTGTACGGGTCGTGGGGGTGGGTCATCGAGACGGTCAGGCAGAACGGCTGGTCGCCGTCTTCGCGGATATGGTCGAACAGGTATTGCTGGGCCTTGAACACCACCTCTTCGTCGAAATCCAGCTGATTGGTGCGCACACAAGGGCCGGCTTGCAGCACCGAGGACATGTTGTGGTACCAGCTGGGGCGCACGTCCGGCTCATCCCAATTGACTGCCCAACCGTAGTCGGCCGGGTAGATATCGCTGGTCAGGCGTTCTTCATAGCCATGCAACTGATCGGGGCCACAGAAATGCATCTTGCCCGACAGCGCCGTGCGGTAACCGAGACGACGCAGGTAGTGGGCATAGGTCGGGACATCGGCGGGAAAATCTGCTGCGTTGTCGTAGGCGCCGATCTTGCTCGGCAACTGGCCGCTGACCAGGGTAAATCGCGACGGCGCGCACAGCGGGCTGTTGCAATAAGCGGCGTCGAACACCACACCCTGCGCGGCGAGGCGGCTCAGGTTGGGCAGCTTGATCGGGGAAGGTCCGTAGAACGGAAGCAGCGGCGCGGCCATTTGATCGGCCATGATGAAAAGAATGTTCTTGCGCTTCATGGGTCTTCGGCATTCCATAGGCGGTGTTTATGCGAATGAGCATGCAGCCCATGGAAAATGGGGTAAAGCCCATGAAAAGCAATGTCTAGGATAAGCACAGCTTATGTATGAAGCTCTCGGTGACCTGTCCCTCGACCTGTTGCGCGCCTTCGAAGCCGCCGCGCGCCACCGCAGCTTTACCGCTGCCGCGATGGAGCTGGGCACCACCCAGCCCGCGATCAGCCAGCAGATCAAGCGCCTGGAAGAACAGCTGGCGATCCGCCTGTTCGATCGCATCTACCGTGGCATCGAGCTGACCGACGCCGGTGCCCTGCTGTTCGAGCATGTGCAAGGCGGCCTGCAAAGCATTAATCATGGCCTCAGCGCGATTACCCAGCAGGACCAGCATGAAGTGCTGCAAGTGGCCACCGACTTCGCCTTCGCCGCCTATTGGCTGATGCCGCGCCTGCATCGCTTCCACCAGGCCAACCCTCAAGTCGACGTGAGCCTGGTGACCAGCGAGCGCAACCACGCGACCCTGCGCAGCGATATCGACGTCGCAGTGCTCTTCGGTGATGGTCGGTTCAAACAGGGCGACAGCCTGTGGCTGTTCAACGAGGAAGTATTCCCGGTCTGCAGCCCGCAGTGGCTCAAGGACCAGGCCGTGCCGCTGACCGTTCAGAATTTGCAGGATTTCCCCTTGCTGCACCTGCGCCAGGAAAACAACAGCCAATGGTTCGACTGGAGTGGTGTGTTTCGCGAACTGGGCATCAGCACCGCGCCCACCCCGGGGCAACTGCGCTTCGACAACTACACCCTGCTGATCCAGGCGGCGATTGCCGGCCAGGGCGTGGCCATCGGCTGGCGCCACCTGGTGGATAACCTGCTGGAACAGAACTGGCTGTGCCGGCCAATCGGCGACACCGTGATCTCGCGCTTCGGCTATTACGTGGTGCAACCCCAGCGCAAGCGGCGTGGGCAACTGGTCGAGCGTTTTGTCGACTGGCTGGTGGCGGAACAGGCCAGCAGCGCGCAGTCGCTGACCGGGCTGGCCCTGCCATCGATTGCGGTCTAGGATTTGGCGCACAGTGGATCCGGAGTCCGACATGCAACGTATCAAGGGCTACCACGCCCACATCTACTTTGACGCCAGCACCATCGACCAGGCGCGGGCCTTGTGCGAGGACGGTGCCAGGCTGTTTCCGCTGCGCATGGGCCGCGTGCATGAACGGCCCGTCGGCCCGCACCCGGACTGGAGTTGCCAACTGGCGTTCGACGCCGAATACATCGGCGTGGTGTTGCCGTGGCTGGCGCTCAACCGCAATGGCCTGGTGGTGTTCCTGCACCCCGATACCGGCGATGACCTGAAAGATCACACCGACTACGCGATCTGGATGGGGGCGATGCGCGAATTGGACCTGTCTATTTTCTGACCTGCGCCCTGATGCAGGATCCGCCTTGCCTGCGATGGCGCCTCAAGAGCGCTATCGCCGCAAGGCCGGTTCGTTTGCACGCGATCTCCCTATATATGGGATGTGTATTTATATATTGAGACTTGCGTGCGCCTGGGTTTATATTCGCTGCATCCGCTCAGAACTCAGGTGAAGCGATGCAGGCGCAATTGATCGCGCTCGATTGGGGGACCAGCTCCCTTCGTGCTTACAAACTCGGCCCGGCGGGTGTGGTGCTGGAACAGCGCGCGCTGGCGTCCGGCATCATGCACTTGCCCAGCGAGCCCCGGGATATTGCCGGCGTGCGCTGCAGCGATGGCTTCGAGTTGGCGTTCGATGCGGCGTGCGGCGACTGGCTCGACGCCGAGCCAGGCTTGCCGGTGATCGCCTGCGGCATGGTCGGCAGCGCCCAGGGCTGGAGCGAAGCGGCTTATCGCAATACCCCCGTGGACGTCGCGAGCCTCGGCAAGGCCTTGCACACCGTGCGCAGCCTGCGCGACGTGGCGGTGCACATCGTGCCGGGAGTGATCGAGCAGGTCGGCTTGCCCAACGTGATGCGCGGCGAAGAAACCCAGGTGCTGGGCGTGCTGCAAAGCCTGCCGAGCACCGCTGAAGTGTTGATCGGCCTGCCCGGCAGCCATTCCAAATGGGTCGAGGTGGTCGACGGTTGCATCACTCACTTCGACACCTTCATGACCGGCGAGCTGTTCGCGGTACTGAGCAAGCACAGCATTCTCGGGCGTACGCAAAAGGTCGCCGAGCAGTTTCAGGCCGACGCGTTTGATCGCGGCGTGCAGGTGGCGCTCTCCAGGGACGGCCAGCGTGGCGTGCTGTCGACGCTGTTCAGCGCACGCGCCCTGGGCCTCACCGCCGAACTCGCCCCGGAGCAACAACCCGATTACTTGTCTGGCCTGCTGATCGGCCATGAACTCGCCGGCTTGCCTGGCCACGCCAAGCAAACGCCGATCATCCTGGTCGGTGCTGGCGCCCTTTGCGCCCGCTACCAACGTGCCCTCGCCTTGTGCGGTTTCGCCCACGTCAGCCTGGCGCAGGAAGCGACCGAGCGTGGCCTGTGGCAATTGGCCGTGGCGGCCGGGCTCACTCAACCTGCAACGGAGGCCTGACATGCTCAAGCAAGCACTCGCACAAAACGGTTTGATCGCGATTCTGCGCGGGGTACGACCGGACGAAGCCCAAGCCATCGGCCAAGTGCTGTACCAGGCGGGCTTTCGGGTGATCGAAGTCCCGCTGAACTCGCCCGACCCGTACACCAGCATCCGCACCTTGCGCGACAGCCTGCCCGCCGATTGCCTGATCGGTGCCGGCACGGTGTTGACGCCCGAGCAGGTCGAGCAGGTGCAGGCCGCCGGTGGCCAGGTGATCGTCATGCCCCACAGCGATGCCAAGGTGTTGCGCGCGGCGAAAGCCGCCGGCCTGTACCTGTCGCCCGGCGTGGCCACGCCTACCGAAGCCTTCGCCGCCTTGGCCGAAGGTGCCGACGTGTTGAAGCTGTTCCCGGCCGAGCAAATGGGCCCTTCGGTGATCAAGGCGTGGCTGGCGGTATTGCCGGCCGGCACGTTGCTGCTGCCGGTGGGCGGTATCACCCCGGACAACATGCAGGTGTTCATCGACGCCGGCGCCAAGGGCTTCGGGTTGGGGTCGGGATTGTTCAAACCGGGTATGACAGTGGATCAGGTAGCGAGCCGCGCCCAGGCTTATGTCGCCGCCTGGAAAGCCCTGAGCTGATATCAAGTTCCGCGCCTGCAGGCGCCGCATCTATAAGAGAGATAACAGATGAAAATCACCAAACTGACGACCTTCATCGTCCCGCCGCGCTGGTGCTTCCTCAAGGTCGAGACCGACCAGGGCGTCACCGGCTGGGGTGAACCCGTGGTCGAAGGCCGCGCCCACACCGTGGCTGCTGCGGTCGAGGAACTGTCCGACTACCTGATCGGCAAAGACCCACGCAATATCGAAGACATCTGGACCGTGCTCTATCGCGGTGGCTTCTACCGAGGCGGCGCCGTGCATATGAGCGCCCTCGCCGGCATCGACCAGGCACTGTGGGACATCAAGGGCAAGGCCCTCGGTGTGTCGGTCAGCGACCTGCTCGGTGGCCAGGTGCGTGACAAGATCCGCGTGTATTCGTGGATCGGCGGCGACCGCCCCGCCGACACCGCGCGCGCTGCCAAAGAGGCCGTGGCCCGTGGTTTTACTGCGGTGAAAATGAATGGCACCGAAGAATTGCAGTTCGTCGACAGCTTCGAGAAAGTCGACCTGGCCCTGGCCAACGTCGCGGCCGTGCGCGATGCAGTCGGCCCTAACGTCGGCATCGGCGTCGACTTCCATGGCCGGGTGCACAAGCCCATGGCCAAAGTGCTGATGAAAGAGCTGGACCCGTACAAACTGATGTTTATCGAAGAGCCGGTGCTCAGTGAAAACTATGAAGCCCTCAAGGAGCTGGCACCGTTGACCAGCACGCCCATTGCCTTGGGCGAGCGCCTGTTTTCGCGTTGGGACTTCAAGCGCGTGCTCAGCGAAGGCTACGTCGACATCATTCAGCCGGATGCTTCCCATGCCGGCGGCATCACCGAAACCCGCAAGATCGCCAACATGGCCGAAGCCTACGACGTGGCCCTGGCCCTGCACTGCCCGTTGGGCCCGATTGCCTTGGCGGCCTGCCTGCAACTGGATGCGGTTTGCTACAACGCGTTTATCCAGGAGCAAAGCCTGGGCATTCACTACAACGAGAGCAACGACCTGCTCGACTACGTGCGCGACCCGGGCGTGTTCGACTATGACCAGGGCTTCGTGAAGATCCCCAACGGGCCTGGCCTGGGCATCGAGATCAACGAGGAATACGTGATCGAACGCGCGGCCATCGGCCATCGCTGGCGCAACCCGATCTGGCGGCATGCCGACGGCAGTTTTGCCGAGTGGTGATATTGACCTGAAGGGACCTGTTCGAATGTGGGAGCTGGCCTGCGATAGCGGTCTGCCTGTGCCAGCTGAGTCAGCGGTCACACCGCCATCGCAGGCAAGCCAGCTCCCACATTGACCGCGTCGACCCGTCCTCAATAAACATAACAAGAGGCAACCCCCATGCACCCTGAATCCTTCACCGGGCAGGCATCTTTAGTCACGCCTACCCGAAAGCGCTTCTTCATCATGGTGCTGCTGTTTATCACCGTGGTGATCAACTACCTCGACCGCAGCAACCTGTCGATTGCCGCCCCGGCACTGACCAGTGAACTGGGGATCGACCCGGTGCACGTCGGGCTGATCTTTTCCGCATTCGGCTGGACCTATGCCGCCATGCAGATCCCTGGCGGCTGGCTGGTCGACCGCGTGCCGCCCCGCATCCTCTACACCGCTGCCCTGCTGCTGTGGTCGATCGCAACGGTGATGCTCGGGTTCGCCGCCAGTTTCATCGCGCTGTTCGTGCTGCGCATGGCCGTCGGCGCCCTGGAGGCGCCGGCCTACCCGATCAATAGCCGTGTGGTTACCACCTGGTTTCCCGAACGCGAGCGCGCCACTGCGATTGGCGTCTATACCTCCGGGCAGTTTGTCGGGCTGGCCTTTCTCACGCCGGTCCTGGCGTGGCTGCAGCACGCGTTCGGCTGGCACATGGTGTTTGTCGCCACCGGTGGCGTCGGCATCCTGTGGGCGGTGATCTGGTACGCGGTGTATCGCGAGCCGAAGGATTTCAAAGGCGCCAACGCCGCTGAAATCGACCTGATCCGCGAAGGTGGCGGGCTGGTGGACATGCAGGCGCAAGCCACCAAGGCGCCGTTCAGTTGGGTCGACCTGGGCATCGTGCTGAGCAGGCGCAAGCTCTGGGGCATCTACCTCGGGCAGTTCTGCCTGAACTCGACGCTGTGGTTCTTCCTGACGTGGTTTCCGACGTACTTGGTGAAATATCGCGGCATGGACTTCATCAAGTCCGGCCTGCTGGCGTCACTGCCGTTTCTGGCGGCGTTTGTCGGGGTGCTCTGCTCGGGGATATTTTCCGACTGGCTGATTCGCCGGGGGGCGTCGGTGGGTTTCGCACGCAAATTGCCGATCATCGGTGGATTGCTGATTTCCACGGCGATCATCGGCGCCAACTACGTGGACTCGACGGCTTGGGTGATTGCGTTCCTGGCGCTGGCGTTTTTCGGCAATGGCCTGGCGTCGATCACCTGGTCGCTGGTCTCGACCCTGGCGCCTGCGCGTCTGCTCGGGCTGACGGGAGGGGTGTTCAATTTCATCGGCAACCTGTCGGCGATTGCCACGCCGATCGTGATTGGCTTTTTGGCCAGCGGCGATTCGTTTGCGCCGGCGATCACCTATATCGCGGTGCTGGCGTTGCTCGGTGCGCTGTCCTACGTGCTGTTGGTGGGTAAGGTCGAGCGAATTGAACTGAATGAATAGCCTGTGGCGGATGGGTGTTTGTCGCTGATGGGGGCTTCTTTAGCAGGTGAGCCTCTTTAGCAGATGGGCTCCCTGTGGCAAGCCCGCATCCTGTGGCAAACCCGCATCCTGTGGCGAGCGGGCTTGCCCCGCGTTGGGGTGCGAAGCGCCCCCAAAATCTGTCGACGCGTTATTCCTGAAATACCGCAGTAGCTTCTCTATTGGGGCTGCTGCGCAGCCCAACGCGGGGCAAGCCCGCTCACCACAGGATGCGGGTTTGCCACAGGAAGCGGGCTGGTCACAGGGAGTCTTCTTGCACAGGGTGCGGGCTTGTCACAGGGAGTCTTCTTGCACAGGAAGCGGGCTTGTCACAGGGAGCCTGCTTGCCACAGACAGACAGCCTGCTTGCCTTGCAAGCTCCCCCTGTCCCTCGGTTTCAGTTGAGGACGCCGTCAAGGATCTCGTAGACGATGCCGGTACCCACCGCAATCAACACCACGTCCGGGCCGGAGCGGCGCCATTCGTAGCCTGGGTACACCGGCAGGCGCGCCAGCGCTCGGTTGTCCAGGCGTTCGCCGTAGTAGCCACGGGGCAGTGGTTGGCCGCGTACCAGGCGCACATTCGGCGGCGGTGGGGCGCCGCGCGCGAACTGACCATGGTTGTCGTGGATGATCTGCCGCACCGGGCCAAAGTCCTGGGGCGGGCCGCCGCGACGGTTGTCCTGTGGGCCGCGGTGGTCGTCGCCATGTTGCTCGTGCTGGCCTTGCGGGCCGCCACGGTCTGGGCCGCCTTGGTCGTAAGGCGCGGCTTGCGCCAGGGCACTTGCGCCGAGCATCAGCACGCCGAGACCAGCTATCAAGCGTTTAGGCATTTTCATGGGGTGTTTCCTCAGTACTGCACGAACAAAAAAGGGATTTCGAACGAGGTTCGAAATCCCTTGGTCTTGTCAGTTTAGGTACTGAATCGACGGTATGATTCCTCTGTATCAGGAACTTTACCTACCGCTTACGAGCCGCTTACTTACGGGCGTTGCGGACACCTTCCGACAGTGCCGAGCAGAGGCCCAACACGCCATCAATCGCTTGCTGATCAGTTTTGGCATTCGCAATGTGATCGATCAAGGCCGACCCCACCACGACACCGTCTGCCAGGCGCGCGATGGCGGCAGCTTGTTCCGGCGTGCGGATACCAAAACCGATGCTGATCGGCAGGTCGGTATGCCGGCGCAGGCGGGTTACGGCTTCCTCGACATGCTCGAGGGTCGCCGCGCCGGCGCCGGTCACACCGGCCACCGACACGTAGTACACAAACCCGGAGCTGCCGTTGAGCACGGTAGGCAGGCGCACATCATCGGTGGTCGGCGTGGTCAGGCGGATAAAGTCGATACCCGCAGCCTGGGCCGGGTCGCACAGCTCGCCGTTATGCTCGGGCGGCATGTCGACCACGATCAGGCCGTCTACACCGGCTTGCTTGGCATCGGCGATGAACTGCGGCACACCATATTTGTGGATCGGGTTGAAGTAACCCATCAGCACCAGCGGCGTCTCGGTGTTGTCCTTGCGGAACTCACGGACCATCTGCAGGGTTTTCGCCAGGTTCTGCTTGGCGGTCAGTGCGCGGATGTTGGCCAGTTGGATGGCCGGGCCGTCGGCCATCGGATCGGTGAAGGGCATGCCCAACTCGATCACATCGGCGCCGGCTGCCGGCAAGCCCTTGAGGATCGCCAGCGAGGTGTCATAACCCGGGTCGCCAGCGGTAACGAAGGTCACCAGGGCCGCGCGGTTTTGTTCTTTCAGTTGCGCAAAACGTGTTTGCAGGCGGCTCATTTAGTGTTTCTCCTGCTGAGATGGCTCTTGTGAAGCCTGTTCCATGTGGTGCATCACGGTTTGCATGTCTTTGTCGCCACGGCCGGACAGGTTCACCACCATCAGGTGATCCTTGGGCAAGGTCGGAGCGCGCTTGAACACTTCAGCCAGGGCGTGGGCGCTTTCCAGTGCAGGAATAATCCCTTCCAGGCGGCAGCATTTGTGGAACGCGTCGAGGGCTTCGTCGTCGGTCACCGAGGTGTACTGGACGCGGCCGATGTCATGCAACCAGGCGTGTTCCGGGCCGATGCCGGGGTAGTCCAGGCCAGCGGAAATCGAGTGGGCGTCGATGATCTGGCCGTCGTCGTCCTGCAGCAGGAAGGTGCGGTTGCCGTGCAGGACGCCGGGTACGCCGCCGTTGAGGCTGGCGGCGTGCTTGCCGGTTTCGATGCCGTAGCCGGCGGCTTCAACGCCGATGATCTCGACACTGGTGTCATCCAGGAACGGGTGGAACAGGCCCATGGCGTTGGAACCACCGCCGATGCACGCGACCAGGCTGTCCGGCAGGCGGCCTTCCTGGGCTTGCAGCTGGGTGCGGGTTTCCTTGCCGATAACGGCCTGGAAGTCGCGCACCATGGCGGGGTACGGGTGCGGGCCGGCCACGGTGCCGATCAGGTAGAAGGTGCTGTCGACATTGGTGACCCAGTCGCGCAGGGCTTCGTTCATCGCGTCCTTCAGGGTGCCGGTGCCGGCGACGACTGGAATCACTTCAGCGCCCAGCAGCTTCATGCGGAACACGTTGGCCTGCTGGCGTTCGATGTCGGTGGTGCCCATGTAGATCACGCACTGCAGGCCAAACCGTGCGGCAACGGTGGCAGTGGCCACGCCGTGCATGCCCGCGCCGGTTTCAGCGATGATGCGTTTCTTGCCCATGCGCCGCGCCAGCAGGATCTGGCCGATGCAGTTGTTGATCTTGTGCGCGCCGGTGTGGTTCAGCTCTTCGCGCTTGAGGTAGATCTTGGCGCCGCCGCAGAATTCGGTCAGGCGCTCGGCGAAGTACAGTGGGCTCGGGCGGCCGACGTAGTCGCGCTGGAAGTAGGCCAATTCCTCGTTGAACGCCGGATCGATCTTGGCCGCTTCGTATTCGCGGGCCAGGTCGAGGATCAACGGCATCAGGGTTTCGGCGACGTAGCGGCCGCCGAACGCGCCAAACAGGCCGTTGGCGTCAGGGCCGTTGCGCAGATCGGTCTGGGACTGAGTCATGGGACGCTCCAGGTAGGAATTTGGGTAACCAGCAATGACGGTCACTCTACCCCTCACATCCCGCACTGAAAACCGATAAGATCGCATTAACCTGTCAGGAAAACTCACAGATGAGCCGAGACCTACCGCCCCTGAATGCCTTGCGTGCGTTCGAAGCCACCGCCCGGCTCAACAGTGTCAGCCAGGCGGCCGAGCAATTGCATGTGACCCATGGTGCCGTCAGCCGCCAGTTGAAGGTGCTGGAAGAGCACCTGGGTGTTAGCCTGTTCGCCAAGGATGGGCGCGGCCTTAAACTCACAGATGCCGGCGCCCGGCTGCGCGACGCCAGCGCTGAAGCGTTCGAGCGTCTGAGAGATGTCTGCGCCGAACTCACCCAGGCCAGCGCCGACGCACCCTTCGTGCTGGGCTGCTCGGGAAGTTTGCTGGCGCGCTGGTTGATTCCGCGCCTGGGTCGTTTGAATGCCGACTTGCCGGACTTGCGCCTGCACCTGTCGGCGGGTGACGGCGACCTCGACCCCAGGCGCCCCGGCCTGGACGCTTTGCTGGTGTTTGCCGAGCCGCCATGGCCGGCGGACATGCAAGTGTATGAACTGGCCAGCGAGCGTATCGGCCCGGTGATGAGCCCGCGTTTTTCCGGTTACGAGCGCTTGCGCCAGGCGCCGCCGCAAGCGCTGTGCGCAGAAGCCTTGTTGCACACCACTTCCCGCCCGCAGGCCTGGCCCAGTTGGGCGCAGCAACACGGCATCGCGCCCGGCACGTTGAAACATGGCCAGGGGTTCGAGCATTTGTATTATTTGCTGGAGGCGGCGGTGGCAGGTCTTGGGGTCGCGATTGCGCCGGAACCGCTGGTGGCAGAGGATCTGCGCGCGGGTCGCCTGGTGGCGCCGTGGGGCTTCAGTGAAACCCCGGCGCACCTGGCGTTGTGGCTACCCAAGCGCGCCGCAGATGGGCGCGCCGGGCAACTGGCGCGGTGGCTCAAGGCTGAGCTGGCGCACCAGGACGTTTAGTCGCCGCGTTTGCACAGCAGGTAAGCCGCCAGCAGGCCCAGTGCGCCAACGGCGACGCCGGCGGTAGTCCATGGGTGCTCTTGTGCGTAGTCCCGGGTCGCAACACCGGTTTCGCGGAGTTTGACTTTGCTTTCTTCGTACGCGTCGCTGATCAGGTGGCGAGAGTGCTTGAGGGCATTCTCGGCATTGCTTTTCAGGGCCTTCAGCGTTTTGCGCGACTCATCAGACGCATCGTCCTTGAGGCTCTCAAGGGACTTGAGCAGGCTCGAAATCTCGGCTTCCATGCTTTCCAGCGACGCTTTGCGTAAAGAAGTGTTGGCCATGTGGACTCTCCTGAAATGATTGAGTGGCAGGTGTAGATACCGACTGCGCCCGTTTCAGAAAGTGCAGTAAATCTGAACTTTCAGGTAGGAACGGTCGCCAGAAGCAGTACGAACATTGACTGCTACGCTCACTAGAGACCTCAGGAGAAACGCTATGTCTGATCATCACACGTACAAGAAAGTCGAACTGGTTGGCTCGTCGGCGACCAGCATTGAAGATGCGATCAACAACGCCCTGGCTGAAGCCAACAAGAGCATCAAGCACTTGGAATGGTTCGAGGTGACCGAAACCCGTGGCCACATCAAGGACGGCAAGGCCGCGCACTTTCAGGTCACCCTCAAAGTCGGGTTCCGAATTGCCAGTAGTTGATCACGTCGGTTGAACTTGCCGACTGGCCGATTGCCATAACCTGCGCTACAACCAATGGGTGCCGAGGCGAAAGCGTCGGCACGCTCTTTTCGATCAGCGCAAGGAAAGTAACGGATGAAGAAGTTCCTGTTAGCGGTAGGTTTGTTGAGCATTGCGGGCACTGCCCTGGCGGCGGGCAAGCCTTGTGAAGAGCTGAAAAGCGAAATTGCAGCGAAAATCGACGCCAAGGGCGCTTCGGGTTATTCGCTGGAAGTCGTGGACAAGGGCGCAGCGCCGAGCGATCACACAGTGGTCGGCAGCTGCGAAGCCGGTACCAAGGAAATCGCCTACAAGCGCGGGTGATCCCGTGCTTCACATATAAAATCGACGCACTTGTGGCGAGGGAGCTTGCTCCCGCTGGAGTGCGCAGCACCGCCTTTTTCGGCGGCGCTACGCAGCCCAGCGGGAGCAAGCTCCCTGGCCACAGGTGCGTCGTTTTTTTTCGCCTGAAGTTTTAGCCCTTCATCAACTGTGCCAGCAGCTCGTAGGAATGAATCCGATCGGCATGCTCGTACAGGTCGCAGGTAAAGATCAGCTCGTCAGCGCCGGTCTGTTCGACCAGCACCTCCAGTTTGGCGCGGATCTTCGCCGTGCTGCCGACCATGGCCAGGCCCAGGAAGCTGCCTACCGCATCTTTTTCATGCGGTAGCCACAGGCCGTCCATGGTTTTCACCGGCGGGCGCTGCACCAGGCTTTGCCCGCGCATCAGCGCAAGGATGCGCTGGTATACAGAGGTGGCCAGGTAGTCCGCCTGCTCATCGGTGTCCGCCGCGACCAGTGGAATGCCGAGCATCACGTAGGGTTTGTCGAGCACGGCCGATGGCTTGAAGTGATTGCGGTACACACGAATCGCTTCATGCATCAGGCGCGGTGCGAAATGGGAGGCGAAGGCGTAGGGCAAACCGCGCTCCCCCGCCAGCTGGGCGCTGAACAGACTGGAACCCAACAGCCACACTGGCACATTGGTGCCGGTGCCCGGTACGGCGATCACCCGTTGGTCGGGCGTGCGTGGGCCCAGGTAGGCCATCAGCTCGGCGACATCTTCGGGGAAGTCATCCGCGCTGCCCGAGCGCTCACGGCGCAGGGCGCGCGCAGTCATTTGGTCGGAACCGGGCGCGCGGCCCAGGCCCAGGTCAATACGGCCCGGGTAGAGACTTTCCAAGGTGCCGAACTGCTCGGCGATCACCAGCGGTGCATGGTTGGGCAGCATGACGCCGCCCGAGCCGACGCGAATTGTCGAGGTGCCGCCAGCCAGATAGCCCAGCAAGACCGAAGTGGCCGAGCTGGCGATACCGTCCATATTGTGGTGTTCCGCCACCCAGAAACGGTTGTAGCCGAACTTTTCCACGTGCTGGGCCAGGTCCAGGGAATTGCGTAACGACTGCGCCGGACTGCCGTTGGCCCGCACGGGCACGAGGTCGAGGGTCGAGAACTTTACGTCGGACAGCGATTTCATAAGCCTGCTTCTCCAATGGGGGCGCAGGCTTCATAGACGAACCAAAACCTGCCGCTTCATGTGCATGTCCTATGCAATGAGGGCATATACCCGAGATTCAATAGCTAGCCCGAAATTTCCTACTTAATCGCTAGGTTTCTCTTACAAGTGAACTTTGCCAAAGCTTCTATCCTCAGAACCTTACTGACGCAAAACCACCGTTCGAGGAGAAAGCTATGAGTATTGTTAAAAAGGCATCCGCGCATTGGGAAGGTGATCTGAAGACTGGCCTGGGTTCCATTTCCACCGAAACCGGCGTGCTGCGCGAAGCCCCCTACGGCTTCAAGGCGCGTTTCGAAGGCGGCAAGGGCACTAACCCTGAAGAACTGATCGGTGCGGCGCACGCCGGCTGTTTCTCGATGGCGTTTTCGATGATTCTCGGTGATGCCGGCCTCAAGGCTGACAGCATCGACACTCAGGCTGAAGTGACCCTGGACCAGGTCGATGGCGGCTTTGCGATCACTGCTGTGCATTTGATCCTCAAGGCCAAGATTCCAGGCGCGAGCCAGGCGCAGTTCGATGAACTGAGCAAGAAAGCCAAGGAAGGGTGCCCGGTATCGAAAGTGCTGAATGCGAAAATCAGCCTGGATGCCACCCTCGTAAACTGACACCGCTACCTGTAGGTCGCCGGCAAGCCGGCGCCTGCAGGTGTTTTTGGGTGGCGCCAAAACATCTGCGTTAAATCAGAACTCGTGTTTCACCGATGTGGTCCTATAGCCTATGCAGCCTTAGACGCACACCCGTGCGCAATGCATTCAGGGAGCTTCACACATGAAACGTTTTGCCTTGGCGATCATCTGCGGTGTTTTGGCCACTTCGGCCGTGGCCGCGCCAAAAGACTGCGAAGAGCTCAGGAAAGAGATTGAGGTCAAGATCCAGGCGAACGCCGTTCCGTCCTACACCCTGGAAGTTGTCAGCAAGGAAGAAGCCGACAAGCACGACTCCGCCATGGTCGTCGGCAGCTGTGAGAACGGCACCAAAGCCATCGTCTACCAGAAGAACAACGACTGATCAGAGGCAGTTGACGCTGCGCTCTTCGGCCAGCAATTGGCGGGCGGCGTTGTACAGGCGGATATTCGGCGTGTAGGCCAATGAGCGCCCTTCCAGGCTATAACGTTGGCCGGCTTCGAAATGGTCGTACTGCAAGGTAATGAAGCAGGTCCGATCCGTCGTTTGCCCAAACCCGCTGAAACTGCCGCCAGTCGGCACCTCGAAATCAAAGCGCACCATCAACTCATGACTGCCGGGCGGGACCTGGAAGTAGCGCCCGTCGGGGAGGTTTTTACCGTCCAGGCGCTGGGCCATCACCAGTTTGGCACCCGGTGTCGGGGTGGCGAAATCGATCCAGGCCTGGTGCGGATCAACCGGCGGGATCGGGGTGTAAGCACACGCATTCAGGAACAGCGCGGTGACGGGGAGCAAGAGCTGACGCATGGCAGGCACTCATCGCAGGGAAAGAATTGAGCCTGGCGCGCACGGCAACAGACTCGCTATGAGTATAAACACGTCACGTCATGGAAAAATTCCGTATAGGCAGGATAGTCTGGCGAGCAAATCAGCCAAGAGTGGTCGGGGCATGGTCAGGCGTTTTCTTGCAGGGGCGGTGGTTGTGGTGCTCAGCGGCTGTTCCAGCCTCAGTTATTACAGCCAGTTGGCCAGCGGACAATGGCAATTGTTGCGTGCCCGCGAGCCGGTGGCCGAGGTCATCGCCGACCCGTCCCGCCCACAGCCACTGCGTGAGCACCTGGTGCAATCGCAAAAAGCGCGGACATTCGCCAGCGAGCACCTGCACCTTCCTGACAACCAGAGTTACCGTCTGTACGCCGATATTGGCCGGCCTTACGTCGTCTGGAATGTCTTTGCCACGCAGGAATTTTCCCTGTCGCCTGAAACACACTGTTTCCCCATTGCCGGTTGCGTGGCCTATCGCGGCTACTACAACCAAGGTGCGGCGCGCGGTGAGGCGGCGCTGTTGAAGCAACAGGGCATGGATGTCTCGATCGGTGGTGTCGAGGCCTATTCCACCCTGGGCTGGTTCGACGACCCGATCATGAATTCGATGATGAACTGGGGTGACGAGCGCCTGGCCACGCTGATCTTCCACGAGTTGGCGCACCAGCGTTTCTATGTGAAGGACGACACCGAGTTCAACGAGTCATTCGCCAATTTCGTCGAACAGGAAGGCACCCGCCAATGGCGCGCGGCACGGGGCCTGGCGCCCCTCAGCGACTCCGCGGTGGCGCAGCGTGACCAATTCACCCGGCTGATCCTCGAGACCCGTCAACGCCTGGAAAAACTCTATGCGCAGCCCCTGTCTGGCGAGGTGATGCGTCAGGCCAAGGCGGCGGAATTCGAGCGTTTGCGCAGTGATTATCGGCAACTGCGTGATAGCCAGTGGGGCGGCGACAAGCGTTATGACGTGTGGATCAACCAGCCGATGAACAATGCGCGGTTGCTGCCGTTTGGGCTGTATGATCAATGGGTGCCGGCGTTTGCGGCGTTGTATGCGCAGCAGGGCGGGGATTGGCTGAAGTTTTATGCGGCGGTGGAGCAACTGGGGCGGTTGCCGCAGGCGCAGCGCAAGGCGGCGTTGAGGCAGTTGGAGGGTACGGGGCCATCAGGGCCTCTCGCAGGCAAGCCAGCTCCCACAGAGGGATCCGGGTATGACTCGGGGCCTCGGGTGTAAGAAGATCAAATGTGTGTGGCTTGCCTGCGAAGGCGGTGGGTCAGCACCGAATGCATCAACTGCCAGCCCGCCTTCGCGAGCAAGCCCGCTCCCACAGGGGGATCCGGGTATGACTCGGGGCCTCGGGTGTATGGAGATCCAATGTGGGAGCTGGCTTGCCTGCGAAGGCGGTGGGTCAGGCATACACGGCATCAACTGTCAGCCCGCCTTCGCGAGCAAGCCCGCTCGCACAGGAGGATCCGGGTATGACTCGGGGCCTCGGGTGTAAGAAGATCAAGTGTGGGAGCTGGCTTGCCTGCGAAGGCGGTCTCAAGCGCGTGGCAAAAATGCCTGGTGCATCTCGGCCAGCGTTTCGAAATGCCAGGTCGGCGCCTCGGCATTCAACTCTGCAAAACTGCCAAATCCATAGCCGACCGCCGCCGAATCCAGGCCATTGCTGCGGGCGCCGATCAGGTCATGCTTGCGGTCGCCAATCATCAGGGTGGTCGAAGGATCAAGGCCTTCCTCGCTGATCAAGTGCGCAATCAGCTCAACCTTGTTGGTCCGCGTCCCATCCAGCTCGCTGCCGTAGATCACCTTGAAGTGCTTGGCGAAGTCGAAATGCCGAGCGATCTCGCGGGCAAACACCCAAGGCTTGGACGTTGCTACATAGAGCTGGCGACCCTGGTTGCCCAAGTCTTCCAGCAGTGGCATCACGCCGTCGAACACGCGGTTTTCATACAGGCCGGTGACCTTGAAGCGCTCACGGTAGAAATTCACCGCCTCCCAGGCCTTGGCCTCGTCGAAGCCGTAAAACTGCATGAACGCCTGCAACAGCGGCGGGCCGATGAAGTGTTCGAGCTTGGTCAGGTCCGGCTCATCGATCCCCAGCTTGCCGAGGGCGTACTGGATCGAACGGGTGATGCCCTCGCGCGGATCGGTGAGGGTGCCATCCAGGTCGAACAGGACGGTTGAGTAGTTGAGGGTCATTGATCGAATCCTTCCGCCAGGTGCAGGTCTTTGAGCTTCACGTAGTTCGCGGCGCTGTAGGTGAAAAAGGCACGCTCCTTGTCAGTCAGCGCGCGGATTTGTTTAACCGGGCTCCCCACGTACAAAAAGCCGCTGTCGAGCTTCTTGCCAGGCGGCACCAGGCTGCCGGCGCCGATAATCACGTCGTCCTCCACCACGGCGCCGTCCATCACGATGCTGCCCATGCCGATCAACACCCGGTTGCCGACGCTGCAACCATGCAGCATGACTTTGTGGGCGACGGTTACGTCATCGCCGATCAGCAGCGGGAAGCCGTCAGGATTGAAGGGCCCGGCGTGGGTAATGTGCAGCACGCAGCCATCCTGCACGCTGGTGCGCGCGCCGATACGGATGCGGTGCATGTCGCCGCGAATCACGGTCAGCGGCCAGACCGAGCTGTCGGTGCCGATTTCGACATCGCCGATCACCACCGCCGAAATATCGACAAAAGCCCCGGCGCCCAGGGTTGGCGTGTGGTTCTGATAGGTGCGAAGGGTCACGATAGCCTCTCTCTTATGTGCTGATAGCTGCGGTGGGCGTTGATTGTAATTAAGATGGCCCCATCTTTGTTCTTACATGTTTCTTCAGCCAAGGTGCCAACCGTGAGCGCGAACAACCCTCTTCTGCAGTCCTACGACCTGCCGCCGTTCTCGGCGATCCGTGCCGAGCACGTGCAGCCGGCCATCGAACAGATCCTCGCCGACAACCGTGTCGCCATCGAAGGCATCCTGCAAAGCCAGGGTAAAAATCCGACATGGGCAGGCCTGGTGCTGGCCATGGACGAACTGAACGACCGCCTGGGCGCCGCCTGGAGCCCGGTCAGCCACCTCAACGCCGTGTGCAACAGCGCCGAACTGCGCGAAGCCTACGAGGCTTGCCTGCCGGCGTTGAGCGCCTATTCCACCGAGATGGGCCAGAACCGCGAACTGTTCCAGGCCTTCGAAGCCCTGGCCAACAGCCCGGAGGCTGCCGGTTTCGACGTGGCGCAAAAAACCATCCTGGAACATTCCCTGCGCGACTTCCGCCTGTCGGGTATCGATCTGCCGCCTGAGCAGCAAAAGCGCTACGCCGAAGTGCAGAGCAAGCTGTCCGAGTTGGGCAGCAAGTTTTCCAACCAGCTGCTGGACGCCACCCAGGCCTGGACCAAACACGTTACCGATGAAGCCACCCTCGCCGGCCTGACGGATTCGGCCAAGGCGCAGATGGCTGCCGCCGCCCAGGCCAAAGGCCTGGATGGCTGGCTGATCACCCTGGAGTTCCCGAGCTACTACGCGGTGATGACCTACGCCCAGGAGCGCGCCCTGCGTGAAGAAGTCTACGCGGCGTACTGCACCCGTGCGTCGGACCAAGGTCCGAATGCCGGTCAGAATGATAACGGCCCGGTGATGGAACAGATCCTCGACCTGCGTCAGGAACTGGCCAAGCTGCTCGGCTACGCCTCGTTCTCCGAGCTGAGCCTGGCGACCAAAATGGCTGAGTCCAGCGACCAGGTGTTGACCTTCCTGCGTGACCTGGCCAAGCGCAGCAAGCCGTTTGCCGCCCAGGATCTGCAGCAACTGCGGGCCTACGCCGCCGAACAAGGCTGCGCCGACCTGCAAAGCTGGGACAGCGGTTTCTACGGCGAAAAACTTCGCGAGCAGCGCTACAGCGTGTCGCAAGAAGCCCTGCGCGCCTATTTCCCGATCGACAAAGTACTCGGCGGCCTGTTTGCCATCGTTCAGCGCCTGTACGGCATCGAGATTGCCGAGCAGAAAGGCTTCGACACCTGGCACCCGGATGTCCGCCTGTTTGAAATCAAGGAAAACGGCCAGCATGTCGGCCGCTTCTTCTTCGACCTGTACGCCCGCGCCAACAAGCGTGGCGGTGCCTGGATGGACGGCGCGCGCGATCGTCGTCGCACCCTCGACGGCGTGCTGCAAAGCCCGGTCGCCAACCTGGTGTGCAATTTCACCCCGGCCGACAGCGGCAAGCCTGCCCTGTTGACCCACGATGAAGTGACCACCCTGTTCCACGAATTCGGCCACGGCCTGCACCACCTGCTGACCCGCGTCGAACATGCCGGCGTGTCCGGTATCAACGGCGTGGCTTGGGATGCGGTGGAATTGCCGAGCCAATTCATGGAGAACTGGTGCTGGGAGCCGGAAGGCCTTGCACTGATCTCCGGCCACTATGAAACCGGCGAGCCGCTGCCCCAGGACCTGCTGGAAAAAATGCTCGCGGCAAAAAACTTCCAGTCCGGCCTGATGATGGTGCGCCAGCTGGAGTTCTCGCTGTTCGACTTCGAACTGCATGCCACTCACGGCGATGGCCGCAGCGTGGCGCAGGTGCTCGAAGGCGTGCGTGACGAGGTGTCGGTGATGCGTCCGCCCGCCTACAACCGCTTCCCTAACAGCTTTGCGCACATCTTCGCCGGCGGTTATGCGGCGGGTTACTACAGCTATAAATGGGCCGAAGTGCTGTCGGCGGATGCCTTCTCCAAGTTCGAGGAAGACGGCGTGCTCAATGCCGAGACCGGCCGCGCATTCCGCGAGGCGATCCTCGCCCGTGGCGGCTCGCAGGCGCCGATGGTGCTGTTCGTCGACTTCCGCGGACGGGCGCCGTCGATTGACGCACTCTTGCGCCACAGCGGCCTGAGTGAGGACGCGGCAGCATGAGTGAAGGGCCTGTGATTACCAAAAAGCAATTTATCGCCGGGGCGGTCTGCCCGGCGTGCAGCGAGCCGGACAAGCTCAAGATGTGGACCGAAGACAACGTGCCGCACCGCGAGTGTGTGGCCTGCGGGTATACCGATACGCTGAATGACCAGGGGTTGTCGGTGCCCAAGGAGTTGGGCACGCGGGTCAACACCTCGGCGTTGAAAGCGCCGGATCCAAATGTGCAGGCGGTGCAGTTCTTTCCCAATCCCAAGCTGAAAAAAGACTGAAGCCTGCTTCCTGGAGGCGCTGGCTAGCCTGCGATAGCCCAACGCGGTGTGACTGAAACACCGCGTACTTGTTTCGCAGGCAGGCTCCTACAGTTGCTCTTCAGTCTTGTTCGTTGTCGAAATCCAATCCTTCATCGAGCACAGTGCAAACGCACTGGTGCTGCAATCACCCTTCGCCAAGGCCATGCGCAACTTGTCGACATCCGCCTGGATCATGTAGCGAACACCGTCCTTGAAGCCACTGCTGCCGCCGAAACCCCCCAAGGTCATCTCGTTCAGCGCGTCTTCCTTGCTCCATCCCTGGATCACCACGCGATACATCGCCGCCATCAGGCCGGTGCGGTCTGAGCCATGCTTGCAATGCATCAGCACCGGGCCGTTGGCCTCGGCAGCCTGAATGGCCCTCAGCGCAGTGAGAACGTCGGCGTCATCGACATGGTTGGTGCGGTAGGTCAGTTGCACCTGCTTGATATCAGCGTTCTTCAGCCAGGCCGAATCGGATTCCGGCAGAAAGTTGATCACCGTACCGATCTTCAGGTTTTTCAAGACCGGCAGCGCATTGCTGTCCGGCAGCGCGCTGCGATAGAGCGTGGGCGTCATCTGGTGCAGGTTGAATTGATTGCCCACGGGTTGGGCCCACTCCGGGGAGCGCAGCGACGTAGTCTCGTCCGCTTGGGCTTGGGCGATGGCGAGCAGCGCCATACAGGCCAGGCCGAGCGCTGGCAGCAATCGAATCTTGAACATGGGTGAGTGACCGAGCAGGGCGTTGATTGATGAGCCCTAGCGTCGTTTGTCGGCGGTCAACGGCGCGTGAGGGGCTCGTCAAAGAATCGTGATTGAAGCGCCGGATCGGCTGTTTTTCTCGCTGAATCGATTCTTCAAATCCTTAGCCTGCTATCATTTGTAACTATTGATTGCCAATATGTTCTATCCCTTTGGATCCCATTTCCTGGCAAGCCTTCACGCTGCTCCCAGAAGCGGCTGATAAAACCCGTGACCACATGATGAGGTGCACCCATGTCTGATCAAGATCAAGACAACCCCCGGCGTGACTTTCTGCGCAAATCCTTGACCTTGATCCCGGTGGTCACGGTTGCCAGTACCGGCCTTGGCGGTTCGATGCTGATGGCCACGCCCGAGCCTGCCCAGGCTGCGCCGGCCAAGCCTGCGGCCAGCGACAAGGCCTATGAACCGAGCTATTTCAGCGCCGAAGAGTGGGCGTTTCTGAACGCTGCCGTCGCCCGCCTGATCCCTGCCGACGCCCAAGGGCCCGGTGCGCTGGAAGCCGGCGCGCCGGAGTACATCGACCGCCAGATGAACACGCCCTACGCCAGCGGCGCACTGTGGTTCATGCAAGGCCCATTCAATGCCGATGCCGCGCCCGAGATGGGCTGGCAGAGCAAATTGGTGCCCAAGGAGATTTATCGCCTGGGCATTGCTGCCACGGATGCCTGGTCGAAGGCGTTCAACGGTAAGGCTTTTGCTGCGCAAGACAGCGCTACCCAGGACGATATGTTGCGGCGCCTGGAAGCCGGTGGCAGTGAGGTCAGCGCGCATTTCGACACAGTGCCGGCGAAGATGTTTTTCAATTTGCTGCTGCAAAACACCAAGGAAGGGTTCTTCTGCGACCCGATTCACGGCGGCAACAAAGGCATGGTCGGCTGGACCATGATCGGCTTCCCCGGCGCCCGCGCCGATTTCATGGATTGGGTGGAACGCAACGAGCAATACCCCTTCCCGGCTGTTTCCATCCGCGGCGAGAGGGCATAAACGTGGCGACCATCATGAAGAAAGTGGATGCAGTGATCGTGGGTTTCGGCTGGACCGGCGCGATCATGGCCAAGGAGCTGACGGAAGCCGGCCTCAACGTGGTAGCGCTGGAGCGCGGCCCGATGCAGGACACTTACCCGGACGGCAACTATCCGCAGGTCATCGACGAATTGACCTACAGCGTGCGTAAAAAACTCTTCCAGGACATCTCCAAGGAGACCGTGACCATTCGCCATAGCGTGAATGATGTCGCCCTGCCCAACCGCCAATTGGGCGCGTTCTTGCCCGGCAACGGCGTGGGCGGCGCGGGCCTGCACTGGTCGGGGGTGCACTTTCGCGTCGACCCGATCGAGTTGCGCATGCGCAGTCACTATGAAGAGCGCTACGGCAAGAACTTCATTCCCAAGGACATGACCATCCAGGACTTCGGCGTCAGTTACGAAGAGCTGGAGCCGTTTTTCGACTATGCGGAGAAAGTCTTCGGCACCTCAGGCCAGGCCTGGACCGTGAAAGGTCAACTCGTAGGCGAAGGCCGTGGCGGCAACCCGTATGCGCCGGATCGCTCCAACCCGTTCCCGTTGGAAGCGCAGAAAAACACCGTCTCCGCACAGCTGTTTCAGAAAGCGGCGGCCGAAGCCGGCTACAAACCCTACAACCTGCCGTCGGCCAATACCTCGGGGCCGTACACCAACCCCTACGGCGCGCAGATGGGCCCGTGCAACTTCTGCGGTTTCTGCAGCGGCTATGTCTGCTACATGTATTCCAAGGCCTCGCCGAACGTGAACATCCTGCCGGCGCTGCGCCAGGTGCCGAACTTTGAGCTGCGGCCCAATTCCCACGTGCTCAAGGTCAATCTCGACAGCACCAAGAGCAAGGCCACGGGCGTGACCTACATCGACGGCCAGGGTCGCGAATGCGAGCAACCGGCGGACCTGGTGATCATCGGCTCCTTCCAGTTCAACAATGTGCGCCTGATGTTGCTTTCGGGTATCGGCAAGCCTTACGACCCGATTACCAACGAGGGCGTGGTGGGCAGGAACTTTGCCTACCAGAACATGGGCACGATCAAGGCGTTCTTCGACAAGGACACCCACACCAACAACTTCATCGGCGCGGGCGGCAATGGCGTGGCCATCGATGACTTCAACGCCGATAACTTCGACCACGGGCCCCACGGCTTTGTGGGCGGCTCGCCGATGTGGGTCAACCAGGCTGGCAGCCGGCCGATTGCCGGTACGTCCAACCCGCCGGGCACCCCGGCCTGGGGCAGTGCCTGGAAACGCGCTACCGCCGATTATTACACCCACCAAGTGTCGATGGACTCCCACGGCGCGCATCAATCCTACCGGGGCAACTACCTGGATCTGGACCCGGTGTATCGCGATGCCTACGGCTTGCCATTGCTGCGGATGACGTTCGACTGGCAGGAAAACGACATCAAGATGAACCGCTTCATGATGGAAAAGATGGGCAAGGTCGCTCAGGCAATGAACCCCAAGGCAATTGCCGTGCTCGGCAAAAAGGTCGGTGAGCACTTCAACACCGCCTCTTACCAGACCACCCACCTCAATGGTGGCGCGATCATGGGCACCGACCCGAAGACCAGTGCGTTGAACCGCTACCTGCAATCCTGGGATGTACACAACGTGTTTGTCCCAGGCGCGTCCGCCTTCCCACAAGGGTTGGGCTACAACCCTACCGGCCTGGTCGCTGCCCTGACCTATTGGTCGGCGCGGGCGATCCGCGAGCAGTACCTGAAAAACCCCGGCCCACTGGTTCAGGCATAAGGAGCGATGACCATGAAAGTACTCGTTATCGCCTCCCTAGCACTGTTCAGCAGTTGTTCGATCAGCGCCGCTGAAACCGACCTGGTCAAGCAGGGCGAATACCTGGCCCGCGCCGGTGACTGCGTGGCCTGCCATACCGCCAAAGGCGGCAAGCCATTCGCTGGCGGCCTGCCGATGGAGACCCCGATCGGGGTGATCTATTCCACCAACATCACCCCGGACAAGACCGGCCTGGGTGACTACAGCTTTGAGGACTTCGACAAGGCCGTGCGCCACGGCGTCGCCAAGAGCGGTAGTACGCTTTACCCGGCAATGCCATATCCGTCCTATGCGCGCGTCAGCGAAAGCGATATGCAGGCGTTGTATGCGTACTTCATGAAGGGCGTCGAGCCGGTCGCGCAGGAGAACAAGGACAGCGATATTCCGTGGCCCCTGAGCATGCGCTGGCCGTTGGCGGCGTGGCGCTGGATGTTCGCCCCCGAGGTGGCGGACTACCAGGCAGCGGCGGGTGCCGACCCGGTGATCAGCCGCGGTGCCTACTTGGTTGAAGGCCTCGGCCACTGCGGCGCGTGCCATACGCCACGGGCGCTGACCATGCAGGAAAAAGCCCTGAGTGCGACTGACGGCAATGCATTCCTGTCCGGCAGCGCGCCGCTGGAAGGCTGGATCGCCAAGAGCCTGCGCGGCGACCACAAGGACGGCCTCGGCAGTTGGAGCGAGGAGCAACTGGTGCAATTTCTCAAGACCGGTCGCAGTGATCGCAGCGCGGTGTTTGGCGGCATGAGCGACGTGGTCGTGCACAGCATGCAATACATGTCGCAGGACGACCTGACCGCTATCGCTCGCTACCTCAAGAGCCTGCCGGCGGTGGACCCCAAGGATCAGCCGCACGCCTACGACAAGCAGGTGGCCGAGGCCTTGTGGAAGGGTGATGACAGCAAGCCGGGCGCGTCGGTGTATATCGACAACTGCGCGGCCTGCCACCGGACCGACGGCCATGGATACACGCGGGTGTTCCCGGCGCTGGCGGGCAACCCGGTGGTGCAGACGGCGGATGCCACTTCCTTGATCAACATCGTGTTGAACGGCGGCACCTTGCCGGCGACGCACACGGCACCGTCGACCTTCACCATGCCGGCCTTCGCCTGGCGTCTGTCGGACCAGGAAGTGGCGGATGTGGTCAGTTTCGTTCGCGGCAGCTGGGGCAACAAGGGCGCGCCGGTCAAGGCCAGCGACGTGGCGGACTTGCGCAAGAGTGATATGCGCACGACCTCGGGCGATGACCTGGGCCAAGTGACGCAAAAGCACTGATCCTGCCCTGACCGCCAAACGGCACTGGTCAGGAACCTCGCGCCTCGATACTGTATATAAAAACAGTATCGAGGCGCTTTCATGTCTACTCCGCTGCCGCCCCGGGGTCGGGGCACGGCCACCAACCTGCACAACCGCTTTGCGCCGACCGTCAGCGTGGTCGAGGACGACGGCTGGTTCCAGGAAGTGCCGCCGACCCAGGGCACTGAAGTGCGCATCGAAACGGCCAAGAGCATCATCACCCGCAACAACTCGCCGGATCTGCCGTTCGATCGCTCCATCAACCCGTATCGGGGCTGCGAGCATGGGTGTATCTACTGCTATGCGCGGCCCAGCCATGCTTACTGGGATATGTCGCCAGGGCTGGATTTCGAAACCAGACTGATCGCCAAGACCAATGCCGCCGACGTGCTGGAACAGCAGCTGTCGAAGCCCGGCTACGTGTGTGCGCCGATCAACCTGGGCTCCAATACCGACCCGTACCAGCCCATCGAGCGCGAGTACAGGATCACCCGGCAAACCCTCGAAGTGTTGCTGCGTTATCGGCACCCGGTGACCATCATCACCAAGGGGTCGTTGATCCTGCGGGATCTCGACCTGCTCACCGAGCTGGCCCGGCAGCGCCTGGTCGCCGTGATGATCAGCCTCACCAGCCTGGACGATGAGCTCAAGCGCATCCTGGAGCCGCGTACGGCGGCGCCCAAGGCGCGGTTGCGAGCGATTCGGGTGATGCGCGAGGCGGGAATCCCGGTCGGCGTGTTGTGTTCGCCGATGATCCCGATGATCAACGACAGCGAGTTGGAAAGCCTGCTCACCGAAGCCCACGCCGCTGGCGCCCAGAGTGCGGCCTACATGATGTTGCGCCTGCCGCTGGAGGTGGCGCCGTTATTTGAGGAGTGGCTGGCGGCGCATTACCCGCAGCGCGCGGCCCATGTGATGAGCCTGGTCCGCCAGGTGCGCGGCGGCGAGGTGTATGACAGCCGTTTCGGCGTGCGCATGCGCGGCGAGGGGCCGTTTGCCGATTTGCTCGCCCAGCGTTTCAGCAAGGCGATCAAGCGCCTGGGGCTTAACCGACGGGAAGGGTTTAATCTGGATTGCACCGCGTTTTGCCCACCGGGCAGGCAGATGGCATTGTTGTAAACTGTAGAGGCGTATCCTGCTTTCCAGTAGGAATAGTCGCGTTTTGACATCACTGAAACCCGCGGTCTAGAGCGGTTCATTCAGTTTGAGTTAAGTTTCGGCGGTTACCTTGTTCAGCGAGTGACTGATGAGTCGCAAGCCGGGTTTTTGGATGTTTACAACTATTCCAATGGCCCGGCGTCGAACTTGCCTGCAAGCTCCCCCTGCATTAATCAAGAGGATGAATCATGAGTGACAAGGATAAACAGCCGTTGGCTGCGTCGGCTTCTGCCCCTCAGGTCGCGGAATCCGCCGATGCAGCGCTAAAGCACATCGTCGACGGCTTTTTGCATTTCCATCACGACGTCTTCCCCCAGCAGGAAGAACTCTTCAAGAAACTCGCCACGGCCCAGAGCCCACGGGCGATGTTCATTACCTGCGCCGACTCGCGCATCGTGCCGGAGCTGATTACCCAGAGCTCGCCTGGTGACCTGTTCGTGACGCGTAACGTCGGCAACGTAGTGCCGCCCTATGGTCAGATGAACGGGGGTGTTTCCACCGCCATCGAGTACGCCGTGCTCGCCCTGGGCGTGCAGCACATCATTGTGTGCGGGCACTCCGATTGCGGCGCCATGCGCGCGGTACTCAACCCTGAGAGCCTCGAGAAGATGCCCACGGTCAAGGCCTGGCTGCGGCATGCCGAGGTCGCCAAGACCATGGTCCACGACAACTGCGACTGCGCCAATGAAGGCGAGAGCATGAAGGTGCTGACCGAAGAAAACGTCATCGCCCAGTTGCAGCATTTGCGCACCCACCCTTCCGTGGCATCGCGCATGGCCAATGGTCACCTGTTCATCCACGGTTGGATCTACAACATCGAGACCAGCGAAATCCGGGCTTACGACGCGGATCAATCGACGTTCCGACCGTTGGGCGGCGAAGGCCCGATTCCTTCCGCGACGCCTAAAGCGCGCTTCTAACACACTTCCCTGCCGGGTAAAGCGGTGGCTGCCATGGACGCAGCCAGGCTTTGCCGCGCCCGGCGAATGCCTCGGGAGAGTCATCATGCGTGCTGCTCAATTGAAAGCTGTACTGCCACGGGAGCTGCTTGCGTCCGTGGTTGTGTTTCTGGTCGCCCTGCCGTTGTGCATGGGCATTGCGATTGCTTCGGGCATGCCGCCGGCCAAGGGCCTGATCACCGGGATCATCGGTGGCCTGGTGGTGGGTTGGCTGGCAGGTTCGCCGCTGCAGGTCAGCGGTCCGGCGGCGGGCCTGGCGGTATTGGTGTTCGAACTGGTGCGCCAGCACGGCATGCTGATGCTCGGGCCGATCCTGTTACTGGCCGGCTTCCTGCAGTTAGTGGCTGGACGTTTGCGCCTGGGCTGCTGGTTTCGTGTCACGGCGCCGGCGGTGGTGTACGGGATGCTGGCGGGGATCGGGGTGCTGATTGTGCTGTCGCAGGTGCATGTGATGCTCGACGGTGCCCCCAAGCCATCGGGGCTGGATAACCTGGCCGGCTTCCCGGCGGCGCTGGTCGAGGCCATTCCGACTGTTGGCGGTGGCCTGGGTTGGCAGGCCGGTTTGCTGGGGCTTTCGACGATGCTGGTGATGTACCTGTGGGACAAGTTCCGCCCGCAAACCCTGCGCTTTGTACCAGGCGCGTTGTTGGGCGTAGGCCTGGCAACGGGTGCCAGCTTGTTGCTGGCGTTACAGGTCAAGCGCGTGGAGGTCCCGGAAAACCTGGCCGATGCCATCGACTGGCTGCGTCCCAGCGACCTGCTGAACCTGGCCGATCCACAACTGTTGATCGCCGCGTTCGCCGTGGCGTTTATCGCCAGCGCCGAAACCTTGCTGTCTGCGGCGGCTGTCGATCGCATGCACAGTGGGCAGCGTTCTGATTTTGACAAGGAATTGTCCGCTCAGGGTGTAGGCAACATGCTATGTGGCCTGGTCGGCGCCCTGCCGATGACCGGTGTGATCGTGCGCAGTTCGGCCAACGTACAGGCGGGCGCCACCACGCGCTTGTCGGCGATGTTCCACGGGCTGTGGCTGCTTGCGTTCGTGCTGTTGCTCTCGAGTGTGCTGCAAAGCATTCCGGTGGCGAGCCTTGCGGGTGTGCTCGTGTACACCGGCATCAAGCTGGTCGACGTCAAGGCGTTCCGGGCGTTGGGACGCTATGGGAGGATGCCGATGTTCACTTATGCGGCGACGGCGCTGGCGATCATCTTTACCGACCTGCTGACCGGCGTACTGGTGGGTTTCGGGCTGACGCTGGTGAAGCTGGCCTTGAAGGCGTCGCGCTTGAAAGTCAGCCTGGTCGACCTGCCTCAGGCAGGTGAAATGGAGTTGCGCCTGACTGGTGCGGCGACCTTCCTGAAAGTGCCGATGCTGACCCAGGTGCTGTCGACGGTACCTGCGGGAACCACGGTGCATGTGCCGCTGAGTAACTTGAGTTACATCGATCATTCCTGTCTGGAGCTGCTGGAAGAATGGGGCCGGGCGAATGCCGCCAAGGGCTCGACGCTGGTGATCGAGGCACGTGGGTTGAAGCGCAGGCTGGAAGGCCGGGTGCGTACGACGGTGGGAATCGGTTCGGCGCCTTCTGCTGGCTGACGAAACCGGATCAAAAAAGTGGCAGCGGGCTTGCTCGCGAAGGCGGCGGATCAGTCAAATATTCAGTGACTGGCACGCCGCCTTCGCAAGCAAGCCCGCTCCCACATTTGTTCTGCGTCAGGCTAAAGCGTTACGCCGGCTGTTCCAACGCCAACTCAACCCCCAACTGGCGCGACAGGCACGGCCAGCGCTTCCATGCAGCTTCTGTGTTGGGGCTCTTGAGGGTTTCGCGATAGGCCTCGACTGACTCCAGCGCAAAGCTCTCCTCGTTGAGCATTTCATCTACCGCCAGGTGCACGGCCTCATCCAGCTGGTTGGCGAATTCTTCGCCGATCAGCTGGTGGGCAATCAGGTTGGCTACGGTGGTGTCGGCCGGAATCAACGGCTGGCCGAAATGCTTGATATACAGATCGTTGACTTCTTCCACCAGGCGATGGGCCAGGTAGGCCTCGTCGAGCAAGCCGTCCAGGCCTTCGTGACCGGCCAGGATCGCCGGCGGTTGCAGGAAGAAATGCTCGGCGATTTTCAGCACCGGCTTGATCTGGCTTTCGATACCGGCTTCGCGGGCCACGTCGTTGGCGGCTTCCAGCAGGTCCGGGACGAGCTCAATGTAGGCGGTGACAAAACGGGTCATGACAATCTTGCGATCACCGTCAGCCAGGGAAATGGCCGAATGCAGGTGCGGCAATTGTTTTTCCAGTTGCTGGGCAAGCTGGCCAGTGCTGGCTTCGTGTTGATGGGCACGGGAAATCTGCTCGCGCAATGCGGCGGTGTTCATGAAAGCTCCAGTGAAGCAGGCGTAGGAAAAGGGAGAGGATAAGGTAGCTCGTTTATACGAGCGCCTAAGACGCATTTGTCATAATTATTTCATGGTTATGCACGTGCGTTATATCGAATTGCCATCGTTCGTCGGATAAACGATTCCGCCCCCGGTTTTATTGGCTTCGAGCAGTCATTTTTGCTCATTTGCCCCTACACATTGCGGGGTTGCAGAGCCTGTCTATACTCGGATTTGTACGCGATTAGCTGATGACGCCAGACTGCATGAGCAGGCAAGGCTAAGCGGTTGTAGGCAGTATGGAAGCCGCTCCCTTCGACGCAGGTGCAAACCGGCGGGATAACAAGAACGATAAGGGGAACCCGCAATGATGCGACATCCACACGTTTGGATGGGCCTCCTGTTGTGGTCGGTATTCGGCCAGGCGCACGCCGCCTGGACAACGAATATGGCGCCAGGGGCGACTGAAGTCAGTCACGCTGTGTTTGACCTGCACATGACCATTTTCTGGATCTGTGTGGTGATCGGCATTGTTGTGTTTGGCGCGATGTTCTGGTCGATGATCGTTCACCGCCGGTCCACGGGCCAGGTCGCGGCCAAATTCCACGAGAGCACCACCGTGGAAATTCTCTGGACCGTGGTGCCCTTGCTGATTCTGATCGCGATGGCCATCCCGGCGACCAAGACCCTGATCAATATCTACGACAGCAGTGAATCGGACATCGATATCCAGGTCACCGGCTATCAGTGGAAGTGGCATTACAAATACCTGGGCCAGGACGTGGAGTTCTTCAGCAACCTGGCCACGCCCGCCGAGCAGATCCATAACCAGGCGGTCAAGGGCGAGCATTACCTGTTGGAGGTCGACCAGCCACTGGTGCTGCCGGTGGGCGCCAAGGTACGTTTCCTGGTGACCGCCGCCGACGTGATCCACTCCTGGTGGGTGCCGGCCTTTGCGGTCAAGCGTGACGCCATCCCCGGCTTTGTCAACGAGGCCTGGACCCGTATCGAGAAGCCCGGCATCTACCGCGGCCAGTGCGCCGAGTTGTGCGGCAAGGATCACGGCTTCATGCCCATCGTGGTCGAGGTCAAGTCCAAGGCGGACTACGACACCTGGCTCAGCGAACGCAAGGAAGAGGCGGCCAAGCTCAAGGAGCTGACCTCCAAGGAGTGGACGCTGGAAGAGCTGGTGGCGCGCGGCGACAAGGTCTATCACACCACTTGCGTGGCCTGTCACCAGGCCGAAGGCCAGGGCCTGCCACCGATGTTCCCGGCGCTCAAGGGCTCGCCGATTGCCACCGGGCCCAAGGAAGATCACCTGCACCGCGTTTACTTCGGCAAGCCCGGCACCGCCATGGCGGCGTTCGGCAAGCAGCTCTCGGAAGTGGATATCGCCGCGGTGGTGACCTACGAGCGCAATGCCTGGGGCAATAACAAAGGCGACATGGTCACGCCTAAAGACGTGCTGGCCATCAAGCAGGCGGAAAGCAAATGACGTCCTTCATTGCGTATGCCCCGAACCGCCCCGCCCACTCGCTTGCAGGAGAACGGCCATGAGCACTGTGATCGACGACCATGGCCACGCCAGTGACCATGCCCACGGCCCCGCCAAGGGTTTGATGCGCTGGGTGCTGACCACCAACCACAAGGACATCGGCACGATGTACCTGTGGTTCGCCTTCACCATGTTCCTGCTCGGCGGTTCGTTCGCCATGGTGATCCGCGCCGAGTTGTTCCAGCCCGGCCTGCAGATTGTCGAGCCGGCGTTCTTCAACCAGATGACCACCATGCACGGCCTGATCATGGTGTTCGGCGCGGTGATGCCAGCGTTCGTCGGCCTGGCCAACTGGATGATTCCGCTGATGATCGGCGCGCCGGACATGGCCCTGCCGCGCATGAACAACTTCAGTTTCTGGCTGTTGCCGGCGGCGTTCCTGTTGCTCGTGTCGACCCTGTTCACTCCGGGTGGCGGGCCGAACTTCGGCTGGACCTTCTACGCGCCCCTCTCCACCACCTACGCGCCGGAAAGCGTGACCTTCTTCATCTTCGCGATTCACTTGATGGGTATCAGTTCGATCATGGGCGCGATCAACGTGGTCGCCACCATCCTCAACCTGCGCGCCCCCGGCATGACCCTGATGAAGATGCCGTTGTTCGTCTGGACGTGGCTGATCACTGCCTTCCTGCTGATCGCGGTGATGCCGGTGCTGGCCGGTTGCGTGACCATGATGCTGATGGACATCCACTTCGGCACCAGCTTCTTCAGTGCTGCCGGCGGTGGCGACCCCGTGCTGTTCCAGCATGTGTTCTGGTTCTTCGGCCACCCCGAGGTGTACATCATGATCCTGCCGGCCTTTGGTGCCGTCAGTTCGATCATCCCGACGTTCTCGCGCAAGCCGCTGTTCGGCTATACGTCGATGGTATATGCCACGGCGAGCATCGCGTTCCTGTCGTTCATCGTGTGGGCGCACCACATGTTCGTGGTCGGCATTCCGCTGGTGGGCGAGTTGTTCTTCATGTACGCCACGCTGCTGATTGCAGTACCGACGGGGGTGAAAGTATTCAACTGGGTCAGCACCATGTGGCAAGGCTCGCTGACCTTCGAGACACCGATGCTGTTTGCCGTGGCCTTCGTGATCCTGTTCACCATCGGCGGCTTTTCCGGGCTGATGCTGGCGATTGCCCCGGCGGACTTCCAATACCACGACACCTATTTCGTGGTGGCGCACTTCCATTACGTACTGGTGCCCGGTGCGATCTTCGGCATCTTCGCCTCGGCCTACTACTGGCTGCCGAAATGGACCGGCCACATGTACGACGAAACCCTCGGCAAGCTGCACTTCTGGCTGTCCTTCATCGGCATGAACATGGCGTTTTTCCCGATGCACTTCGTCGGGCTGGCTGGCATGCCGCGCCGTGTGCCGGACTACAACCTGCAGTTCGCCGACTTCAACATGGTCTCCTCGATCGGCGCCTTCATGTTTGGCGCCACGCAGATCTTCTTCCTGTTCATCGTGATCAAGTGCATCCGTGGCGGTCCGCCTGCGCCGGCCAAGCCCTGGGATGGCGCGGAAGGCCTGGAGTGGAGCATCCCCTCGCCAGCGCCCTACCACACCTTCACGACGCCGCCGGAGGTCAAGTGAACAGCTTGGCGCGGACTGCCAGGGTCTCCTGTGGGAGCTGGCTTGCCTGCGATGAGGGCCTGACAGTTGATGGATTGGGTGACTGGTACACCGCTATCGCAGGCAAGCCAGCTCCCACAGAAAAGCCAAGAGCGGGTGATCGTCATGCTTGAGTCGATCCCCACCAAGCGCCTGGTCACCCGCCTGCTGATCCTGGTGGTGGCGATGTTCGGCTTCGGCTTTGCGCTGGTGCCGATCTACGACGTGATGTGCAAGGCATTCGGTATCAACGGCAAGACCGCCGGGCAGTACGAGGGCGAGCAGGTCGTCGACCCCACGCGGCAGGTGCGGGTGCAGTTCCTGTCGACCAATGCCATCGACATGGTCTGGGAATTTCATTCCAAGGCCGATGAGGTGGTGGTCAATCCGGGGGCGGTCACCGAAATGCTGTTCGTGGCCTACAACCCTACCGACAAAGCCATGACCGCCCAGGCCGTACCGAGCATTTCCCCGGCCGAAGCGGCGATGTACTTCCACAAGACCGAATGCTTTTGCTTCACCCAGCAAGTGCTGCAGCCAGGCCAGCGCATCGAAATGCCGGTGCGTTTCATTGTCGACCGCGACATGCCCAAGGATGTGAAGCATTTGACCCTGGCGTACACGCTGTTTGATATCACTGCGCGCCAACCGCCGGTGGCTGTCCATAGCGGCGGCTAGCTACTGTTTGCCCGCTCAATCAGGAGAGCGAATACATGTCGACTCATGATACGTACTACGTACCAGCGCAAAGCAAGTGGCCAATAATTGCTACCCTGGGCATGCTCATCACGGTGTACGGCCTGGCTGTGTGGTTCAACGACCTGAAGGCGGCGCGCCCGGAATCCCACGGCCCGTGGATCTTCTTCGTCGGTGGCCTGCTGCTGGCCTACATGTTGTTCGGCTGGTTCGGCGCGGTGATCAAGGAAAGCCGCGCCGGTTTGTACAGCCCGCAGATGGACCGCTCGTTTCGATGGGGCATGACCTGGTTCATCTTTTCCGAGGTGATGTTCTTTGTCGCGTTCTTCGGTGCGCTGTTTTACGTGCGGCACATGTCCGGCCCCTGGTTGGGCGGCGAAGGGCACAAGGGCATCGCGCACATGCTGTGGCCGAACTTCGAGTTCACCTGGCCGCTGCTCAACAACCCTGACCCGAAAATGTACCCCGCTCCGGAGGGCACCATCAGCCCGTGGGGCCTGCCGCTGGTCAACACGATCTTGCTGGTCAGCTCCAGCGTGACCATCACCCTGGCCCACCATGCCTTGCGCAAAGGCCATCGCGGCGCGCTGAAAATCTGGCTGGCGCTCACGGTGCTTCTGGGTTGGGCGTTCCTGGGCTTCCAGGCCGAGGAGTACATGCATGCCTACAAAGAGCTCGGCTTGACACTGGGTTCGGGTGTGTACGGCGCGACGTTCTTCATGCTCACCGGCTTTCACGGTGCCCACGTGACCATCGGCACAATCATTCTGTTTGTGATGCTCATGCGCATCCTGCGCGGGCATTTCAATGCGGAGCACCAGTTTGGTTTCGAGGCCGCCAGTTGGTACTGGCACTTTGTGGATGTGGTGTGGATCGGGCTGTTTTTCTTCGTCTACGTGCTGTAGCGCGCCTTACCACGGTGCATGCGATACCAGCTGGCCGCTGAAAAAGCCCCAGGCGATCAGCCCCACGGTGATCGCGGCCAGCACCACACGCACAGTCAAGGCAGTGACGAGGCGGTTGGAGTTGCCCTCGTCCTTGACCAGAAAGAACAAGCCACTGAACAGGCTCACGACAGTCGCGATCAGCATCAGGGCAATGACGGCTTTGAGCATGGTCTGGCTCCAATGGGATGGGCGGGCAATGAAAACAAGTATAGCCAGCGCCATGAAACGCTTTCGCCCAGGGCTCGCACCGACATTGGTGGTGCTCGTGTTGCTGCCGTTGATGGTGGGCCTGGGGTTCTGGCAGCTGTCTCGGGGGCATGAAAAACAGCTGCTGGTGGACAGTTATGCCGAGCGGCGGGTGGCCGATCCCGTCAGCAGCACACAACTGAGCGAGATGGCTGATCCGGCTTTCCGCCGGGTCCGTCTGCGCGGGCAATTCGACGCCGAGCACAGCGTGTTGCTGGACAACCGCATGCGCGATGGCAAGGCCGGCGTAGAGCTGCTGCAACCCTTTCACGACCAGGCCAGCGGCCTGTGGTTATTGCTCAATCGTGGCTGGCTGCCCTGGCCCGATCGGCGCACCCCGCCGGTGTTCACCACACCTCAACAGCCGGTGAATCTCGACGCCTGGGTGTACGTCGCACCGGGTGAAACCTTCCAATTGCACGCCGACCCGACGAGCGCGCAATGGCCGCGCTTGCTGACCGCCCTGCACCCCGGCGCGCTGTGGGCCGAGCTTGGGCGTAGCGGTTTTGCCTACGAGCTGCGCGCCGAAGCTGGCCCTGGTACGTACGAAATCACCTGGCCCATCGTAGCCATGGGCCCGGAAAAGCACCTGGCCTACGCGGTGCAGTGGTTCGCCATGGCATTGGCGCTGCTGGCCCTTTACCTCTACCTCGGATGGCACAACACAAAGGAGAAGCACCATGGGAGCGGCCATGAATCCACTCAACATGTCTGAACCGCTCAATCGGCGTAAAGGCCGCTGGCAGCTGATCCTGATCCTGATGATGGTGATCGGCCCGATGGCGCTGGCCACCTTCATGTACAAGCTGCAGTTCTGGGTGCCGGACAACCGCAGTTACCACGGCGAACTGATCGGCAACGGCCAGACCCGCGCCGATATCGGCGTGCAGGCGGATGAAGAGCGCTGGCAACTGCTGGTCACGGCGCCCACGGCCTGCGCCGCCGATTGCCAGCAACTGGTGTACCTGGCGCGCCAGCTGCAAATCAGCCTCGGCCGGGATGCATCGCGCGCCAGCCACGCCTTGGCCAGCGCGCAGCCGGTGAGCACCGACTACGAGGCCAAGCTCAAGGCTGAATATCCACAACTGCAGCGCTACTCCCTGGACCTGTCGACCTTCACCAAGGACGCCGCCGCGCCGGGCGATGCGCAACTGTGGATCGTCGACCCGCACGGCAACCTGGTGCTGCGCTACGACGCCAAGGTCAAGGGCAAGGACTTGCTCAACGACCTGCGCCATCTGCTGAAACTGTCGAACATCGGATAAGGGCATCGTCATGGCCAAGCCTGGATTTCGCCTCGCGTTGTTTGCCACCCTGCTGGCGCTGATTGTGGTGCTGCTCGGCGCGTATACGCGCCTGACCCACGCCGGTCTCGGTTGCCCGGACTGGCCGGGTTGCTACGGCTTTATCAGCGTGCCCAAGACCGAGGCCCAACTGGCGCATGCCGAGCTGCATTTCCCGGACACGCCGGTGGAGGCGGACAAGGGCTGGGCCGAGATGACCCATCGCTACTTCGCCGGCACCTTGGGCCTGCTGATCGTGCTGCTGGCGGCGCGTTCGTGGAGTCATCGACGTGATCCGGGCCAGCCGGTGAAGCTGCCGTTATTTGTATTGGCGGTGGTGTTCGCGCAGGCGGCCTTTGGCATGTGGACGGTGACGTTGAAGCTGTGGCCCCAGGTGGTCACGGGGCATTTGCTGGGCGGTTTCGCGACCTTGAGCCTGTTGTTCCTGCTGACCCTGCGCCTGTCTGGAGTGCTGCCCGCGTTGATCGTGCCCAAGCGCCTGCAATATTGGGCGACGGCTGGCCTGGTGCTGGTGATCGGCCAGATCGCCCTGGGCGGCTGGGTCAGTTCCAACTATGCGGCGGTGGCCTGTATCGATTTGCCTACCTGTCACGGCCAGTGGTGGCCGGCGGCGGACTTCGCCAATGGTTTCCACCTGACCCAGCACATCGGCCCCAATTATCTCGGCGGCCAGCTCGACAGCGATGCGCGAACCGCCATCCATCTCACCCATCGCATCGGCGCGGTGTTGGTCACCCTGGTGTTGCTGGGGCTGGCCTGGCAGCTGCGCGCGGTGGGCATGACGCGGCTCGCGGGCCTGTTGTTGATTGCCCTGGCGGCGCAGATCGGCCTGGGCCTGAGCAATGTGTATTTCCATCTGCCGCTGCCGGTAGCCGTCGGCCATAACGCCGGGGGCGCGGCGTTGCTGCTGACCCTGGTGCTGGTCAATTACCACGCGCGTACCAGCCTGGTACGGGTGCGCAACCAGCTGCCGTTCGGCTGGCGGTTTATTCCGCGCAAACAGGTGTCAGGCCTGATCACCCTTAAAGGAGAGATGCCATGGCGACCTTGATTGGCGCGCGTCACGGCCAGGCGATCTGGCGTGACTACCTGGAGCTGACCAAGCCGAAAGTGGTGGTGTTGATGCTTATCACCTCGCTGGTGGGGATGTTCCTCGCTACCCGCGCCGGCGTGCCATGGGCGGTGCTGATTTTCGGCAATCTGGGCATTGCCCTGTGTGCCGGCGGCGCGGCGGCGGTCAATCATGTAGTGGATCGGCGCATTGATGCGGTGATGGCGCGCACGCACAAACGGCCGATGGCCGAAGGGCGGGTATCGCCGGTGGCGGCGCTGGCTTTTGCAGGCTTTCTGGCGGTTGCAGGCCTGGCCTTGCTGCTGGCGTTCACCAACCCGCTGGCCGCCTGGCTGACGCTGGCTTCCCTGCTCGGCTATGCGGTGATCTACACCGGTTTTCTCAAGCGCGCGACGCCGCAGAATATCGTCATCGGCGGTTTGGCGGGGGCCGCGCCGCCGTTGCTGGGTTGGGTCGCCGTCACCGGCCATATCAGCGCCGAACCCCTCCTGCTGGTGTTGATCATCTTCGCCTGGACCCCGCCGCATTTCTGGGCCCTGGCCATCCACCGCAAGGAGGAATATGCCAAGGCCGATATTCCGATGCTGCCGGTCACCCACGGCGAGCACTACACCAAGGTGCATATCCTGCTCTACACCTTCGTCCTGCTGGCGGTGAGCCTGATGCCCTACGTCATCCACATGAGCGGGCTGCTGTACCTGGCCTGTGCATTGGTTTTGGGCGGACGCTTTCTGCAATGGGCCTGGGTGCTGTACCGTGGCGCTCAGCCGCACGCGGCGATCAACACGTTCAAGTACTCTATCGCGTACTTGTTCCTCCTGTTTATCGCCCTGCTCGTAGACCACTACTTACTGTTGAACCTATGACTCGAACTCAAAAAACCGTCTTTATCCTGGTGGCCATCGTCGCGTTGATCATGGGCCTGACCGTCAACAAAGTGCTCTCGGGCAAAGGCCAGGGCGACCCGACCGCGCTGATCGACGCCGGTATCATCCTGCTGCCGCAGAGCCGTCAGCTGCCGCCGGTGAGCATGACCAACCAGGACGGCCAGCCGGTGGTGGTCAATGAGTTGAAGGGCAAGTGGAGCCTGCTGTTCTTCGGCTACACCTTCTGTCCGGACATCTGCCCTACCACCCTCGCCCAGCTGCGCCAGATCAAGAGCGAGCTGCCCAAGGAGGCGGTGGATAAGCTGCAGGTGATCCTGGTCAGCGTCGACCCGAACCGCGATACCCCGGCCCAGCTCAAGCAGTACCTGGGCTACTTCGATCCGCAGTTCGAAGGCCTGACCGGCGCGAATGTGGACGATGTGCAGAAGGTCTCGAATGCCGTGAGCATCCCGTTTATCCCGGCCGATACCAGCAAGCCCAACTACACCGTCGACCACAGCGGCAACCTCGCGCTGATCGGTCCTGACGGCACACAGCGTGGATTTATCCGCGCACCGTTGAACAACCAGAAGCTGGTGGCGCAATTGCCAGGATTGTTGAAGCGTCCATAAGCCCGGCGCTTCTACCCGCGGCCTTTTAGAAACCCTGATCTGCGGGCAACCCAAAAACAAATGTGGGAGCGGGCTTGCCCGCGAAAGCATCGGTTCAGTCACTGATAAGTCGACTGACACTGCACTTTCGCGAGCAAGCCCGCTCCCACATTTTTTGCTCTTCGGTGTTTCGAATCAGAACGCCGGCAGGATCGCGCCTTTGTACTTCTCGAGGATGAAGGCTTTCACCTCAGGCGTGTGCAGGGCTGCAACCAGCTTCTTCACGGCGTCCGAGTCTTTGTTGTCTTCGCGGGTCACCAGGATGTTCACGTAAGGCGAGTCATTGCCTTCGATCACCAGCGCATCCTTGGACGGATCCAGCTTGGCTTCCAGCGCGTAGTTGGTGTTGATCAGCGCCAGGTCGACCTGGGTCAGCACGCGCGGCAGGGTGGCGGCTTCCAGTTCGCGGAATTTCAGGTTTTTCGGGTTGGCGGTGATGTCCTTGATGGTCGACAGGATGTTGGTCGGGTCCTTCAGGGTGATCAGGTTGTGCTTGGCCAGCAGCAACAGCGCACGGCCACCATTGGTGGCGTCGTTCGGGATCACGACGTTGGCGCCACTTGGCAGCTCTTCCAGCTTCTTGTACTTGCTCGAGTAGGCGCCCAGGGGCTCCAGGTGCACCGCGCCGACGCTCACCAGGTGAGTGCCCTTGGCCTTGTTGAACTCATCCAGGTACGGCTGGTGTTGGAAGAAGTTGGCATCCAGGCGCTTCTCGGCCACCTGTACGTTGGGCTGCACGTAGTCGGTGAAGACTTTGACCTGCAGGTCCACGCCTTCTTTGGCGAGGGCAGGCTTCACGAATTCGAGGATTTCCGCGTGCGGCACCGGCGACGCGGCGACCGTGATGGTCTCGGCGGCGTGGGCGGAAAACGCGGCAACGGCGGCGAAAGCAACCAGTAGTTTTTTCATCCAACAAGCTCCTTGTTCGGACATCTGCCGGCAGTTGGCCGGCAATGGCCGTTATTTTCGAGAAAAGTGCACCACCAGCTTGTCGCCGACGGTTTGCAGAATTTGCACCAGCACTAACAGCATCACCACGGTGACCACCATCACATCGGTCTGGAAACGCTGGTAACCGAAGCGGATCGCCAGGTCGCCCAGGCCACCGGCACCGACCACGCCGGCCATCGCCGTGTAGGAAACCAGTGTAATCGCCGTCACCGTGATCGCCGCGAAAATGCCCGGGCGGGCTTCAGGCAGCAGGGCGTTGGTGATGATCTGGCGGGTGCTGGCCCCCATGGACTGAGTGGCTTCGATGATGCCGCGGTCCACTTCACGCAAGGCCGTTTCCACCAGGCGCGCAAAGAACGGCGTGGCGCCCACCACCAATGGCGGAATGGCGCCTGCCACGCCCAGCGAAGTCCCGGTGATCAGCACGGTGAACGGGATCATCACGATCAGCAGGATGATGAACGGCAGCGAACGCAGAATGTTCACGATCAGCGACAGCAGTGCGTACAGTCCTTTCTGCTCGAACAGTTGGCGCGGGCTGGTCAGGAACAACAGCACGCCCAGCGGCAGGCCCAGCACGACGGTAAAGAACAGCGAACCGAACAGCATGGTCATGGTGTCGCCGGTGGCCAGCCAGATTTCGGACCAGTCGATATTGGCGAAGAAACTCAACAGGACTTCCATTAGCGCAGCACCTCCATGTGGACGTCAGCGGCGGTGAAGCGCGCAAACGCGGCTTCCATATCGCCACCCGTGACGGCGAGGGTCAGTTGCCCGTAGGGGATGTCTTTGATGCGGTCGATACGCCCGGCGAGGATGCTGTAGTCCACACCCGTTTCGCGGGCGACGGTACCCAGCAGCGGCGCGTAGGTCGCTTCGCCCTGGAAGGTCAGGCGCACGATGCGCCCTGGCACGTGAGCGAAGTCATCACGCTGCTCGCTTTCGTCAACCTGCTCGGACTCCTGCACGAAACGCTTGGTGGTCGGGTGCTTGGGGTGCAGGAACACATCGGCGACCGAGCCCTGCTCGACGATCACGCCGGCGTCCATCACGGCGACCTGGTCGCACACGCGGCGGATCACATCCATTTCGTGGGTGATTAGCACGATGGTCAGCTTCAGTTCGCGGTTGATCTCGGCCAGCAATTGCAGCACCGAGGCGGTGGTTTGCGGGTCGAGGGCGCTGGTGGCTTCGTCGCACAGCAGGATCTTGGGTTTGGTCGCCAGGGCGCGGGCGATGCCGACGCGTTGCTTCTGGCCGCCGGACAACTGCGCCGGGTACTTCTTGGCGTGATCCGACAGGCCGACGCGGGCGAGGAGTTCGGCCACGCGCTGGTCGATTTCCTTGCGCGACAATTCGCCGGCCAGGGTCAGCGGCAGCGCCACGTTGTCGGCAACGGTCTTGGACGCCAGCAGGTTGAAGTGCTGGAAAATCATCCCGACCTGCTGACGGAAACGGCGCAGGCCGTTGGCGTCCAGTGCAGTGACTTCTTCACCGTCGACATTGATCTGACCGCCGCTGGGCTGTTCCAGGCGATTGATCAGACGCAGCAAAGTACTTTTTCCCGCACCCGAGTGACCAATCAGGCCAAACACCTGACCGTTTTCGACGCGCAGGCTGGTGGGGTGCAGGGCGGGGATTTCCTTACCGGCGACGCGGTAGGTTTTATGGACGTTATGAAACTCGATCACGTAGCGAACCTTGTGGGGCGCATGGAAAAGGGATCAGCGGTTAGCCGGGCGCGCATTTTAGCCTGTCCGTATAGCGTTTCTTAGCATTTATTTCGCATTCAACCAGTGATTTGGCAATAACGCGATCAAAGGTCATAAAAAAGGAACGGTACAAAACCGTGTCAGTCACTACTTAAGCAACTCGATTTCCCAGGTGCCGTGCCTGGGGTTTTGCTCAAACGAGCCGGGGACCGCTCTGGCCACTTTGAATAAGGAGTTTTGTCTGATGAGTACCAAGAAGCCAGCCACCCCGCCGAAGAGTGAACTTGCCGGCACCGATACCCTGGACCGTGGCAACACCAACGCCAAGCTGCAGGCCCTGGAGGAATTCCGCTCCGATGCGACCGGCCAGGCCCTGCGTACCAACCAAGGCGTGAAGATTTCCGACAACCAGAACACCCTGAAAGTCGGCTCCCGTGGCCCGTCGCTGCTGGAAGACTTCATCATGCGTGAAAAAATCACGCACTTTGACCATGAACGCATCCCGGAGCGCATCGTGCATGCCCGCGGTACTGGCGCGCATGGTTATTTCCAGACCTATGAAAACCATTCGGCGCTGAGCAAGGCCGGCTTCCTGCGTAACCCCGAGCATAAAACCCCGGTGTTTGTGCGCTTCTCCACCGTGCAGGGCCCGCGTGGTTCCGGCGATACGGTGCGCGACGTGCGCGGTTTTGCAGTGAAGTTCTTCACCGACGAAGGCAACTTCGACCTGGTGGGCAACAACATGCCGGTCTTTTTCATTCAGGACGCGATCAAGTTTCCCGACTTCGTCCACGCGGTAAAACCTGAGCCGCACAATGAAATTCCAACCGGCGGCTCGGCCCACGATACGTTCTGGGACTTTGTCTCGCTGCAGCCGGAATCGGCGCATATGGTGCTGTGGGCAATGTCCGACCGCGCCATTCCAAAAAGCCTGCGCGCGATGCAGGGGTTCGGCATTCACACCTTCCGGTTGATCAACACCGAAGGTAAGTCGAGTTTCGTGAAATTCCACTGGCATCCAAAAGTCGGCACCTGCTCCCTGGTGTGGGACGAAGCGCAAAAGCTTGCCGGTAAAGATACCGATTACCACCGTCGCGACCTGTGGGAAGCGATTGAAAGCGGCGACTACCCTGAGTGGGAATTGGGCGTGCAGATCGTCGCCGAGGAGGATGAGCACAAGTTCGACTTCGACCTGCTCGATCCGACCAAGATCATCCCCGAAGAGCTGGTGCCGATTACGCCGTTGGGCAAGATGGTGCTTAACCGCAACCCGGACAACTTCTTCGCCGAAGTCGAGCAGGTTGCGTTCTGCCCGGGCCATATCGTGCCGGGTATCGACTTCACCAACGACCCGTTGCTGCAAGGTCGTCTGTTTTCCTACACGGATACGCAGATCAGCCGTCTCGGTGGCCCGAACTTTCATGAGTTGCCGATCAATCGGCCGGTGGTGCCTTTCCACAACGGTCAGCGCGACGCCCAGCACCGCACGGTGATCGACAAGGGCCGCGCGGCCTACGAGCCCAACTCCATTGACGGCGGTTGGCCGAAGGAAACCCCTCCTGCCGCACAGGATGGTGGGTTCGAGACCTATTACGAGCGCGTCGATGCCAACAAAGTGCGTGAGCGCAGTGAGTCGTTCGGCGATCACTTCTCCCAGGCCACGCTGTTTTTCCACAGCATGAGCCACCACGAGAAAGAGCACATCATTGCGGCCTACAGCTTCGAATTGGGCAAGGTTGAGCGCGAGTTTATTCGTGCCCGTCAGGTGAACGAGATCCTGGCCAACATCGATCTGGAACTGGCCAAGCGCGTTGCGCAGAACCTGGGCTTGCCGGCGCCGACCAAAGGCACCGTGCCGCCACGCAAGTCGTCGTTGAAGGAGTCGCCGGCGTTGAGCCAGGTGAACCTGCTGTCGGGCGATATCAAGACACGCAAAGTCGCGATTCTGGCCGCCAACGGCGTGGATGGCGTGGCGATTGCCGCGTTGAAGAAGGCGTTGGAAGCCGAGGGTGCCCACGCCAAGTTGCTGGGGCCGACCTCGGCACCGGTGACAACCGCCGATGGCAAGAGCTTGAAGGTCGATGCGTCGATGGAAGGCATGCCGTCCATCGCGTTTGACGCGGTATTTGTGCCAGGGGGTGCCAAGTCGGTGCAGGCCTTGAGCGGCGACGGTGTGGCGTTGCACTTCCTGTTGGAGGCGTATAAGCACCTGAAGGCGATCACGGTCGCCAATGACGCCAAGCCATTGCTGGATCTGCTGAAGCTGGAGGCGGATGCGGGCTTGATCGTGGGGTCGGATGCGAAAGCGTTCAAGGCCTTCTTTGCGGCGATTGCGCAGCACCGGGTTTGGGATCGCGAGCCGAAGGCCAAGGCGATTCCGGCTTAAACGCTTGGTTGACCGTTAAACCGCTATCGCAGGCAAGCCAGCCCCCACATTTTGAATTGTGAATAGATTCAAATGTGGGGGCTGGCTGGCCTGCGATGCTTTTATTGCGCCTTGCGCGGAATCAGCACAACCTGCGCCGGAATATTCTTCAGAATCTGCCGGTGGATCTTCAGGTCATACCCCGAATCAATTCGCTTCACCCGTTTGGTCAGCAACGTGGCCAACCACGGGTAATCCTGCGTGCGCGGCGCCTGGATGCTCACGTCACACTGGTAATTCACCACGTCGGTAGCGATGGCATCGAGTTGATGGCGCAGCGCTTCAATGTCGGTGAGGTTCAGCGCCACGGTGGTGCTTTGCGCGGCCGGGTCGATGACCTTGGCGGCAGGCTTGGCTTCGGCGGCCTTGAGGGCGGCCTCGGCCTTGTCCAGCTCGGCTTTGCGCGCATGGGTGATGGCGCTGTTGACGCCGCCGGTCAGGGCCGGCGCCTTGGGCATCAGCGCACGGGCACGGCTCAAGGCAGTGGCGGCGGCGTTGACGTCACCTTTTTGCAGCACGATCTGGCTACGCTGCAGGTAGGCCTCGGCCAGCTGACGTTGGTAAGTCTCCAGGGCCGGGTCGTTGGGCGACTGGGCCTGCAACGCGGCCAATTGGTCTTCGGCGGTGGCCAGCTCACTGCTGGCCAGGTTTTGCTCCAGCTGTGCGATGGCCGCAGCGCGCGCGTCCGGGGCCTCGGGGGCGGCGGGCGGTGTGCTTTGACAGGCGCCCAGCAGCAGGGAAAATGCGGCAAGGAGCAGATAACGGGAGGTGAACAGCTTCATTCCTGCGACTCTCTATTTGCGCAAAAAGCGAGCAAGTCTACACCCCTCGACGGGGCAGGACAAAACTCAGCAGAAACAGGGCGGCGGCCGTGACCACAATTGACGGCCCGGCCGGCGTGTCCTTGAACCAGGACAACGCCAGGCCCCCACACACGGCGAGCATCCCCAGCAGGCTGGCGCCGATGGCCATCTGCTCGGGTGAGCGGGCGTGGCGCTGTGCGGCGGCGGCTGGGATGATCAGCAGCGATGTGATCAACAATACGCCGACAATCTTCATCGCGACAGCAATCACCACGGCGATCAACAACATCAGCGCCATGCGCAGGGTCGGCACGGGCAGCCCTTCCACCGTGGCCAGCTCTTCATGCACGGTGATCGCCAGCAGCGGACGCCACAGGGCGACCAGCAACACCAGCACGGCGGCGCTGCCGCCGAGGATCCAGGCAAGGTCGGTCGGGCTGATCGCCAGCAGATCACCGAACAGGTAGGCCATCAGGTCGATGCGCACTTCGTGCATGAAGCTGAGCACCACCAGCCCCAGCGACAGAGTGCTGGGCGCCAGGATGCCCAGCAGCGTGTCGGAGGCCAGCGGCTGGCGCTGCTGCAGGGTCACCAGCAGCACCGCCAGCAGCAGGCAGCCTACGGTCACGGCGATGGTCGGGCTTACATCCAGCAAAAAGCCCATGGCCACGCCCAGCAGCGCGGCGTGGGACAGGGTGTCGCCGAAATAGGCCATGCGTCGCCAGACCACGAACGAGCCCAGCGGGCCCGCCACCAGCGCCAAAGCCAAGCCTGCCAGCAGGGCGTAGAGCAGAAAATCAGCCATGCTTGCAGCTATCTCCGTGAACGTGGGTGTGAGGTGCGGTGGGGTCGTCGACCACGGCGCCATGCAGGTCATGGGCGTGGTCGTGATGGTGGTGGTAGATCGCCAGGCTCTGGGCATTCTTGCCGAACAACTCGACGAACGCCGGGTCGCCGCTGACCTGTTCCGGGTGACCTGAGCAGCAGACGTGGCGATTCAGGCACACCACCTGGTCGGTGGTGCTCATTACCAGGTGCAGGTCGTGGGAGACCATCAGCACGCCGCAGCCATGGCGGTCGCGCAGGCGGGTGATCAGGCTGTACAGTTCGGCCTGGCCGGCCACATCGACGCCTTGCACGGGCTCATCGAGTACCAGCAGTTCCGGCTCGCGCAGCAGGGCGCGGGCCAGCAGCACGCGCTGCATCTCGCCACCGGAGATGCTCTGCACCGGGCTGTCGATGACTTGTTCGGCGCCGACTTCCTTGAGCGCTGCCTGGGCGCGAGTGCGATCCACGCCGGGGACCAGGCGCAGAAAACGCAGGACCGACAGCGGCAAGGTCGGGTCCACGTGCAGTTTTTGCGGCATGTAGCCGACGCGCAGCTTGGGCTTGCGCCACACGCTGCCGGTGTCGGGCTTGAGCAGGCCGAGCACGGCGCGCACCAGGGTGGTCTTGCCGGCGCCATTCGGGCCGATCAGCGTGACGATCTGTCCTGGTTCCACACTCAGCGCGATGTTATCCAGCACGTTTTGCCCGGCGAACGTGACCCCAACCTGCTCCAGGCGGATTAACGCGTTGCTCATCAAGCCCCCTGGCAGCCCGAGCAGAGACCGACCACTTCGACCGTCTGCCCTTCGACCTGGAAGCCGACGTCGGCGGAGCTCTTGATGATGGCGTCGCTGATGCTTTTTTGTTCAAGTTCGATGGCGGCGTGGCACTCGCGGCAGATCAGGAATTGGCCCTGATGCGCGTGTTCCGGGTGATTGCAGCCAACAAAGGCATTGAGCGAGGCGATGCGGTGCACCAGGCCGTTTTCCAGCAGGAAATCCAGCGCGCGGTACACGGTAGGCGGCGCCGCGCGGCGACCGTCCTGCTCGCTGAGCACGCCAAGGATGTCGTAGGCGCCCAGCGGCTTGTGGCTTTGCCACACCAGCTCCAGCACCCGGCGACGCAAGGCAGTCAGGCGCAGGCCCTTCTGTGTGCACAGGGTATCGGCCTCCGACAGCGCGGTGTGCACGCAGTGAGAGTGGTCGTGGGGACGGCTGGCAAGCGGTGTTTTAGGCATGAGCGGCGACAGATATTTGATAGAGACGTTATTATGTTACCCGTTCCTACGCCATTGAGTGGTCATCGTGTCCCGACTTTTTCCCGTTTTTGTCGTATTTGTCACCAGTTTGTTCATTACCGCTACCGCTCAGGCCGAGGTCAAGGTGCTGACCAGCATCAAGCCGTTGCAGTTGATTGCCGCGGCTGTGCAGGACGGCGTGGCGATTCCGGAGGTGCTGCTGCCGCCGGGTGCCTCGCCGCATAACTATGCCTTGCGCCCATCCGACGTACGGCGCGTGCAGTCGGTGGACCTGCTCTACTGGATTGGTCCGGATATGGAGAGTTTCCTGCCCCGCGTGCTCAAAGGTCGTACGGCGCCGACGGTCGCGGTACAAGACCTGCCGGGCATGAAACTGCGCCGTTTCGCCGAAGATAGCCATTCGCACGCCGACGATGCCGACGAACATGATCACGATCACCGTCCAGGCAGCCTGGATGCCCACCTGTGGCTGTCGACGGTCAACGCACGGGTGATCGCCGCGCGCATGGCGACTGACCTCAGCGCCGCCGATCCGGAAAATGCCGCGCGTTACCAGAGCAACGTGAAGGCCTTCGACGAGCGCCTGGACGCCCTGGACGCGCGCTTGAAAGCCCGCCTGGCGCTAATCGGCAACAAGCCTTACTTCGTGTTCCACGAAGCCTTTGATTATTTCGAAGAGGCCTACGGTCTCAAGCATGCCGGCGTGTTCAGCGTGGCCGCCGAGGTTCAGCCGGGTGCCCAGCATGTGGCGGCGATGCGCACGCGCCTGCAGGAAGTGGGCAAGACGTGCGTGTTCAGTGAGCCGCCGTTGCGTCCGCGGCTGGCTGAAACGCTGGTGGCCGGCCTGCCAGTGAAGCTGGCGGAGTTGGATGCGCTGGGTGGTTACACGCCGGCTACCGCCCAGGGTTACGAGCAGGTGCTGGAGAAGCTGGGGAATGACTTGGCGGGGTGCCTGGAGTCGCTCTGACCGCTGCACCGATCTCCTGTGGGAGCTGGCTTGCTCCCACATTGACCGAGTCGATCTTTAAAGCGCGAACGGCAGGTGAACGGTGACCTGCTGACGCTGTGCCAGCCGGTGCTCGAACTCCGCAGGGTCATGGATCAGCACATCCTGGCCTGCGAACGACTCAGCGGCGATCAGGCGGGACAGCCAGAAGCGTACACACGCTACCCGCAGCATGGTCGGCCACAGCTCAGCTTCCTTGGCCGTAAACGGTCGCAGGCCCGCATAGGCGCCCAGCAGTGCGCGCGCGCGTTGCCCATCGATCACGCCGTCCGCGTCCGAACACCAGTCATTCAGCGCGATCGCCACGTCGTACAGCATCGGGCCCGAGCAGGCGTTGTAGAAGTCGATCAGGCCGGTCAGGTGCGTGCCTTCGAACATCGCATTGTCGCGGAACAGGTCGGCGTGAACGTTGGCGCGCGGCAGGGCAAGGATGTCGGCCTTGTGGGCTTCGATCTCGGTCAATGCCGCTTGCAGCAGCTGCTGTTGTGCGTCGTTCAAGTGCGAGATCAGCTGCGCACCTTCGCTGAGCATCCAGTCCAGCCCGCGATCGGTCTTGCGCTCCAGCACCTTCTCGCCCTGCGTCGCCAGGTGCAGGTGGCCCAGCAGGTCACCGACCTGGGCGCAGTGCTGCGCATTGGCGTCCTTGATGTGCTTGCCGGCCAGGCGCGGTTGTAACAGCGCCGGTTTGCCTTTCAGCTCGCGCAACGCGACGCCGTCGGTGGTGCGCAAGGCGTAAGGCACCGGCAGGTCGGCGTCGTGAAGCACATCGAGCAGCTCGATGAAGAATGGCATTTCTGCGACGGGGCCGCGCTCAACCAGGGTCAGGACGAATTCGCCCTGTTCCAGGCTGATAAAGAAATTGGTGTTTTCGCTACCAGCGGCAATCCCCTGGAAGTCAAGCAGGCGGCCGAGCCCGTAAGGGGCGAGAAAGGTTTCCAGCTCGGGCCGAGCCAGGGGGGTGAACACAGACATGGTTAAAACTGCCAGTACGGGCGCCGCAGTGCGCGGCGCCAATTTAAGTTAAGAAATCATTTCCATTCGAAGATCTTCCATGACGGGATCAGCATATCCGGCTGGTCAGAGCGGATGAAGTTCGCGTCGGTTCCGTCCGCGCGTACCAGGAAGTACGGTGGCGCACCCTTTACGGTCACCTTGATTGCGTACAGGAAACCGTTTTGGCGGTACTCCTGGATAGTCCGGTCGCCTTCCGTGCGAATGGTAACGTCCGGATCCCCGGAAGGGGCGCTGTCTGCCGCCATGGCAGCCATCGGAGCGAGTGCAATCAAGCCAGTCAACAGCAGGCGATTGAATGTACGCATGATAACCTTGTCCCTTTGTCGTCATTGGTCCGGCTATTCTAGCGCCTGACCCGCCGAAAAGGTTGATCCTGCTCATGAGCCAAGCCCCCCTCGTCCTGGTGGACGGTTCTTCTTATCTGTACCGCGCCTTCCACGCCCTGCCACCGCTGACCACCTCCAAAGGCCTGCCGACCGGTGCGGTCAAGGGCGTGTTGAACATGCTCAAAAGCCTGCGCAAGCAGTACCCGGACAGCCCGTTCGCGGTGGTGTTCGACGCCAAGGGTGGGACCTTTCGCGATGAGATGTACGCCGAATACAAGGCCAACCGCCCGAGCATGCCCGATGACATGCGCCTGCAAATCGAGCCTCTGCACCAGAGCGTGATCGCGCTGGGCTTCCCGTTGCTGTGCGTCGAAGGCGTCGAGGCCGATGACGTGATCGGCACGTTGGCCCGCAGCAGCGCGGCCGCCAGCCGCCCGGTGGTGATTTCTACCGGTGACAAGGACATGGCCCAGCTGGTGGACGGGCACATTACCTTGGTCAACACCATGACCGGTAGTTCGATGGACATCGAGGGCGTAAAGGAGAAATTCGGCGTCGCTCCGGAGCAGATCATCGACTATCTGGCGTTGATGGGCGATTCGTCCGACAACATTCCGGGCGTCCCGGGCATTGGTCCGAAGACCGCTTCCGGCCTGTTGGTCGGCGTGAATGGCGGCCTCAAAGAGCTGTATGAGCAGCTGGATATCGTGCCGACCCTGCCGATCCGTGGCGCCAAGACGTTGCCGGCCAAGCTCGAGGAGCACCGCGAGATGGCGTTCCTGTCCTATCAACTGGCAACGATCAAGGTCGATGTGCCGCTGGACGTGGGCCTGGATGATTTGCACCTGATCGAGCCGGATCGCGAAAAACTGCTGGAGCTGTACACCCTGCTGGAGTTCAAGAGCTGGATCGACGAGATTCAGCGCGATGCCAAGCGCGTCGAACTCAAGGCTTCCGCCGACGTGGTGCCTGCCGCCGTTGATCTTCTCGAAGCGATGCCTGCGGCGCCCGTAGAAACGAACTACACCACGATCCTCGACCAGGCGACCTTCGACACCTGGTTGAAGAAGCTCAATGCTGCAAAATTGTTCGCGTTCGACACCGAGACCACCGGGATCGATGCCCAGCAAGCGCAGCTGGTCGGGGTGTCCTTCGCTGTAGAGCCTCACGAAGCTGCCTACATCCCGCTGACGCATTCCTACATCGGTGCGCCACAGCAACTGGACCGCGACACCGTGTTGCTGGCGTTGAAGCCACTCTTGGAGGACCCGACCAAGCTCAAGGTCGGCCAGCACGCCAAGTTCGACATGAACATCCTGGCCAACTGCGCCATCAGCGGCGACCCCGCCCAGGGCATTACCGTGCGGGGTATTGCCTTCGACACCATGCTTGAGTCCTACGTGCTGAACTCCACCGCGACCCGGCACGACATGGACAGCCTGGCGAAGAAGTACCTGGACTACGACACCGTCAGCTTCCAGGACATCGCCGGCAAGGGCGCCAAGCAGTTGACCTTCGACCAGATCCCGCTGGAGCAGGCGGGCCCTTATGCCGCCGAAGACGCCGACGTGACGCTGCGCTTGCATCAGGCCCTGCACGCGCAATTGGCGGCCATCCCGAGCCTGGCCAGTGTGCTGACGGATATCGAAATCCCGTTGGTGCCGGTGCTGGCGCGTATCGAGCGCCAGGGCGCGCTGGTGGACAAGGATCTGCTGGGCATCCAGAGCATTGAGCTGGGCGACAAGATGGTCGAGCTGGAACGCCAGGCGTTCGAGATTGCCGGTGAGGCGTTCAACCTGGGGTCGCCCAAGCAGCTCGGCGCGATTCTCTACGAGAAACTCGGCCTGCCGGTGCTGAAGAAGACCGGCAAGGGCCAGGCGTCCACGGCTGAAGAAGTGTTGGCCAAGTTGGCCGAAGATGACTTCCTGTTGCCCAAGGTCCTGATGCAGTACCGCAGCATGAGCAAGCTGAAAAGCACCTACACCGATCGTCTGCCAGAGCAGATCAACCCGCGTACCGGGCGCATTCACACGTCTTATCATCAGGCCGTGGCCGCAACCGGGCGCTTGTCGTCCAGCGACCCGAACCTGCAGAACATCCCCGTGCGCACCGCCGAAGGACGGCGGATCCGCCAGGCGTTTGTCGCGCCCAAGGGCTACAAACTGCTGGCGGCGGACTATTCGCAGATCGAGCTGCGGATCATGGCGCACCTGTCCAAGGACGAGGGGCTGATGAATGCGTTCCGCAACGACCTGGACGTGCACACTGCGACGGCGGCTGAAGTGTTCAAGGTTGAATTGGCACAGGTCACGTCCAACCAGCGTCGCAGTGCCAAGGCGATCAACTTCGGCCTGATCTACGGCATGGGCGCGCAGAAGCTCGGCAAGGACATCGGTGTCGACACCAAGACCGCCAAGGCCTATATCGATGTGTACTTTGCCCGCTATCCGGGCGTGCGCGAGTACATGGAGCGCACGCGTGCCCAGGCTGCCGACCAGGGCTACGTGGAAACCTTCTTCGGTCGCCGGCTGTACCTGCCGGATATCAATTCCAACAAGCCCCAGGAGCGCGCGGCCGCCGAACGCACGGCGATCAACGCGCCGATGCAGGGCACGGCGGCAGACATCATCAAGAAGGCCATGGTACTGGTGGATAACTGGCTGACCGAATCGGGCCTGGATGCCAAGGTCATCCTGCAGGTGCACGATGAATTGGTTCTGGAGGTGCGTGAGGACCTGGTAGCAGCCGTCAGCGAGAAGATCCGCGAGTACATGAGCGCGGCGGCGCAATTGGATGTGCCGTTGGTCGTGGACGTAGGCGTGGGCGACAACTGGGACGAGGCCCACTGATTCCGGGCCTTTGCCGCCACCCTAGGTGGTGGCAGAGTGCTTTAGTCCAGAAAACGCCGTGGGTTATTACCAATAGTTTTTTGAACGTGCCGGAACTTAACCCATGAAATGCAACTCAGAGTTACTGAATGGGTGGTGAAGCCCTTCAATGCTCCTATGTTGTGTTAAGTGTTGGCAGATATCTGGACCCCGCCCTAGCGGTCCGGAACTTGAACCCCGAACTTCCCCTCCCCATACGAAGTCCGGGGTTTTTTTTGCCCGCAGAAAAGTTATTCCGCGAGTTCTGCGCCCTTGTCAGCCAATTCCATCCAGCCCGCCAGCACGGTGTAAGCCTCTTCGAGGCCCATGCGCTTGGGCGCCGAGAACAGCTGGATGGTGATCGCATCGCCCCAACCCTTACGGATTTCGGACTGCACCTTGAGCAGCGTGTTCTTGGCTGCGCCATAGGTGAGCTTGTCGGCCTTGGTCAGCAGGATATGCATCGGCATGCCGCTGGCGACGGCCCAATCGAGCATCAGCAAGTCGAAGTCGGTCATTGGATGACGGATGTCCATCATCAGGATCAGGCCTTTCAAACTCTCCCGGCCACCCAGGTAAGCCTCCAGGTGACGCTGCCAGTGCAGCTTCAGCGGGATAGGTACTTTTGCGTAACCGTAACCCGGCAGGTCGACCAGACGCCGATCATCGTCTAGCTTGAAGAAATTGAGCAGCTGCGTGCGGCCCGGGGTTTTCGAGGTGCGCGCCAGGCTGGCATGGGTCAGGGTGTTCAGGGCGCTGGATTTGCCGGCGTTGGAACGACCGGCAAAGGCGACTTCAAAACCTTCGTCATCGGGGCATTGGTCAACTTTGGCGGCGCTGAGCATGAAGGTGGACTGTTGGCACAGGCCGAGGATGGGGTTCTTGAGTTGCATGAGATTTCCGATGTGGGCGGTGCCGAGAAAGGGTGCGGCAAGCGGTGTCGTTTCCGTTTCAGTAGCGCCAGTATATAATGCCGCAGATTTTGTGTGTGCTTTGTCCCAGCGAAGGATGAAGTTCACGGGAGCGAAAGACCTTCATTGCGCATTAGAACGCAAAACGCTCTCAAACCCTGAAAAGGTCGATGTATGACCAGATGGTTGCTCGCTTTCGGTGTCCTGATTCCGCTTTTCGGCGCTCAGGCTACACAGGATCCGGAAGCGGTGTACAACCGAGTTTGCGTGGCTTGCCATGCCGGCCAGCTGCCGAACGCCCCCAAGCGGGGTGACCAGGCAGCCTGGGCGCCAAGACTGGCGCAGGGCATGGACACGCTGGTGCAGCACGTAGACCAGGGTTTCAAGGCAATGCCGCCGCGTGGTTTGTGCATGGACTGCAGTACTGAGGATTACCAGGCCGTCATTGAGTTGATGGTGAGTAAACCCGGTAGATAACTCTTAAACCCTTAGCCGTAGTTGGATTAGCTGATGAACAAACTGATCGTGAGTCTGCTGTTGACCTTGGGCGTCACCGGTGTTGCCTTTGCTGCAGAGGGCCCCCTTAAAGGTGATGCCACTGCCGGCCAAGCGAAAGCTGCCGTGTGTGGTGCCTGCCATGGACCGGACGGTAACAGCCCGGCTCCGAACTTCCCCAAACTGGCCGGCCAGGGCGAACGTTACCTGACCAAGCAGATGCACGACATCAAGGATGGCAAGCGCACGGTACTGGAAATGACCGGCTTGCTGACCAACCTCAGCGACCAGGACCTGGCAGACATCGCGGCGTATTTTGCCAGCCAGAAAGGCAGTGTGGGAGCTGCCGATCCGAAACTGGTCGAAAAAGGCCAAGCATTGTTTCGCGGCGGCAAGCTCGCTGAAGACCAGCCTATCGGCGGCATGCCCGCCTGCAAGGCGTGCCACATTCCGGACGGCGGCGGCCTCGCCGCTGCAGGCTTTCCTCACCTGAGTGGCCAGCATGCTCAATACACGGCCAAGCAGCTGAAGGATTTCCGCGAAAAAGTGCGCTACATCGACGGCGATGCCGGCAACAAAATGATGACCGACATCGCGGCCAAGCTCTCGGACAAAGATATCGAAGCGCTGTCCAGCTACATTCAGGGTCTGCACTGATCAGCCTGGCAACGTTAACACTCGATTAATCCCGTGATGCAAGCATAAAAAGGGTGGCCCAGGCCGCCCTTTTTTGTGGCCGGTGCCGTTACACTAACGAACTCATGCCCGCGTAGACCTGTCACAACAAAGGTCGCGTGAGGCGACTTTATTTGTCCAGGAGTAAAGCATGCGTAATCTGATCCTCAGCGCCGCTCTCGTCACTGCCAGCCTCTTCGGCATGACCGCACAAGCTGCCGACGTGCCGCTTGAAGCCGGTAAAACCTACGTTGAATTGGCCAACCCTGTACCCGTATCGGTACCCGGCAAGATCGAAGTGGTGGAGCTGTTCTGGTACGGCTGCCCGCATTGCTACGCGTTTGAACCGACCATCAATCCATGGGTTGAGAAGCTGCCTAAGGACGTGAACTTCAAGCGTATCCCCGCCATGTTCGGCGGCCCATGGGATGCCCACGGCCAACTGTTCCTGACCCTGGAAGCCATGGGTGTCGAGCACAAGGTGCATAACGCGGTATTCGACGCGATCCAGAAACAAGGCAAGCGCCTGACCAAGCCGGACGAAATGGCTGACTTCGTTGCCACCCAGGGTGTCGACAAGGACAAGTTCCTCGCCACCTTCAACTCCTTCGCCATCCAGGGCCAGATCAAGCAGGCCAAGGAACTCGCGCAGAAGTATGGTGTGCAAGGCGTACCGACCATGATCGTCAACGGCAAATACCGCTTCGACCTGGGCACTACCGGTGGTCCTGAACAGACCCTCAACGTTGCCGACCAGCTGATCGCCAAAGAGCGCGCAGCCAAGTAAGGGGCCCGCCATGCGCCGCTGGGGTACCGAACGCGTTGTTGGCCTGCATGACCCGCAGGTCAACGAACATCACCTGGAATCCACAGGCCTGCCGGCAGACAGCCGCTTGCGCCTGCTCAGCTTCAATATCCAGGTGGGGATCAGTACCGAGAAATACCGGCACTACCTGACCCGTGGCTGGCAGCACCTGCTGCCGCACAATGGGCGTGCCGGCAACCTGCAGAAGATCGGCAACCTGTTGCATGACTTCGACCTGGTTGCCCTGCAGGAAGCCGACGGTGGCAGCATGCGCTCCGGCTACATCAACCAGGTCGAGCACCTGGCCCAGCTCGGTGCCTTCCCCTACTGGTATCAGCAACTCAACCGCAACCTGGGGCGCCTGGCGCAGCACAGCAATGGCGTGCTCAGTCGCTTGAAACCATCCGCCATCGAAGATCATCCGCTGCCGGGCCCCAAGGGGCGCGGGGCGATTCTCGTGCGTTTTGGCGAAGGACCTGAGGCCTTGGTGGTGGTGATGATGCACCTGGCGTTGGGTGCACGCACCCGCACGATGCAGCTGGCCTACATCCGCGAGTTGATTGGCAATTACAAACACCAGGTGTTGATGGGTGACATGAACACCCATGCCAACGACCTGCTGCAGAATTCTCCGTTGCGCGACCTTGGGCTACTGGCACCGCAAGCCGAAGCCACGTTCCCCAGCTGGCGCCCGCAACGCTGTCTTGACCATATCCTGCTCAGCCCGACCCTCACGCTGGAAAGCGTGAAGGTGCTGGCGCAGCCCATCTCCGATCACCTGCCGGTCGCGGTAGAGATTCGTCTGCCGGGTTCGCTCACGGCTGATGCATTGCCCGCGTTGAGCCCCGGCCCTCGCGGACCCCTTGCATGAGCGACGACGCCCAGCGCTGGAAAGAAAAATACCTGAAGAGTATCGAGCAACAAGAAAAGCTCGAACGCCGCTGGGCTGCGCGCCTCGACCTGTTGCGCCGTGGATTGGTGCGCAGCACGCTGGCCGCTGAAGGTACCGACCGTGCGGTCGATCAATGCATGAAGGAAATGCGCGACGTTGTCCGTAGCGATGATATGGACGCGGCCCTCGCGGCCTTGCTGCCGCGCCTGGAAAAAGCCGTGCTGGATTCCGAGCAGCGCCGCGAAACCCGGGTGGACCAGATGAGCACTGCGCTGACCTCCCTGGTCGCGCAGTTGCAAAAGCTGCCACTGCCGCGTGAGGTCGCACGCCCGCTGAAGACCTTCGCCAAGCAGTTGGACGGGCGTGTCAGCCAGGCCCGTGAGATCCCCTTGCTGCTCAGCGAGCTGAGCAACTTGCAAGGGCAGGCGCTGGATAATCTGGAACCGGACGGCGAGACCACGCGCCCAGGTCCCGGGTTGTTGCAGCGCCTGTTCGGCGCCAAGGAGACGGCGAACGAAGCGGTGGCCAGCGAGCCGGCCCCGCCGCCTGTCGCAGCCAAGCCGGTTGCCGTGGCTCAGGAGCCCGAGCAATCCGAGGAACTCACCCAGGCCTTGCGGGCCTTTGCGCCACAGCCGCAAGAGGCGGTTGCCCCGCCCCCTGAACCCGTCGCGCCGGCCAGCGTTGTCGAGGCGCCCAGTGAGACGTTGGCCTTCGAGGCCCCGCCTGCGGTGGCGCCCGTTGACGTGCCCGCAGTATCCAGGGTGCCCGAGTCGCAGAGCGAAGAACCCGCTCCCGAAAGCGCCCTCGCGGCTTTTATCGACGTGCCATCGGATGAGGTCGAGGCGCCGGACGAAACCACTATCGGCAGTCTGTCGCTGCCGCCTGTGCTGGAGCCCGACGAGCCCGATCCCGACGAGTTGCGAGCGGATGCCACCTATTCCCTGCCGGACTCGCCGGAGCCGTCCTACAGCTCTGTCGCCAAACATATTGAAGACACGCTGCTCGGCCTGCTCGAAGACCTGTCCTTGCCCGAGCGCCACAGGCCCCAGGCCGAAGCCATGCGTGAGCGCCTGGCCCACGGCCTGAACTGGTACGAACTGCTACCGATTCTCGATGATCTGGCCGTGCTGATGCTGGCGATCACCGACAGCGGCCAGCATGAGTTCGAGGCGTACCTCAAGCAGCTCAACGAGCGTCTCGAAGCCTTCCAGGGGCATTTGCAGGTCGCCAGCGACGGGCATGCGGACAGCCGATCCGCTGCCCGCGAGCTGGACACGCAGATTCGCGAACAGGTCGACGGCTTGCAAAGCAGTGTGCAGGACGCCGCCGACCTCGACAGCCTCAAGCACGTGCTGGAAAGCCACCTCGAAGGCTTGCTCGGCACCATGGACGAGCACCAGCAGCAACGCGACCAGCGCGAGCAGGAAGTGGCCGCGCGCTTGAAAGGGCTGGCCGAGCGGGTCGCCAATATGGAGCAGGAGGCCCAGGGCTATCGCGAACACCTGGAGGTGCAACGCCAGAAGGCCTTGATCGATCCACTCACCGGCCTGCCTAATCGCGCAGCCTGGAGCGAGCGCCTCGATCTGGAGGTCAACCTCTGGCACCAGCGCGGCAACAACCTGTCGTTGGCGATGCTCGACCTGGATCACTTCAAGCGCATCAACGATGGCTACGGCCATCTGGCCGGCGACAAGGTGCTGAAGATCATCGCCAACGTGCTGCGCAAGCGCCTGCGGCCGAACGATTTTATCGCACGCTTTGGCGGAGAAGAGTTTGTGTTGCTGATGCCGGACTCCTCATTGGCAGAGGCCGTGGCGGCAGGTGATGCGTTGCGCGCAGCGATTGAGGCGTGCCCGTTTCACTTCAAGGGCGAGCCGGTAACGATCACCGTGTCCATGGGCGTCGCGCAGTTCCAGGCGGGCGAGCGCAGTGACCTGGCCCTCAAGCGTGCGGATGCGGCGTTGTACCGGGCCAAGGCTGCGGGACGCAACCAGGTGCAGGCGGCGTAAAAGATGTTCCATTTTGTAATTTGACCGCCGAGCCACAAACGGTACGTTACACTGTTGCATTATCGTCTTCAGCGTAATGCCTTCTGCCATGAAATCCCTGTACTTCGCCTTTTTGTTCCTTTTACTCGCGGGCTGCGCCAGTGGCCCGCGCCTGGACACCACTCACCCCTCGGTGAACCACGATAACCGCGTGCAGTTCGTGGTTGTCCACTACACCTCGACCAACCTTGAACGCTCCCTGGCACTGCTCACCCACGGCCAGGTCAGCAGCCATTACCTGATCGGCGATGACGCCTCTGCCACCATCTACAAGCTGGTCGACGAGAGCCAGCGCGCCTGGCATGCCGGGGAAAGCGAGTGGATGGGCCGGACCTGGCTCAATTCCAGTTCAATCGGTATTGAAATAGTGAACCCCGGCTACAAGGACACACCGACCGGTCGCCTGTGGTACCCCTACTCCGAAGCCCAGGTGAAATCGCTGGTGGTGTTGCTCAAGGACATCAGCAAGCGCAATGGCATCGATCCCAAGAACATCATTGGCCACAGCGACATCGCGCCGCTGCGCAAGCTGGATCCGGGTCCGCTGTTCCCGTGGAAGCGACTCGCCGCTGAAGGGTTGGGGGTCTGGCCGGACGCGCAGGCTGTTGCCCGATTCCAGGTGCAGTACGCCGCGGATCTACCGAGTATCACGTGGTTCCAGGAAGAGCTGGCGCGCCTGGGCTACCAGACACCGCAGACCGGCGAGCTGGATGTCGCCACGCGGCATGTGATCGCGGCATTCCAGATGCACTTCAGGCCATCGCTGTTTGATGGCACACCGGACGCCGAAAGTGCTGCGATCCTGCGGGCCTTGAACCGCAGTTAAGGTGTTAACCGATTCAAAAATGTGGGAGCGGGCTTGTTCGCGAAGGCAGTGTGTCAGTCATTAAATGCATGGACTGATCCACCGCCTTCGCGGGCAAGCCCGCTCCCACTTTTTTGCCGTGACCGGACAGGTTACAGCGGCAACGCCATGTAGAACTGTGTGCCCTGCCCTGGCCGCGAGTACACGCCCATGCGGCCACCGTGCAGTTGCACGATTTCTTTGCACAGCGCCAACCCCAGGCCGGCGCCGCCTTTCTTGCGGCCCACCTGTACGAACGGTTCGAAGATCCGCCCTTGCTGCCCGTAGGCGATGCCTTCGCCGTTGTCCTCGACACTGATTATTATCCGCTCACCGTGGCGACGTGCCTGCAGGCGGATCTGCCCGCCTTCGGCGGTGTGGCGCAGGGCGTTGCCGAGCAGGTTGTCGAGTACGCGCTCCAGTTGTGCCTGGTCGGCATACAAGCGCGGCAGGTCGGACTGGGCTTCTACCAGCAGTTCGATGCGTTGCGCGTTGGCCGGTTCGACGAAGCGCGCACGCGCATGTTCAAGCAAGTCGGTGACATCGCACGCGCCCAGTGTGAGTTTTTGCAGGCCGTTCTGGTAGCGCGAAAAGTTGAGCAAGTCGTTGATCAGCTGCATCAGGCGCTGCATTTCTTCATTGACCGTATCCAGCAGGTCCGCTTCGCGCGAATCCGCCGGAAATTTCGCGCGCTCGCGGAACAGGCCGAACGCCATGTGCATGCCGGTCACCGGCGTGCGCAGCTCATGGGAGGCGCGCAGCACGAACTCGCTGCGCACGCGTTCGAAGGCGCGTTGTTCGGTGACGTCATGCAACACCATCACGGCACCGAGGATATGCCCCTGAGTATGGCTGACGGGCGTCAGGCTATAGGTCAGCAGGCGCAGCTCGCCTTCGACTTCCACTTCCAGGTCGTCCGGAGCGCGCTCCAGGTTGCCGCCGCGCAGCACCAATTGCAGTTGTTCATCCAGTTCCGGGCGCACCAGTGCTTCACCCAGGCCTTGGCCGAGGCGTTCTTCATCCCAGCCCAATTGGCGCTGGGCGACGGGGTTGAGGTGCTCCAGGCGGCCCTGGCGATCGATCATCAGCAGGCCATCGTCGATGCTGTCGAGCACGGCTTGCAGGCGTTGCTGGCCGGCCAGCAGTTCATCGACGTTGGTTGCCTGATGCTGGCGCAGGGCTTCGGCCATGATGCCGAAGCGACGGGTCAGCTGGTTCATCTCTGCCGCCGATGAGATCGGCAGCGTCACTTCGAAATCGCCCTGCCCGATCTTGTCCGCCGCCTTGGCCAGCGCTTCGATCGGCCCGCCAAATCGCCGGGCAATGCCATGCGCGGTCACAAATCCGATGATCAATACCGCAAGCCCCACCAGCCCCAGTAGACCTGCGATCAATAGCGCCCGCTCGCGGGACTTGTGCTCGCTGTTGCTGATGTTTTCCAGCGCTTGCTTGTGCTCGTTGATCAGCCCGTTGCGCAGCACATTGAAGGTTTCGGTGAGCTTTTCCTTGGTACCCGGCGGTGGTTCTGCTTGCTGGGATTGGTCAAATGCCTCCAGCAATGCCTGGTACTGGCCTCGCGCCTGGCTGAATCCGGTCCCGTGGCCGTCGCGCTGTTCATGGGCGATACCTTGGTCCAGCAAGTCGAAATAGCGCTGTTTGGAGGCTTGCAGGGCCTCCGGGTCCGGCGGCTCTTCGAGCATCATGATCAACTGGTCGCCCAGGCTCTGGCGCAGCTTGAGGCCCAGGTCCAGGGTGATGAAATTGCTGCGAATCAACGACTCCTGGGTCTTGGCCATTTGCATGACGCTCACCAGACCCAGGATCAAACCCAGCAGGGCGACGGTAATCAGCGCAGAAATACTCAGGAACAAACGAGTGCGCAGTTTCATCGCTAGCTTCATAGAGTGCTCACAGGTTGTACTGTTTGCGTTTGCGGTACAGGGTCGAGGCGTCGATACCCAGGGTGCGCGCGGCCTGGTCCAGGGTGTCGCTGGTGGCGAGGACGGCGCCGATGTGGGCCTTCTCCAGCTCGTCCAGGCTCAGTGCCGCGCCGATACGCGGCGCATTGTTGGTCGGCTGCTCGGCCATGCCGAGGTGGCTGATTTCGACTTTTTCCTGTGGGCAGATAATGCTGGCGCGCTCGACCACGTTGCGCAGCTCACGGATATTGCCTGGCCAGCGATAGTTCAACAGCGCCTCACGCGCTTCATCGCTGAAACCGCGCGCCGGCCGTGCGTATTCCTTGACGAAGCGTGCCAGGAAACGGTCGGCCAGGGTCAGGATGTCCTCGCTGCGCTCGCGCAGCGGCGGCAGGTGCAAGGTGATCACATTGAGGCGGTAGAGCAAGTCTTCACGGAAGCGGCCGTCGCGCACCATGTCTTCCAGGTTCAGGTTGGTAGCCGCCAGGATCCGCACGTCAGCACGGCGGGTGACCGGGTCGCCCACGCGCTCGTATTCCTTGTCCTGGATAAAACGCAGCAACTTGGGTTGCAAGGTGAGGGGGAAATCGCCGATCTCGTCGAGAAACAGCGTGCCGCCGTCTGCCTGGTTGACGCGGCCCAAGGTGCTTTCACTGGCACCGGTAAACGCACCCCGGCTATGGCCGAACAGCTCGCTCTCCATCAACTCTGCCGTCAGCGAAGGGCAGTTGATGGTCACGCAGGACTTCTTCGACCGCTTGCTCCAGCCGTGAATGGCCCGGGCCAGCTCGCCTTTACCGGTACCCGACTCGCCGAGAATCAGGATGTTGGCATCTGTGCCGGCCACTTGGCGCGCGGTTTCCAGTACCACCATCATCGAGGGGCTGTGGGAATCGAGGCCGTCTTTGGGCTGGCGCACTGCGCCTTCCAATGCTTCCAGGCGTGCAGAGAGTTGGCGCACTTCCAGTTGCTTGGCGGTGGCCAGGCGCAATTGGTCGGGGCTGCAGGGCTTGACCAGGTAATCGGCCGCACCCGCCTGGATCGCGTCCACGGCGGTATCCACTGCCGAATGGGCGGTCACGATGACCACGCGCATCCACGGTGCTTGTATGCGCATTTGGGCCAAGACATCCAGGCCGTTGTCTTCGCCCAGGCGCAGGTCGAGGAAGCACAGGTCAAATACCTGGCGCTGCATCAAGGTGTCGGCTTGGGCGGCGCTGTTGGCGGTGGCCACGGTGTAGCCTTCATCTTCCAGGCAATAACGGAAGGTGCGGAGGATCGCGGATTCGTCATCCACTAAAAGAATGCGGCCTTGAAGTTCCTTGGCTGATTCCATCTGTCCCGCGCTCCTTAACTATGAATGATGGTGTTTAGTCCCGGAATAATCGGGCAAGTTGCATGGTCTATTCTGATCGATAATAGGCAGCATCGTGCAGCTATCTGCGCGGTGTCCTACAAAGCCCTGCCTGATGGCGTTTTCATGCCGTCTTGCCCCTTCGGCAACATTCCCTCTGCTTTCTATCCCTCGACCCGACCACTGACCATCGTGCATTTCGCACGGCGTACAGGGGGGCATCGTGCAGGATGCTAGGCGATTGCCCTAACGCATATATTTAACCTGTTGATTTTATTGAGTTTTATTTTGCAAAAAAGCTGGCATGCGCTCTGCAATAGCTATCCCAACGAATAATCAGAATGCGGGAGAAATGCAGCATGACTCGCCAAAGCCTCAACCAACTGCGTGTATCGCCACTGCGCTTGCAACAAGGTCTGTTTGCCAGCCTGGCCTTGATGGTCACGCTGATTGCAGGCCAGCAGTTTCAGCATTGGCAGCAGAGTCAGCAGCAGACCCCGCAATTCGAACGTCCGGTGATGACCCAGACGCATTTTCGATCCGTCGGTAGCGTGACTGCCGATGTGACAGCCCCGCAATTGCGCGTAGCCGACCAGGATTCAACCCTGGGCGAGCTGCCAACCCAAGAGCGTTGGGTGTTCTAGGCAAGAACGTCGGGGGCTCGTTTTGAGCGTCCGTACCGCACTACCGTTGTTACCTCTAAAAGAAGCTTAAGGAGAATCACCATGTTGAGTTGGGCAATCACATTTCTGATCATCGCCATTGTGGCTGCAGTCCTGGGCTTCGGTGGTATCGCGGGCACCGCCACGGGTATCGCCAAGATTCTCTTTGTCGTCTTCCTGGTGATGTTCATCGCTTCGTTCTTCTTTGGTCGTCGCGGCCGAGGCTGAACATGACCACTTCCTTTAAAGCCATGGCTGCCGCCCTGCTCCTGGGCGGCAGCGGCCTGGCGATGGCCGCCAATGACGGTCAATCCCGGGCCAACGAACTGCTCAGCGCGGACCCGCAATACCGTGAGACCTGGCAAAGCGTGGTGAAGAAAGAAGAGCGCCTGCCTGAATGGGTGATGAACCTGTCAGGCACGGCCGAACAAATGAATGCCGTGGAAGAAGATGGCGACAAGTACTTGGTCGGGCCGCTCTGTGAAACCGCAGACACATGCCTGAACAAGCGCCTGATCGTTGCCTTCAGCTTCGACAAGGATGATGCCTACGCCATGTTGGTCGAAGTCCCTGCCGGCTTGCCGGCGGACAAGTCGCCGACTCGGCACGCCGATTACCGGTTTATCGGTAAGCCGGATGAAGGCATGCAGAAGCTGCTGATGGAACAGCTGAAGAAAGATCCGAATTGGTACTAGGTTCCGTCTGACGCGCTTGTCGTCTGCGGGATCAGCGTCCATAGAAAGAAGCCCCTCGCTTCTTTCTGTCTGCCCCACTCGCCACGGGTGAGGCATGACCAGGGGGCCGGGTTGCTCTGATCAATCGAGATCGGCGTGACCTACGGGTACAGGGAGTGCCTGCGCAAGGGCCGGGTCAGGCGAAAAGCTGCGACGCAGGTTCACAAGTCCTCAAGCTTGCTGAACTTGCGGCGGGCTTACGCTGCTGACTTCCCTCCTCATACCGCTCATAGCCGAGAATTTCCTTTCTGCCTGCACTTAACCATTACTTGGTGTGTACGAGCGACCATCTATCGAGAAAGTTTTGCCCTCGCTATAGGACATTTCTGACACGACGCCTATGAATTTCCAGGCATTTTTGCCAATGACCTAAAGTCGTCCTGAATCTCTGAGCGAGCCTGAATTGGCCGGTTCACGGCATGTTCACCTGCCAAAATGTCGCATTTGAACTGACCGATCAGACAGTTATTATGAAAAAAAGCCATGCCGATTCGGCATAGGGTAGGCGTTTACGGCATTAGACGTCGCCCCCTTGCATCGGAATAGTTGCGCCTTTTTTCGCCTGCCAGTAAGCCATTTCGGCCACGCTGCGGTGACCTTCCATGGAGGCAGATGCACACACTTTTTCGCTCTCGAGCGTTCCAGCTGGCGCATTTGCCTTAAGTCCACTTGAAGTAAGGGTAATGACATGAAGAAGGCAAAGCTAAGCCTCGCCTGGCAGATCCTCATCGGTTTGGTGCTGGGGATTGCAATCGGTGCAGTGCTCAACCATTTCAGTGCTGAAAAGGCCTGGTGGATCAGCAATGTGTTGCAGCCAGCGGGCGATATCTTTATCCGCCTGATCAAGATGATCGTGATCCCGATTGTGATTTCTTCGCTGATCGTCGGCATTGCCGGGGTCGGTGACGCGAAAAAGCTCGGGCGTATCGGTGTCAAAACCATCCTTTACTTTGAAGTGGTCACCACCATCGCCATCGTGGTCGGCCTGTTGCTGGCCAACCTGTTCCACCCCGGTGCCGGTATCGACATGAGTACCCTGGGCACCGTCGATATCTCCAAGTACACCGCCACCGCTGCCGAAGTGCAGCATGAGCATGCGTTTATCCAGACCATCCTCAACCTGATCCCGTCGAACATCTTCGCCGCCGTCGCCCGTGGCGAAATGCTGCCGATCATCTTCTTCTCCGTGCTGTTCGGCCTCGGTTTGTCGAGCCTCAAGCCGGAGCTGCGCGAGCCGCTGGTGACCATGTTCCAGGGCGTGTCCGAGAGCATGTTCAAAGTCACCCACATGATCATGAAATACGCCCCTATCGGTGTATTCGCGCTGATCGCGGTGACTGTCGCCAACTTCGGCTTCGCCTCGCTGCTGCCGCTGGCCAAGCTGGTGATCCTGGTTTACGTGGCCATCCTGTTCTTCGCCTTCGCGGTGCTGGGCTTGATCGCACGCCTGTTCGGCTTCTCGATCCTCAAGCTGATGCGCATCTTCAAGGATGAGCTGGTGCTGGCCTACTCCACCGCCAGTTCCGAAACCGTGCTGCCACGGGTGATCGAGAAGATGGAAGCCTACGGCGCGCCGAAGGCTATCTGCAGCTTCGTGGTGCCGACCGGCTACTCGTTCAACCTGGATGGCTCGACCCTGTACCAGAGCATCGCGGCGATCTTTATCGCCCAGCTGTATGGCATCGACCTGTCGATCGGCCAGCAACTGATGCTGGTGCTGACCCTGATGGTCACTTCCAAAGGCATCGCCGGCGTGCCGGGCGTGTCCTTCGTGGTGCTGCTGGCCACTCTGGGCAGCGTGGGTATTCCGCTGGAAGGCTTGGCGTTCATCGCCGGTGTCGACCGCATCATGGACATGGCGCGCACCGCGCTCAACGTGATCGGCAACGCGCTGGCCGTGCTGGTGATCTCGCGTTGGGAAGGCATGTACGACGACGCCAAGGGCGAGCGCTACTGGAACTCCCTGCCGCACTGGCGCAGCAAGCAGGCGCTGCCGGCCGGCGAGACCAGCCGCGGCTGATGCTGGCGTGATCTGAACAAACCCCGGGAAATCCGGGGTTTGTCGTTTCTGCCAGCCCCGCTATCATTCGCCCCATCTTTCGGGGGATTCAACTGATGCTCAATGGCCTGTGGCTTGGCTTCTTTGTCGTGGCAATGGTGTCAGCACTGGCGCAATGGCTGGTCGGCGGTAACGCCGGGATTTTTGCCGCGATGGTGGAAAGTATTTTCGCCATGGCCAAATTGTCGGTGGAAGTGATGGTGCTGCTGTTCGGCACGCTCACGTTGTGGCTGGGCTTTCTGCGCATCGCCGAAAAAGCCGGGATCGTCGACTGGCTGGCCAAGGCCCTCGGCCCACTGTTTCGTCGCCTGATGCCGGAGGTGCCCGCCGGTCACCCTGCCATCGGCCTGATCACGCTCAACTTCGCCGCCAATGGCCTGGGCCTGGACAACGCTGCGACGCCCATCGGCCTCAAGGCCATGAAGGCGCTGCAGGAACTCAACCCCATCCCCAACACCGCGAGCAACGCGCAGATCCTGTTCCTGGTGCTCAACGCGTCCTCGCTGACGCTGTTGCCGGTGACGATCTTCATGTACCGCGCCCAGCAAGGCGCCGCGGACCCGACGCTGGTGTTCCTGCCGATCCTGCTGGCGACCAGCGCGTCGACCCTGGTGGGCCTGCTGTCGGTGGCGGTGATGCAGCGGCTGCGGCTGTGGGACCCGGTGGTGCTGGCGTACCTGATTCCGGGCGCGCTGGTGCTGGGCGGTTTCATGGCATTGCTGGCGACATTGTCTGCCACCGCGTTGGCGGGGTTGTCGTCGATCCTCGGTAACCTCACGCTGTTCGGCCTGATCATGCTGTTCCTGGTGATCGGCGCGTTGCGCAAGGTCAAGGTGTACGAGGCGTTTGTCGAAGGCGCCAAAGAAGGCTTCGACGTCGCCAAGAACCTGCTGCCGTATCTGGTGGCGATGCTGTGCGCCGTGGGCGTGCTGCGCGCTTCCGGGGCGTTGGATTTCGGCCTGGAAGGCATTCGTCATCTGGTCGCCTGGACCGGTATGGACACACGCTTTGTCGACGCGTTGCCGACGGCGATGGTCAAGCCGTTCTCAGGCAGCGCCGCACGGGCGATGCTGATCGAGACCATGCAGACACAGGGCGTGGACAGCTTCCCGGCGTTGGTGGCGGCGACGATTCAGGGCAGTACCGAGACCACCTTCTATGTGCTGGCGGTGTACTTCGGCTCGGTCGGCATCCAGCGCGCGCGGCATGCGGTGGGGTGTGCGTTGCTGGCGGAGTTGGCCGGCGTGGTGGCGGCGATTGCGGTGTGCTACTGGTTCTTTGGCTGATACCGCTATCGCAGGCCGGCTCCCACTCAGAATGTATTCACCGTTCAAATGGTGGGAGCGGGCTTGCCCGCGAAGAGGCTCTCAGCGTTTAGGAGCTGCATTGCCCTGCTGCACCACCCAATCCACCACCTGCTTGTTCAACTGATCCCCCGCCTGCCCAAACCCGGCCACCACCGCCGACACCTTGGTGTCGCTTACCGGCTGGTGAATCTCAAAGCGGCGGCTGGCAATAATGCGCTGGTCACTGCCGCGTACCAGGCGTGCGTCGAGGCGTATCACCACCTCCACCGCATTGCCGCGATATTCACTCTGGAACGCCAGCAATTGCCCGCCCAACTCATAGTCGGACTGCAAGTTGGTGTCGTCGGTACTCAGCAGCGTCACTCGGCCATCCCGCTGGAAACCATCCATGAAGCGATTGCGCAGCAGCACCGGCGACGGATCGCTCCAGCGTGAGTTGGCGTAGCTGCTGATCAGGTCGCCATTGGGCACCACGGCAATGCGCGGGCTGTCGAGGAATTCGCTGGTCTGCGGCTTGTTCACGCGCAGCGACCAGCTCACCGGGGTGCCCTGGCTCGCGGTCTGGCTCGAGGCCAGGCGGTACACGTCCGAAGGGTCGGCCTTGGGCAATATCGAGCATGCGCTGACCAGCGCCAGGGCCACGGGAATGATCAGTTGGTAAGCACGCTTCATGGCGTGAACTCCTTGTTCTTGTCGCTGCCCAGCAGGTAGCCGCTGGGGTTGGCTTCCAGGCGGCGAGAGATGGCACGCAGCGAGCCGAGGGTCTCACGCAGTTCGCGCACGGCCGGCGCCAGTTCGTTGAGGCCCTGCATGCCGCTGTTCACCGAGTCCTTGTTGTTGGTCAGCAAGGTGTTGATGGTCGCGGTGCTTTGCTCCAGGGATTTCATCGCCTGCTCGGCGCTGCCGAAGGCCTGTTTGCCTTGGTCGTTGAGCAGGCCGTTGGCGTTGCGCATCAGCGTGGTGGTTTGCTCGAGCGCGGCGCTGGCCTGCTTGCTCACCTGCATCAGTTGCTGCATCACCACCTTGATATCGCCGCGCTGGTCGGCGATGGCGCCGGTGGTTTGCTGCAGATTGTCCAGGGTGTTGCTCAGGCGTTCGACGTTCTCCCGCGAGAACATGTGATTGGCGTTGTGCAGCAGGAGATTGATGCTGGTCATCAGGTCGTTGCTGTTATTCAGCAGGCGGGCAATCGGCGATGGCGAAGCGATAATCTCCGGCAGGTTGCCGTCCTTGCCCTTGAGTTCCGGGCTTTGTGGCGTGCCCCCGCTGAGCTGGATGATCGAGGTGCCGGTGATGCCGGTCAGGGCGAGCTTCGCCTGCGTGTCTTCCTTGATCGGCGTCTGGCCGGCCAGGCGGATGCGCGCCAGCACCCGGCGCGGGTCGTTGGGGTCCAGGCGCAGGCTGATCACATCGCCGACCTTGATCCCGCTGTATTGCACCGAACTGCCCTGGGACAGGCCGCTGACCGCCTCGTTGAAGATCACTTCGTAATCCTGGAAGGCCGTATCGACGCTGGACTTGGCCAGCCACAGGCCAAACAGCATCGCGCCGACCACCACGATCACGCTGAACAGACCGATCATCACATGATGGGCTCGGGTTTCCATGTCATACCTCGTTGAGCGGTTGAGCGGCATCCAATGCCGCGCGGCCCCGGGGGCCGTGGAAGTATTCGTGAATCCAGGCGTCGTCCGTTTCCGAGACGACATCGATGGCATCGGCCACCAGCACTTTCTTCTGCGCCAGCACCGCCACGCGGTCGGTGATGGTGTACAGCGTGTCGAGGTCATGGGTGACCAGGAACACGCTCAGGCCCAGCGCATCGCGCAGGGTCAGGATCAGTTGGTCGAATTGCGCCGCGCCGATCGGATCGAGGCCGGCGGTGGGTTCGTCGAGAAACAGGATGTCCGGGTCCAGCGCCAGCGCGCGGGCCAGGGCGGCGCGCTTGATCATGCCGCCGGACAGCGACGCCGGGTATTTGTCGGCCGCCGACAGCGGCAGCCCGGCCAGGGCCAGCTTGACGGCAGCCAGGTGCTCGGCATCGGCGCGGCTGAGGCCGGCGTGTTCGATCAACGGCAGCGCGACGTTCTCGGTCACGGTCAGCGAGGAAAACAGCGCGCCTTTCTGGAACAGCACACCGAAGCGCCGTTCCACCTGCGAGCGCTCGTGTTCCGACAAGCTCGGCAGGTTCTTGCCGAATACCCGCACCTCGCCCGCGCTGGGGCGCCGCAGGCCGACGATGCTGCGCAAGAGCACCGACTTGCCGCTGCCGGAGCCGCCGACCACCGCGAGGATCTCGCCCTTGTACAAGTCCAGGTCGAGGTTCTCGTGCACGCTCTGTTTGCCAAAGCGATTGCACAGGCCACGCACCTCAATCACCGCCTCGGCGGGCGCACGGTGTAGACGACTCACCAGCCCATCTCCATGAAGAACAGCGCGGCGACCGCATCCAGCACGATCACCACGAAGATCGATTGCACCACGCTGGAGGTGGTGTGGGCGCCGACCGATTCGGCGCTGCCGCTGACCTTGAAGCCTTCCAGGCAACCGATGGCGGCAATCAGGAAGGCGAAGATCGGCGCCTTGACCATACCCACCAGGAAGTGCTGCACGCCAATGTCCGATTGCAGCAGCGAGAGGAACATCGCCGGCGAAATATCCAGGGCCACCGCGCACACCACGCCGCCGCCGACGATGCCCGAGAGCATTGCCAGGAACGTCAGCATCGGCAGTGCCACCAGCAGCGCCAGTACCCGTGGCAACACCAGCAGCTCCATTGGGTCGAGGCCGAGGGTGCGGATCGCATCGATTTCCTCGTTGGCCTTCATCGAGCCGATTTGTGCGGTAAAGGCACTGGCGGTGCGGCCGGCAATCAGGATCGCGGTGAGCAGCACGCCGAATTCGCGCAGGAACGAGAACGCCACCAAGTCTACGGTGAAAATCGTCGCGCCAAAACTCTTGAGGACCGTGGCCCCAAGGAACGCCACCACGGCGCCGACCAGAAAGGTGAGCAAGGCGACGATGGGGGCGGCGTCGAGGCCGACCTGTTCGAGGTGCGCAACCATCGGCGTCAGGCGCCAGCGCTTGGGCCGGAAGATGCCGCGGGCGAAGGTTTCGAGGATCAGGCCGATGAAGCCCAGTAGTTTCTTGCTGTCCTGCCAGACCGTGTCCACCGCGCGCCCGATACGCGCCAGCACCTGGATGCCGGCGGTTTCTTCCGGGGCTTTGTCTGGCACACAAAAGTCATTGAGGGAGCGGTAGACGGTCTTGAGCAGCGCGCGGTCGGCAGCGCTGAGGCTGCAGTCGGTCTGTTCGGCGGATTGCTCGATGCGGTCGGGCCCCAGCAGCTCCACCAGAAGCGAGGCACCGGCAGTATCCAGGGCGCCGAGGCCGTTGAGGTCAATGCGCGCGCCGGCGTCGTATTGGCCGTCGAGTTTGTCGGAAAGCTTTTTCAGGCTGGCGTAGTGGGCAAGCGTCCAGTCCCCCGTAATCCTGAGTAACGGAGGGGCGGTAGACGTATCGAGATGGGCGGCGCCGGCCGTTGTGCTGCTGGTCATAAGCTCCGAGCTTGTCTGGCTATCCACAATTGCTACGTAATAGCACGATCCGGCCTACTTTGGGTTGTCCGTTTGTGCTGCGTCCGCCACTTTGAAGCGCAGGACGCCGATCACTTGCCCGTCCTCGGTCAGCACCTGCACTTGCCAGCGGCCTACCGCGTCAGCCGGGAAATTCTGCTTATGGGTCCAGGCGCGATAGCCTTCCTTGCGCCCGCCGTGGATATCCAGGGCGATGCGGTCGACTTCTTTGCCATTGAATTTCCACACATGGTAGATGCGCTCATCCAGCCCGCGCGGCGCATTGATCGCCGTGTAGGCGTACAGCCCGCCGCTGCGCAGCTGGGCGGCGGTGACTTGTTTGAGATCGTCACCCGGCGTGCGGTCTTGCAACTGTGTGCTGATGGCGACTTCGGTCATCCACAGGGTGGCCGGCGGCACCCAACTGCGCAGGAACCAACCGGCGCAGCCGATAGCGGCGGTGACCCCCAGCAGCATCGCCCAGCCCTTGAGGCTACGCAGCGGCAGGCTTACCGCCAGGCTTGGAATCGACAACGCCATGGCCACGCCGAGGGCGAGCTTGTAACTTTCGGCGGTGGTCAGGTGCAGGATGATCGGCAGCGCGGTGAGCAGCGCGGCGAACAAGGTCAGGGTGTGCAATGCCAGGAACAGCGAGCGCTTGGGCGCCAGCCACTTGTAGTAGAGCGGGTCGGTGATCGACACCAGCGCTGCAGCGCCGAGCAGGCCAGTGAACACCGACTGTCCGCTGTTCCAGGCGGTGGTGACGAAAAAGAACGGCAGCACAAAAAACAGACTTTCCTGGTGGATCATCTGGGTCGCGTAGCGCAGCAGGGGTTCGGGGATTTCGCGCTTGAAGACTTTGGTGAACAGCTGGGTAAAGCTGTTTTCGAGCATCAACCACAGCCAGCTCACCAGCATGATCACTGCGATCCAGCTGGCCATGCCCTGCTGGCGATCCACCAGGATGAAGCTGCACACACCCGAGATAAACCCGCCGAGTGCAATCACCCCTGGGTAGCGCTTCATCAGTTCGAGGACGCGCTGGATAAGACGGGTCAGGTTTGGCATTCGGCAGTTCGCAGTCTTTGTAGGAAAAAATCCCAGACAGAATAACGTCTTAGCCCTGGGTTCGGTGCCTCATTACGCGACTCGTTTGCGATAAACCCGCACGCCGATCAACACAATGGCGATCAGCCCGAGCAGGCCGGCACCGATCCAGCTGAGCATGTCGTAGCTCAGCAGCGGCTTCTCGATGCGCCAGTAGCCCGGTTGCTTGAAGACCTCGCGCATCGCCTGGTTGGTCTGGTCCAGGCTCACGGCCTTGATCCGTTTGACCGGGTCGCTGAAGTGCCCATTGTGGTAATCGCCCGAGGCGCTCCAGTAATAATCGGCCAAGGCGCTGTTGCCCTGCACGGCCCAGGCCTGGCGGGCGACGGCGGCCTGCTGGAGGCGACTGAACACGGCGGGGTCGAGGCCGTCCTTGAGCAGTTGCGCCTTGAGCGCTTGCAGCACGTGTTCAGCTTCGGGGAGATTTTCTCGCTCGAGGTCGGCATTCAGGCTGAGGAAACCGACGCCGCCGAGCACTTCGCGCTCGCTCCATGGGCCGTAGGACAAGGCGTGCTTGAGCCGTAGTTGGCGGTACAGCGCCCAGTCGAGGTAGTCCTTGAGCAGGTCATAGGTTTCATCATGCTGGTCATCCAGCACCGGCTCGGGGAACAGCCAGTGCAGCTTGGCGCTGTCGCCGACCCAACCGTGGATCAGCTCGCGATGGCTGGCGGCGGCGTGCTGGATGTCCGGCAGCGCCAGATGCTCGCTGGGCTCCACCGGCTCAAGTTGGCCGTAAGTGCGCTCCAGGTAGGCGGGCAGCAGTTTGTCGAGGTCGCCGACGATGATCAGCGTCATGTTGTTGGGCGCGTACCAGTTTTTGCGCAGGTTCTCCAACTGGTCGCGAGTCAGCTGATTGACCTCGGCGCGTTCGGCACATTTGAGCCCCAGTTCGACGGCCAGTTGATTGCTGGCGGTGTGGCCCAGGTCCTGGCGGTCGAGCAGGCGTTGCAGGTGTGAGTAATGACCACCGTCCTCGCGCTCCACCACCTGCTTGGCTGCCTGGATGTTGGCGTCGGTCAGTTCGGTGCGGGTGATGATCGCCAGCAGCAGGTCGAGCACCTTGCGCTGGTTTTGCGCGGGGGCTTCGATCACGAAGGTGGTGTCGGCATTGCTGGTGTAGGCGTTCCACTCGCCGCCCAGGGCCTGCATGCGGTCTTCCAGTTCGCCTTCACCGCCGCCGTCGAGGCCGCTGAACAGCAAGTGTTCGAGCAGGTGCGGCAGTTCCTTGTCTTCGCAACTGAAGTCATCCAGGCCTACACCGACCACCAGTCGGATCGCCACGTGCCCGCGCTCGGTGCCCGGCTTGAGCAGCAATTGCAGGCCATTGGGCAAGGTGTAGCCCTCGACTTGCAGGCGGTCAAAGGCAAAGGCATGGGCGGAACCCATGAGCAGGCAAGCGAATAACAGGCGACGCATAACAAGCTTCCTGGCGTGTGAGGTCAGTTTTAACTGACTTCACGCGCCATCATCCGTTCAGGGTGAATGCGTGATGTCGGCAATATCTTCGGCGGAGAGCGCGCCGGTGTCGGACGTTTCCAACACTACATAAGCACTGCTGCAAAACAACGAGTTCAGACGCTTCATGTCAGCAATCAGCTCCAGGTGCAGGGAACTGGTCTCCAGGCTTTGTACGACTTTGCGTTGCAGGCGGCTGACATGGGCGTGGGCCAGGCGTCGTTCCTGGGCGCGGAAACGGCGCTTTTCGCGCAGCAGTTGGCGAGCGCTTTCCGGGTCGGCGCTGAGGAACACCGACAGGCCCAGGCGCAGGTTGGCGATCAACTGGCTGTGCAGGCCGCTGAGTTCTTCCAGGCCGACCTCCGAAAACTGCCGGCGTTGCGAGGTTTTCTGCTGCTGGACTTTGCGCAGCATGCGTTCGATCAGGTCGCCGGCCAGTTTCAGGTTGATCGACAGCTCGATGATCTCGGCCCAGCGGCGGCTGTCCTGCTCACTGAGATCCTCGCGCGGCATTTGCGCCAGGTAGAGCTTGATCGCGCTGTAGAGCGACTCGACGTCGTCGCTGAGGCTGCGCATCTCCTGGGTAATGGCGGTCTGCTTGCCGCGCAGCACTTCCTGCATGGCGGTGAGCATGTTGTCGATCAGGTCGCCCAGGCGCAGGGTTTCGCGTGCGGCGTTGGCCAGTGCCAGGCTGGGGGTGGTGAGCGCGGCGAGGTCGAGGTGACGCGGCTTGGCCGTGCCATTGACCTCCTCGCGCTCCGGCAGCAGCCAGGCGCACAAGCGCGACATCGGGCCGATGCTCGGCAGCAGGATCAGGCAGCGGCTGACGTTGTAGAGCAGGTGGAAGGTGATGACCATGCCCTGGGCGCTGTAGTCCAGGCCGTCCATCCACAGTACGAGCGGGTCGAGTACCGGGATGATCAGCAGCAGGCCGATCAATTTGTACAACAGGCTGCCCAGCGCTACCTGGCGACCGGCGGCGTTCTGCATGCTGGTACTGAGGAAGGCCAGCACACCACTGCCGATGTTGGCGCCGATCACCAGGCCGATGGCCACGTGCAGGCCGATCACGCCGGCGCCGGCGAGAGTCGCGGTCAGCAACACGGCCGCCAGGCTGGAGTAGGAAATCATCGCGAACAAAGCGCCGACCAGGGCATCGAGCAGGATGTCGCCGGTCAGCGAGGCGAACAGCACTTTCACACCCTGGGCATGCGTAATCGGCCCGGCGGCCTCAACGATCAGCTGCAGCGCGAGAATGATCAGCCCGAGGCCAATGCCTACACGGCCCAACTGCCCTGCCCGCGTCTGTTTGCGTGACAGGAAGAAGATCACCCCGAGAAAGATCAGCAGCGGCGACAGCCATGACAGGTCAAACGTCAGCACCCGCGCCATCAGCGCGGTACCGACATCGGCGCCGAGCATGGTCGCGAGCGCGGGCATCAAGCCCATCAGGCCCTGGCCCACGAAAGAAGTCACCAGCATCGCGGTGGCGTTGCTGCTCTGCACCATGGCGGTCACCAGGATGCCAGCGACAAACGCCAGCCAGCGCTTGGACATGTTCTGCCCGATGACTTGGCGCAAGTTAGAGCCGTAGACCCGCAGGATGCCGGTACGGACGATATGCGTGCCCCAGATAAGCAGGGTCACGGCGGAAAGCAGATTGAGCAAGGTCAGCATGCTCGGCCCCCCGTGTGGGTTAGCTCAAAAAGAGCAAATGAGAATTGCCGCGTGCCGCTCTACGTCTTGTACTTAAGCTGTAGTTGGCGAATGGGCTGTGCGCCAGCATCGCATAGCTAAAGTCGTGATTGAAATAAAACTGTCATGAAATCAGCTTTTTGCAGAGGGAAAAAAGGGGCTCGAAAGCCCCTTTTCAGCAGCGGGTCAGGTTTATTGACCCGGAATGTCCTTGCGCAGTTTCACAGGATCCTGCTGTTTCTTCTTTTTCGCGATGGCAGTGCGCATCTTGATGTTCACCGCTTCCACCGCCAGCGAGAACGCCATGGCGAAGTAGACGTAGCCTTTTGGCACGTGCACGTCGAAGGATTCGGCGATCAGCACGGTACCCACTACCAGCAGGAACGACAGCGCGAGCATTTTCAGCGACGGGTGCTTGTCGATGAATTCGCTGATGGTGCCGGCCGCCAGCATCATCACCAGCACCGCGACCACGATCGCCGCCACCATCACCGGCACGTGCGAGACCATGCCGACGGCGGTGATCACCGAGTCCAGGGAGAACACGATGTCGATGATGGCGATCTGGATGATGGTGTAGATGAACTTACCACCGGCGCCCTTCGGCTCGTCGTGGGTTTCATCTTCACCTTCCAGGGCGTGGTACATCTCCTGGGAGCTTTTCCACAGCAGGAACAGGCCACCGAAGAACAGGATCAGGTCGCGCCCGGAAATGCCCTGGCCGAATACCACGAACAGGTCGGCGGTAAGTTGCATGACCCAGGTGATCGACAGCAACAGCAGGATGCGCGTGACCATGGCCAGGGCCAGGCCGAAGATCCGGGTGCGCGCTTGCATATGCTTGGGCATGCGGCTGACCAGGATCGAAATCATGATGATGTTATCGATGCCCAGGACGATCTCGAGGGCCGTCAGGGTGAAGAAGGCAATCCAGATTTCCGGATTGGTCAGCCATTCCATGTGTATTCCTTTGAGCAAGTGTTAAACCGCGCAAGCTGCAGCGCCGCGCGGTGAGTCGGTACGATTATAGAGTGCTGAACAGCGGAAAAATCCCCATCAGCAACGCGGCGAACATTATGCACAGGCATACCAGTACTGCCCACTTGAGGGTGAAGCGCTGGTGATCGCCAAATTCGATACCGGCCAACGCCACCAACAGGTAGGTCGACGGTACGAGCGGACTGAGCAAGTGCACGGGTTGGCCAACGATAGAGGCACGCGCCATCTCCACGGCGGTGATGCCGTAATGACTGGCGGCTTCGGCCAGCACCGGCAGTACGCCGTAGTAGAACGCATCGTTGGACATGAAGAAGGTAAACGGCATGCTCACCAGTGCGGTGATCACCGCCAGGTAAGGGCCCATGGCATCGGGGATGACGGCCAGCAGGCTCTTGGACATCGCATCGACCATGCCGGTGCCGGAGAGGATGCCGGTGAAGATACCCGCGGCGAAGATCAGCCCGACCACTGCCAATACGCTGCCGGCGTGGGCGGCGACGCGGTCTTTCTGCATTTGCAGGCACGGATAGTTGACGATCATCGCGATACTGAACGCCACCATGAACAGGACCGGCAATGGCAGCAGGCCGGCGATCAGGGTGCACATCAGGGCAAAAGTCAGCGCGCCGTTGAACCAGATCAGCTTCGGACGGCGGGCGTCAGGGTATTGCGACACGCTGATTTCGCTGTGGTCGATCTCGTCCCCTTGCAGGTGCAGTTCGCCCAGGCGTGCACGCTCGCGCTTGCCGTACATGTAGGCGATCACCAGGATCGCGATCACACCGGCGGCCATGGCCGGGATCATCGGAACGAAAATATCCGAAGGGTCCACATGCAGCGCACTGGCGGCGCGGGCGGTCGGGCCACCCCAGGGCGTCATGTTCATCACGCCACCGGCGAGGATGATCAGGCCTGCCATGATCCGCGGGCTCATGCCGATGCGCTGGTACAGCGGCAGCATGGCGGCCACGCAGATCATGTAAGTGGTGGCGCCGTCACCGTCCAGCGACACGACCAGGGCCAGCACGGCGGTGCCCACGGAGACTTTCAGCGGGTCGCCCTTGACCATCTGGAGGATCTTGCGCACGGCCGGGTCGAACAGGCCGGAGTCGATCATCAGGGCAAAGTAGAGGATGGCGAACATCAGCATCACGCCGGTCGGCGCGAGTTTGGTGATGCCCGCGAGCATCATCGGGCCGATCTCCGGCGCAAAGCCGCCGAACAGCGCGAACAGGATAGGCACGATGATCAAGGCGATCAGCGCGGACAGGCGCTTGGTCATGATCAGGAACATGAACGTGATGACCATGGCAAAGCCAAGGAAAGTCAGCATAGGAATACTCCAGGCGTAGCGCGGCTAGGGAATGGCGAACCGGGTGGGTCAGCGCAGAACGAAAGGCACGTGGCTTACGGGTGGAGTCGGGGCGAACAGGCGGGTACGAGCGGACATCGGGAATCACCATTGTTGTTGTTAACAGCCGGTCTGTTGCCGGCAGTGGGGGCGATCCTAGACGGGGAAGCTTTCAGCCAGCTTTCGCTGGGCAAACAGTTGATGGAGGGTAGATACACGGTCGTCAGATTTACACAGCGCCAATGTGGGAGCTGGCAAGCCAGATCCCACATTTGAAGGGTGTTTGCCGTGAAGCTGTCAGGGCAGTTCCAGGCCGCCCGCTGCTTTATGCAGCGCTCGCAAATGTTCGCCGACCTGCTTGAGGTTGGCTTCACAGGCGGCAATTTCAGCTGCGCGGGAAGGCTCCAGCAGCGCCCTCACCTCTTTATCCAGCTCGCCGGTGAGTGATTGCAGCTGTTTCTGGCGCTCGGCGCTTTCCGACTCCAGGCGCTTGGACTCCGACGGTTGCGGCAGGCCGTAGCCGCCAGTGCCGAGCAGTTCTGCCGGGCGGCTGAGGAAGCCACTGTTGGCGAGAATCTGTTGCAGCGTGGCGTTGGCTTTCTCCATGCCGCCATTCTTGAGTTCGCGGGCGCCGAGATAACGTTGTTTGACTTCGTCCTGGGCCAGCATCAACTGTTTGCGAAAGCTCGCTTGCTCCAGCAGCAACAGGGCGGCGCTGGTACGCAGGTCAGCCTGGGCAAACCACTGGCGGCGCTCCTCGGCACTCAGGGACAGCCAGTCTTCGACCTGGGTCTGCTTGATCGGCAGGTGCTTGCGCAACACGTCGAACATCGCCTGGTAGCGTTCGCGGAAGGAGTCGAAGTGATACCCAAGGCGCATGGCCTCGCGTTTGTCATTCAACACGCTGGTATCGGCCAGGCCACGCGCCTGCAGCACTTCCAGCAGGCCGTTGGGAGTGATGTTGTCCAGGCCGGTCAGCTGCGGGTTGGCACTGCCACTGCGCAACAGTTTCAGGCTTTCGACCGCGCAGTTGTTGGACAGGAAATAGTAGTTGCCGTCATAACTCCAGTGCATTTCAGCGGCATGCTCGACGGTGTCGTTGATCTCTTGGCGGCTGAGTTTCAACGGCACGGAGGCCAGGCCACGCAGCTCGGTCTTGGTGTATTCGTCAATCACCTGGGCCAGCGGCAACACAAACAGGCGAGACGGATACTTGCCCACCAGGCCGTCCCAGCTCGACAGCTGTACGTCACCCACGAAGGCCCGGTAGGACAACACCAAATGCTGATCCAGGTCGAGCCGGCAATCCGGGCCACGCGGGCGGCCGGGCGCGCAGATCACCAGGCGCAGCATGCTGTGCCCCCAGCGGCTCACCAGGTTCTGGTTGGCTTCGGCCAGCAGGTAGTCGATTTCGTAGACCCGTTCCGGATCAACCTGGCCCAGTGGGGTCTTGGCAAAATCGTTGCCGGCGTTGAGGAATGCGTAGGTCTTGGCGCAGGTGTCCTGTTCGGGTGGCGCCCAGCCGAAGTGTTCCTTGTAATAGCGGAACAGCGCGGGGCGCCGGCAGGCGTAGCTTGGGTCGAGGAGGAAGTACTCCATGTTGACCGCGACGAATTCCAGCGGGCTGGTGGTTTCGTAGATGTCCGGGCTGCGCGCGACCTGGCGGTTGTGCTGTTCGCGTTCGCCGCGACGGCCGACGTATTGCGGCCAGCCGGCGAGATCCAGCAGGCGCGGGTCATCGCTGAGGGTGAAGCGCCGGTCATTCTGGCCCCGGCATTGATCCGGCAGGCCGATCAGGCCGGTGATGTTGTTCTGGCGGCTGCAACGCTGGATCAGCGCGCGCTCGTCCTTGGACCACAGGCGCGCACGGTCATAGATGTGGGTGAGTTCATGCAGCACGGTGGCGAGCATTTCCCGGCGCACAGTGCCGTGGGGGCGGTTGGTTTTCTGGGTGGCGGCGCTGCCGTCGGTCAGGCTGGCGAGCAGGTTGCGGTTGAGGTCCAGCTCGGACACCAGGGAGGCCTGGCCGTAGGCGTTTTCGGGCATCTTGTCGGTCCAGCCGACATCGATGCGCCGGTCCAGCTGCTCGATAAAACGTGGCGGCAAGGAGCGCATCGCTTCATCGAGCAATGCCTGGCTGGCCTGCTGTTCGGCTGGGCTCAAGCCATCGGTCTTGAGCTGCAGTTGCAGGCTGGCCTGGGCTGCGCTGGCACACAGCAGCACAGCCCCGGCCAGGAGCCAGGCGACGAGTCGCCTCACAGTGCGAGGATAGCTTCGGCGAGGGTCTGGTCACTGGCATCGCGGGCTTCCGGCACGCGGGTTCGCAGGGTGTCGAACGCCGCTTCCAGCTGCGCGCCGCGAATCTCGCCGTTGGTGGCGACGAAACTTGCCGCGTCATCGTGGGCTTCACGCACGACTTTGGAGTCGCGGATGGAAGTGGTGGTGTCCGACGTGAAATCAATGGTGCGGCCAGAGGCGCGAACAATGATGTTACTGGTGGCCACCAGGGTATGCGCCTGGGCAACGTCGGCCAACAACAGCAGGCCAAGGGTGGCGGCGATCAGCGGGCTACGCATGGAATGACTCCGAAATACAAAGATGATTATTGGACGAGAATTGCTTGCGCCAGTTCAAGGTCGCTGGCGTTAAGTTTTGGTTGGGCGCGGCGCAGATAATTCAGCGCTGATTCCAGGCGTGCCCCCCGCCATTGGCCGTCAGTGGCGATGAAAGCGGCTGCATCATCCTGGGCGGCCATGACTACTTTTCTGTCGAAGGGCGCAGAGGTCACCTTGCTGGTGGCGTAGGCGCTCGCGACGGTGCTCTGGGTGGTCAGGTCAAAGGCCGAGACCATTGGCGACCAACCGATGGAAAACAACACAGGGACTATTAACAGGCGGTATGAAAAAGCCATGGGACTCGACAACTGAAAACGAGCGCCAAGGCTAGCGCAATGCCCGGGCGAGAGCCAGTACGGCGGCACCAAGGAGCGGCGGGCGCTCCCTGTGTCAGCTTAATCAGATAGCCAGGATGGCCTGGGCCAGTTGTGCGTCAGTCGCGGAATTCAATTGCGGGGCCTGTTGGCGGATCTGGGCCAGGGCGCTCTCCAGCTTCACGCCACGGATGGCGCCTTCACTGGCAACAAAGCTGGCGGCGTCGTCGCGGGCGGCGCGCACGACCTTGTTGTCGCGCAGGGACGAAGTGGCATCGGAGCTGGCATCCGAGGTGGCCTTCAGTGCACCGACGATGGAGTCGGTGGTCACGATGAAGCTGGTCGCGTGGGCGTTGGCAGCCAGGGCCAACACGGCAGCAGCACTCAGCAGGCGAAGACGGGACATGGGGTGACTCCTGTAGATGAACGAATAAAGTGGCGCAGGACAGCTGTTGGGATCAGACGCCCGTCCTAAAGTGTTCGCCACGTGGTGAGCGGATATTAAGCCGCCGTTTATCCGTTCGGGTAGCGTCTTGACTGCCTAGTCACGCCAGAACGGCTTGGAGAGCTCGGCCATTCGGTCTCCATGGCTGATGCCGGAGTCGGACAGTTCACGAGGATCGAGTTGGGCCAGTTGGCGTCTTTCGTATGCGTGACGCGCCCACTTGGTCAGTACACAGGCGGTACGGCGTAATAGATGCTTACAAAGAGAGGTGCGCGTAGCCATGGTGGGTGCCTTTGATGAGGTCCTGGAACACCATGTTGGGCGAGAGGCTGTGACCGATACAGATACACCCAGACTAAATTGTACTGCTTAATTGTTATAATTATTAAACTGTACCTGTCCCTGCAAAGGCCTTCTGTTTTAGCGCCTCAAAACGGGAATCCCGGAAACAACAAAGCCCGCCTCCGGTTACCCGGGGCGGGCTTTGTTTTGACAAATCAGAGTGCTGACAGTGGACCCGTGGGGTCAGGGCCAGCGGGCGCCAATCAGCGCCAGAACGGCTTGCTCAGCTCTTCGTAGCGTTGAGCTTCGCTGATACCGGCGTCAGCCAGCAGACGCGAATCCAGACGAGCCAGTTGGTGGCGGCTGGAGATGCGGCGCTGCCACAACATCAGGTTGGCGAGAACGCGCAAAGGCAGGGAGGCCTGGGTGTTTACAGCTTTTTCTTCGAAGAACAGTTCGGAACTGAGTGTACGTTCCATGATGACATCCTTCCGCTTGTGGCGGGATTAGGTAGTGGTTTAACTGATGCCAATGATCCTCCTCCGGCGCAAGACTCTCTAGATACAGTTCACCTGTATTGTGAGGGGCCAGTTAACTGTTTAAGGGTGCTGTACTGTACGGAAATGGGGCAACTGTACCTGTCCGCACTGAAATGGTGCGAAATTGGCAGTTTTGTCGATAATCGTAGGAGATTTCGGTAGGAAATGACCGGTACAGCAGTACAGTTTTTTCAAAAAAGGTCGGTCGGTTCATCGAGCTGATGAAACTGTGTTTGCATCAGCTCGAATCTGTATCAATCAAGCCTTGAGCATATGTCCGGTTTCTTCGAGGTTGATGTGCCAACTCAGTGCTTCGCGCAGGATGTGCGGAGTGTGGCCACCGATGGCGCACGCGGATTCGAAGTAACTGTTCAGCGCATCGCGATAGGCCGGGTGCACGCAATTGTCGATGATCACCCGCGCGCGCTCGCGGGGCGCGAGGCCACGCAGGTCGGCGAGCCCGACCTCGGTTACCAGGATATCGACGTCGTGCTCGGTGTGGTCCACGTGACTGACCATCGGCACCACGCTGGAAATCGCGCCGCCCTTGGCAATCGACTTGGTGACGAAAATCGCCAGGTGCGCGTTGCGCGCGAAATCCCCGGAGCCGCCAATGCCGTTCATCATCCGCGTGCCGCAGACGTGGGTGGAGTTGACGTTGCCGTAGATATCGAACTCCAGCGCCGTGTTGATGCCGATGATGCCCAGGCGCCGTACCACTTCCGGGTGGTTGGAGATTTCCTGCGGGCGCAGCACCAGTTTGTCCTTGTAGTGTTCCAGGTTGCCGAACACATCGGCATTGCGCCGCTCCGACAGCGTGATCGAACTGCCCGAGGCGAAACTCAGCTTGCCGGCGTCGATCAGGTCGAACGTCGAGTCCTGCAACACTTCCGAATACATGGTCAGGTCTTCGAATGGCGACTCGATCAGGCCGCACATCACCGCGTTGGCGATGTTGCCGATCCCGGCCTGCAGCGGGCCAAGCTTGTTGGTCATGCGACCGGCGTCCACTTCCTGCTTCAGGAAGTTGATCAGGTGATTGGCGATACCCTGGGTGTCGGCATCAGGCGGCGTTACCGTTGAGGCGGAGTCGGCCTGGTTGGTGATCACAATCGCGACGATCTTTTCCGGCGGGATCGGGATCGCCGTGCTGCCGATACGGTCGTCGACCTTGACCAATGGAATCGGGGTGCGGGTAGGCCGGTACGTCGGGATATAAATGTCGTGCAACCCTTCCAGGTTCGGGTTGTGTGCCAGGTTGATCTCGACGATCACTTGCTTGGCGAAAATCGCGAAGCTGGCCGAGTTGCCGACCGACGTGGTGGGCACGATATGCCCTTGTTCGGTGATCGCGACGGCTTCGATCACGGCGATGTCCGGCAGCTTGAGCTGGTTGTTGCGCAGTTGCTCGACGGTTTCTGACAGATGCTGGTCGATAAACATCACCTGGCCGGCGTTGATCGCCTTGCGCAGGGTGCTGTCGACCTGGAACGGCATGCGTCGCGACAGCACACCGGCCTCGGTCAGTTGCTTGTCCAGGTCATTGCCCAGGCTGGCGCCGGTCATCAGGGTGATTTTCAGCGGCGAAGTCTTGGCGCGTTCGGCCAGGGCGTGGGGGACGGCCTTGGCTTCACCGGCGCGGGTGAAGCCGCTCATGCCGACGGTCATGCCGTCCTCGATCAGTGCGGCGGCGTCTGCCGCGCTCATGACCTTGTTCAACAACGAAGGCAAGCGGATACGATCACGGTACATGAATTGTTATCTCAGGCTACGGAAGCAAGGTGGGCAGTGTAGTGATTTCAAAAAATTTCGGCCCGCTACCATGGTCGAATGCCAGGCGGCGATTTAGAGCCTTTGGTCGGGTTTCATGTGAGTGCGCAAAGCGGGACGCAGAGCATCCCTGGCTGCATTCCCACGCAGGGCATTGGAACGAAAAAACCCCAGCCTACGGGAGGCCAGGGTTTCGGGTATTGCGCTGGCGCAGTGTTATTCGACGGCTTTGACCATGTCTTCGATGACCTTCTTGGCATCACCAAAGACCATCATGGTCTTGTCCAGATAGAACAACTCGTTGTCCAGGCCGGCGTAACCACTGGCCATCGAGCGCTTGTTGACGATGATGGTCTTGGCCTTGAACGCTTCCAGGATCGGCATGCCAGCAATCGGCGAGTTCGGATCGTTCTTGGCGGCCGGGTTGACCACGTCGTTCGCGCCGAGCACCAGCACCACGTCGGCCTGGCCGAACTCGGAGTTGATGTCTTCCATTTCGAACACCTGGTCGTAAGGCACTTCGGCCTCGGCGAGCAGTACGTTCATGTGGCCAGGCATGCGGCCTGCCACCGGGTGGATCGCGTACTTCACGGTCACGCCATGGTGGGTGAGCTTCTCGGTCAGCTCCTTGAGCGCGTGTTGTGCCCGGGCCACCGCCAGGCCGTAGCCTGGAACGATGATCACCGTGTCGGCGTTGGTCAGCAGGAAAGTCGCGTCATCAGCCGAGCCGGACTTAACTGGGCGCGCTTCTTTAGTACCGGCTGCAGCACCGGCATCCGGCGCATTGCCGAAACCTCCGAGCAGTACATTAAAGAAGGAGCGGTTCATCGCCTTGCACATGATGTACGACAGGATCGCGCCGGACGAACCTACCAGCGAGCCGGCGATGATCAGCATCGAGTTGTTCAGCGAGAAGCCGATCCCCGCTGCTGCCCAGCCGGAATAGCTGTTGAGCATCGACACCACGACCGGCATGTCCGCGCCGCCGATCGGGATGATGATCAGCACGCCGAGCACAAAGGCCAGGGCCAGCATCAACGCGAAGGCCGTGAGGTTGCCGGTGAACATGAACGCCAGGCCCAGGCCGAGGGTCATCAGGCCGAGCACCAGGTTCAGCTTGTGCTGGCCACCAAACTGTACCGGTGCGCCCTGGAACAGGCGGAACTTGTACTTGCCGGAGAGCTTGCCGAACGCAATCACCGAACCGGAGAAGGTAATCGCACCGATGGCTGCGCCGAGGAACAGCTCCAGACGGTTACCCGCCGGGATCGAGTCGCCCAGGTGTTTGACGATGCCCAGGGATTGCGGTTCGACCACGGCAGCAATCGCGATAAACACCGCGGCCAGGCCGATCATGCTGTGCATGAACGCCACCAGCTCCGGCATCTTGGTCATTTCCACGCGCTTGGCCATGATCGAGCCAGCGGTGCCGCCGACCAGCAGGCCAACGATCACGTAGCCGATACCGGCAGTGGCCAGCTCGGCACCGAGCTTATAGATGAGGCCCACGGTGGTGAGTACCGCCAGCGCCATGCCAAGCATGCCGAACAGGTTGCCCCGCCGAGAGGTGGTTGGGTGTGACAAGCCCTTGAGGGCCTGGATAAAGCAGATCGACGCGATCAGGTAGAGCGTCGTGACCAGATTCATGCTCATTACTTCGGCGCCTCTTCTTTTACTTTCGGGGCTTTCTTCTTGAACATCTCCAGCATCCTGCGCGTCACCAGGAAACCGCCGAACACGTTAACGGCTGCCAAGGCCACGGCCAATGTGCCCATGGTCTTGCCCAGCGGGGTTACGGTCAGCGCGGCAGCAAGCATGGCGCCGACGATCACGATCGCCGAAATCGCGTTGGTCACCGCCATCAACGGCGTGTGCAGCGCGGGCGTGACGTTCCAGACCACGTGGTAACCGACATAAATCGCCAGCACAAAGATGATCAGGTTGTAGATACCGGGGGAGATAAGCTCTTCCATCGTCTGAATCCCTGTTAGGCGTTTTTGCGGATGACTTGGCCGTCGCGGCACATCAGGCACGCGGCGACGATGTCGTCTTCGAGGTTGATTTCAAACTGCCCTTCCTTAGTGAAGACCAGCTTCAGGAAGTCCAGCAGGTTGCGTGCGTACAAGGCAGACGCGTCGGCGGCGACGGCACCGGCGAGGTTGGTCGGGCCACAGATGATCACGCCGTTTTCGACCACGACCTGATCGGCGACCGTCAGCGGGCAGTTGCCGCCCTGTGCCGCCGCGAGGTCGATGACCACTGAGCCGGGTTTCATCTGCGCGACGGTTTCGGCGCTGAGCAAGGTCGGTGCCTTGCGGCCGGGGATCAGCGCGGTGGTAATGACGATGTCGGCCTGCTTGGCGCGCTCATGCACGGCCAAGGCTTGGCGCTGCATCCAGCTGGTGGGCATGGGGCGGGCGTAACCGCCGACGCCGACGGCGCATTCGCGTTCTTCATCGGTTTCGTAAGGCACGTCGACGAACTTGGCGCCGAGGGATTCGATCTGCTCTTTCACCGCCGGGCGTACGTCGGATGCTTCGATCACCGCACCCAGGCGTTTCGCCGTGGCAATGGCCTGCAGGCCTGCGACACCAGCGCCGAGGATCAACACGCGTGCGGCTTTTACCGTACCGGCGGCCGTCATCAGCATTGGCATGAAGCGCGGGTAGTGATGGGCGGCGAGCAAGACGGCCTTGTAACCGGCAATGTTGGCCTGGGACGACAGCACGTCGAGGCTCTGAGCCCGTGAGGTACGCGGCGCGGCTTCCAGTGCAAAGGCAGTGATGCCCTGCCCGGCCAGCTTGGCGATGGTTTCGTTGCTGAACGGATTGAGCATGCCCACCAACACGGTGCCGCTTTTGATCAGCGCCAGTTCGCTATCGCTGGGAGCCACCACCTTGAGAATCAGCTCGGCGCCAAACGCATCGCCGACGCTGCCAATGGTTGCGCCTGCCGTTTCATAGGCACTGTCGACGATGCTGGCGTTGAGGCCTGCACCGCTTTGAACAGTGACCTTATGGCCCTGGCCGATCAGCTTCTTGATGGTTTCCGGGGTGGCAGCCACCCGCGTTTCACCGGTCTGGGTTTCGAGAGGAACACCAATGTGCACGTCAAATCTCCTGCATGATCTTTTTGCTTTTGATCTTTTTGTAAAAAGGCCAGTGCACCGTGAGTGGCGCAACTGGGGCGGCCGATCAGCACGATCCCGCTGAAATGACAGCGGGGCGCGGCATTTTGCAGGCGAACTTTACGGCCTTCAAGGGATTATGACGGGTGACGAAAAATTAACTACAAGTCACCCTGTGACTGATTGTCGCAATGCGCCTGAATAACCTCTTTAAATACAGGTGTTTAAAGGGGTGCAGGCATTTGTTGGGACTTTTTCGATGGCCGGTGTGAATAGTCAGGTATGAGCCCGCGATAGTCGCCACAAGCCATGAAAATCATGGCTTTGAGCCTTGTTTTTGGCAGAACCGTACAGTCTGCTTAAAAGCGACATATACGTATATCTGTAGGTCTTTAAATTAATTGACTACAAAGTCAGCTATGGGCTTTAGGCCTTTAAAGGCTTGGGCTGTAGCGTTGTGACTGATCGACTAACCAGTCCCTGAATGCATGCAACGATGCGGATTCGACTTTTCTCTCCGGAATCATCAAGTAATAAGCCTTCGAGCTACTCAGGGCCTCAGGACTCGCAATCACTAGATGCTGCTCTTTCAGCTCGCGCTGGATAAGGAAAGGCGGGATCAGCGCGATACCCATGTCATGCATGGCTGCCTGCGACAACATCGAGAATAGCTCGTAACGCGGTCCTGTCATGTCGCGGGGTATGTTCAGTTGTTGCGCGTTGAACCACTGCCGCCAGGCATAGGGTCTAGTGGTCTGCTGCAGCAATGGCAGTTCTGCGATCTCCTGGGGGCTGAAATGTGTGCGATGGCCCATCAGGCGCGGGCTGCACACGGGGACAGGGTTTTCTCCCATCAGTCTGTGGGATTCGGTACCCGACCAGTCAGCATCTCCAAAGTAGATCGCAGCGTCGAATTCGGTGTCGGCAAACAGAAAGGGGCGCGTGCGGTTGGTCAGGTTAACCGTGACTTCCGGGTGTTGGCGTTGGAAATCCTTGAGGCGCGGTATCAGCCACTGAGTGCCAAAGGTGGGCACCACGGCCAGCTCGATGACATTGGCGCCCTGCTGGCCCATCACGGACAAGGTGTCGCGCTCCACGGCATCCAGCTGCGTGGCGACGCGGCGGCTGTACGAAAGCCCTGCCTCCGTCAGTTTGACCCCGCGTCGAGAGCGTCGAAACAGCTCGACACTTAAAAACTCCTCAAGGCTGGCGATCTGTCGGCAGATGGCGCCTTGGGTGATGGAAAGTTCGTGCGCTGCCTTGGTGAAGCTCTCGTGGCGGGCTGCGGCCTCAAAGCTGACCAGTGCGGTAGTGCTGGGTATTTTTCTGCGCATGTACCTAGTCCTCACTTATAAAGCGCGTCTGCGCCCTTCTCGGCTGCTTCGGAGTGAGAAATTAGCACAACCCTATGCGGAAACCTCGTTTGCCCTAAGCGTTCGCTCGGCCTAGGCTCCATGCACGACTTCTGTTTTTCCCTGCGAGGACTCATTCATGGCTGGTAAGGCAAGCTTCAACTGGATCGATCCACTGCTGCTGGATCAACAGCTCACCGAAGAAGAGCGCATGGTGCGTGACAGTGCTGAACAATTCGCCCAGGACAAGTTGGCGCCCCGCGTACTCGAAGCCTTCCGCCATGAAAAGACCGACCCTGCGATCTTCCGCGAGATGGGCGAAACCGGCCTGTTGGGCGCGATGATTCCCGAGCAGTACGGTGGCAGTGGCTTGAACTACGTCAGCTACGGGTTGATTGCTCGCGAAGTCGAGCGGGTCGACTCCGGGTATCGCTCGATGATGAGTGTGCAATCCTCCCTGGTCATGGTGCCGATCAATGAGTTCGGTACCGAGGCACAAAAACAGAAGTATCTGCCGAAGCTGGCCTCCGGCGAATGGATCGGCTGCTTTGGTCTGACAGAGCCTAACCACGGTTCTGACCCGGGCGCGATGATTACCCGTGCACGCAAAGTGGACGGCGGCTACAGCGTGACCGGCGCCAAGATGTGGATCACCAATAGCCCGATCGCCGATGTGTTTGTGGTGTGGGGCAAGGACGACGCCGGCGATATTCGTGGGTTCGTCCTGGAGAAGGGCTGGAAAGGTCTCAGCGCTCCTGCGATTCACGGCAAGGTCGGGCTGCGGGCATCCATCACCGGCGAGATCGTCATGGACAACGTGTTTGTGCCGGAAGAGAACATCTTCCCGGATGTGCGCGGATTGAAGGGGCCTTTCACGTGCCTGAACTCTGCACGCTATGGCATCTCGTGGGGCGCGCTGGGGGCTGCCGAGTTCTGCTGGCACACCGCGCGCCAATACACCCTGGATCGTCAGCAGTTCGGCCGTCCGTTGGCGGCCACGCAATTGATCCAGAAGAAGCTGGCCGACATGCAGACCGAAATCACGCTGGCCCTGCAAGGGTGCCTGCGGCTGGGGCGGATGAAGGATGAAGGCACTGCGGCGGTCGAGATCACTTCGATCATGAAGCGCAATTCGTGCGGCAAGTCCCTGGACATCGCCCGCATGGCGCGGGACATGTTGGGCGGTAACGGCATCTCCGATGAATTTGGTGTGGCGCGGCACCTGGTCAACCTGGAGGTGGTGAACACCTACGAAGGTACCCATGATGTGCACGCCTTGATTCTGGGGCGCGCGCAAACCGGTCTCCAGGCTTTCTATTAATAGGAGCATGGGCATGGGCGCGCTTTCGCATTTGCGGGTACTGGATTTATCACGAGTACTGGCAGGCCCCTGGGCCGGTCAGATTCTTGCGGACCTTGGGGCCGAGGTGATCAAGGTCGAGCGGCCGGGTAATGGGGACGACACGCGCGCGTGGGGGCCGCCCTTCCTTAAGGATGCCTATGGTGAAAACACCAGTGAGGCGGCGTACTACCTGGCTGCCAATCGCAACAAGGAGTCGGTGACCATCGACTTCACGCAGCCGGACGGGCAGAAGCTGGTGCGTGACCTGGCTGCCAAGTCCGACATCCTGATCGAGAATTTCAAGGTCGGCGGGCTGGCGGCGTACGGGCTGGACTATGCGTCGCTCAAGGAGATCAATCCGGAGCTGATCTATTGCTCGATTACGGGCTTTGGCCAGACGGGCCCCTATGCGTCTCGCGCCGGTTATGACTTCATGATCCAGGGCCTGGGTGGGCTGATGAGCCTGACGGGTCGGCCTGAAGGTGATGAAGGCGCTGGGCCGGTGAAGGTGGGTGTGGCGTTGACCGACATTCTCACGGGGCTCTACTCCACGGTGGCGATCCTCGCAGCGCTGGCTCACCGGGATCATGACGGCGGCGGCCAGCATATCGATATGGCGTTGCTGGATGTGCAGGTGGCTTGCCTGGCTAACCAGGCCATGAATTACCTGGCGACGGGTGTGTCGCCCAAGCGCCTTGGCAATGCTCATCCGAATATCGTGCCTTACCAGGATTTTCCTACGGCTGATGGGGACTTCATCCTGACGGTAGGTAATGACGGCCAGTTTCGTAAGTTTGCGGACGTGGCAGGGCAGCCGCAGTGGGCGGACGATCCGCGTTTCGCGACTAACACGATGCGAGTGGCCAATCGCGCAGAGCTGATTCCGTTGATTCGCCAGGTTACGGTCTTCAAGACCACGGCCGAGTGGGTGTCATTGTTAGAACAGGTAGGTGTGCCTTGTGGGCCTATCAATGATTTGGCCCAGGTGTTTGCCGACCCTCAGGTCCAGGCGCGTGGATTGGCGATTGCCCTGCCCCATGCCTTGGCGGGGATGGTGCCTCAGGTTGCCAGCCCAATCCGGTTATCCAAGACGCCTGTCGAGTACCGAAGCGCGCCCCCTCTATTAGGAGAGCATACGGCGCAGGTGTTGAGGGATGTATTGGGATTGGGGGTGGTGAATATCGCGGCGTTGAAGGAGGCAGGCGTTATCTAGGGTCTTGCCTTCTATAATAGAGGCCGAGTGTTGCTTTATTGATGGTTTTTTAACCAATCATAACTAATTGATAGAAAAGCAAAATTAAGGGTTGACGGCAGATTCTGGAAGTCTATAATTCGCCCCACTTCCGGCGCAGTCGAAACGGAAAACTCCTTGGTAAACAAAGAGTTACGCTAGATTCGACAGCGACTTGCTTCAGTTCATCGAAGCCCAGAAGGAGTTGGTAGAGCAGAGTTGTTTGGCTCTATTAACGTTTCGATCTTCTCGGTCGAAAGCGGAGAAAAAGAGGTGTTGACAGCAGCGTGTAACGCTGTAGAATTCGCCTCCCGCTAACGAGAGATCGGAAGCGCAAGTGGTTGAAGTTGTTGAAGAAATCTTCGAAAG